>NZ_JBVIFM010000001.1:0-101541 GCF_055571335.1 Kitasatospora sp. NPDC030952
TCGCCCTTCTCCACCACGAACGCCGAGATGCCCTTCGAACGCATCGACGGATCCGTCACCGCCATCACGGTGTAGAACTCCGACACCCCCGCGTTGGTGATCCAGCGCTTCACCCCGTTCAGCACCCAGAAGTCACCGTCCCGCACCGCACGCGTCCTCATCCCCGCCGCGTCACTGCCCGCCTCCGGCTCCGACAGGCAGTACGAGAACATCCCCTCACCCCGCGCCAGCGCCCCCAGGTACTTCGCCTTCAACTCCTCCGAACCCGACAACTGCACCGGCAGCGACCCCAGCTTGTTCACCGCCGGGATCAACGACGACGAGCCGCACACCCGCGCGACCTCCTCGATCACGATCACCGTCGCCAGCGCGTCCGCACCCGCACCCCCGTACACCTCCGGCACGTGCACCGCATGCAGATCGTTGCCCGTCAGCGCGTCCAACGCCTCCTGCGGGAACCGCCCCCGCTCATCCACCTCCGCCGCGAACGGAGCGATCTTCGCCTCGGCCAGCGAACGCACCGCCTCACGGAGCATCTGGTGCTCCTCGGAGATACGGAAGAGATCGAAGTCAGCCGCCCCTGCGCTGCCCGCCATGATGCCTGCCTCGTCGTCCAGTGACCGACGTCCGATCGACGCCTGGTCCGAGTCGAATCGCGGTTAACTACCGTTCAGTAGAGATCCTAGGGCTCCGACCTGCGACTGCCTAGCGTCCTCGGGGCCGTCCGCGGGGCGCCCCGGAAGCCCGGGCGGAATCCCTCCGGGTACGGGCGATCCCGGACGACCCGACCGGGACGGATAGCATCAGGGGCACTTCTACTGGTCGAACCCGCGACTCAAGGGGAACCCGTGACCCTCCGCATCTCCGTGATCGGCACCGGCTACCTCGGCGCCACGCATGCCGCCGCGATGGCCGAGTTCGGCTTCGAGGTGCTGGGTCTGGACATCGATCCCGAGAAGATCGCCACCCTCACCGCCGGCCGCGTCCCGATGTACGAGCCGGGCCTGTCCGAGCTGTTGCTCAAGCACGTGGCCGGGCACGAGGGCTCTACCGGGCGGCTGCGCTTCACCACCTCCGCCAAGGAGGCCGCCGAGTTCGGCGACGTCCACTTCGTGTGCGTCAACACCCCGCAGCGCAAGGGCGAGTTCGCCGCCGACATGTCGTACGTGGACACCGCGATCGACGAACTCGCGCCGCACCTGACCCGCCCGGCCCTGGTGGTCGGCAAGTCCACCGTGCCGGTCGGTTCGGCGGCCCGGCTGGCCGAGCGGCTGGCCGCGCTGGCGCCGGTCGGCGCGGAGGCCGAACTCGCCTGGAACCCGGAGTTCCTGCGCGAGGGCTTCGCCGTCCAGGACACCCTGCGGCCGGACCGGATCGTGGTCGGCGCCCAGAGCGAGCGGGCCGAGCGGCTGCTGCGCGAGGTGTACGCGGAGCCGATCGCGGCCGGGGTGCCGTTCCTGGTCACCGACTACGCGACCGCCGAGCTGGTGAAGGCCGCCGCCAACTCCTTCCTGGCCACCAAGATCTCCTTCATCAACGCGATGGCCGAGGTCTGCGAGGCGGCCGGGGCGGACGTCACGCTGCTCTCCACCGCGCTCGGCCACGACGAGCGGATCGGCCGCAAGTTCCTCAACTCGGGCCTCGGCTTCGGCGGCGGCTGCCTGCCCAAGGACATCCGCGCGTTCATGGCCCGGGCCGGCGAACTCGGCGCCGACCAGGCGCTGACCTTCCTGCGCGAGGTCGACTCGATCAACATGCGGCGCCGCTCCCGGATGGTCGAGCTGGCCCGCGAGCAGTGCGGCGGCGGCTTCCTGGGCCGCCGGGTCGCCGTCCTCGGCGCCGCCTTCAAGCCCGACTCGGACGACATCCGGGACTCCCCCGCCCTCAACGTGGCCGCCCAGATCCAGCTCCAGGGCGCCCAGGTCACCGTCTACGACCCGAAGGCCGTGGACAACGCCCGCCGGATGTTCCCCTCGCTGGCGTACGCCGACTCGGCCCTGGAGGCCGCCGAGGGCGCCCACGTGGTGCTCCACCTCACCGAGTGGGCGGAGTTCCGCAAGCTCGACCCGGCCGAGCTGGGCGCCGTGGTAGCCGAGCGCCGCCTGCTCGACGGCCGCAACGTCCTCGACGCCGACGCCTGGCGCGCGGCCGGCTGGACGTACCGCGCCCTGGGCCGCCCGAGCTGACCGGGCGGCTCCGGGCCTTCCACACCTGAGCCGCCCCGGAATCCCCGCGCCCCCGCCCGGCGTTGGCACCGAGCATGACGAACTACGGCGACGACGCGACGGTCCGCTCCATCCTCACCGGCAGCGGCGACACCTGGGCGGTGGTCGGGCTGTCCAACAACACCGCCCGGGCCGCCCACGGCGTGGCCCGGGTCCTCCAGCGCTTCGGCAAGCGGATCGTGCCGGTGCACCCGAAGGCCGAGACGGTCCTCGGCGAGCAGGGCTACGCCTCCCTGGCCGACATCCCGTTCCCGGTCAGGATGATGAGCAACCCACCTGTCACCAGTTCGCGAAGCCAAAACGGCCCGCCGGATGAACCGACGGGCCGCCATCCACAACTTCCCACGACAGCCTGACATGGCGCCGGACGCCCGACACCACCCTGGCCCGCCCTTCGGCCTTCCACGCCACCTCAGGAACTCGGGCGCTCCCAGATGACAGCGCCCGCTGACCTCACCGAAGCGGGGACGAACGGTCCATCGGACTTCACGTTCAGATGCCATCCGTTACTGAAGACCACGCGCAGTGCGCCACTCTTGAAGCCAACGGCCGACAGGACGCTTGCACCCACGACCTGCTGGATCTGCCCCTTGTCGCACTGATCGAGCGTGGCGGGACGGGCGCCCGGAGCCGTCACCGGGCCTTCTGTCCACAGAGCGTGGGAGCCAACGATGACTTCACCAGAGGGCTCAAGCGCGAAACATAGCTCATCACCCCAGGCGATATCCACCACACGATGACCCCGCAACGGGAGGATCGACCGATCCACAGGTTTACTCATTTCATTCGACATGTGCACCGCTATTCCTCGGGCAAGTGGTCAAAGACGTTCCCGATACTATCGTCCGCCGGGCTGCCGTCGGGAAGCTTCGGATACACTTCACCGGTGCTCGTATCCACGACAACGTCAGGATTCTTATTGCCACCTATACCGCGCCACTTCGAACCATTTTTTACCGCATGAATTGCGAGTTTGATGTCTTTCCGAGAATACCCCAGCTCCTCGCCAATGGCACCCTCGTTTGACTTGTAGGATCGCGGAACCCCACCACCGCCGCCACTGCCGCCACTGTCGGAGTTCATGTTGACGCGATCCGGACCAGCCGCATCCTCGGCGATGTTCGACGCGCCCATACCCATCAAGCCGACACCCGTCGCGATGGCACCTGCCGAAACCACGTTCGCGGGCACGCCAATGACGGCACCGACCCCGGTAGCATCCAGCGCAACGCCGAGCACCTCGCCGCCGGCGCCGAGGGCGGCCAGTCCAAGACCGCCGGCCATCTCTGCAACCGACCCCGGGTGGTGCACCATGGCATTGCCGACCGAGGCCAGGTCGCTCATCGCCGTCTCGCCGAAATCTTTGGCAAGATGCCCGGCATCGGAGAAGAAATCACCGATGCCGTCACCCAGCTGCGACCAGAACCCCGGTTTCGGAGGAGCCAGGTCACGTGCCTTACCTATGATGACAGCTGCGGTACTGGCAGCCCCGGCAAGTTGACTTCGGGCGTTCGCCAGCTTGTCGCGAGCGTCCTGCTGGTTCGCCTCGCCGGCGCTCCACAACCTGATGGCGTCAGTCGCCTCATTCTGCGCCCAATCCAGAGTGGACGCATAGTTGTCCAGAGCCTGAGCCGCATCATGGAAGGCGTCACCGGCCTGTAGCCATTTCCCGGGTTGGCCATGGAATACTTTATGGAAGGCATCAGCAGCCTCGCCACTCCACCCATCACTGGTGTTGATGCGACTGAGGCCTTCACCAGCGATATGAAGAAAGTCACCATACTCTCGGAGCGCCGACTCGGTGTGACCAATGGTCTCACTGTTCCCGGGTATCAGCGCCTTCGGGTCGGAGGTTTTTCCGAGATCTGCCACGGCTACTTGGCCCCCGGATCGGTCCCGTTTTGCTGCAGGATTCCGTTGAGACTGCCGTGCGCCGCCTGTTCCGCATCGTGATAGGCCTTCACGCTGGCCGATAACCTAGTCGCGATCTCCCGGCCATCTTTCGCAAGATTGTCGACACCGCGCTGCCATCGACTGAGAAAATCGCCCAATGTACCGGCCAGTTCGTGGTTGCCGATCGCCGACTCATCATGCGGGATATCGCTGACACGCTGCTTGGCGGCCTTGCCGATTGTGCCGTTCACACCTGCGGCCGCCTCCCGTAACGCATGGAGGTCAACCCGATACCCTTCAGCCATCCCCACCCCCGTGTTCGGCCGATCGAATCGTCGCACTTATCAAATCATCGACTCATCCGCCCGACAAGCACTCTGCGCACTAGACTGGTAACAGGCTTGCCGTCTGTCGAACTACGAGCACGGTCAGATCACGGCCAAGTCGGGCGGTGCCTTGAGCACTCGAGCGCCCACACCAAGTCGTGTCAGCTGGAGCGCAACTGACCCGCCCTCCACGCTCGCAACATCTAACGGAACCTGCTGGCCAGACCGAGACGGGGAATCTCGATGGCGGGGCACTTGTCCATCACCATGGCGAGCCCGGCAGCTTGCCCTCGCTCGAACGCGGCTTCGTCGATCACGCCGAGCTGGAACCAGACCGCCTTGGCGCCGATGGCGGCCGCCTCGTCCGCGACCTCACCGGCGAGGTCCGACCGGACGAAGACGTCCACGACATCGACCTTGAAGGGGATGTCCGCGAGGGACGCGTATCCCTTCTCGCCGTGCACCGTCTCCGCCTTCGGGTGCACCGGCACGATGCGCTTGCCGAAGCGCTGGAGCACCTCGGCAACGCCGTAGGCCGCCCGCCGCTGGTTGGACGAGAGGCCCACGACGGCCCAGGTGTCGCCCAGTTCGGTGAGGATCTTCCGGACCGTCTCCGGGTCGCCGTACATGCCCTGTCTCCTCGCAGCCGAGAGCCGAGAACTCACCTCACCCCAGCGCCACCGCTCCCCTGGCCATTCCCACCCGGCATCCGCGATGGTCAGCCCGCCAGGTCGATATGAAATCGAATGGCACCCGGCGTAACCGTCCCGGTCGACGTGGTGGACGTGTTCGTGAACAGCGCGCTGGCCGGGGAGGTGGCGGACCAGGCGGTGGCGGTCGGGGCGAAGGCGGTCTGGTTCCAGCTCGGGGTCGTCGACGAGGCCGCGTACGGGCGCACCCGGGACGCCGGGGTCTCGATGGTGATGGACCGGTGTCCGGCCATCGAGATCCCGCGGCTCGGCTGAGGGGCCCTGGCTCAGGCGGTGCCGTCGAGCTGGGCGATGGTCGCGATGGAGGGCCGGCGGCTGGTGCGCAGCGTGGCGGCGACCGACTCGGCGTCGCGCAGGACGCGGACGGCGTTGTGCCAGGTGAGCTTGGCCAGGTCGGCCTCCGACCAGTGGCGGCCGAGGAGTTCGGCGACCAGGTTGGGGTAGCCGGCCACCGAGTCCAGGCCGTCCGGGAGGAAGGCGGTGCCGTCGAAGTCGCCGCCGATGCCGATGTGGTCGATGCCCGCGACCTCGCGCATGTGGTCGAGGTGGTCGGCGACGGTGGCCGGGGTGGCGATCGGGCGCGGGTTGGCGGCCTCGTAGGCGTGCTGGCGCTCCATGGCCCGCGGGGTGGTGTCCAGCGGGTGGAAACCGTGGGCGCGCATGTTCTCGTCGGCGGACAGGGTCCACTCGACGGCGGCGGGGAGGATGAACTTCGGCACGAAGGTGGCCATCGCGATGCCGCCGTTGGCGGGCAACTGGGCGAGCACGTCGTCCGGGATGTTGCGCGGGTGGTCGCAGACCGCGCGCGCGGAGGAGTGCGAGAAGACCACCGGCGCCTCGGTGACCCGCAGGGCGTCCCGCATGGTGTCGGCGGAGACGTGCGAGAGGTCGACCAGCATGCCGAGCCGGTTCATCTCCCGGACGACCTCCTCGCCGAACCGGGTCAGCCCGCCGGCCACCGGCTTGTCGGTCGCGGAGTCGGCCCACGGCACGTTGTCGTTGTGGGTGAGCGTCAGGTAGCGCACCCCCAGCTCGTACAGGGCGCGCAGGGTGGCCAGCGAGCAGTCGATCGAGTGGCCGCCCTCGGCGCCCATCAGCGAGGCGATCCGGCCGTCGGCGCGGGCGGCCTCGATGTCGGCGGCGGTACGGGCCAGGCGCAGCCGGTCGGGGTAGCGCTCGACCAGGGTGTGGACGAAGTCGATCTGTTCCAGTGTGGCGCTCACCGCGTGGTCCCCGGCCAGCGCGGTCGGCACGTAGACGGACCAGAACTGCGCGCCGACCCCGCCCTCCGCGAGGCGGGCGAAGTCGGTGTGCAGGCGGCCGGCCTGGTCGGCGGTGAGGTCGAGCGCGCTGAGGTCGTAGCCGACCTGCTCGCGCATCGCCCAGGGGAGGTCGTTGTGGCCGTCCACCACGGGAGCGGTGCGCAGCAGGGCGCGGGCGCGGTCCAGCGGGGTGAGGGAGTCGGAGGTCATACGGGCTGTTCTACCCCACCCCGCCGGACGGGCTCACTTGCCGAAGCCGAAGGAGGAGGAGCCGGCCACCTTGGCCCGGAGCTTCTTGCCCTTCTCGGTGGCCTGGTTGTTCAGTTCGGCCTGGAAGTCGGTCATCTTCTCGGTGAGCTCCGGGTCGAAGGCCGCGAGCATCCGTACCGCGAGCAGGCCGGCGTTGCGCGCGCCGGCCACCGAGACGGTGGCCACCGGGACGCCGGCCGGCATCTGGACGATCGACAGCAGGCTGTCCATGCCGTCCAGGTAGCGCAGCGGCACCGGCACGCCGATGACCGGCAGCGGGGTGACGGAGGCGAGCATGCCCGGCAGGTGGGCGGCGCCGCCGGCGCCCGCGATGATCGCCTTCAGGCCGCGCCGGTGGGCGTTCTCGCCGTACGCGACCATCTCGCGGGGCATCCGGTGGGCGGAGACGACGTCCACCTCGTAGGGGATCTCGAACTCGTCCAGGGCCTGGGCGGCGGCCTCCATGACCGGCCAGTCGGAGTCCGAGCCCATCACGATGCCAACGACGGGAGAGGTCATTCGGTGATCGTTCCTCGCAGGTAGGCGGCCGCGTGGCGGGCGCGCTCGCGGACGTCGTCGAGGTCGTCCCCGAAGACGTTGACGTGGCCGACCTTGCGGCCGGGCTTCACGTCCTTCCCGTACATGTGGATCCGCAGCCCGGGGTCGCGGGCCATGCAGTGCAGGAAGGCGTGGTACATGTCCGGGTAGTCGCCGCCGAGGACGTTGACCATGACGGTCCACTTGGCGCGCGGCCGGGGGTCGCCGAGCGGGAGGTCGAGGACGGCCCGCAGGTGGTTCTCGAACTGCGAGGTGACCGCGCCGTCCTGGGTCCAGTGCCCGGAGTTGTGCGGGCGCATGGCCAGCTCGTTGACCAGGATCCGGCCGTCCCGGGTCTGGAACAGCTCGACGGCGAGGTGGCCGACGATGCCGAGGTCGCCGGCGATCCGCAGGGCGAGCTGCTGGGCCTCGTCGGACAGGGCCGGGTCGAGGTCCGGCGCGGGGGCGGTGACCTCGGCGCAGACGCCGTTCTCCTGGACGCTCTCGACCACCGGGTAGGCGACGGCCTGGCCGCTGGGCGAGCGGACCACGTTGGCGGCCAGCTCGCGGACGAAGTCGACCTTCTCCTCGGCCAGCACCGGGACGCCGGCCAGGAACGGGGCCTGGGCCTCCTGCTCGTCGTCGACGACCCAGACGCCCTTGCCGTCGTAGCCGCCGCGGACGGTCTTCAGCACGACCGGGTAGCCGGCGCCCTCGTTCGCGAAGGCGGTGACGTCGGCCGGGTCGGCGACGATCCGGTGCCGGGGGCAGGGCACCCCGATGGAGTCGAGCTTGGCCCGCATCACGCCCTTGTCCTGGGCGTTGACCAGCGCCTCCGGGCCGGGGCGGACGGCGATGCCGTCGGCCTCCAGGGCCCGCAGGTGCTCGGTGGGGACGTGCTCGTGGTCGAAGGTGATCACGTCGCAGCCGGCCGCGAAGCGGCGCAGGGTGTCGAGGTCGCGGTAGTCACCGAGGACGACGTCGGAGACCACCTGTGCGGCGGAGTCCTGGGGGGTGTCGGCGAGGAGCTTGAACCTGACCCCGAGCGGGATGCCCGCCTGGTGTGCCATGCGGGCCAGCTGCCCGCCGCCGATCATGCCCACCACTGGAAAATTCACATTGCCCGGGGAAGTCACCCCGCCAGGATATCCGGGCCGGTGGGGGGCCTTGGAGCCGCGGTGGGGCGGTGAGTAGTGGACGCGCGTAGATGTCAACCCCGGGGCAGTACGGCTGAGCCGTTCGGTGGAAGCAGGTAGCCTGGACGGCTAGGTCCTCGTCCGCGCGGTCGGATCATGTGCGTGCACGCAGGGCTCAAGGGGTGCCCCCGGCCCAGTGGGACACCCTTTTCCCGTAGGTACATGGAGGCCACCCGGTATGGCGACGACCGCAGCTTCGAACCCCTCGCTCCTGCAGAAGGTGTCGAGTGGGTTTTCCGGCGAAGTCGTGAAGTTCGGCATCGTCGGCCTGAGCGGCGTGGTGGTCAACTTCGCCGTGTTCTGGGTCTGCCTCAACGGGATGGGCCTGGCCTCACTGCGGTCCAACGTCGTCGCCACGGTGATCGCGATCGCCACCAACTACCTCGGCTACCGCTACTGGCTGTACCGGGACCGCGACGCCGCCTCCCGCAAGCGGGAGATCACGCTGTTCCTGGTGTTCAGCGGCATCGGCATGCTGATCGAGACCGGCGTGCTCGGCTTCTCCCGGTACGTGCTCGGCCTGGACACGAGCTACGAGCAGATCGGCGCCAAGGTGGTCGGCCTCGCCATCGCCACCGTGTTCCGGTTCATCTCGTACCGCACCTGGGTGTTCAAGGCCCTCCCGGAGCCCGAGCCGGCCGTCGAGGCCGCACCGACCGCCGAGGCCGCACCGACCGCCGAGGGCGCACCGGCCGTCGACGGCGCCAGCGGCCAGGAGCTGGCCGCCCAGGCCGAGCTGATGCTGGCCGCCGAGCAGATCCGCTACGCCAAGGCCGAGTAGCAGCGTTCCGGCCCGTTCGTCCGGCCGCCGCGCCCCGGTCCGCCCGGCCGCCGCATCCCCGGCCGTCAGCCGCCGCGCCCCCGGCCGTCAGTCGTCGTGGCTGCGGCCGTCAGTCGTCGTGGCTGCGGCCGAGGAAGAGCGCGAACACCGCGGGCTTCAGCGAGAGCAGCTCCAGCCGCCCGCCGTCCGCCTCCGCGAGGTCACGGGCGACGGCCAGGCCGATGCCGGTGGAGTTGCGGCCGCTGACCGCCCGCTCGAACACCCGGTTGCCGAGGTCGGCGGGCACCCCGGCGCCCTGGTCCTGGACCTCCACCACCACCGAGGTGCCGGAGGGCCGCACCCGCAGGGTGATCGTCCCGGCGCCGTGCATCAGCGAGTTCTCGATCAGGGTGGCGAGCACCTGGGCCACCGTGCCCGGGGTGCCGACCGCGGTGACCCCGTGCAGGCCCTCCAGGGACAGCACCCGGCCCCGCTCGCGCAGCGTCGGGCCCCACTCCTCCACCTGCTGCTTGATCACCTCGTCCAGGTCGAAGGCGACGGCGGTGGGACTGCGCGGGTCGCGCTGGGTGGTCAGCAGCCGCTGGACGACGTCGGTGAGCCGCTCGACCTGCTGGAGGGCGATGGTCGCCTCCTCCTTGACGGTCTCCGGCTCCTCGGCGAGGGCGGTGATCTCCTCCAGCCGCATCGACAGCGCGGTGAGCGGGGTGCGCAGCTGGTGGGAGGCGTCGGCGGCGAGCCGGCGTTCGGCGGTGAGCATCCGGGCGATCCGCTCGGCGCTGGTGTCCAGCACCTCGGCGATCCGGTCCAGTTCGGGCACCCCGTACCGGCGGTCGCGCGGGCGCGGGTCGCCGGAGCCGAGCCGTTCGGCGGTCTCGGCGAGGTCGGTGAGCGGCCGGGCGAGCCGTTTGGCCTGCCAGACGGCGAGCGCCACGGCGGCCTGGATGGCCAGCAGGGCGACCACGCCGAGCAGCAGCAGGTTGTTGGCGATCTCGTGGTCGACGTCCTCGCGGGACTGCTCGACGGTGACGATCTCGCCGCTGATGCCGTGCTCGACGGCCTTCAGCAGGTGGTTCCCGGCCGGGCGGTCGCCGGCCGAGAGCACGGGCTGGCCGGGGATCTGCACCTCGACGTAGCTGCCCTCGGTGACCTGGCTCTCGAAGACGCGCCCCTCCTTGACCGACTCACCGGCGGTGAGCCGGCTCTCGACCAGGGCGAGCACCCGGACGGCGGTCGCGTCGACCCGGTCCTGGGCCGAGTTGACGATGGTGCGCTTCTCGACCAGGGCGAGCGGCACGCAGAACACCACGACGACCACCAGGACGACGACCAGCAGCGAGTTGATCATCCGGCGTTTCACGCTGCTGCTCCCCGAGGTGTTCCGCTTCATCGGCCGCCGCCCGGCCTCGATCTCCGTACGGGGCTAATTCTTCTCGAACCGGAACCCGACTCCGCGCACGGTGGCGATGTAGCGCGGGTTCGCCGCGTCGTCGCCGAGCTTCTTGCGGAGCCAGGAGATGTGCATGTCCAGGGTCTTGGTCGAGGTCCACCAGGTGGTGTCCCAGACCTGCCGCATGATCTCCTCGCGGGTGACCACCCGGCCGGCGTCGCGGACCAGGACGCGCAGCAGCTCGAACTCCTTGGCGGAGAGGGTCAGCTCCTCCTCGCCGAGCCAGGCGCGGTGGGACTCGATGTCGATCTTCACCCCGTGCGCGCCGGTGGTGAGCTGGTCGACGTTGCCGCGCCGGAGCAGGGCCCGGACGCGGGCGAGCAGTTCGGCCAGGCGGAAGGGCTTGGTGACGTAGTCGTCGGCGCCGGCGTCCAGGCCGACCACGGTGTCCACCTCGTCGGCGCGGGCGGTGAGCACCAGCACGGGGCAGCTCTTGCCGTCGGCGCGCAGACGGCGGCAGACCTCGAGGCCGTCCATCTCGGGCAGGCCGAGGTCGAGGACGACGAGGTCGACCTCCTCGGTGAGGCCGGCGGCGAGTGCGGTCGGACCGTCCTCGCGGACGAGCACCTCATAGCCCTCGCGTCGCAGGGCCCGGGCGAGCGGTTCGGAGATCGCCGGATCGTCCTCGGCGAGCAGCACACAGGTCATGTGGTGATGGTAGTCGGCTCGGGTATGGCCGTACGCCCTGTGAGGTAGTTCACAGAGCGTGATCGTTATACACGGGGGCATCAGGGGTCAACGAGGCGCCGCCTACCGGTCGTTCGGCGAAGAATCTCCACTTGGATCTTGAAACCTAAGGGAGAGATGCCTGCCTACCATGGATAGGCCGGGAAGATCTGCCCCGAACTTTGCCATTCCCATACCTGATTCGTGGCTTTTGTCATCTGATAACGCCAAATATCGCCACGTAGAGTGGTTCAAGTTCGTCCGCCGCCACCCCCCTAGGCGGACGCGATCAGGCAAGGAACCACTACTCATGGCGTCTACGACCCTGGACACCGGCATCACGTCGGCCACTCCTGGCGGCAAGACCTTCCTCGGCCACCCCCGGGGACTCGCCACTCTCTTCATGAGCGAGATGTGGGAGCGCTTCAGCTACTACGGCATGCGTGCCCTGCTGGTGCTCTACATGACGGCCTCCATCGCGGACGGCGGCCTCGGCATGAAGGCGGCCGTCGCCGCCGCCGTGTACAGCGTTTACACGGCCATGGTCTACCTGCTGGCCCTCCCGGGCGGCTGGATCGCGGACCGCTTCCTCGGCGCTCGCAAGACCGTCGCGCTCGGCGGCACGATCATCATGATCGGCCACTTCCTGCTGGCCGTCCCGGTCAGCGCGTCGTTCTTCGTCGGCCTGGTCTTCATCGCGGTCGGCTCCGGCCTGCTGAAGGCCAACATCTCGACGATGGTCGGCCACCTCTACGAGGGACCGAACGACCCGCGCCGTGACGGTGGGTTCACGATCTTCTACATGGGGATCAACCTCGGCGCCTTCATCGCCCCGCTGGTCGTCGGCACCGTCGGCCAGAAGGTCGACTGGCACCTGGGCTTCGCCCTGGCCGGCATCGGCATGGCGCTCGGCCTGTTCCAGTTCCTGCTGGGCACCCGCCACCTGAGCCCGAAGAGCAACGTCGTCACCTCGCCGATCAGCGCGGACGAGAAGCGGAAGATCTTCACCAAGGCCGGCATCTGGCTGGCCGTCGCGGTCGTCTTCTACGCGATCGTCGGCACCACCGGCCACTTCACCATCAACTGGGCGATCTGGCCGCTGTCCATCGCCGGCCTGGCGATCCCGGTGTTCGTCTTCGCCAAGGTGAAGCGCGACAAGGACCTCGACGAGACCGAGCAGTCCCGGATGAGCGGCTACATCTGGTTCTTCGTCGCCGCCGCCGTGTTCTGGATGATCTACGACCAGTCCGGCTCGACCCTGAGCGTGTTCGCCAGCGACCACACCGCCTCGACGCTGTTCGGGTTCAACTTCCCGTCCAGCTGGTTCCAGTCGCTCAACCCGCTGTACATCATGGCGCTGGCCCCGGTCTTCGCCTGGATCTGGATCGCCCTGGCCCGCCGGTCGAAGAACCCCAGCACCACCATGAAGTTCGCCTTCGGTCTGCTGATGATCGGCGCCTCCTTCATCGTCATGATGCTGGCGATGGCCGCCGCCCACGGCGACACCAAGGTCACCCCGCTGTGGCTGGCCATGGTCTACCTGGTCCAGACCGTCGGTGAGCTCACCCTCTCCCCCGTCGGCCTGTCCGTCACCACCAAGCTGGCGCCCACCAAGTACGCCAGCCAGATGATGGGCGTCTGGTTCCTCGCCGTCACCGCCGGTGACTGCGTCGCCGCCATCTTCCAGCTGGTGCTGGGCGACAAGATCGTCGGCGGGACCGGGTACTTCGCGGTGCAGGGCGTCATGGCGATCGTGGCCGGCATCGCGCTGGCGATGTACCGCAAGAAGGTCGTCAAGCTCATGGGCGACGTCCACTGACGTCCGCCCGTTGAGGCCCCGGGGCCGCCGTGGATTCCTGAGATCCACGGCGGCCCCGGGCCTTTTGTCGCCCGTACTGCCTTCTTATTGCCTCGACGGGCCGGTACAAGGTGTGCCTATGGTCCCCGGCATGACGACCGACTCACTGCCCCGCCGGCTCGCCCGCACCCGACGGTTCACCCTGGGCGCCCCCGTCCAGCCGCAGCCCACCGCCGACGGCGCCACCGTGCTGTTCCTGCGCAGCCGGGGCGGCACCGACCCGATCGCCTGCCTCTGGGCGCTGGACACCGCGACCGGCACGGAACGGCTGGTCGCCGACCCGGCCGCGCTCGGTGCCTCCGGCGGCATCGCCTCGTACTCCACCGACACCTCGGGCTCGTGGGCCGCCTTCGCGCTGGACGGCACGCTGTGGCTGGCCGACACCGCCTCGGGTTCGGTGCGCCCGGTCGCCTCCGCCGGTGCCCCGGAGGACCCCCGCCTCGACCCGACCGGCCGCCGGATCGCCTACGTCAGCGGCGGCGCCCTGCGGGTGGTCGACACCGGCGGCACGGGCGGCACGGGCGGCACGGGCGGCGACCGGGCGCTCGCCGAGCCCGAGGCCGAGGACGTCGGCTACGGCCTCGCCGAATACGTCGCCGCCGGGGAGATGTACCGCGACCGCGGCCACTGGTGGTCCCCCGACGGCACTGGACTGCTGGTCGCCCGGGTCGACGACCGCCCGGTCACCCGCTGGTACCTCGCCGACCCCACCGACCCGCAGCAGCCCCCGCGCGCCATCCGCTACGCGCTGGCCGGCACCGCCAACGCCGAGGTCACCCTCTGGCTGCTCGGCCTCGACGGCCGCCGCACGGAGGTCCGGTGGGACCGCGCCGCGTTCGAGTACGTGACCGCCGCCGGCTGGGACGGCCACGGCCCGTACGCCGCCGTGCAGAGCCGCGACCAGCGGACCGTCCGCACCCTGGCGATCGGGGCGGACGGCACCACCCGGGTACTCGCCGAGCGCACCGACCCGCACTGGGTCGCACTCCTCCCCGGACTGCCGGTCCGGACGGCGGGCGGGGCGCTGGTCGACACCGCCGATCTCGACGACACCCGCCACCTGACCGTCGACGGCGCACCTGTCTCCCCGGCCGGGCTGCAACTGCGGTCGGTCGTCGGCGTGGAAGGCGAGCGGGTGCTGTTCACCGCCTCCGAGGAGCCGACCGACACCCACCTGTGGACGTACGAACCGAGCTTCGGCATACGGAAGTTGAGCAGCGGCCCCGGCGTGCACAGCGGGCTGGAGCGGGGCGGCACCCTGGTGCTCACCAACGGCACCCGCACCACCGTTCTGCCGACTGGCGGCCCGGCCCACCCGCTCACCTCGTACGCCGAGCCGCCCGCCGTCGACGCCCGCCCCGAACCGCTCCGCCTCGGCCCGCGCGAACTGCGCGCCCACCTCTTCCTGCCCACCGGCCACCGCCCCGACGACGGCCCGCTGCCCGTACTGCTCGACCCGTACGCCGGGCCGGCCATGCAGAAGGTCACCACCGGCGGGGCCTGGTACGAGCAGGTGTCCCAGTGGTTCGCCGACCAGGGCTTCGCGGTGCTGGTGGTGGACGGCCGCGGTACGCCGGGGCGCGGGCCGCTGTGGGAGAAGTCCATCTGGGGCGACAAGGCCGGCCCCGCCCTGGAGGACCAGATCGAGGGCTTGCAGGAGACCGCCCGGCTGCGGCCCGGCCTGCTCGACCTCGACCGGGTCGCCATCCGCGGCTGGTCCTACGGCGGCTTCCTCGCCGCCCTCGCCGTGCTGCGCCGCCCGGACGTCTTCCACGCCGCCTCGGCCGGGGCCGCGCCCACCGACCACCGGCTCTACGACACCCACTGGCAGGAACGCTTCCTCGGCCACCCCGACGAGCACCCCGAGCACTACGACTCCTGCGACCTGATCACCGAGGCCCCGAACCTGAGCCGCCCCCTGCTCCTGATCCAGGGCCTCGCCGACGACAACGTCTTCCCCGTCCACACCCTGCGGCTCTCCCACGCCCTCCTCGCCGCCGGCCGCCCGCACGAGGTCCTCCCCCTGCGCGGCGCCGGCCACCGGCCGACCGACGAGGCGACGGCTGAGAACCTGCTGCTACACGAACTGGACTTCCTCCGCCGCTCGTTGGCCGTGACCTGAGCAGGGACCCCTGAACGCGCAGGAAGTCGGCCCAGCCGACTTCCTGCGCCGGGTCACGCTTGGTCTCCCTTGGCGACGCGTTCGGGCACCGGGTTCTCCGGGGAGTCGAGCCACACGGTGTGGGCATTCGGGGTGGCCGTGAGGCCGAAGCGGTCGAAGCCGGGGCGGCCCTGGTCGTCCCACCAGCGCCAGGCGGCCTCCACCTCATCCCAGAGGCTCCGGGGGCCGGACTGGTACACCTCGTACTCGGTGCGGCCCCGCTGGTAGTCGGCGGACGCCCACGATCGGGTGTCCCGGCTGTAGAGCCAGAGGGTGTACGCGCCGTCGTCGTAGCGCTCGGCCCGCCAGAAGGCGCCGGGGACGGCGGAACCGATGACGAACTGCTCGAACCACCCGCCGGTGTCCGGCGGGGCGAGCGTCGTGGTGCTCCTCACCGCGTCGGCGGGCCACTCCTGCCCGTGGAGGTAGTCCTCGAAGGGCGGCCGGTCCGTGCGCTGTTGGCGCAGCCGCATGAACGCCGAGCTCCGGGTGAACCGGCCGCTCGCGCTGGTGCCGTCATCGTTGACGGTGAGCCGGACGATCTGCTCGCCGCCGTACTCGGTGCCGTACGGGGCAACGATGATCCCGCCGGGCGCCGTCTGCTCCAGCCATGCCGGAGGGATCTCCAGCAGGGAGCAGGTGGCGATGATCCGATCGTAGGGAGCGCCATCCGGCCAGCCCTGCCGTCCGTCGCCCTCGATCACGGCCGGCGCGAGCCCGGCCCGCTCCAGGTTCGCGCGGGCGCCGCACGCGACCTCCGGGTCGAACTCGACCGTCACCACGTTGAGGTCTCCCAGGCGGTGGGCCAGCAGGCCCGCGTTCCAGCCCGTGCCGACACCGATTTCCAGCACCCTATCCCGCGGACGCACGTCGAGGTCCTGGAGCATCGAGAAGACCATCGTCGGCATGGAGTTGGACGAGGTCGGGATCGTCCCTAGACCGTCGCCCGCGTGGTCGCCGTCGTCCCACTGCGTGGTCAACGGGATGTCGGAGTAGACCGCTCGCCGCCATGCGCCCGGGTCCTGCGACCGATGCACCACGGGGTTCTGTCGCGTGCCGTCCGCGATGCCCGGCCAGATTCGGTCCGGGACGAACAGTTCACGGGGTACGGCGTTGAAGGACGGAAGCCAGTCCGAGGAGAGTGAGCCATTGGCCACCAGCGCGGAGGCGAGCCCCTGGGGGCCCGCCTCCTTGTGCGATTCGCCAGTCACTTGCCGCCGCCCGCCGGAGACGAGCCGTCGGAGGTGTTGCCGCCCTCGTCCGACCCGCCACCGCCGTGCCCGGCGCCCTTGTTGCTGTCGTCCTGCT
Organism: Kitasatospora sp. NPDC030952; assembly: GCF_055571335.1. NCBI lineage: Bacteria > Bacillati > Actinomycetota > Actinomycetes > Kitasatosporales > Streptomycetaceae > Kitasatospora > Kitasatospora sp. NPDC030952. Next base: position 16,620 of record NZ_JBVIFM010000001.1, read on the forward strand.
GCCCGCCGCCCTTGCCGTCGCCGGACCCGCCTCCGCGCTTGCCCATGTTCTTCCCTTTCCGCTGTTGGTCCGACCGAGGGGATCCCTCTGCCATCCGACTCAGGCGGACTGCGAGGGGAGCAGCCCCGCGAACGGCCCGGTACCCGACGACGAGTCCATCGTCAGGCTTCCGGCCCGGATGGTGCCCATGATCAGGGAGGCGTGTGATGTCATCGAGCGTGCCCAACTTCGCTGAACTGCTTGAACAGTGCCGCCGGTCCGCCGTCCATCTGGAACTGCGGGACTCATACGCCCCGACGGAACGCTTCGAAGCGTGGCAGCGCGGTGAACGGATCAACTGGGAGGACCGTGAGGCCTGGTGGCACCCCTATGACCAGCTGATCGCGGACACCGTGGCCCGGGGTGTGGTCATCCGTCGGGCTCGGATCGTGTCCGAGCCCGTGTCCGAGTACATCCGCTGGGAGCACTACGTCACCCACGCCAACGTCACGGCGGGCGAGGACATCCGCTGGCTGCCACGGCGGCGGGCCACGAGCATCCCCTTGCCGGGAAACGACTTCTGGCTCTTCGACGGTGCTCTGCTTCGGGTACACCACTTCTCCGGCGACGGCGCCGTGGTTGAGGACGAGATCACGGCAGACCCGGAGACCGTGGAGCTGTGCGCCAGTGCGTTCGAAGCAGTCTGGGAACGAGCGGTCCCGCATCACCAGTACGAGATCTGACGAAGGCCGGCTCCATGCCCGCGCACCCCTCCCCAAGCGTCCAGAAGGCCCGCGAGGCCCTTGCCGGCCGACTGAGCGGGATCCGGAAGGACGCGGGGATCAGCGGGCGGGAGCTGGCCGCCAAGTGCGGTTGGTCGGAATCGAAGTCATCCCGGATCGAGAACGCCAGAACACCTCCCTCCGACGCCGACATCAGGGCCTGGTGCCGAGCCTGTGACGCCGACGGCCAAGTCCCCGACCTGATCGCCGCCAATCGGCAGTCCGCCGACGCTCATGTGCGGTGGCGACAACTCCAGCGAAGCGGACTACGTCGGCTGCAAGAGTCCACCGGGGACCTGTACCGACAGACCAAGACGTTCCGGGTCTACGTCTCCGACGTGATCCCCGGATTCCTCCAGACACCCAGATACGCCGCCGCCCTGCTGTCGTCCATCGCGGACTTCCGGGGCACCCCGAACGACGTGAGTGACGCCGTGGCGGCCCGCATGAAGCGCAACACGGTGCTGAGCAATGGCGCGCGCCGGTTCTCGTTCGCGCCTTTGATCGGCTCTCACAGGGCGCAGCGCGCGGCGCCGCAGCGCGTTCCCTCGTCGCCAACGCCTTGGCCTGCCTGGATTGATACGTCGGTGTGCAGAGAGGGAGAGCTGATCATGTGGCACGGACCGAGTACTACGACGGTCCCATCGCCCCCGAGTTCACCCCCAAGTAGAACCTGAACGCGCAGGAAGTCGGCCGAGCCGACTTCCTGCGCCGGACTCAGACGGGGCGGGCATCTCCTCACCGCCCCGGCGGCGCCAGTCGTTTCACACCGTCTTGATGCCGCCGCCCTCGACGAGGTAATCAGCGCCGGTGACGCTTGCCGCGCGGTCCGAGACGAGGAACGCGACGACGGCCGCGACCTCATCGGGCTCGACCATGCGGCCGGTGGTCAGGCCCATCGCCGCGGGCACCCCGGCCACGAAGTCGCGGTGCCCGACACCGTTCGCCTCTGCGAGGCGGGCGCCGAAGCCGTCGGCGTCCTCCCACATGCCGGTGCGCGTCGGACCGGGAGAGACGGTGTTCACACGCACACCCTGGGGGCCGAACTCCTCGGACAGCGCCTTGCCGAACGCGTTGAGACCCGCCTTGGCAGCGCCGTACTCGATCGGGCCCGTACCCGGCAGGCGGGCGCTCATCGACGAGATGTTCACCACCGAACCGCGGCGCTCCAGCAGGCTCGGCAGCAGTCGGCGGGTGACCCGGACCGTGCCGAACAGGTTGACCTCGAAGCTCTGCTCCCACAGGTTGTCGTCGGTCGCGAGGAACCCGCCGAAGGTGAACGAGTCGCCGCCGCCCAGGTTGTTGACCAGGATGTCCACCCCGCCCAGTTCCGCGAGCGCCTGCGCCCCCAACTCCTCGGCGCCCTCCGGCGTGCTCAGGTCCACCGCGACCGGGTGGGCCCCGGCCTCCTTCAGCTCGGCCGTGATCGTGCGGGCCGCACCCACCACGCGGACCCCCTCGGCGATGAGCTGCCGGGTGATCGCGAGGCCCACGCCTCGGCTGGCTCCGGTGACGACCGCGGTCTTCCCGGCGAGATCGAGCTCCATGTCAGACTCCCTGAAGTATTTGAATTGTAGGTACAAAACTGGGTCGCAAAAAAGACGGCACCGACCGGTGGCATCGGACTACAACGACCCGATCGCCGCGTCCACGACCCGCCTCAACTGCGTTGCGTCCTCGGCGGTCTTCGCCAGCACGCGCATGCCGATCACCGTCGCGAGCAACCAGGCCGCCAGCGCCGCCGCATCGCGGTCACCGGCGATCTCACCGGCCCGCTGACCTTCCTCAACGGTCGCCCGCAGCGCACTCTCCGTACGCGCGAACATCCTGCGCGTCGCGTCCCTCGCTCCAGCATCCGAAGTGGCCAACTCGGCGGCGGTGTTGACCGCCATGCAGCCGCGCCGGTCCGGGTCACCCAGGTCGAGCTCGACCAGTGCCTCCAGCGCACCCCGCAGTCGATCCTTCGCCGAACCGGGGTGATCGAGAAGCGCCTCCAGCCACTCGGCCTGTGAGTCGCGGTAGCGCTTGAGCGCACGCTCGAACAAGGCGTGCTTACTGCCGAAGGTGTTGTACAGACTGCCCTTGCCGATGCCGATCCCGTCCACGAGATCCTGCGGCGTCGTCGCGGCGTATCCCTTGCGCCAGAACACGTCCATGGCGCGCTCCACCGCCACGTCCGGATCGAACTCCTTCGGCCTGCCCATGGCTCCACCGTAGCACCATTTTTGACCTGGAGGTCAAAAGAAAGTGGCGTCCAGCCCGGTTCGCGGCAGAACGCATGGGGGCCCGCAAGGCCCTCGCCCTGGGTGGGTGAGGGCCTTCGCGCGTTCAGTCGCCGTCGTCGGGTCGTTGCATCTTGAGGGTGGCGATGACGCCGAGGGCGACGGTGGTGATGGCGAGGGCGAGGAGGGCGAGGAGGATCGCGCCGACGAAGAAGTTCACGGGCGCCACGGGTCGTCGCGCTCCAGGTCGCGGAGGAGGTGGAGGAGGTTGAGGAGAGTGCTGACGGGGGCGTTGCCGAAGTCGACGAGGATGCGGCCGTCGAGGGTGGTGTCGGGGGTGCCGGCGGAGCCCCAGAGGAGTCCGTAGGGGAGGCCTCGGCGGTGCAGTTCGCCGAGGAGGGCGGTGAGTTGGGGCTTGGTGTAGTCGCGCATCCGGGGGTCGTCGGGGGCGATGGGGTCGCGGGTCACGAGTCGGGGTCCGACTCGCACTCGAACCAGGTGGTCTTGCCGCGCTGTTGGGGGTCGACGCCCCAGCGGTCGGTGAGGCCCTCGATCAGCTGGAGGCCCCGGCCGGTCTCGGTGAGGTCGGTGGGCGTGCGGGGCTGGGGCAGGGCGTCGCTCTCGTCGGAGACGGTGACCCGGAGGGTGCGGTTGAGGATGGAGAACCAGACGACGGGCGCGGGGGTGTCGGCGTGGCGCCAGGCGTTGACGATCAGCTCGCAGAGGGCGAGTTCGGCGTTGAAGACGGTGTCGGCGTCCCAGCCGCCGCTGCGGGTCATGGCGTCCCGCAGGGCCTGGCGGGAGAGGGTGAGCGAGGGGGTGTTACGGGTGCACACAGGGAACCTCCGTGAGGCTGTGGTGTGGGGAGAGGGGGTGACGTGACGGGGTCGTCGCCGTGAGCCAGGCCGGGGCGGCGGTTGCTCTTCGGTGCGCGGGCAGCAGGCGCCTACTGCCCTGAATACAGGCATTACTGACGATCCGTCGGATCGAGCTGAGAACGACGATAGCGCGCTCCGCCACAGATTTGTGGCGGAGCGCGGGAAGTTCCCTCTAACGTGGCAGTCTCTCTGCGGCAGACTGGTGCTACGACCTGCAGAGAGGACGTCATGGCGCTTCGACCGAACCCGACCCTTCGGCAACTACGGCTGGGCGCCGAGCTACGTAGGATGCGCGAACAGGCGGGCCTTGGCGGCAGTCAGCTCGCCCGTGCACTGGGCATCAATCCTGCCCATGTGACGCAGATGGAGAGCGGCAGGACCGGCATCAGCATCGAACGCCTGCGCACGATCGCGGCGTTGTGCATGTGTGCCAACGAACCACTGATCGAAGCACTGGCCGAGATCATCACGGATCGGGGCAAGAGCGCTTGGTGGGAGGAGTATCGCGGGACGCTCCCGGACGACTTCCTTGAGGTCGCCGAGGCCGAAGGCCATGCGCGCAGGCTCTCGACCTACACGATGGCCTTCATCCCTGGGCTTCTCCAGACCAACGCATATACCGGCGCTGTCTTCGATCGCTCCCTGACACCGCTCCCGCCCCACGAGGTCGGGCAGAGAACAGCCTTCCGAATGCGACGGCAGGAAATCGTGCGCTCCGGCGCAACACCATATTCGGCTTACATCCATGAGGCGGCTCTGCGCATGCAGTTCAGTGGCCCCGCGATTCAAGCCGAACAGCTTCGCAGCCTCATCGAAGACTCCGAGCGGCCTACTATCTCGATCCGAGTCGTCCTGTTCGATGTCGATGCGCTTCCGCTCAACTACGAGAACTTCACCTATGTCGAAGGGCCGATCCCGGAACTGGACACAGTGCAGACGGATTCCAGTGTCGGCAACGTGCTCTTCGATGCACCGGCCCACCTTGCCCGGTTCCGATCCATGCTCGCCCGGCTCGATTCGGCAGCCATCTCGGAAGGCGACTCCCGAGAGTTCATCCGATCCATCAAGAAGGACATGGAAAGCAAGTATGCCTAACTCCACCTGGAAGAAGTCCAGTTACTCAGGAGCGAACTCTGACTGCATCGAGGTGAGGGCCGTCGACGGGCTGGTCGAGCTCCGTGAGTCCGACGAGGGCGACGTCATCCTCCGCACCACCCGCCGCAACCTCGCCGCCTTCCTCCAGGGCGCCAAGTCCGGCGAGTTCGACTAGCAAGAAGCCCCCGCGCCCGCCACCCCGGGGGCGCGGGGGCCGTCTAAAGGTCCTAGACCTCGCGGACGCCCGCGCGCCAGACCGCCGCCGTCAGCGGCACGCCCGGGCGGTACGCCAGGTGCACGTGCGACGGGGCGTCCAGCAGCAACAAGTCCGCCCTCGCCCCCACCGCCACCGCCCCGACGTCACTGCGCCGCAGCGCGTGCGCGCCACCGGCCGTGGCCGCCCAGACCGCCTCGTCCGGCGTCATCCCCATCTCCCGCACCGCGACCGCGATGCAGAACGCCATCGAACTCGTGAAGCTGGAGCCCGGGTTGCAGTCCGTGGACAGCGCCACCACCGCGCCCGCGTCCAACAGCCGCCGCCCGCTCGGGTACTCGGCCCGCGTCGAGAACTCCGCCCCCGGCAGCAGCGTCGCGACCGTCGCCGACCCCGCCAGCGCCGCCACGTCCTCATCGGTCAGATGCGTGCAGTGGTCCGCCGAGGCCGCCCCCAGCTCCACCGCCAGCTGAACCCCCGGCCCGTACGTCAGCTGGTTGGCGTGCACCCGGGGCGTGAGGCCCCGCTCGATGCCCGCCGTCAGCACCGCCCGCGCCTGATCCCCGTCAAACGCGCCCTTCTCGCAGAACACGTCCACCCAACGGGCGTGCGGCGCACAGGCGTCCAGCATCTCGCCGGTCACCAGGTCCACATAGCCCGCCGGGTCCTCGGCGTACTCGGGCGCCACGATGTGCGCGCCCAGGTACGTCGTCTCCGGCGTGTACTGAGCCGCGATCCGCAGCGCCCGCGCCTCGTCCTCGACCGTCAACCCGTACCCGGACTTGCACTCGATGGTGGTGGTCCCCTGCCGCAGCGCCTCCCGGACGAACCCCGCCAGGTTGGCCTCCAGCTCAGCGTCCGAAGCCGCCCGGGTCGCCGCCACCGTCGTCCGGATGCCGCCCGCCGAGTACGACTGCCCGGACATCCGGGCGTTGAACTCGGCCGTACGGTCCCCCGCGAACACCAGGTGGGCGTGCGAGTCCACGAAGCCCGGCAGCAGCGCCCGGCCCTCGGCGTCGAAGCGCTCGTCCGCCGCCGGGGCCTGCGCGGCCGGGCCGACCCAGGCGACGGTGTCGCCGTCGACCACCACGGCCGCGTCGGTCAGCAGGCCGAGCGGCCCGCTGCCGTGCCCGGGGTCGTTGGTGACCAGGCTGCCGATGCCCGTGATCAAGGTGGTCCTGGTATTCAAGACAACGCCTTCCGAAGGGAGTTGGCCAAAAACTTCAGTAGTCCAGCGCGCCGATCGCGGAACGCAGCGCCCCCGGCACGTCGGCCACCAGCTGGTGCACACCGTCCCGGACGACGTGCCGCCCGCCGACCACCAGGTGCCGCACGTCCGCCGCCGAGGCCGCGAAGACGGCGATCTCGGCGCCGAGCCGGGGCGGCGGCCCGGCCGTACGGACCGAGTCCAGCGCGATCACCGTGAAGTCGGCGAGCGCCCCGGTCTCGATCCGCCCGGCCTCGGGCCAGCCGAGCGAGGCGTGCCCGTCCTCGCCGCCGGCCCGCAGCAGCGCGTTCGCTGTCCAGTGCCCGCGCGTCCGGGTCCGCAGCCGCTCGTCCAGCTCCAGCGCCCGGGCCTCCTCCCACGGGTCGATCACCGCGTGGCTGTCGCTGCCCAGGGAGATCGGGCTGCCCGCCGAGGCGAGCCGGCGGGCCGGGCCGATGCCGTCGGCGAGGTCCCGCTCGGTGGTGGGGCACATGCAGACGGTCGTACCCGAGTCCGCGAGGAGCTTGACGTCCTCGTCGGTGAGGTGGGTGGCGTGCACGGCCGAGGTGCGCGGGCCGAGCGCGCCGTGGTCGGCGAGCAGCCGGGTCGGGGTGACGCCGTGCGCGGCGAGGCAGGCGTCGTTCTCGGCGGTCTGCTCGGACAGGTGGACGTGCAGCGGCGCGCCGCGCATCGCCGACCAGTGCGCGACGGTGCCCAACTGCTCGGCGGGGACGGCCCGGACGGAGTGGATGGCGGCGCCGATCCGGGCGTGCTCGCGCGGCTTGAGCGCGTCCACCCGGGCCGCCCAGGCGTCGGCGTCGCCGTCGCTGAACCGCAGCTGCGGGTGGGTCGGTTCGGCGCCGAAGCCCGAGGACAGGTAGCAGGTGTCCAGCAGGGTGATCCGGATGCCGGCCCGGGCGGCGGCCTCGATCAGCGCCTCGCCCATCGCGTTCGGGTCGGTGTAGCGGGCGCCGCCGGGGGCGTGGTGCAGGTAGTGGAACTCGCCGACGGCGCTGATCCCGGCGAGCGCCATCTCGGCGTAGACGGCGGTGGCGAGCGCCAGGTAGCTGTCCGGGTCGAGCGCGCCGGCGAACCGGTACATGGTGTCGCGCCAGGTCCAGAAGGTCCCGGAGCCGACCTGGACGTGCCCGCGCAGCGCCCGGTGGAAGGCGTGCGAGTGGGCGTTCGCCTGGCCGGGCAGCAGCAGCCCGTCCAGCCGGACGGCGCCGGGCGGGCAGGGCCCGCTGTCCGGCTCCACCCGGGCGATCCGACCGTCGGCGCCGAGGGTGATCAGCACGTCCGGCTCGACCACCGGCCCGTTGTGGTGCGGCAGCCAGGCGTACTGAGCCCAGCAGCTCACCGGAAGGGTCAGCGACACGCGAGGTCCTCCAGTACGTCGGCGAGGGCGGCGACCCCGGCCAGGCAGTCGGCCACCTCGGCGTGCTCGGCCGGGGAGTGCGAGACGCCGGTGGGGTTGCGCACGAACAGCATGGCGGTGGGGATCGCGGACGCCAGGATCCCGGCGTCGTGTCCGGCGCCGGTGGGCAGCACCGGGGCGTCCAGCAGCTTGGCGAGCCGGTCGCGCAGCGGGCCGTCGAAGTCCACCACCGGGGTGTAGGACTCGCGGGTCAGCTCGACCCGGACGCCGTCGCGCTCGCCGCGCTCGGCGGCGGCCCGCTCGATCTCGGCGACCAGCTCGGTCAGGGTGCGCTCGTCGGCGGCCCGGGAGTCCAGCCAGCCGCGCACCAGCGAGGCGATCGCATTGGTGCCGTTGGGCTCGACCGCGACCTTGCCGAAGGTGGCCAGCGCGCCCGCCAGCTTCGCCTTCTTGCGGGCGGCGAGCACCGTGTTGGCGTAGGTCAGCATCGGGTCGCGGCGGTCCTCGATCCGGGTGGTCCCGGCGTGGTTGGCCTCGCCGTGGAAGTCGAACCGCCAGCGGCCGTGCGGCCAGATCGCGCCCGCCACGCCGACCGGCTGCCCCTCGGCGAGGCAGCGGCCCTGCTCGACGTGGAGTTCGACGAAGGCGCCGATCCGGGACAGCCGCTCGTCGTCCGCGCCGAGCGCGGTCGGGTCGTAGCCGGCCTTCTCCATCGCGTCGGGCAGCCGCCGGCCGTCGGCGTCGCGCAGCTCGTACGCGGCCTCGCGGGAGAGCACCCCGGCGGTCAGCCGGGAGCCGATGCAGGCCACGCCGAACCGGGCGCCCTCCTCGTCACCGAAGTTGACGATCGCCAGCGGCTTGGTGAACTCGCTCCCCCGGGCGCGCAGTTCGTCCAGCGCGGCGAAGGAGGAGACCACCCCGAGCGGGCCGTCGTAGGCGCCGCCGTCCGGGACGGAGTCCAGGTGCGAGCCGGTGACGATCGCGCCCTGACCGTGCGGATCGCCCAGCCAGGCCCACTGGTTGCCGTTGCGGTCCAGCTCGTACGTCAGACCGCGGTCGCGGGCCTGCTGCTCGAACCAGGCGCGGCACTCGGCGTCGGCGGAGTTCCAGGCGAAGCGGCGGTAGCCGCCGGAGGCGGCGGAGCGGCCCACGGGGAGCAGCTCCGCCCACATCTCTTCGAAACTCAAGGTCACAGCTCGCTCATCGGGACGCGGACCCCACGCTCGGCGGCGACCTCGGTGGCCCGGTCGTACCCGGCGTCCACGTGCCGGATGACGCCCATGCCCGGGTCGTTGGTGAGCACCCGGCGGATCTTCTCGCCCGCCAGCGCCGTACCGTCGGCCACGGTGACCTGGCCGGCGTGGATCGAGCGGCCGATGCCGACGCCGCCGCCGTGGTGGATGGACACCCAGGAGGCGCCGGAGGCCACGTTGACCATGGCGTTGAGCAGCGGCCAGTCGGCGATGGCGTCCGAGCCGTCCAGCATCGCCTCGGTCTCGCGGTACGGGGAGGCGACCGAGCCGCAGTCCAGGTGGTCGCGGCCGATCACGATCGGCGCGGACAGCTCGCCGGAGGCGACCATGTCGTTGAAGCGCTCGCCGGCCTTGTCGCGCTCGCCGTAGCCGAGCCAGCAGATGCGGGCGGGCAGGCCCTGGAAGTGCACCTTCTCCTGGGCCATCTTGATCCAGCGGTGCAGCGACTCGTTCTCCGGGAAGAGGTCGAGGACGGCCTTGTCGGTCTTGTGGATGTCCTGCGGGTCGCCGGACAGCGCGGCCCAGCGGAACGGGCCCTTGCCCTCGCAGAACAGCGGCCGGATGTACGCCGGGACGAAGCCGGGGAAGGCGAAGGCCCGGTCGTAGCCGGCCAGCTGGGCCTCGCCGCGGATCGAGTTGCCGTAGTCGAAGACCTCGGCGCCGCGGTCCAGGAAGCCGACCATCGCCTCGACGTGCGCGGCCATCGCCTCGCGGGCGCGCTGGGTGAACTCGGCGGGCTTGGCGGCCGCGTAGTCGGCCATGTCGTCGAAGGCGACGCCGACCGGCAGGTAGGCCAGCGGGTCGTGGGCGCTGGTCTGGTCGGTGACGATGTCGATCGGCGCGTCCATCGCGAGCAGCTGCGGGACCAGCTCGGCGGCGTTGCCCAGCACGCCGATGGAGAGCGGCTGCCGCTTGTCGCGGGCGGCGGTGGCCAGCTCCAGCGCGTGGGAGAGGTCCTTGGCCTCGACGTCCAGGTAGCGGTGCTCGATCCGGCGGGCGATCCGGGACGGGTCGCAGTCGATGCAGATCGCCACGCCGCCGTTCATGGTGACGGCCAGCGGCTGGGCGCCGCCCATCCCGCCGAGGCCGGCGGTGAGGGTGATGGTGCCCTCCAGCGTGCCGTTGAACCGCTTGTTGGCGACGGCGGCGAAGGTCTCGTAGGTGCCCTGGAGGATGCCCTGGGTGCCGATGTAGATCCACGAGCCGGCGGTCATCTGGCCGTACATGGTGAGCCCGAGGCTCTCCAGCCGACGGAACTCCTCCCAGTTGGCCCAATCGCCGACCAGGTTGGAGTTGGCGATCAGCACGCGCGGCGCCCACTCGTGGGTCTGCATCACGCCGACCGGCCGCCCGGACTGGACCAGCATGGTCTCGTCCTGCTTCAGCCCCTGCAGCGTCTTCACCATCGCGTCGAAGGAGCGCCAGTCACGCGCCGCCTTGCCGGTGCCGCCGTACACCACCAGCTTCGACGGGTGCTCGGCCACCTCGGGGTCGAGGTTGTTCATCAGCATCCGCAGGGCGGCCTCCTGCGGCCACCCCTGCGTCATGAGCCCCGTCCCGCGCGCCGCACGCACCTCACGCGGTCCGCTCGCCTGCTGCTGCACCATGTCCCGGCCTCTCTGCGGATGGATTCATTCAAGCCTGCTCTGGCTGAATATAACTAAACAACCAGCTTTCGACCAGACCCCGGAGCAATCCGACCAGCCACGCCATCGGCCGACTTGGCGCGCTAGCCTGAACCCGGCGAACACCAGCCACTCGGCCCAGCAGAGGACGCGATGGCAACCATCCCGGTACGACCCGGAAAGCTTCGCGATGCGGCGGAAGCGATCGAGCGGAGTTCCGGACTGCGCGTCGAGATCATCGGAGGCGTCCTGATGATGTCGCCACCCCGGCGTGGCAAACACGCCGGAACGGTGCGACACCTGCGCGAACGACTCGCCCCCGGCCTGCCGGGCTTCGGCGCATACGAGGCGTCGTCCATCGCCCTGCCTGGTGACGAGGACGATTACGCTACCCCCGACCTGTCCGTACTGCCCGTCGGGTGGGAGGAGCAGGACGACTGGCTCGCCGATCCTCGCGATGTCGCCCTTGCCGCCGAGGTGACTCCCGGCCCCTCACCCGTCGACCACGTCGGCGCCAAGGCCGCCTGGTACGCCGCCGCAGATGTGGCGGCATTCCTCGTGCTCGACCCCCGCAACGGCACCTGGACGCTCTACACCCACCCCCGCGACGGCGAATACCGAGGCGTCCTGCACGGCAAGTACGGCGAGCCCGTCCCGCTGCCTGCTCCTCTCCCCGCCGCGCTGGACACCTCCGACCTCCCGCTGTACGCCCCCCGCGCCTGAATCCCGGGTCAGGCGGCCGCGCCGCCGTCCCAGTCGATGCCGATCTCGGCCAGCCAGCGGCGGTCGGCGGCGTCCGGGGCGGGCGGGGTGGGCGGGCGGGGGACGTTCTGGACGGGGCCGAGGCCGTACTTCTCGGCAGCCGCGGCGGCGTCGTCGGGTTCGATGACGCCCACGTGGACGGCGGACTCGTCGCCCGGGTCGAGGACGGTCAGTTCGGGTTCGGGCAGGCGCCGCAGGGTGACGCGGCGTCCGCAGGCGGGGCAGGACCATTCGTCGGCACCCGAGGTCAGGCGGGCGACGAACTTCATCTCGTGGATCACGCGCATGGGTGGCACCCCCTGCCATAGGGGATGCCCGGGTTCCTGGCGAGTACTCCCCCGGCCTTATTCCAGGCCGTGCCTACTCCAAGAACAGCCCGCGGGCCGCCGCCGACTGCTCGATCGCCTCCAACCTGGCCTCCGCGCCCGGCATTTCGTCGCACATGCTCTGCAATAGCACCCGGCCGAGCATCATCGGCGCGCAGGCGGTGTCGAAGACCAGCCCGGTGCCGACGGCGGCCGGCAGCATCAGGTCGGAGAGCTTGGCGACCGGCGAGAAGGCGCTGTCGGCCACGGTGAGCACGGTCAGCCCGCACTGCCGGGCGACGACCAGGGCATCCATCAACTCCCGCGGGTAGCGCGGCAGTGCGAAGCACAGCAGGGCGGTCGCGCCCGCCGCGGTGGCCTGTTCCAGTCGGTCGGCGAGCATGCTGCCGCCCTCGTCGAGCAGCCGGATGTCGGGGTGCACCTTGGCCGCGAAGTAGGCGAAGCCCCGGGCCTGCGCCGAGGCGGCCCGCAGTCCGAGCACCGGCAGCGGGCGGGACGCGGCGAGCAGCCGGGCGGCCCGGATGATCGGCTCGGGGTCGGCGAGGAGTTCGGCGAGGTGGCGCAGGTGCTCGATCTCGGCGAGCACGGCCTGCTGGTGCTCGTTGCGCACCGCGTCGTCCGGGGTCTCGGGCGCGGCCGGTTCGCCCGCGCCGAGTTCGCGCAGCTGCCGGCGCAGCGCCGGGTAGCCGTCGTAGCCGAGCGCGACGGCGAAGCGGGTGACGGAGGGCTGGCTGACGCCGGCGAGTTCGGCGACCTCGACGCTGGACAGGAACGGCGCCTCGGTGGCGTGCCGGACCAGGGAGTGCGCGATCCGCCGCTGGGTGGGCGTCAGCCGGTGCCCTTCGAACAGCTGGAGCAGCCGGGCGGAGGGGCCGACGGTACCGGCCTCGTCGGTGGCGGTCATCAGCTCTACCTCCGGATGCGAGCGTTCGAAACGACGACTGTGCAGCAGCTCGCCGCGCCTGGCAAAGACGTCTCGTACGGCGGGACGCCGGATGAGACGTCCCAATGATCGGACACCAGGACGGACACCGGGGCGGACACCGGAGTACAGCCCTCGGGGTAACCCTGATTTCTCCCTGAGCCCGCCCGGATTCCCCCCGCGAACGGATGGACCGGGTGGCGCGGCGGCCCCACGCTACTGGCATGGACACTCGCCAGGACGACCTGCGGCGCGACCTCGACGCCACCCTTCAGGCCCGCAAGGAGCTCGGCAAGGAGTACGAGGAGGAGCTCGTCGACTCGTTCATCAAGCGCCTCGACGCCCGCCTGGACGCCCGGGTGGAGCGCTCGGTGGCCGCGCGGCTGGACGACTACGAGCCGTCCCGCCACCACCGGGACCGCGGCCCCCGCCGCGGCTGGGCCCCCAACCGCTCCGGCAACAAGCTGGCAGTGGTCTCGCTGGCCCTGGGCATCCCGCTGACCGCGATCGCGAGCAACCCCGCCGGCGGCGGCTTCGCCGGGCTGCTGGCCTGCTGGGCGGGCATCGTCGGGGTCAACTTCGCCGCGGCGCTGGGCAACCGCCGCGACCGGGAGGAGCGCCGGCCGCGGGGCGACTGGGACTGAGACCGGTCGGTCTGAGGCGTGCCGCGCGGATCCCGGTCGGACCCGCACGGCACACCCCGGCCGACGGCCGCCCCGCACCGGGGGCACGTCAGGCCAGCGGTCCGGTGACCCGCTCCACCGCCCGCACCAGGTCGCCGGTGGCGACCAGCGCGGCGGCGGCCTCCAGGTCCGGCGAGAGGAAGCGGTCCCGGCCGGCGCCGCCGACCCCCGCCTCGCGGGCGGCGGCCATCGCGGCCGCGGTGGCCGGAGCGATCCGGACGGCCGAGTCGGCCTGCTGACGGATCTCCAGCGCGCGGGCCGAGGCGGTGAGTTCGACGGCCAGGATGCGGCCGAGGTTGTCGACGGCCTGGCGCAGCTTGCGGGCGGCCGACCAGCCCATCGACACGTGGTCCTCCTGCATCGCGGAGGACGGGATCGAGTCGACCGAAGCCGGGACGGCGAGCCGCTTGTTCTCGCTGACCAGCGCCGCCTGGGTGTACTGGGCGATCATCAGCCCGGAGTCCACGCCCGGGTCGTCGGCCAGGAAGGCGGGCAGGCCGTGCGAACGGGCCTGGTCGAGCAGCCGGTCGGTGCGGCGCTCCGAGATCGAGCCGAGGTCGGCGGCGGCGATGGCGAGGAAGTCCAGCACGTACGCGACCGGCGCGCCGTGGAAGTTGCCGTTGGACTCCACGCGTCCGTCCGGCAGCACCACCGGGTTGTCCACCGAGGCGGCGAGCTCGCGCGAGGCGACCAGCTGGGCGTGCGCCAGGGTGTCCCGGCCGGCGCCGGCGACCTGCGGGGCGCAGCGGATCGAGTAGGCGTCCTGGACCCGCGGCGCGTCGTCGTGGTGGTGGCCGGTGAGGCCGGAGTCCTTGAGCACGGCGAGCATGTTGGCGGCGCTCAGCGCCTGGCCGGGGTGCGGGCGGATCGGGGCGTGCAGCTCGGGGGCGAGCACCTTCTCGGCGCCGAGCAGCGCCTCCAGGGTCATCGCGGCGGTGATGTCGGCGGTGGTGAACAGCCGCTGCAGGTCGGCTATGGCCATCACGAGCATGCCGAGCATGCCGTCGGTGCCGTTGATGAGGGCCAGGCCCTCCTTCTCCAGCAGCTCGACCGGCTCGATGCCGGCGGCGGCGAGCAGCTCGGCGACCGGCCGCTCCACGCCGTCGGGGCCGGTGGCGGTACCCTCGCCCATCAGCACCAGCGCACAGTGCGACAGCGGCGCGAGGTCGCCGGAGCAGCCGAGCGAGCCGAACTCGCGGACGACCGGGGTGATGCCGGCGTTGAGCAGGGCGGCCATGGTCTGCGCGACCAGCGGGCGGACGCCGGTGCGGCCGGAGGCCAGCGTCTTCATCCGCAGGAACATCAGCGCGCGGACCACCTCGCGCTCGACGGCCGGGCCCATGCCGGCCGCGTGCGAACGCACCAGCGAGCGCTGCAGCTGGGCGCGCAGCTCGGGGCTGATGTGCCGGACGGCGAGGGCGCCGAAGCCGGTCGACACGCCGTAGACGGGGCGCGGCTCGGCCGCGAGGGCGTCGATCCGGGCGCGGGCGGCCGCCATCTCGGCGAGCGCGTCGGGGCCGATCTCGACCCGGGCGTTGCCCCGGGCGACGGCGAGGACGTCCTCCGCGCTGACGTCGGCCTTGCCGACCTGGACCAGCGGAGCGTCGGGGACCACAGCACTGTGCATATCCATATACACAATCACACCAGGTGAATGAAGATATGACAACAGCTGCTCGCCATCCGGATTCTCGGACGCCCCGATCCGAGCCGCTCCCCGGGGGTCCGCCTCAACCGACCCCCGGGGCCCACCCTCCCCCATAACCCCGGGGCTCACCCCTTCAACTCGGCCTCGATGAGGTCCGCCGCCCGCGCGGTGCCGCCCTCGGCCCGGCCGGCCGCGGCGAGCACCGACAGCCGCTCGGCCACCCCGGCGTCCCCGACCAGCTCCAGCAGCGCGCCGCGCAGCGCCTCCGGGGTGGCCGCGTCGGCGTCCACCCGCCGGGCCACACCGAGACCGACCAGGGCGTCCGCGTTGGCGAACTGGTCCACGCCCTGCGGCACCGCGATCATCGGCACGGCGTGGAACAGCCCCTCGCTGGAGCCGCCCATGCCGGCATGGGTGACGAAGGCGTCCGCCTGGGCGAGCACCGACAGCTGCGGCACCCAGCGGTGCACCTCCACCGAGTCCGGCACCTCGCCCAGCTCCGCCAGATCGGTGTGCCGACCGACCTGCAGCACGGTGTGCCAGCCGGGCAGATCGCCGAACGCCTCGATGCAGGCCCGGTAGAACGCGGGCTGGTTGGTGTAGGCGGAGCCCAGCGAGACCAGCAGCACCTTCCCGGCGCCGGCCGGCCGCTGCCAGGTGCCCTGGTGGCCGCGGTCCGAGAGGCAGGGCCCGACGAAGGTGACCCGCCGCTCGTCCACCCGGTCCGCGTTCGGCTGCAGGGCGCGCGGGATGAGCGCGACGGCGCGCTCCGGGCGGCCCTTGAAGGCCTCCACGTCCCGCTGCACGGCCCCGGCCTCGGCCAGCCAGTCGGCGTACCGCCGGTAGTGCTCGGGCCCGCCGGGAGCGGTGCGGATCGCCTCGAAGACCTCCGGGTAGTCCTCCTCGAAGCCCTCCCAGCCGACGTAGGTCGGCGACAGCTGCACCACCGGCACACCCAGCCGCTCACCGAGCGCTCGCCCGGCGAAGCCCGCGATGTCGCAGAGCACCAGGTCGGGGCGGTCCGCACCGTCGCCGAAGCGCTGCAGCAGCACGGGCCACATGGCGAGCGCGTCGTCCAGGAACAACTCCTGGAGCGCCACCGGGTCCGTCGCCCAGCCGGCCGGGTCGTCGGTGAGCGGCAGCGTCGACGGGTACGGGACGAACGCGGCACCGGTGGACTCGACGGTCCCCCGGAAGGAGTCGTCGTTGACGTAGCTGACCCGGTGACCCCGGGCGACCAGCTCGGTGACCACGGCCAGGCTGGGGTTGACGTGCCCGTGGGCCGGGATGGAGACCATCAGAACGTGGGCGGAACGAGTCATGCGCACCTCCGGAGAACGAAAACGAGACGAGACGACCCGTCTCGCCAACTCCCAAGACGATACGTCCCGTCTCGCGTTCGCGCATACAATTTCCGGCATGGCCCCCAGAACCGCCCCCGACCCCGCCCGGCGCAGCGAACGCGCCCGCGCCGCCGTCCTCACCGCCACCACCGAACTCGTCACCGAGATCGGCTACAGCAAGCTGACCATCGAGGCGATCGCCGCCCGGGCCGGCGTCGGCAAGCAGACCATCTACCGGTGGTGGCCCTCGAAGGGCGCCGTCGTCTTCGACGCCTTCCTCGCCGTCAACCAGCACGACGGCGGCCTCACCCTCCCCGACACCGGCGACCTCGCCGCCGACCTGAGGGCCGTCCTACGCCCCACCAGCGACGAGCTCACCGACCCGGGCGCCGACCGCACCTACCGCGCCATCATCGCCGAGATCCTCAACGACCCGGCGCTGCACGCCGAATACCGCACCCGCCTGCTGGACCCCCTGTTGGAGATCACCCGCAGCCGCCTCCGCACCGCCCGCGAAGCCGGCCGGCTCGCCCCCGACGCCGACCTCGACCTCGCCGTCGAACTGCTCTACGGCCCGCTCTACTACCGCTGGCAGTACCGGCTCGGCCCCCTCACCCACGACCACGCCGACCGCCTCGTCGACGCCTTCCTGCGCGCCCTCGCCCCCACCACGACCAAGCCGTAGGGCCCGTCTTCAAACCCTCGTCTGCGGGGCGACGCCCCCCCAGCCTTCGGCCGGGAGGTACCCCCAGGGCACAAGCGCACCTCGCCGCGTTGTCGTCGGTCGCCAATGCGCTGCATTGGGCTCGCTCCTCCGCCTTGCGATGCACGCACCCCAACGCCGCCCCGCCCGCCCTCCGGGCGAACGACGAGGGTTTGAAGACGGGCCCTAGCGTCCGCTCCGGCGCCTGAGCGCGACCACCACCAGCACCGCCACCAACAGCACCACCAGCACGACGAACACGACCCGGCCGAACACCGCGTCCAGCGCCCGGCCGACCACGCTGCGCCGAACCGTACGGGTGCGGCGCGAGGCCGTGTGATCGGTGATCTGGTGCGCCCGCAGCCCGGCCCGCACCTGCTTCCCCCGCGCCGGCGCCGTCCGCACGGCCGCCTGCCCGGTCGCCCCCGAAGACACCACCCCCGAATGGCCCGCCACCCGCACCACCGGCACCGCCGCCGCCGGACCGGCCGCCACCACCCCACCGCCGAGCACCAGCACCCCGGCCACCACCGCACCCACCAACCGTCCGGCCACCGCCGACCCCCCACTCCCCGATCCGCCCCCGCCACCTTCCCACCACCCACCCCACCCCGACACCCCACCCACCCGACCGCGACCTACCCGCGACACCCCGGTCACCGAACCAGCACATCACCAGCCCCCGCACCCCACCCCTCCCAGCGAACGCGCAGGGCAAAGCCCCCCACAACACCCCCCAACCCCACCCCGCCAACCACCCCCCAACCCGCACCCACCCACCCCCAGCAACCCCAACCCTCCCCCTCACCCGACCCAGGCGAGAGGGACGCGCTGCGGGAGGGGGCGGTGGAGGGGGTGGGTGCGGAGAGGGGCGTGACGGGTGATTTTCAGACCGCCCACGGCGAGCACCCCCCACGATGAGAGTCGGCGGTCCGAAAATCACCCAGCCCCCGGAGCGCCCACCCCCGGAACCGCCCCCGGCGCCACCCACCCTCCCGAAAGCCCACCCCCACAACACCAGCCCCGCGCAGCGGCCCTCACAACCCCGGAGGCGACCCCGCCCCCGCCAACCCCACCGCCACCAGAGCCCGCATCGCATACGCGACCTGCCCGAGCGGCAGAGTCGCGTCGTCGGCGAAGAGCTCCACCAGCCACCCACCCGCCGCGTTCTGCCCGCCCGCCGCGACCATCCCGCGGTAGCCGGAGACGACCAGCATCGCCTCCTCCGCCGGGTCGTTGCCCGCCGCGCCCGCGCGCAGCGAGAAGGAGCCGCCGCGGACGGCCCGGCGGGTCATCGGGTAGTGGCGGAGGTCGAAGACGGCGTCGGGGGCCTCGATCTGGGCGCGCTGGGTCTCGGCACGGCTGCTGCTGGGCCCGCTGGTCATCCGGTAGACGGCGTGCTGGGCGGTGCGCATCAGCTGGGAGCCGGGCGGGACGTACGAGACCCACCAGCCGACCGCGTCGAGCAGCCGGGCGGAGGTCTCGGCGACGACCACCAGTTTGCCGAGGGTGTCGGCCGGGTGGACGGCCCGGGCGGCCGCGGCCTGGTCGAGGGCGGCGAGGACGGCGGTGAGCAGCTGTCCCGGGTCGGCGCTGTGGGCGGCGCCGCGGAACCGCCGCCGGTCGCCGGTGCCGGCCCGGCCGGCGGGCCCGCGGCGCCCGTCGGCGCGGTGGTGCGGGTCGGCGGCGTCGGCGAGCAGCACGGTGGGGTCGGGTGCGAAGCCGGGGCCGTGGCTGCGTCCGGCGACGACGGGGTGGGCGGCGCGGGCGGCCTTGGCCCGGTACTGGGCGGCGTCGGCGAGCCGGAAGAGCCGGTCGGGGGTGGTGACCGGTCCGATGGAGTCGCCGGTGGAGGCGACCCCGCAGGCGACCCCCTCGCCCTCGGCGAGCGCGAGGGCCCGTGCGCAGAGTTCCTCGGCGACGGCGACCACCTCGTCGGCTTTCTGACCCTCCGCGAGCAGGCAGAACTCGTCGCCGCCGAGCCGGGCGGCGAGGCTGCCGGGCAGTTTGGCGGCGGCCAGGGACAGCTGGTGGGCGAAGCGTTCGAGGAGCCGGTCGCCCATCTCGTGGCCGAGCTGGTCGTTGACCCGCTTCAGTCCGTTGACGTCGCAGACCACCAGCGAGACCACGGTGTTGTCGCGGTTGTGGGCCTCCAGCGCGCTCTCCAGCCGGGCGTCGACGGCGCGCCGGTTGGCGAGGCCGGTGAGCGGGTCGGAGAAGGCGAGTTTGCGCAGGTCGGCGAGGCGTTCGGTCTGGGCGAGGCCGGCCGAGACCTGGGCGGCGAGCAGGGTCGCGTAGTCGGCGTCGGCGTCGGTGAAGGCGGGCATGCCGGTGGACCGGGCGAGGTACAGCTCGCCCCAGGCCTGTCCGTGCAGCACGATCGGCGCGACCACGCAGCAGGCCCGGCCGCGCCGGCGCAGCGCGGCGGCGCGTTCCTGGCAGTACGCGCCGGCGGTCGGGTGGACGTGCCCGGTGCGCGGTTCGGCGTTCTCGGCGGTCTGCAGCCAGGCGCGCGGCAGGCGCCCGGTGGTCCAGCGCTCCTCCAGGTAGGTGACGATCTCCGGGAAGTCCGCGACGGGGTACGACTCGTCCTCCGGCAGTTCCTCCTCGCCGGGCGCGAGTTCGCCGTGGTTGACCAGCACCCGCAGCCGGCCGGATTCGCGGTCCCAGACCGAGACGGCGGCCATGGTGGCGCCGAGCGCCTCGGTGGCCCGGGTGGCGGCGGCCTGGACGGCCTCCAGCGGGGTGAGCGCCCCGGCCATGTCCTGGGCGAGTTCGACCACCGACTGCAGTCGCAGGTCGGGCAGCGGGTCGCAGTGGTGCGGGCTCTCGCAGTCGCAGCCGCGGTCCGTCATGATCGCCTCACTGCTCACCGGATCGCCTCGCTCCCTGTGCCCGGCCCTGCCGGGCCCCCACCGGTCGGCCGCACCCGTCCGGCCGCTTGCACCAAGACTATGGCGAGTTCGTTCGGTTATGCCCCGTTTGCCCGGATGGAACCCCACCGAACCGTACGATCTTCAACCGTTCGGCACCCGTCCGAGCGGCCCACCGCCGGAGCTTGGGGCCCGGCCGCTGCTCCGGCTTCAGCTACTCCGGCTTCAGCTCCTCCGGCGTCATCTACTCCGGCTTCATCCGCCGTGACAGCAGCCAGGGCTCCACCAGTCCCAGCCCCCGCACCGGCCGGCGCCACATCGGCTGGAGGTGGAACCGCGCCCCCGCGTCCGGCCCCGGCACCGGCAGCCCGGAGGCCGGCATCCCGGCCGCCACCGACAGGGCCTCCGCCAGGCCGGGCCCCTCCGAGTCGGCCGGGGCGACGCTGCCGTTCTGCTCCAGCGCCGCGGCGAACTCGCCGTCGATCAGCACCGCGTCCTTGGGCGCGATCGAGGTGAGCCGGCTGGCCAGGTTCACCGTGGTGCCGAAGACGTCGCCCATCCGCTGGGTGACCGTCCCGAAGGCCATGCCGACCCGCAGCGCCGGGATGCTGTCGTCCTCGGCGAGCGCGTCGATCAGGCTGAGCGCGATCTCGGCGGCGGTGGCCGGGTCCTCGGAGACGTAGAGGATCTCGTCGCCGAGGGTCTTGATCACCCGGCCGCCCTGGCCGGCGATCAGGTCGGAGCAGGTGTTCTCGAAGGTCTCGACCAGCTCGCCGAGTTCCTCCTCCTCCAGCCGCCGGGACAGCCGGGTGAAGCCGACCAGGTCCGCGAAGCCGACCGCGAGCCGGCCGCTGGTGATCTCGTGGTCCTCGGCGGCCTGCACCACCCGGCCGGTGACGGCGGCCAGCTGGCGCCGCCAGACGTACACCAGGAACTGCTCCAGCTCCGGCAGCAGCAGCTCGACCAGCGGGTAGGCGACGTCGGCGCGGGTGAGGCCGGGCTCGACGGCCTGGGTGAGGTTCTCCAGGAAGGTGTCCATCTGCCAGCCGGCCAGCCGGGCCGTGGTCTGGCCGGTGGAGCGGGCGACCTGGATCGCCATCGACTCGCTGAGCAGTCCGGACTCGACCAGGCCGGCCAGGCGCCGCAGCGCGATCACGTCGCCGTCGGTGAGGGCCCGGGACTGGCCGATGTCGGGGAAGCCCATGGCGCGCCAGAAGCGGGTGGCCAGCTCCATCGGGACGTCGGCGGCGCGCGCGGCCTGGTACGGGGTGTAGCGGCGTGGCGCGTCCAGGATCAGGCGTTCCAGTTCGAGCGCGACCGTGGGGTCGTGGTTGCCCGCCGCCGCTCCGCTGCCGTCCTCTGCCACCGGTCCGTCCCCGTGCGGTTGCCGCACTTGCCTCGTGTCCTACCTGTCCGGGCGCACCGCCCGCCACCCGGGCGGACAGTGGCGCGCCTCACACCTGCCAGGTGGAATGTTCGCACGGAATCGCGTGATCCGGAGCATCCGCCCGAGTCAAGGAGAGGTGAAGAGTGCCGTTCAGCGCGGCTCGGGGCGGACGTGGACCACGTCCCCCGCGCCGACCGCCCGGCGTGCGCCGTCGGCGGTGCGCACCACCAGGCGCCCGTCCCCGTCGATCGCCACCGCCTCGCCGACCAGTTCGCGGTCGCCGGGCAGGTGAACCTTCACCCGGCGGCCGAGCGTGCTGCAGCGGTCCACGTACGCGCGCAGCAGGTCGCTGGTGTGCGGGTCCCCGGCGGCGGCCGTCCACTCCCGGTACAGCCCGGCGAACTCGCGCAGCAGGGCGCGCAGCAGGACGGAGCGGTCGGTGGTGGTGGCGCCGGCCAGCGCGAGCGAGGCGGCGGTGGGGACGGGCAGTTCGGCGGCGCGCAGCGAGACGTTGAGGCCCATCCCGACCACCACGGCGCCGCCGCTCAGTTCGGTGAGGATGCCGCCGAGCTTGCGCTCCGCGCCGTCGATCTCGGTCTGGAGGTCGTTGGGCCACTTCAGCCCGACCTCGACCCCGGCCACCCGGTCGAGGGTGCTGGCGACGGCCACCCCGACCAGGATCGGCAGCCAGCCGTACCGCTCGACCGGCACCTCCTCGGGGCGCAGCAGGAAGGACGTGAACAGCCCGGAGCGGGCCGGGGCGGTCCACTGCCGGTCCAGCCGGCCGCGGGCGGCGCTCTGCGCCTCGGCGATCAGCACGGTGCCCTGCGGGGCGCCGGCGCGGGCCCGTTCGGCGAGGTCGCTGTTGGTCGAGCCGGTCTCGGCGACGACGTCCAGCGAGGTCCAGAGCCCGCCCGGGACGACCAGTTCGCGGCGCAGCGCCGCCTGGTCCAGCGGCGGCCGGTCCAGGTCGGTCCAGGGGGACGGTCCGGTGCGGCCGAAGCCGCGCAGTCCGCTGCGGCGGGGGGTCTCGGGTGCGGTCATGGTGGCCACCCTAGGACCAGGACGGGCCCGCGGCAGGACGGACCACAGAGGCGCAGTCCGCCCCATCGTCCCGCAGAACACTCGTTAACACACTGTGTCGATGGCCATAACGCCAGGACATGCCGTATTGCCCTTCGCGCTGGCTACGCTACGCAGCGGTAGTTCGCAGCGCCGCCCTGCCCTCGTGCGCGAGCCCCCGATCCCGGCCCGCGCGCACTCGAACAGGTCGCGGCCGATGATCAGGGAGAGCCACCGGATGACCGAGGCGCCGTACGACCCCCACACCACCGCCGGCAAGCTCGCCGACCTGCGGCGCAGGCTGGACGAGGCGGTGCACTCCGGCTCGTCCAAGGCCGTGGAGAAGCAACACGCCAAGGGCAAGCAGACCGCGCGCGAGCGGGTCCTGGAGCTGCTGGACGAGGACTCCTTCGTGGAGTTCGACGAGTTCGCCCGGCACCGCTCGACCAACTTCGGGCAGGAGAAGACCCGCCCGTACGGCGACGGCGTGGTGACCGGCTACGGCACCGTCGACGGCCGTCAGGTCGCCGTCTTCGCCCAGGACTTCACCGTCTTCGGCGGCTCGCTCGGCGAGGTCTTCGGCGAGAAGATCGTCAAGGTGATGGACTTCGCGCTGAAGACCGGCTGCCCGGTCATCGGCATCAACGACTCCGGTGGCGCCCGGATCCAGGAGGGCGTGGTCTCGCTCGGCCTGTACGGCGAGATCTTCCGCCGCAACGTGCACGCCTCGGGCG
The DNA here is from genome assembly GCF_055571335.1 of Kitasatospora sp. NPDC030952. Taxonomy (NCBI): domain Bacteria; kingdom Bacillati; phylum Actinomycetota; class Actinomycetes; order Kitasatosporales; family Streptomycetaceae; genus Kitasatospora; species Kitasatospora sp. NPDC030952. Next base: position 39,696 of record NZ_JBVIFM010000001.1, read on the forward strand.
TCATCCCGCAGATCTCGCTGATCATGGGCCCCTGCGCGGGCGGCGCGGTCTACTCCCCGGCGATCACCGACTTCGTGGTGATGGCCGACCAGACCTCGCACATGTTCATCACCGGCCCGGACGTGATCAAGACGGTGACCGGCGAGGACGTCGGCATGGAGGAGCTGGGCGGCGCCCGCACCCACAACACCAAGTCCGGCAACGCCCACTACCTGGCCACGGACGAGAAGGAGGCGATCGAGTACGTCAAGAGCCTGCTGTCGTACCTGCCCTCCAACAACCTCAGCGACCCGCCGTCCTACCCCGACCAGGCGGACCTCACGGTCACCGACGAGGACCTCGAACTCGACGCCATCGTGCCGGACTCGGCGAACCAGCCGTACGACATGCGCAAGGTGATCGAGCACATCGTCGACGACGGCGAGTTCCTGGAGACCCAGCCGCTGTACGCGGGCAACATCATCACCGGCTTCGGCCGGGTCGAGGGCCACGCGGTCGGCGTCGTCGGCAACCAGCCGATGGACCTGGCCGGCTGCCTGGACATCAACGCCAGCGAGAAGGCCGCGCGCTTCATCCGCACCTGCGACTCCTTCAACATCCCGGTGCTGACCTTCGTGGACGTGCCCGGCTTCCTGCCCGGCACCGAGCAGGAGTGGGACGGCATCATCCGCCGCGGCGCCAAGCTGATCTACGCCTACGCCGAGGCGACCGTCCCGCTGATCACCGTGATCACCCGCAAGGCCTTCGGCGGCGCGTACGACGTGATGGGCTCCAAGCACCTGGGCGCCGACCTCAACCTGGCCTGGCCGACCGCGCAGATCGCGGTGATGGGCGCCCAGGGCGCGGTCAACATCCTGCACCGCCGGGAGATCGCCGAGGCCCAGGCGGCCGGCACCGTCGACGAGAAGCGGGCCGAGCTGATCGCCTCGTACGAGGACACCCTGCTGAACCCGTACCTGGCCGCCGAGCGCGGCTACGTCGACGCGGTGATCGCCCCGAGCGAGACCCGCCGGCACATCGTCCGGGGCCTGCGGGCGCTGCGCGGCAAGCGCGAGGTGCTGCCGCCCAAGAAGCACGGCAACATCCCCCTGTAGGCACCACCCTCTCGGGAGAGAACCAGCCATGTCCCCGATCCACGTGCTGCACGGGCAGCCGACCCCCGAGGAGCTCGCCACCGTCCTGGCGGTGGTCCAGGCCCGGGCCGCCGCCGCGCAGGCCGCCGCCGAGGCGGCGCGCCTGGCCGGTGCCGGCCCGGCCTCCCCCTGGAACGACCGCTCCCGCCTGCTCCGCCCCGCGATCCACCCGGGCGTCAACGCCTGGCGGACCTCGGGCTGGGCGCACTAGCTCCGTCTCCGGTGGCGGAGCGGGAAGTCGGCCCGTCCGACGTCCCGCTCCGCCACCCGCTCCGCCGCCTGCCACGCCCGAAACCTGAGTACGGATACTCAGGCGGCCTGGCCCACTGGCACCGCACTCTGGACGGGTGCTCTGGTCAGACCCCGAGGACGGGCCCTCGCCCGAGGCCCGTCGCATGCAGGAACGGATGCAGCGGGCCGGCAAGGTGCTCGCCGCCATCGTGCTGGTGGGCTCCGTCCTGATCATGGTCACCCGGTACTTCACCTGACCCGTTCACCCGAACAGCCCACACCGGCACCCCCTACCCTGGTGGGCATGACCGACCAGCGCGCCCTCGTCCTCGCCTCCGCCTCCCCCGCCCGCCTCGGACTGCTGCGCCAGGCGGGGCTCGACCCGCGCGTGGTGGTCAGCGGCGTCGACGAGGACGCCGTCACCGCCGCCACCCCCGGCGAACTCGCCCTCGTCCTGGCCGAGGCCAAGGCGAAGGCCGTCGCCGCCGAACTGACCGGCGGCGAGCTGGTGATCGGCTGCGACTCCGTCCTGGAGCTGGACGGCCTCGCCCTCGGCAAGCCCGCCGACGCCGCCGAGGCGCTGGCCCGCTGGCAGTCCATGCGCGGCCGCGCCGGGGTGCTGCGCACCGGCCACTGCGTGATCGACACCGCGACCGGCCGGCAGTCCTCGGCCACCGCCTCCACCACCGTCCGCTTCGGCACCCCGGACGACGCGGAGGTGGCCGCCTACGTCGCCTCCGGCGAACCGCTGTACGTGGCCGGGGCGTTCACCCTGGACGGCCGCTCGGCACCGTTCATCGACGGCATCGACGGCGACCCGGGCAACGTCATCGGCCTCTCCCTGCCGCTGCTGCGCCGGCTGCTCGCCGACCTCGGCGTCCGCATCACGGATCTGTGGGCCAACTGACCTGCCGCAGCGAGCAGTCCTGCCCCTAAGCTGACCGGCGTTCGAACCGGGAGGGGAACGCGGCGATGACCGACAACGTGCTCAACGTGGTGCTCGGCCTGGTGGCCAGTGCCATCAGCGCCGGACTCGGCTGGCTGGCCCAGGCCCTGCGGCGGCGCCGGAAGGTCGAGCGGGTACGGGAGTTCTTCGGACTGCCGACCGGCAGCGAGTGCCTGATCGTGGTTCCGCGCAGCGTCGGGGCGGGCTCGCACGCCAACACCGTGACCCGCCGGGACGCCTACGCCCTGATGTGGCTGGCCGGGCTGGTCGAGGAGTGCGGCGCCCGGCCCGAACTGGTCGCCCACGACTCCGCGCACCGCGGCCTGGGCACCAAGACCGAGCTGTGCCTGGGCGGTCCGGTCAGCAACGAGCGGATGGCCGCCCACCTGGCGTGGGGCCTGCCCGGGGTGCTGATCACCTCCGGCCCCGGCCCGGGCAGCAACGTGCTCGCGGTGGGCGGCCGGGACTTCGCCGTCGAACCCGACCGCACCCACGTCCTGCTGGCCCGGATCGCCACCCCGGAGGGCGGCCGCCCGGTGTTCCTGATCTCCGGCCAGACCGGCACCGCCAACCAGGCCGGCGTCCGCTACCTGGTCTCGCACCACCGCGAACTCGCCCGCAAGCACGGCCGGAACGGCACCTTCGCGCTCGTCCTGCGGGTGGTCAACCCGGGGGCGTACGGACCGGACATGGTCGAGCCGGTCGCCGACGTCACGGCCGAGGCGCTGCGCCGCCCCCCGGCCGCCGCGACCGCCGCGACCGCTCCGACGGCCACTTCGGCGACTCCGGCCACCGGTACGACCACGGGTACGACCACCGGCACGACCGTGGCTTGAGCGGGCCGCGGCAGGGTGTGTTGCATGCCACCGACCCGCCACGCCGCCCCCCGGTCACCCACCGTCGACCGGGTCGGTACGACCGCACCGGCCGCGACCTGCGAAGTCGCCGTCGGCCCCGTCGGACGGGCCCGGAATCCCATCACCGAGCGTGTGGGATAGTTCACAACCTGGGGCTACTCGCCGGTACCGCCCAGGAATCCATAAACTCAACGAGGTTCAAGAAGGGAGCCACAGTGCGCAAGGTGCTCATCGCCAACCGCGGGGAAATCGCCGTCCGCGTCGCCCGGGCCTGCTCGGACGCCGGTATCGCCAGCGTCGCCGTCTACGCCGAGCCGGACCGGGATGCGCTGCACGTCCGCGCGGCCGACGAGGCTTATGCGCTGGGCGGTGACACCCCCGGCACCAGTTACCTGGACATCGCCAAGGTCTTGAAGGCCGCCGAGGACTCCGGCGCCGACGCCGTCCACCCCGGTTACGGGTTCCTGTCGGAGAACGCCGAGTTCGCCCAGGCCGTGATCGACGCGGGCCTGACCTGGATCGGCCCGCCGCCGCAGGCCATCCGCGACCTCGGTGACAAGGTCACCGCCCGTCACGTCGCCCAGCGCGCCGGCGCCCCGCTGGTGGCCGGCACCCCGGACCCGGTCTCCGGGGCCGACGAGGTCGTCGAGTTCGCCCGGGAGCACGGCCTGCCGGTCGCCATCAAGGCGGCGTTCGGCGGCGGCGGTCGCGGCCTGAAGGTCGCCCGCAACCTGGAGGAGATCCCGGAGCTGTACGAGTCCGCGGTGCGCGAGGCGGTCGCCGCCTTCGGGCGCGGCGAGTGCTTCGTCGAGCGCTACCTGGACAACCCGCGGCACGTGGAGACCCAGTGCCTCGCGGACAAGCACGGCAACGTGGTGGTCGTCTCCACCCGTGACTGCTCGCTGCAGCGCCGGCACCAGAAGCTGGTCGAGGAGGCGCCCGCGCCGTTCCTGACCGCGGAGCAGAACGCCGAGCTGTACCGCGCCTCCAAGGCCATCCTCAAGGAGGCCGGCTACGAGGGCGCCGGGACCTGCGAGTTCCTGGTCGCGCTGGACGGCACGATCTCCTTCCTGGAGGTCAACACCCGTCTGCAGGTGGAGCACCCGGTCACCGAGGAGGTCACCGGGATCGACCTGGTCCGCGAGATGTTCCGGATCGCCGACGGCGAGGAGCTCGGCTACGGCGACCCCGAGGTGCGCGGCCACTCCTTCGAGTTCCGCATCAACGGCGAGGACCCGGGCCGCAACTTCCTGCCCGCGCCCGGCACCGTGACGCTGTTCGCGCCGCCGTCCGGCCCGGGTGTGCGCCTGGACTCCGGCGTGGAGACCGGCTCGGTCATCGGCCCGGCCTGGGACTCCCTGCTGGCCAAGCTGATCGTCTCCGGCCGCGACCGCAAGCAGGCGCTGGAGCGGGCCCGGCGCGCGCTGAGCGAGTTCAAGGTCGAGGGCATGGCCACCGCCATCCCGTTCCACCGGGCGGTCGTCACCGACCCGGCGTTCGCGCCCGAGGTGCACGGCAGCGACGAGCCGTTCACGATCTACACCCGCTGGATCGAGACCGACTTCGACAACACCATCCCGCCGTTCGCGGGCTCGGCCGGCGAGGCCGAGGAGGCGGAGACCCGGGAGACCGTGGTCGTCGAGGTCGGCGGCAAGCGGATCGAGGTCTCGCTGCCGTCCTCGCTGGGCGTCGCGGCGGCCCCGGCGGCCGGTGCGACGGGCGCCGCGAAGGCCAAGCGACGGGTGGGTGCCAAGAAGGCCGGCTCGGCCGTCAGCGGTGACACCCTGGCCTCGCCGATGCAGGGCACCATCGTCAAGGTCGCCGTCGAGGAGGGCCAGGTCGTCGCCGAGGGCGAGCTGATCGTGGTCCTGGAGGCGATGAAGATGGAGCAGCCGCTGAACGCCCACAAGGCGGGCACCGTGGTCGGCCTCAAGGCCGAGGTGGGCGCGAGCGTCAGCAGCGGCGCCGCGCTGTGCGAGATCAAGGACTGATCCGGACCGGCGGCTGACGCCGGGTCCGTCAATCCTCGACCGGTCCGTACTCCCTTCGAGGGGGTACGGACCGGTCGTGTTTCCAGGGTCTGCTCGCCCGCTGTGATTCGCCGCCGGGCTCAGCGCCCGCGCGGCAGGCCCATCTCGGCCAGTCGGACCGGCATCCCGCCCGGGCCGACCGGCCCGCCGTGCGCCCCGGGGCGGCGCTGGCCGGGCAGCGGGGCGCCGCCCGGCGGGGCGGGACGGCGGCCCAGCGGGCCGGGCTGGGTCTGGTGCACCGGGCCGCTGCCGGTGCCGTGCACCGGGGCGTCCCCGCTGGGTGCGGCCCCGAGCGGCGCCAGGTCGATCTGCACCCCGCAGTCGGCGAGCGCGTCCAGCTCGCGGGCGGTGGCGTCGTCGGCGGTGGCCTGCTCGTCGGTGACCAGCCGGGTGATGGTCTCGGTGGCGACGGTCTGGAACATGCCGGCCGCGCCGAGCTTGGTGTGGTCGGCGAGGACGATGACCTCGGCGGCCGCCAGCACCATTGCCCGGTCCACGCTCGCGGACAGCATGTTCGCGGTCGACAGCCCGCGCTCGGCGGTCAGCCCACTGCCGGAGATGAAGGCCTTGGTGACCCGCAGCCCCTGCAGTGACTGCTCCGCACCGCTGCCCACCAGGGCGTAGTTGGAGCCGCGCAGGGTGCCGCCGGTCATCACCACCTCGACCCGGTTGGCGTGCGCCAGCGCCTGGGCGACCAGCAGGGAGTTGGTGACCACCGTCAGCCCGGGCACCCGGGCCAGCCGGCGGGCCAGTTCCTGGGTGGTGGTGCCGGCGCCGACCACCACCGCGTCGCCCTCCTCCACCAGGCCGGCGGCGAGGTCCGCGATGGCGCTCTTCTCCGCCGCGGACAGGTGGGTCTTCTGCGGGTAACCGGGTTCGCGGCTGAAGCCGCCGGGGAGCACCGCGCCGCCGTGCCGGCGGTCGAGGAGCCCTTCTGCCTCCAGCGCCCGCACGTCCCGGCGCACGGTCACTTCGGAGGTCTGGACGACGCGGGCCAACTCCCGGAGCGAGACCGCTCCGTTGGCGCGCACCATTTCGAGGATCAACTGGCGACGTTCTGCTGCAAACACAGAACCGACGGTAACCTGCGTGACCGTCTGCTTTCAGGCGTTTGCAGCTGGTAGCGGGAATTGCTCACGCAAGAGCGGCGCGTGACCGTACAATACGCGCCGTCAACAACCCGGAACTGCGCCCGCCGTCCGGGTGACGATCATGCCTGCGCGAAGGGCGGCCGCCGATCGGCAGCCGCCCTCAACTGTGCGCCTTGAGCTCAGGATTCGCCGTCGACCCGCTTGCGGATGTGCAGCTGCCGGGCGGCCTCGGCGGTCGAGCCGGAGACGGACGGGTAGACGGTGAACGCGCTGGCCACCTGTTCGACCGTCAGATTGGCGTCCACCGCGAGCGCGATCGGGTGGATCAGTTCGCTGGCCCGGGGGGCGACGACCACGCCGCCGACCACGATGCCGGTGCCCGGGCGGCAGAACAGCTTCACGAAGCCGTCCCGGATGCCCTGCATCTTCGCCCGCGGGTTGCCGCGCAGCGGCAGCTTGACCACGACGGCGTCCATCTTGCCGCACTCCACGTCGGCGGCGGTGTAGCCGACGGTGGCGATCTCCGGGTCGGTGAAGACGTTGGAGGCCACGGTCTTGAGGTTCAGCGGCTGCACCGCGTCGCCGAGCGCGTGGTACATCGCGATCCGGCCCTGCATGGCCGCCACCGAGGCGAGCATGAAGACGCCGGTGCAGTCGCCGGCCGCGTAGACGCCGGGGGCGCTGGTGCGGGAGACCCGGTCGACCTGGATCTGGCCCCAGTCGTTGAGCTTGACCCCGGCCTCCTCCAGGCCCATCTCCGCGGTGTTGGGGATCGAGCCGACCGCCATCAGGCAGTGGGTGCCCCCGATCACCTTGCCGTCGGAGAGGGTCACCTCGACCCGGTCGCCGATCCGCTTGGCGCTCTCGGCCCTCGTCCGGCTCATCACGTTCATGCCGCGGCGGCGGAAGACGTCCTCCAGCACCTCGGCGGCGTCCGGGTCCTCGCCCGGCAGAACCCGGTCGCGGCTGGAGACCAGGGTGACCTTGGAGCCGAGCGCCTGGTACGCGCCGGCGAACTCGGCGCCGGTGACGCCGGAGCCGACCACGATCAGCTCACGGGGCAGCTCCTCCAGGTCGTACACCTGGGTCCAGGTGAGGATCCGCTCGCCGTCCGGCTGGGCGTCCGGCACCTCGCGCGGGTGGGCGCCGGTGGCGATCAGCACCGCGTCGGCGCGCAGCGACTGCACGCTGCCGTCGGGGCCGTCCACCAGCACCTCGCGGGAGCCGTCCACGGCCTGCCCGCCGGCGCCGAGCCGGCCGCGGCCGCGCAGCACGGTGACCCCGGCGCGGGTGACGGACTGGGTGATGTCGTGGGACTGCGCGATCGCCAGGCGCTTCACACGGCGGTTGACCTTGCCCAGGTCCACCCCGATGACCTTCCGGTCCTCGGCGACGCCCTCCTGGTCGACCGTGATGCCCAGCTCCTCGTACGAGCTGTCGAAGGTGGTCATCACCTCCGCGGTCGCGATCAGGGTCTTCGACGGAACGCAGTCCGTGAGCACCGCCGATCCGCCCAGACCGTCGCGGTCGACGACGGTCACCTCCGCGCCGAGCTGAGCGGCCACCAGGGCCGCCTCGTAGCCGCCGGGTCCGCCACCGATGATCACGATCCGAGTCACGTACCCCATTGTCCCGCACGCCGGGAGCGGCGCCACAACGGGGTCCACGCTCGTAGCTTCGTCCACTGGCCCCGCCCCGTGCGCCGACCGGGCTACTCTGCACCCATGCCCCTTTACGCCGCGTATGCCACCAACCTCGATGCCCGGCAGATGACCCGCCGAGCCCCGCACTCCCCGCACCGCGGCACGGGGTGGCTGGACGGCTGGCGGCTCACCTTCGGTGGCGAGCAGCTCGGTTGGGAGGGCTCGCTGGCCACGGTCGTCGAGGACGAGAAGGAGCAGGTCTTCGTCTCCCTCTACGACGTCGCGCCGATGGACGAGGAGGGCCTGGACCGCTGGGAGGGGGTCCAGCTCGGCATCTACCGCAAGATCAAGCTGCGGGCGCAGACCCTGGACGGCGACATCCAGGTCTGGACGTACGTGCTCAACGACTACGAGGGCGGCCTGCCGGCGGCGCGCTACCTCGGTCTGATCGCCGACGCCGCCGAGAGCGCCGGGGCCCCGCACGACTACGTGATGGACCTGCGCCGCCGGCCGTGCTGATCACCGACCTGATTTCCGTACGTATCAACAAAGCCGGTCACCCGAAGAGGGCCACCGAGCTGTGTTTTCGGGTCAACCGGGTAACGATCCGGCACGCCGCAGCTGAATTTCTACGCGCGTAGCCGAAACCCGTCTATCCTCGGACCCGTGAACGCTTCTCCTCAGTCGGTCGTCTCCGCCGACCCCTACGCCGCCGCCCAGGCCGCCGCCGAGCGCCTGCGCGAGCTGACCGGTGCCGAGCGGCACGACGTCGCCCTGGTGATGGGCTCCGGCTGGGTGCCGGCCGCCGACGCCCTGGGCGAGACCGTGGCCGAGTTCCCGGTCACCGACCTCCCGGGCTTCCCCGCCCCCGCCGTGGCCGGCCACGCCGGCAAGATCCGCTCGGTGAAGATCGGCGACAAGCGCGCCCTGATCTTCCTGGGCCGCAACCACTACTACGAGGGCCACGGCGTGGCCACCGTCGTCCACGGCGTGCGCACCGCCGCCGCGGCCGGCTGCGGCATCATCGTCCTGACCAACGGCTGCGGTGGTCTGCGCCAGGGCTGGACCCCGGGCCAGCCGGTCCTGATCAGCGACCACATCAACCTGACCGCGGACTCCCCGATCGTCGGCGCGAACTTCGTCGACCTCACCGACCTCTACTCCAAGCGCCTGCGCGAGCTGTGCCGCGAGGTCGACCCGAGCCTGGACGAGGCCGTCTACGTCCAGTTCCGCGGCCCGCACTACGAGACCCCGGCCGAGGTCCACATGGCCCGGGTGATCGGCGGCGAGCTGGTCGGCATGTCCACCACCCTGGAGGCCATCGCCGCCCGCGAGGCCGGCTCCGAGGTGCTCGGCATCTCCCTGGTCACCAACCTGGCCGCCGGCATGACCGGCGAGCCGCTCAACCACGAAGAGGTCCTGGAGGCCGGCAAGGCCTCCGCCGAGCGCATGGGCGAGCTGCTGGCGAAGGTCCTGGAGCGGATCTGACGCCTGCCGGCACAGAATCATGAACGACGGGGCCCACGGGCGGCGTGATCCGCTGATCACGCCCTCCGGCGGGCCCCGTCCGCATGTGCGCACCCCTTCTCCACCCCCTTCGCGCGGAACCCTCCGGCCGACACCCCGACGCACTCCCGATGGAGCAGCCAACATGACGCAGGCACTCAACCCCGACCTCCTCGCCCGGGCCCGGACCTGGCTGGCCGAGGACCCCGACCCGCAGACCCGCGAGGAGCTGACCGCCCTGCTGGCCCTGGCCGAGGGCCCGGACGCCGAGACGGACAGCAAGCTCGCCTGGTCGGACCTCGCCGAGCGCTTCGCCGACCGCCTCCAGTTCGGCACCGCCGGCCTGCGCGGCGAACTCGGCGCCGGCCCGATGCGGATGAACCGCGCCGTGGTGATCCGGGCCGCCGCCGGCCTGGTCGCGTACGTGAAGGAGCAGGGCCTCGGCGACCTCGTGGTGATCGGCTACGACGCCCGGCACAAGTCGTACGACTTCGCCCGGGACACCGCCGCCGTGGTGGTCGGCGCCGGCCTGCGCGCCGCGCTGCTGCCGCGCCCGCTGCCCACCCCGGTGCTCGCCTTCGCGATCCGCCACCTGGGCGCGGCCGCCGGCGTGACCGTCACCGCCAGCCACAACCCGCCGCAGGACAACGGCTACAAGGTCTACCTGGGCGACGGCTCGCAGATCGTCCCGCCGGCCGACGCCGGGATCGCCGCCGAGATCGACGCGATCGGCTCGCTGGACGACGTCCCGCGCGCCGAGGAGGGCTGGGAGGTGCTCGGCGAGGACGTCATCGAGGCCTACCTGGACCGCGCCGTCGGCATCCTCGACGCGCACAGCCCGCGCGAGCTGGACGTGGTGTACACCCCGATGCACGGCGTCGGCCGCGACACCCTGGTCGCCGCCTTCCGCCGGGCCGGCTTCCCCGCGCCGACCGTGGTCGCCGAGCAGGCCGAGCCCGACCCGGACTTCCCGACCGTGGCCTTCCCCAACCCGGAGGAGCCGGGGGCGATGGACCTCGCCTTCCGCACCGCCGCCGCGGCCGGCCCGGACATCGTGATCGCCAACGACCCGGACGCGGACCGCTGCGCGGTGGCCGTCCCGGTCCACGGCAACGCGGCGGGCAGCGGCAACGGCACCTCCGGCTGGCGGATGCTGCGCGGCGACGAGGTCGGCGCGCTGCTGGGCTCCGCGCTGGTCGCCAAGAAGGCCGAGGGCACCTTCGCCACCACCATCGTCTCCGCCACCCTGCTCGGCCGGATCGCCGAGGCCGCGGGCCTGGGCTACGAGGAGACGCTGACCGGCTTCAAGTGGATCTCCCGCGCCGAGGGCCTGCGCTACGGCTACGAGGAGGCGCTCGGCTACTGCGTCGACCCGCAGGGCGTCCGCGACAAGGACGGCATCACCGCCGCCCTGCTGGTCGCCGAACTCGCGGCCACGCTCAAGCGGTCCGGCCGCACGCTCAGCGACCTGCTGGACGACCTGGCGCTGGAGCACGGCCTGCACGCCACCGACCAGCTGTCCGTCCGGGTCCAGGACCTCTCGCTGATCGCCGACGCCATGCGCCGGCTGCGCGAGCAGCCGCCGACCGTGCTGGCCGGGCTGGCCGTCACCCGCGCCGACGACCTCGCGGCCGGCTCCGCCGAGCTGCCGCCCACCGACGGCCTGCGCTACTACCTGGCCGGCGAGGCCGTCCGTTCGGCCCGGATCGTGGTCCGCCCCTCCGGCACCGAGCCCAAGCTCAAGTGCTACCTGGAGGTCGTCCTCCCGGTCGCGAGCGCCGCCGACCTGGCCGGCGCCCGCGAGCGCGCCGCCGAGCTGCTCGCCGCCGTCAAGCGCGACCTCGCCGAGGCCGCGGGCATCTAAGACCGACCGGCACATGGTGGGCGGCGTCGCGACGCCCGGGCTGTCGCCTGGACTGCGTTGTCGTCGGTCGCCGCAGCTCCGCTGCTACTCCCTCCTCCGCCTTGCCAGACTCGGCCCGGACGCCGCTCCGTCCTCCACCCACCATGTGCCGGTCGGTCTAACCCCGCCGCCGTACGCACGAGGGCCCGCCGGTTCGTGACCAGCGGGCCCTCGTGCGTGTCTCCCGGGTCCGGAGCGGAGCGCGTGCTCCCGGCTCAGACCGCGATCACCGTGATCAGGGCGACGAGGCCGGCCAGGGCGGGGGCGATGACCCACCAGCACCAGCGGACGACCACCGGGCCGGCCGCGTCCGGGCTGGTGCGGTTGCGCTCGGCCATCTCCTGGAGGACGTCGGTCACCTGGTCGGACCAGGCGCGGGTCGGGTCCGGGGAGCCCTGGACGACCGGGTTGGTCCGGGCGGCCAGGCCCATTCCCAGGCCGGTCCGGGAGGCGTGCTCGGCGTTGCCGCGGCTCTGCGCCCGGGTGGCGCGCTTGCGCTGGCGCAGCGACACCGGGACGGCCCACACCTGGTACTTCTTCTCGCCGGACAGCAGCTCGACCGAGTAGCCCGCGCGCAGCGCGTCGACCGAGGCCCAGGGGGCGGTGACGGTGCGCCACGGGTTGCGGACGACCAGGCGGCTGCGGCCGGCGAACACCGCCGGGCGCAGCGTGTAGGCGATCACCGGGAAGGCGAACACCGGCACCGCCGCGAGCGCGACGTACGGGGTCTTGCCGGTGCCGGTCACCACCGCGTCGCCGATCAGCCAGCCGGCGACGGCCAGCAGGAACACTCCGGAGATCACGCCGGGGATGGAGCGGTACACGCGGTCCGCGTACTCGGGCTCCCCGCCGGGGGCGGCCGGGCCCTGGTGGGGCTTGCCGTCGGATTCGGTCATGGCGTCGATTCTGCCCCATGCACCCCTCACCAGCGGGTCTCGGTCCGGCCACGAATGGCGGGCCCCAGCGGGACCGGCGGGCGGGCGGTGCCCCAGGTATCGGTCCGGCCACGAAAGCGGGCCGGAAAGGTGGGCGCTCTAGCGGTCGGCTACGCGCGTAGATATGCTGGTCTGGTGACTATGTCCACTGTTGCAGCCAATGCCCCCGGCGTTGCGGGCAGCGGCCTCGCGGACGTTGCGGCGTCCGAGGCCTCGCTCCGCCGCTTCCTGCACGGCCTGCCCGGCGTCGACCAGGTCGGCCTTGAGGCGCGAGCCGCCACCCTCGGTACCCGCTCGATCAAGACCACGGCGAAGGCCTATGCCATCGACCTGGCGATCTCCATGATCGACCTGACCACGCTGGAAGGCGCGGACACGGTCGGCAAGGTGCGCTCCCTGTGCGCCAAGGGCAGGACCCCCGACCCGACCGACCCGACCACCCCGCGCGTCGCCGCCATCTGTGTCTACCCGGACATGGTCGCCACCGCGAAGGACGCCCTGCGCGGCACCGACATCCAGGTCGCCTCGGTCGCCACCGCCTTCCCGGCCGGCCGCGCCGCCCTCCCGGTGAAGCTCGCCGACACCGCCGACGCGGTGGCCGCGGGCGCCGACGAGATCGACATGGTGATCGACCGCGGCGCCTTCCTCTCCGGCCGCTACTTCGACGTCTACAACGAGATCGTCGCCGTCAAGGAGGCGTGCAAGCGCGCCGACGGCAGCTACGCCCACCTCAAGGTGATCTTCGAGACCGGCGAGCTGCAGACCTACGACAACGTCCGCCGGGTCTCCTGGCTGGCGATGCTGGCCGGCGCCGACTTCATCAAGACCTCCACCGGCAAGGTCGCCGTCAACGCGACCCCGCCGGTCACCCTGCTGATGCTGGAGGCGGTCCGCGACTTCCGCGCCGCCACCGGCGTCCAGGTCGGTGTGAAGCCCGCCGGTGGCATCAAGACCACCAAGGACGCCATGAAGTACCTGGTGATGGTCAACGAGACGCTCGGCGACGACTGGCTGACCCCGCACTGGTTCCGCTTCGGCGCCTCCAGCCTGCTCAACGACCTGCTGATGCAGCGCCAGAAGCTGGCCACCGGCCGCTACTCCGGCCCCGACTACGTGACGGTGGACTGATCACCATGGCCAAGAAGAAGAACATCGAGGAGCCCGCGGCCAAGCCGGCCGGAGGCCTCTTCGGCTACGCCCCGGCCCCGGAGTCCCCCGCCGCCGCGGGCGACATCGCCACCTCGTACGGCCACTTCATCGGCGGCGAGTTCGTCGACTCCTCCGGCAGCGAGGCCCTGAAGACGGTCAACCCGGCCACCGAGCAGGTGCTCGCCGAGTTCGCCCAGGGCACCGACGAGGACGTGGACCGCGCCGTCGCCGCCGCCCGCAGGGCCTTCGCCGACTGGTCGGCGCTGCCGGGCAGCGAGCGCGCCAAGTACCTGTTCCGGATCGCCCGGATCATCCAGGAGCGCGCCCGCGAGCTGGCCGTGCTGGAGTCGATGGACAACGGCAAGCCGATCCGCGAGACCCGCGACTTCGACATCCCGACCGTCGCCGCGTGGTTCTTCTACTACGCGGGCTGGGCGGACAAGCTGGACTACGCCGGCTTCGGCGCCAACCCGCGCCCGCTGGGCGTGGCCGGCCAGATCATCCCGTGGAACTTCCCGCTGATGATGCTGGCGTGGAAGATCGCGCCCGCGCTGGCGACCGGCAACACGGTCGTCCTGAAGCCGGCCGAGACCACCCCGCTGACCGCGCTGCGCTTCGCCGAGATCTGCCGCCAGGCCGGTCTGCCGAAGGGCGTCGTCAACATCGTCACCGGCGACGGCCGCACCGGCGCGGCGCTCACCGCGCACCCGGACGTCAACAAGGTCGCCTTCACCGGCTCCACCCCGGTCGGCCGGGCGATCGCCAAGCAGCTCGCCGGCAGCCGCAAGAAGCTGTCGTTGGAGCTGGGCGGCAAGGCCGCCAACATCGTCTTCGACGACGCGCCGATCGACCAGGCGGTCGAGGGCATCGTCAACGGCATCTTCTTCAACCAGGGCCACGTCTGCTGCGCCGGTTCGCGCCTGCTGGTCCAGGAGTCCGTCCAGGACGAGGTGCTGGACGCCCTGAAGCGCCGGATGGCCACCCTGCGGGTCGGCGACCCGCTGGACAAGAACACCGACATCGGCGCGATCAACTCGGCCGCCCAGCTGGCCCGGATCACCGAGCTGACCGACGCCGGCGAGGCCGAGGGTGCGGACCGCTGGTCGCCGGAGTGCGAACTCCCCGGCACCGGCTTCTGGTTCAGGCCGACCCTGTTCACCGGCGTCAGCCAGGCCCACCGGATCGCCCAGGAGGAGATCTTCGGCCCGGTGCTGTCGGTGCTGACCTTCCGGACCCCCGAAGAGGCGGTCCAGAAGGCCAACAACACCCCGTACGGCCTCTCCGCCGGCATCTGGACGGAGAAGGGCTCGCGCATCCTCTGGATGGCCAACCGGCTCAAGGCCGGCGTGGTCTGGGCCAACACCTTCAACAAGTTCGACCCGACCTCGCCGTTCGGCGGCTTCAAGGAGTCGGGTTACGGCCGCGAGGGTGGCCGCCACGGTCTGGAGCCCTACCTGAATGTCGAGGCCCGAGATGTCTGATGTCGCAACGCGTCTTGACGTCCTCAAGACCTACAAGCTGTACGTCGGCGGGAAGTTCCCGCGCTCCGAGAGCGGACGGGTGTACGAGGTGACCAAGGCGACATCTGCCGCTGACGCGGCGGGGAAGCGCGAGTGGCTCGCCAACGCCCCGCTGGGCACCCGCAAGGACACCCGTGACGCCGTCCTGGCCGCCCGCGCGGCGGTCAAGGGCTGGGCCGGCACCACCGCGTACAACCGCGGCCAGGTGCTGTACCGGGTGGCCGAGATGCTGCAGGGACGGCGCGAGCAGTTCGCCGCCGAGGTGTCCCTCTCCGAGGGCATCGGCCCGAAGAAGGCCGCCGCGCTGGTGGACGCCGCGATCGACCGCTGGGTCTGGTACGCGGGCTGGACGGACAAGGTCGCCCAGATCGCGGGCGGCGCCAACCCGGTCGCCGGGCCGTACTTCAACCTCTCCACCCCGGAGCCGACCGGCGTGGTCGGGATCGTCGCCCCGCAGGCCGGGTACGGGCACTCGCTGCTCGGCCTGGTCTCGGTGATCGCCCCGGCGATCGCCACCGGCAACACGGTCGTGGTCGCGGCCGCCGCGGACGCCCCGCTGCCCGCGCTGTCCCTGGGCGAGGTGCTGGCCACCTCGGACGTCCCCGGCGGCGTGGTCAACATCATCTCGGGGAAGACCGCGGACATCGCCCCCACCCTGGCCTCGCACCAGGACGTCAACGCGCTGGACCTCACCGGTGCCATCGCCGCCGACGGCCCCGGCGCGGCGCCCGCCCTGGAAGCCGCCGCCGCGGATACCCTCAAGCGAGTGGTCCGTCCGGAGCTGGACCCGTTCGCCCGGGACTGGACCGATGCGCCCGGTACCAACCGGCTACTCTCCTTCCTGGAGACGAAGACGGTCTGGCACCCGATGGGGATCTGATCCTCCGTCACCACCGAGTAACAACTCCACAGACTGGCCGTCCCCAGTGCCCTCTCCCCCCCAGGGCCCGGACGGTCATTGGACGGACCCGCGCCTCTCCCCCCCTGGCGCGGGTCCGTCGACTTTCGTCACCGTCCCCGCCGACTTTCGGCGCTCGCCGTGCGTATGCGTCCGGACCAGAATCCTGGTACCGACACCACCGAGGGGGCGCCGTGGGAGACTTGATCGCCGAGCTGATGCCGCTGTTCGCGGACGGCTTCGTCCGCAGGTGGCACGTGGCCCGGGTCCGCCGGCGGCTGGCCGCCGGGAAGGCCGTACGGGTGCCCTGTTCCGCCCGGTCGGACCGGCCCGGCTGGCAACGCGCCTACGTCAACGGGAAGTTGGGCATCACCCCGGGCGCCGCCACCGTCACCTTCCGCACCCGCGGGGCCGACCCGGTCGAGCTGCCGGCCGGGGGCACCTTCCACGAGCCCGAGCCGGACACCTGGCACTCCCAGGACTGGGCCGCCACCGGCTACCAGCCGCCCGGCGGCGGCCGCCAGGTGTACCTCCAGGTCGACACCCGCTACCTGCCGATGATCCACGTCGCCCTCGCCGACCCCGACTCCCAGAAGGTGTGAGCCGACCGGTTTCGGCAACCGGCCGGGATGCGTCAGACTGGTGTCCCGTGAGTGACTCCCCCATGAATCCCGCGCCGACGGCCCACGCCCGAGTGATCCTGCTCTCCGGGCCCTCCGGATCGGGGAAGTCCTCGCTGGCCGAACGCAGCGGCCTGCCGGTGCTCCAGCTGGACGACTTCTACAAGGACGGGGACGACCCCACCCTCCCCCGGCTGCCGGACGGCGCCGTGGACTGGGACTCCCCGCTCGCCTGGCACCGCGACCAGGCCGTCGCCGCCATCCGCGCGCTCCACGGGCGGGGGCGCACCGACGTGCCGGTGTACTCGATCCCGGACAACGGCCGGATCTCCACCCGCACCCTGGACCTGGACGGCGCCGGCGCGTTCATCGCCGAGGGCATCTTCGCCGCCGAGATCGTCGCCCAGTGCGCCGCCGAGGGCCTGCTCGGCGACGCCCTGTGCCTGCGCAACGGCGCGCTCACCACCGCCTGGCGCCGGCTGCGCCGGGACGTCCGCGAGGGCCGCAAGTCGCTGCCGGTGCTGCTGCGCCGGGGCCTGCGGCTGATGCGGGCCGAGCGCGCCATCGTCGAGCGGCAGGTCGAGCTGGGCTCGCACCCGTGCGCCGGGGCGGAGGCCGAGCGGCGGGTCCGCGCGGCGGCCGGCCCCCGGGAGCTGTCGGCGGCCTGAGCCACTCCGGAACGGACGAACGACGACGGGCCCGGTGCGTCTCCCCCGCACCGGGCCCGTCGCCTTCCGAACGGCCTCGGCTCCCCACAGGCACCGCTCCCCCGAGCCGGCGCCCCCGAACCGTAACCGTCCGCTACCCGTCCCCCGACGGGAGTCCTGTCCCCGATCCCTACGCGACCAGCTCGCCGAACGCCCGGGCGGTGTCGCCCGACTTGTTCAGGTGCTCGTCGTCGCGCAGCCGGCGCAGCGCGCGCCAGATGCTGCTCTTGACCGTGCCGACGCTGATCCCCAGCACGTCGGCGATCTCCGGGTCGGTCTTGCCCTCGTAGTACCGCAGCACCAGCATGGTCCGCTGGTTCTCCGGCAGCTTCGCCAGCGCCTGCCAGAGCACGGCGCGCAGCTCGGTGCCGCCCATCGCGTCGGTGTCGCCGGCCGTCTCCGGCAGCTCCTCGGTCGGGTACTCGTTGACCTTGCGGCGCCGCCAGGCGGAGATGTGCAGGTTGGTCATGGTGCGGCGGAGGTAGCCCCCCACCGCGGCCTTGTCGGTGATCCGGCCCCAGGCGCGGTAGGTGCTGAAGAGCGCGCTCTGCAGCAGGTCCTCGGCCTCGTAGCGGTCACCGGTGAGGTGGTACGCCGTGGCGTACAGGGAGGCGCGGCGCTCGCGCACGTACGCGGTGAACTCCGTGATGTGGTCCTCCGCGACGGCCGGGTGCTCCCCCTGCGCGTCTCCCTGTCCCGCCTCGGTGGTGCGGGCCGGTGCGGGGTTCAGCCGCAGCAGCGTCGCACCGGCGGCCTCGCGGCCGGTCTGTTCCCCCGAACCGACCGTCCGCAGACCGTTGTTCCCCCGGTCGCCCCCCCGGGCGTCCGTGCCCTCGACGCGGACGGGGAGGATCCCCCGCAGCGTGAGGGTGGTGGCGGAGTCGACCGCACTCCCCAGTCGGCCGATCCCGTACAGCTCCCCCGTCCTGCCGCCGCCGCTCACCCGGCGGGCGACAGGGTTTCCACCGGTGCTGTGCGCGCACCCCCGTACGGTCACGGCACCGGAGTTCTCGTCGGTCCTGATCTCGTACCGGGTCCGGTGGGTGGCGGCTGAGGAACGCGCGGTGCGGACAGCCGGGTTGGTCCGGGTCTGAAGCATGGCGTTCATCGTGCGCCCCCTTGGTTCGGTACGAGCGGTTCCTGTTGCCGCCCTCCAGCCGGCCCTTGCGGCCCGCTGTCCTGCGGCGACATGGAAAATCCTGCCCGCCGGTTGTGATGGCGCTGTCCGCCGACTGTCACAGGGGTGTCACAGGGGCGGGCCGTACGAACCGGTCCACCTCCCTCCGTACCGGACGCCGATGGCCCTCCTTCCGGTTCCCATACGGGCGGTGACCGGTCCGGGGGGTGATTCGACGCTCCCGGTGGGCCAAAATGGGGCCGTGCCTTTCCTCCTATTGATCGAGGACGACGACGCCATCCGGACCGGCCTCGAACTCGCCCTCACCCGCCAGGGCCACCGTGTGGCCACCGCCGCCTCCGGCGAAGACGGACTGAGGCTCTTCAAGGAGCAGCGGCCCGACCTGATCGTGCTGGACGTGATGCTGCCCGGAATCGACGGCTTCGAGGTCTGCCGTCGGATCCGCCGCACCGACCAGCTGCCGATCATCCTGCTCACCGCGCGCTCGGACGACATCGACGTGGTGGTCGGCCTGGAGTCCGGAGCGGACGACTACGTGGTGAAGCCGGTCCAGCCGCGTGTCCTGGACGCCCGGATCCGCGCCGTGCTGCGGCGCGGCGAACGGGAGAGCTCGGACTCCTCCGCCTACGGCAGCGTGGTGATCGACCGGGCCGCCATGACCGTCACCAAGGACGGCCAGGACCTCCAGCTCACCCCGACCGAGCTACGGCTGCTGCTGGAGCTCAGCCGCCGCCCCGGCCAGGCGCTCTCCCGCCAGCAGCTGCTGCGGCTGGTCTGGGAGCACGACTACCTCGGCGACTCCCGCCTGGTGGACGCCTGTGTGCAGCGGCTGCGGGCCAAGGTCGAGGACGTGCCGTCCGCACCGACCCTGATCCGCACCGTCCGCGGTGTGGGCTACCGGCTGGACCCGCCTGCCTGAACCCGGCCCGTTGCCCGCTTTGTCCCTGAACTCCCGTATCACGACAGGCTCTTGTGACTGACCATCAGCAGACTGCCCGGCGGTTCTCGTCCGGCCCGTGGCGGCGGCTGCGCTCCCTGCGGGTGCGGCTGATCGCGGTGTTCGCGGCTGTCGCGCTGCTCGCCGCCGTCTCGGCCTCCGGCATCGCGTACTGGCTGAACCGCGACGCGGTGCTCAAGCGCGCCCAGGACACCGCGCTGAACGACTTCCGGGTCTCGCTCAGCCGCAACGTCTCCGACCTGCCGCTGAACGCCAGTTGTCCGGACCTCGCCGCGCTGGCCGCCAACGTGGCGAGTTCCGGGCTGAGTTACGACGTGGTCGTGGTCGACCCGGCGCACCCCGAGTGCCCGGCCTCCTCCGACCCGACGAAGTTCACCCTGGCCGACGTCCCGGCACCGCTGCAGTCCACCGTCGCCAAGCCGCGTGAGGTCACCGAGAGCAACCCGTACCCGTACCACCTGTACTGGCAGCGGCAGAACCTGGCCGGCCGGCCGTTCGTGATCGGCGGCACCAAGGTGGTGCCCAACGGGCCGACGGCGTACATGTTCAAGTCGCTGGAGAACGAGCGGGCCGACCTCAACACCCTGGGCTGGTCGCTGGCCATCGCGACCCTGCTCGCGCTGATCGGCTCGGCCCTGCTCGCCCAGGCCGCCTCGGCGACCGTGCTGCGGCCGGTCAAGCGGCTCGGCGAGGCCGCCAAGCGGCTCGGCGAGGGCCACCTGGACACCCGACTGGAGGTCGACGGCTCGGACGAACTCGCCGACCTGGCGCGGACCTTCAACCGGGCCGCGGAATCGCTGCACGAACAGGTCGAGGAGCTGAGCGCGCGCGAGGCGCAGAGCCGGCGGTTCGTCGCCGACATGTCGCACGAGCTGCGCACCCCGCTGACCGCGATGACCGCGGTGACCGACATCCTGGAGGACGAGGCCGAGTCGCTGGACCCGATGATCGAGCCGGCCGTCCGGCTCGTGGTGAGCGAGACCCGGCGGCTGTCCGACCTGGTGGAGAACCTGATGGAGGTCACCCGCTTCGACGCCGGGACCGCCAAGCTGGTCGCCGACGAGGTGGACGTCGCCGACCTGATCATGTCCTGCATCGACGGCCGGGCCTGGTACGACGCGGTCGAACTGGACGCCCCGCGCGGCATCCTGGCCGTGGTCGACCCGCGCCGGCTCGACGTGGTCTTCGCCAACCTGATCGGCAACGCCCTCAAGCACGGCGGCTCACCGGTGCGGGTCAAGGTCCGGCAGACCGAGGACTCGGTCGTGGTCGAGGTCTCCGACAGCGGCCCCGGCATCCCCGAGGACGTCCTGCCGCACGTCTTCGACCGCTTCTACAAGGCCGACCGCGGGCGGGCCCGCTCCGAGGGCAGCGGCCTGGGGCTGTCCATCGCGATGGCCAACGCCCAGATCCACGGGGGGACGATCACGGCGGCGAACGGGGAGGTCGGCGCGGTGTTCACCCTGACCCTGCCGCTGACCCCACCGCCGCCGCCGTCCGCGGGCGGGGCCGAGCACGGCCCGGCCGGCGACGACGAGCACAAGGACGCCACGTGACCTCCCCCACCCGCACCACCCTGCGCCGCACCGCCGGCGTACTGCTGCTGCTCGCACTGGCCTCCGGCTGCGGCATCCGGCCGACCGCCGTACCGGTCGACGCCGGCGCGCCCGCCAGCCGGACGGCCTGCCCGAGCACCCCGCACATACCGACCGCGCTGGCCACCCCGCCAGGACCGGCCCCGGCCGTCACCCCGGCCCGCGGCGCGGCCAAGACCGCCGCGAGCCCGAGCCCCTCACCCACGCCGGTGGCCCCGGGCTCGCCGCCGCCGGACAACGCGTTCAGCGCGGTGCCGACGCCCGCGCCCTGCCGCTGAGGCGGGCCCGGGCCGGTAGCGCGGGCCCGCGCCGCTGGCCCGGGCCGCCGTGGCGAGAGGGAACGGGGGCGAGGTCCGGAATGTTCACGCCCGGTGTGGAACCGCCGCGCCACCGGCCCACGTCCTTCCCCCCGTGCAGCGAGATGGCACCAGGACACGCGACGAGCGTTCCGGCGCACGGACCCAGACCAGGCCGGCGGCGGGCGTCCACCGTCCCTTCCGGCTGGCAGGACTGGCGGGCCTGGCCCTCCACCTGACGCTGGTGCTGTGGCTGGTGCTCAGACCGCTACCGGTGGCCTGGGTGTACGACGCCAACCTGACGCCGCTGGCCTCGCTCCGGTCCTCCACCCCCTGGCAGGTGGTCGGCGAGTTCCTGCTGCTCGCCCCGCTCGGCCTGCTGCTCCCGCTGGCCGGCGGCCGGCTCCGGGCTCCCTGGCTGCCGTCCTTCCTGCGCACCACCGGCGTCTCCGCGCTGCTGGCGACCGGCCTGGAGTTCCTCTCCTCCTGGACGCCCGGACACGTGCTCAACGTGGACCACATACTGTTCGCCGTGCTCGGCGTGGTGGCCACCCACCTCGCCCTCGTCCCCGCCCTGCGCCGACTGCTGCGGGACCACCGCGTTAAGCCCCGGACCCCGCGGATCGCCGCCGTCCTGACCGTCCCGGCGGTGGCCGTCACCGTCACCCCGACGGTGACGGTGGCGCCCACGGCCCGTCCGCGCGCCTACGCGGAACCGACCCCGCCCGGCCGCTGACCCGCCACCGGCACCACCCGGCCGCCGACCTCGACCAGCCCGTCCGGACGGGGGCCGGCCAGCAGCTGCGAACCCCGGCCCTGAGTGACGGTCAGCGCCCGTCCGAGCCGCGCGGCCAGCAGCAGGGCCGCCGCGCCGGTCGCCTCGTCCTCGTCGATCCCGTCGCCCCGGCCCGGGAAGGCCCGCGCCCGGACCGTACCGGCCGCCTCGTCCTGCCAGGCCCAGGCGTAGATCCACTCCCCCGGCGGCGGCACCTCCAGCGCCTCCACCTCGGCCGCCGAACCGTACTGCCGCAAGGTCCGACCCGGGGCCCACTCGGGCCGGGCGCCGATCAGGGTCAGCCCGCCCTCGCGCCGCACCGCCACCGTCCCGGCCGCGGTGACCAGCCGGTCCGCGCCGAGCAGCCAGGCGGCACCCACGCACGGGTGGCCGGCGAAGGGCAGGCGCACGCTCGGGGTGTAGATGTCGATCTCCCCGCGCTCCGGGTCGTCGACGAAGACCGTCTCGCTGAAGCCGAGTTCCCGGGCGAGGGCCTGCCGGTCCGCCCGCTCCGGCACGGCGGCGCCGTCGCGCACCACGCCGAGCTCGTTCCCGTGCCGCCCGTCCGGTCCGCAAAAGACCCGCAGCACCTCATAGCCAGTCATTTTCCACCTCGTCAATTACCGCTCCGGCGCGGCGCCGACACAGCGCAACGACACCGTGATGAAAAGGCGAGGACGGATGTCGGTCGCCTCCAGTACTGTGCGCTTTCGTCCCGGACGGTTCCCGTCGTTTTTCTCCTCCCACAGGAAACCCCCTTGAACAATCTCGACTTCAGCGCCGAGCCCCTTTTCTCCTGGTACGTCGTCCTGCTGGCGCTCAGCGGCCTCATCATGGTGGTCCTCGGCGTGCTGCCGCTCGCCGGGCTGAAGGTCGGCCTGCGCATCCTCAACGTCGTGGTCGGCGTCGCGTTCATCGGTTACGCCTACTACCTCGCGTTCGTCTTCGAGGGCGGCACCTACCGGATCTTCTTCCAGGCGCTGATCCTGCCGGTCGCGATGATCGTCGCCACCGTGAAGGCGGTCGTCGAGCGCAGCAACGCGAAGAACCAGCCGACCCCGCCGGCCGGGGCGTTCAACCCGAACGCGCCGTACAACCCCAACGCGGCGTACAACCCGAACGCCGCCGGGTTCAACCCGAACGCGCCGCAGGCCGGCCAGCCGGGTCAGCCCGCCCAGCCGGGCCTGCCCGCACAGCCCGGTCAGCCGGTGCCGCCGCAGGGTGCGGTGCCGTACCAGCCGGCGGCGCCGGCCCAGCCGGTGGCGGACAACCCGTACGCCCAGCCCGCCCAGCCGCAGCCGCCGCAGCAGCCGGCCGGCTGAGCCCCGGAACACCGCACGGCCCGTCCGTCCCCGCCTTCGAGCGGGGACGGACGGGCCTCGTGCTGTCCGGGGTCAGTTCCCGGCGCCCTGGGCCCCCTTGCGGCGGCGCGCCACGACCAGGGTGCCGATGCCGAGGGCGATGGCGGTCGCGCCGGTGATCGCCATCGGGGCGGCCGAGGAGCCGCCGCCGGTGGAGGCCAGCCGGGTCTCGGTGGCGGCGAGCGGGGCCTCGGCGGCGGGCGCGGCGTCGCCGGTCTGCCCGGTGGTGCCGGCGGCCGGGCTCGGCGCTCCGGTGGTCACCTGCGCGGCCGGGACGGCGGCGGTGGTGGACGGGTCGGTGGTGGCCGGGTCGGTGGTGACCGGGGTGGTGGCCGGCGAGGTCGGCGCCGGGGTGCCGGTGGTGCCGGCGGCGGCCTCGATCCTGAAGCCCACCGTGGGGCTGGAGATGCCGTTGTTCTGCTCCCCCGGGCCGGGCAGGCTGTACCCGTTGGCGAAGACCGACCCGCCGCCCACCGGCGCGTCCTTGGTCCAGGCGAGCCGCAGGTTGACCGTTCGGCTCTCGCCGTCGGGCAGCGGGATGACGTCGGCGTCCTTGCTGCCGCTGCGAAGGTCCACCCCCAGCTGGGTGCTGGCGAGGTCCCCGAGCGGCGCCGGCGTGCCGGCCAGCCACTGGCCCTGCTGCGTCTGGAACTCCAGCTTGACCACTGCGGGGAGGAACGCGTTCTCGCTCTGGAGGATGACCGCCGGGACGATCCTGAGGTCCTTGCCGGTGTGGTTGGTGTACACCACCTTGAACGGCTTCGCCTCGCCCCCGGCGGTGAAGGAGGCGGGCACGTCATCGACCTTCACGTCCGGCAGTCCCGCCCGGGCCGGGGTGGTCGGGCCACCGGCTCCGACGATGGTGAAGTACGGGATGCGGCCCCAGGCCTGGCCGAACCGCTGCTCCGGGGGCAGGGTCGGGTCCGTGACCATCGCGTTGAGGCTGCCGGTGGCCTGGCCGCCCGGAGCGTCGGCGGCGAAGGTCAGACGCAGCTGGTAGGTGGCCGAGCCGCCGGCCGGCAGGTGCAGCTCGGTGGCGAAGGGATCGAGCTCCCACCAGGCGCCGGTGTTCGACCCCGGACGGAGCTTGGCGTCCTGCCACTGCGTACTACCGGGCTTCTGGACCTGCAGCTTGAGCTGGGTCTCCTTGACGCCGGTGCCGATGGTCGCGATGACGAAGTCCGTCATGACGTCCATCTGGTGGTCGGCGGTGTTCTTGAGGGTCGAGCTGAACTCGACCGTGCTGCCGGCCGTCACGCTGGCGGGGAAGCCGCTGGTGGTGACCACGACCGGCGAGGCCTGGTCCTGCGGGGCGGGAGCCGTCGGGCCCGACGTCGGGCCCGACGTCGGGGCCGCGAGGGCGGCCGGGGCCGAGGCCAGGGCGGCGCCGGAGACCAGGGCCGCAGCGGCGGCCGCGGCGAGGAGTCTGCGGGGCTGATTGCGCAATGGAACCTCACGGAGAGAATTCGGGCATAGCCCGATAAAAGTGCGAAATCGCAGGCGTGAGGGGCCTATTGAGGCCGTGAAGGCGCCGCCGGAATGCCCCCCACCATCAGCGACCGCGAGATCATATCCCCTGGGTGGGACCGGTTCGCGAACGGGTTTTCCGCATTCGCACTCTCCGGGGCATCCCTGAGGCGACCCCGACTCGGGTCTCCGCCTTCCCGGTGAGCCGACGGGGTCGGGGATCGCCTGGTGGGCGGAGGTTTTCGGGCCCGCGCCGGCGGAGCATGGAAGTACGCCCGCCGGACCGCCCGGCCGGGCCACCGGCCCAAGGAGTCCCCATGAGCGCGCGTCTCGCCCGTCCCCGCCACAACCGCGTCATCGCCGGCGTCTGCGCCGGGATCGCCGAGCGCTTCGGCCTCACCCCGTGGACCGTCCGCCTGATCTTCCTGCTCTCCTGCCTGCTGCCCGGCCCGCAGTTCCTGGTCTACCTCGCGCTCTGGGTGCTGCTCCCCCAGGAGCCGTGAGGCCGTACGGGCGGGCACGGCGACGGGCCGCCCGCCCCCGGGGTTTCCTCCGGGGGCGGGCGGCCCGTCGTCGTGCGGTGCGGGTCGGATCAGCCCAGCGGGAGGCCCGGCAGGGCGCCGGCCAGTCCGCCGACCGGGGTCTTGTCCAGGCCGGGGACGCCCGGGAGGGCGCCGGCCCGCTGCTGGGTGACGCCGGCGATCGGGGCGGCGTCGGCGGCGGGCGCGGGCGCGGCCTGACCGGCGGTCGGCGCCAGGGTGCCGAGGGTGCCGGCGACCTTGTCGCCGCCGGGCAGCTTGGCGGCGGTGTCGGTGACCGCACCGGTCACCGCGGGGTTCGTCACCGCGCCGGTGGGCAGCCCGAGGCCGCCGGCCGCCTGGCCGGCCGCCGCGGAGGCGGTGCCGGCGCCGACCGCCGCGATGGCGATGCCGAGCGCCGCGGTGCCGGCGGCCTTGAGAGCCTGCTTCATGGTTCGTCCCCTTGGGTCTTCGTCGGTGGCCGACATCGCGCGGGGCGGCGTACGGGCGACCGTCGCCCCGGCCTGTCAGCAATGACTGGCACACCGTAGTGACAGGGACTCGCGAGATCCAAAGGGCGTTCACTCACCCGAGTGAGTAGTCGGATGAACGCCAACTTCCGTGCCCGGAAGCCGCGTTCATCCGACCGCAGGGGCCGCCCGGACTCAGCGGCCGCCGGCGCCCGCGCTGAACAGCCACTCCGCCTTGAGCTCGGCGTAGCCCGGCTTGATCACGTCACTGATCATCGCCAGCCGCTCGTCGAAGGGCAGGAACGCGGACTTCATCGCGTTCACCGTGAACCACTCCATGTCGCCCAGCGTGTAGCCGAAGGCGTCCACCAGGTGGCCGAACTCCTGGCTCATGCTGGTGCCGCTCATCAGCCGGTTGTCGGTGTTCACGGTGACCCGGAACTTCAGCCGGCTGAGCAGCCCGATCGGGTGCTCGGCGTACGAAGTGGCCGCCGCCGTCTGGAGGTTGGAGGTCGGGCACATCTCCAGCGGGATGCGCTTGTCGCGCACGTACGCGGCCAGCCGGCCCAGCTCGACGCTGCCGTCCTCGTTCACCGTGATGTCGTCGACGATCCGCACGCCGTGGCCGAGCCGGTCGGCGCCGCAGCACTGCAGGGCCTCCCAGATCGACGGCAGGCCGAAGGCCTCGCCCGCGTGGATGGTGAAGTGGTTGTTCTCGCCCTTGAGGTAGTCGAAGGCGGCCTGGTGGCGGGTGGGAGGGTAGCCGGCCTCGGCGCCCGCGATGTCGAAGCCGACGACGCCCCGGTCGCGGTGGCGGTTCGCCAGCTCGGCGATCTCCTGCGAGCGGGCGGCGTGCCGCATCGCGGTGATCAGGGTGCCGACCCGGATCCGGTGGCCGGCCGCGCGGGCGTTGGCCTCACCGAGGCGGAAGCCCTCCTGGACGGCCTCGACGACCTCGTCCAGGGACAGGCCGCCCTCCAGGTGCTGCTCGGGGGCGTAGCGGACCTCGGCGTACACCACGCCGTCGGCGGCCAGGTCCTCGGCGCAGTCGGCGGCGACCTTGATCAGGGACTCGCGGGTCTGCATGACGGCGCAGGTGTGCGCGAAGGTCTCCAGGTAGCGGACCAGCGAGCCGGAGTCGGCGGCCTCGCGGAACCACTCGCCGAGCTCCTTGGCGTCGGTGGTCGGGAGCCCCTGGTAGCCGGTCGCCGCGGCGAGCTCGACGATGGTCTCCGGGCGCAGCCCGCCGTCGAGGTGGTCGTGCAGCAGGACCTTCGGCGCGCGGCGGATCTGGTCGGGGGTGGGAATGCGCGGGCCGGTGCCCGCGGTGGTGACGGGGATCTGCTTCTCCATTGCGGAAATATAGCCCCTACGCGCGTAGACCGACCACCGGTAACAGCACCGAATGGTCCAAACCGAACCCGGAATTCCACCGCCCGGTCCATAGGATCCGCCAAAGGAGCCGAGGGTGGGCCAAGGCCTCAGTCGTGGTGCAGCAGGCGCCCCCGCCGGGACAGCACGAAGTCCCGGAACGCCGCCACCGGCGGCGTCAGCGGCCGCCCCGCCGCCCAGGCCAGCCCGATCGCCCGGCGGGTCCGCGGTGCCGTCACCTCCAGCTCCACCACCCCGGGCCGCGGCACCAGCGCCGGCGGCAGCAGCGCCACCCCCAGCCCGGCCGCCACCAGCCCGCGCAGGGTCTCGGTCTCCTCCCCCTCGAAGGCCAGCCGGGGCACGAACCCGGCCTGCGCGCAGAAACCGTCCGTGATCATGCGCAGCCCGTACCCGTCCTCCAGCCCGACGAAGGGCTCCTCGGCCACCTCCGCCAGCCGGATCCGCCGCCGCCCGGCCAGCCGGTGGTCGGCCGGCACGGCCAGGTGCAGCCGCTGCTCGTCCAGCGGCCGGGCGGTGAAGGCCGGGTCGTCCGGCAGCGGCGCGACCAGGCAGAGGTCCAGCTCGCCCGCCCGCAGCCGCTCCAGCATCGCCATGCCGTAGTCCTGCACCAGCTGGAACCGCACCTGCGGGTGCGCCGCCCGGAAGCCGCGCAGCAGCGCCGGCACGGCGTCCGGGCCCATCGTGTGCAGGAAGCCGAAGGCCACCCGTCCCACCGCCGGATCCGCCTCCGCCCGGGCCGCCTCCGCGCCGCGCTCCAGCTCCGCCAACGCCCGCTCCACCGAGGCCAGCAGCAGCCGGCCCGCCCTGGTCAGCCGGACCGCCCGGCCCTGACGGGCCAGCAGGTCCACCCCCAGCTCCTCCTCCAATCGGGCCACCGCGCGCGACAGCGTCGGCTGCGGCACCCCGAGCAGCGCCGCCGCCTGGGTCACGTGCTCCAGCCGGGCCACCGCGGCGAACTGCGCCAGCCTGGGCGCCAGCCGGACGGCCGGCTCATCCGGCCCCAACTCGGCCGCCCGGTACCGCTGCTCTGCTCCGTCCGACAGATCCGCCACAGTCATCCCGTCCCACCTCGACCCATACGCCAGTGCATCGATCATCCACTCTTCATGCATTGGACGCATCAAGCGCGCCGGGCCTACCGTCGATGCCATGCAGCCCTCCGATACCAGGGCATCCGTGCCCGCCCCGGATGCCTCGACCGAGCACACCCCCGACCAGGACGACCGCCACCGCCCCGGCCGACCCGGCTTCCGCCGCGCCAACCTCGCCCTGTTCGCCGCCGGGGTCGCCACCTTCGTCCTGCTCTACTCCACCCAGGGCCTGCTGCCGGTCCTCTCGGCCGACCTCGACCTCACCCCCGGGCAGGCCAGCTGGACGGCCTCCGCCGCCACCCTCGGCCTCGCCCTCGGGCTGCTCCCCGCCAGCGCGCTCTCCGACAAGTACGGCCGCACCGCGGTGATGACGGCCTCCGTCCTCGCCGCCTCCGCCCTCGCCGCCGCCCTGCCCTTCGCCCCCGGCCTGACCACCCTGGTGGCGCTGCGCGTCCTCCAGGGCGCCGCCCTCGCCGGACTCCCCGCCACCGCGATGGCCTACCTCGCCGAAGAGGTCCACCCCAGTGCGCTGGCCTCCGCGATCGGCCTGTACGTGGCCGGCAACAGCATCGGCGGCATGGGCGGCCGGCTCGTCTCCGGCTGGACCGCCGCCGCCCTCGGCTGGCGCTGGGGCCTGGCCGCCTCCGCCGCCCTCGCGCTGCTCGCCGCACTCGCCTTCCGGCTGCTGGTCCCCGCCGCCCGGCACTTCACCCCGGCCCCGGTGGACGCCCGCGCCCTCGCCCGCACCGTCGGCCGGCACCTGCGCAACCCGCTGCTGGTGCGGCTGTACGCGCTCGCGATGCTGTTCATGGCGGTGTTCGGCGCGGTCTACAACACCGTCGGCTACCGGCTGATCGCCGCGCCCTTCCACCTGCCGGAGTCGATCGCCGCCTCGATCTTCGTGGTCTACCTGGTCGGCACCGGCACCTCCGCCGCGGCCGGCCGCCTCTCCGGCCGGCTCGGCCGCCGCGGCGCCCTCTACGTCGCCATCGGCGTCACCGCCGCCGGCCTGCTGCTCTCACTCGCCGACTCCCTGGTCTGCGCGCTGCTCGGCCTGGTGCTGATCACCGCCGGCTTCTTCGCCGGCCACGCCACCGCCTCCTCCGCCGTCAGCCGCACCGCCACCGAGGGCCGCGCCCAGGCCTCCGCCCTCTACCTGATCGCCTACTACCTCGGCAACAGCCTCGGCGGCACTCTCGGCGCCGACGCCTACCACGCCACCGGCTGGCCCGGCGCCGCCACCGTCGGCCTCACCGCCATGACCCTCGCCGCCGCCGTCACCCTCTACGCCACCCACCAGGCGCATACCACGAGGCGGATGCCCTCGGTACGCTCCGGAGCATGAGCACCACTCAGAGCGAATACCTGGAGCTACGCCGGATCGCCGACTGCTGGTCAGGAGTTCCGGGCGTCGGGCGGATCGAGGTAACGGAGGGCCACGTCGTCGTATCCCTGCCGCCTGTCGAGCGTCACCGACTGGCGATCGAGCAGATCGCTCAGCAGGTAGCGGCGCAACTGCACCGGACCCACCCCGGGTTCATCGCCAGGTCGGACTCGCGCCTGGAGAGCGTCGGGATGGGCAAACTCATCGGCCCGGACCTACTGGTCTTCCCCGACATTGCCGACGGCCGTGTGATCCCGCCCCATGTCGTCCTCCTGGCCGTCGAAGTCGTCTCGCAATCCAATCCCCGGCGCGACTACCACGGCAAGGTCCACGACTACTCGGCCATGGGCATTCCTCTCTACCTCCTGGTCGACCCCCGCAAGGGCACCGGAATCATCCACGATGGTCCCGGCTACACCTCCCGCGAGGAGTTCAACTTCGGCGACAAGATCACCGTCGGCCCCTGGACCCTCGACACCAGCGTCCTGCGGACGTACGCCTGAGCGCATGTGAAGGAGCCCGTACCCGGTCGACCGGGTACGGGCTCCTTCCGGCACCTCAGGCAGCCGGCGCCTGAAAACGGACGGTGGCCTCGGTGTCGGGCGTGACGTGGATGTCCAGCTCCGCCTCCAGCGCCCCCGCCAGCCGCTGCAGCAGGGGGAGCGTGGGCACGGTGCCGGCTTCCTCGATGCACTCGATCTCGTCCACCGTCATCGCCGCGCGTCGGGCGACCTCGGCCTGCGAGAGGCCGAGAGCCGTGCGGCGGTCGTAGAGAGCCTGCCCGAACGCCATCGAGTACCGGATCTCCAGCCGGTACGCGGCCATCTCGGGACTGTCCTCCACCTGCTCGCCCAGCAGCTCGCGCGTGCGGCGGGTCTTCCACTGTGCGTGGTTCACCACTGCTCTCCTTACCTGACGATCCGGCTGGACTCTTCGCGCACCGGCCCGTCCAGATGTCGCGAATGAGGCTCGTCGAGCGTGGTCGGATACTCGGCCAGATGGTCTACGCGCTCCTCGACCAGGGCGTAGTGCCTCGGCGGAAGCGCGATGAGCCAGTCACGGACTTCCGGTTCGATCTCGACCGTGTAGCGGTCGACTCCCATGCGCGGCAGCGTAAACCACGCTGCCGCGCATGGAGTAATCGGATGACTACGCGATGCGGTCGAGGACGATCGGGTTCGGGGTGAACGCCGTGCCCTCGGGGGCGACCGTGATGCCGTCCTTCAGGGCCTCGATCGCGTAGTCGTAGCGCTCCGGGGTGTCGGTGTGGAGGGTCAGCAGGGGCTGGCCGGCCACGACGGTGTCACCGGGCTTGGCGTGCATCTCGACGCCGGCGCCGGCCTGGACCGGGTCCTCCTTGCGGGCGCGGCCGGCGCCCAGGCGCCAGGCGCAGACGCCGATCGCGTAGGCGTCCAGCTCGGTGAGCACGCCGGAGGCGGGCGCGGGGATGACGTGCTGCTCGCGGGCGACCGGGAGCGGGGCGTCGACGTCGCCGCCCTGGGCGGCGATCATGCGGCGCCAGTGGTCCATCGCGGAGCCGTCCCGCAGCGCGTCGGCCGGGTCCTTGCCGTGCACGCCGGCCGCGGCGAGCATCTCGCGGGCCAGCGCGAGGGTGAGCTCGACGACGTCGGCCGGGCCGCCGCCGGCCAGCACCTCGACGGACTCGCGGACCTCCAGCGCGTTGCCCGCGGTGAGGCCGAGCGGGGTGGACATGTCGGTGAGCAGGGCGACGGTGTTGACCCCGGCGGTGGTGCCCAGGCCGACCATGGTGCGGGCGAGTTCGCGGGCGTCGTCCAGGTTCTTCATGAAGGCGCCGGAGCCGACCTTGACGTCGAGCACCAGCGCGCCGGTGCCCTCGGCGATCTTCTTCGACATGATCGAGGAGGCGATCAGCGGGATGGCCTCGACGGTGCCGGTGACGTCGCGCAGCGCGTACAGCTTCTTGTCGGCGGGGGCGAGGCCGTCGCCGGCCGCGCAGATGACGGCGCCGGCGTCGCGCAGGACGTCCATCATCTCGTCGTTGGAGAGCAGGGCGCGCCAGCCGGGGATGGACTCCAGCTTGTCCAGGGTGCCGCCGGTGTGGCCGAGGCCGCGGCCGGACAGCTGCGGGACGGCGGCGCCGCAGGCGGCGACCAGCGGGGCGAGCGGGAGGGTGATCTTGTCGCCGACGCCGCCGGTGGAGTGCTTGTCGCTGGTGGGCAGCGGCAGCGAGGAGAAGTCCATCCGGACGCCGGAGCGGATCATGGCGTCGGTCCAGCGGCTGATCTCGTGCGGCTTCATGCCGTTCAGCAGGATCGCCATGGCCAGCGCGGACATCTGCTCGTCGGCGACCTCGCCACGGGTGTAGGCGTCGATGACCCAGTCGATCTGAGCGTCGCTCAGCTCTCCGCGGTCGCGCTTGGTCCTGATGACGGAGATGGCGTCCATGCGTGCTCCAAGAGGGGTTTCAGATGCGTCAAAAAGCGTAGAGTGCCGCGAGATGACCGGGTTCCGGCCCACTCGCGACACTCTACGCGCGTAACAAAAGCAGATGCTAGAGCCGCTCCGGCCCGAACGCCTCGGGCAGGACCTCGCTCATCGGCTTCACGCCGGAGGCCAGGTCGACCAGCAGCCCGGGCCCTCCGTGCTCGTACAGCAGCTGGCGGCAGCGCCCGCACGGCATCAGCAGCTCGCCCGCGCCGTCGACGCAGGTGAAGGCGACCAGCCGGCCGCCGCCGGAGGCGTGCAGCGCGGACACCAGCCCGCACTCGGCGCACAGCCCGAGCCCGTACGAGGCGTTCTCCACGTTGCAGCCGCTGACCAGCCGGCCGTCGTCCACCAACGCCGCCGCGCCGACCGGGAACCTGCTGTACGGGGCGTACGCGTGGCTCATCGCCTCGCGTGCCGCCGCGCGCAGCCGCTCCCAGTCGATCGCGGAGGCCGCCGAGGCCTCGGCGGCCGTCACTTGCCCTGGCCCTTGCGGTAGATCTGGCCGTCGGCCTTGGGCATCCGCAGTCGCTGCGAGGCCAGCGCGAGCACCACCAGGGTGATCAGGTACGGCGTGGCGACGATCAGCGGACGCTGCACCTCGTCGGTCAGCGCGTACCAGGCGCCCAGACCGCCGGCCACCACGAAGGAGATCACCGTCGCGGTGAACTTGCGGCGGTACAGCTGCCACAGGGCGAGCAGCGCCATCGCGATCGCGATGATCAGGATCAGCACGTGCACCGACTCCGGGTCCCGCAGCTGGAGGCTGTCGGTGAAGCCGAACAGGCCGGCGCCGACGGCGAGGCCACCGGGCATCCAGTTGCCGAAGATCATCGCCGCGAGGCCGATGAAGCCGCGGCCCAGGGTCTGGCCGTCCTTGTAGAAGTGCGCGGCGACCAGCGAGAGGTACGCACCGCCGAGGCCCGCGAAGGCGCCCGAGGCGATGACCGCCAGGTACTTGTACTTGTAGACGTTGACGCCCAGCGACTCGGCGGCGGTCGGGTTCTCACCGCAGGAGCGCAGCCGCAGGCCGAACACCGTGCGCCAGAGCAGGAAGTAGCTGGCCACGATCAGCGCGGCGGCCAGCACCACGACCACCGAGAGGTTGGTGACCAGGCCGCCGAGCACGCCCGCGACGTCGGAGACCAGGAACCAGTGGTGGTTCTCGATGCTCTTCAGGCCCGAGGACAGCCCCGGCACGGTGATGTACGGCAGCGGGTCCGCCGGCGGGGACTGGTTCTGGCCGGCACCGGCCGAGATGTAGTCCTTGTAGTAGATCCGGTTGACGTACGCGCAGATGCCGGGGATCAGCAGGTTGATGCCGACGCCGGAGACGATGTGGTCGACGCCGAAGGTGACGGTGATGATCGCGTGCAGCAGACCGCCGAGCGCACCGCCGGCCATGCCGGCCAGCAGACCGACCCACGGGTTGACCAGGTAGCCCGCCCAGGCACCGCAGAAGGTGCCGGCGACCATCATGCCTTCGAGGCCGATGTTGACCACGCCGGCCCGCTCGGACCAGAGACCGCCCAGACCGGCCATGCCGATCGGCACGGCGGCGCTGAGCGCGGCGGTGATCTGCCCGGAGGAGGTCAGCGAGTGGTTGCCGGTGGCCATGCCCACGGCGGAGAACAGGACCAGGGCGCCCGCGATCAGGAGCAGGACGACCGGCCAGGACAGCTTGCGCTTCTTCGCGGGCGCGCCCGGCGCCTTCGGACGAGCGGCGGTGGCCGTACTCATGCCGACACCTCCTTCTTCTCAGTGGCCGCGAGCTGGGCGGCGAGCTGCGCGCCGACCTTCTGCTGCTGGCGCTTCAGGCCGTACCGGCGCACGAGCTCGTACGCCACGACGACGCAGATGACGATGGTGCCCTGCATGACCGTGACGATCTCGAACGGGAAGCCGCCCTGCAGCGGCAGCACCGAACCGGTGACGTCCAGGAAGGCGAACAGCAGCGCCGCGAAGGCCATGCCGATCGGGCTGTTGCGGCCGAGCAGGGCGATCGAGATGCCCAGGAAGCCCAGGTTCTGCTGGAAGGTCTGGCCGAAGTAGTACGAGTTCTGCAGCAGCTCGGGCAGACCGATCAGACCGGCGATCGCGCCGGAGACCGCCATCGAGATGATCACCATCTTCTTGACGTTCACGCCGGAGGCCGTCGCGGCGGACTCCGAGCGGCCGGTGGCGCGCAGGTCGAAGCCGAACCGGGTGCGGGTCAGCACGAACTGGAAGACCACGCCGACCAGGACGGCGACGAAGATGAAGCCCCAGAGCGGGCCACCCGCCGTGTCGAGGCTGAAGAAGTGGCTGGACTGCGAGACCGGGCTGGTCTGGATCGAGTTGCTGGTGCCGCTGACCTTCGGGGCGAAGACGCCGGGGACGAGCAGCAGGCCGATGATCGCGAGCGCGATCGAGTTCAGCATGATGGTCGAGATGACCTCGCTGACACCGCGGAAGACCTTCAGCAGACCGGCGATGCTCGCGTACAGACCGCCGACCAGCATGGCGGTGACCAGCAGCAGCGGGATCTGGATGAACGACGGCAGGTCGACCTGGGCGCCGATGTAGGCCGCGAACAGCGCCGCGACCTTGTACTGGCCCTCGACGCCGATGTTGAACAGGTTCATCCGGAACCCGAACGCGGCGGCCGCGGCGGCCAGGTAGTAGGTGGTGGTCCGGTTGAGGATGTTCACCTGGCCGTCCGACTTGCTGGCGAACGTGAGCATCACGTTCCACGCGTCGAACGGGTTCTTGCCCGAGGTCGCCAGCAGGACGGAACAGATCGCGACCGAGAGCAGGACGGCGAGCACGGGCGCCGCCAGGGCGAGCACGATCCGCTCACCGCTGATCCGCTGCGCCAGGCTGCGCTTGGCGGCGGGGTTGGGACTGGTCATGGGTTACTCCCCCGCCTGCGGGTCGTCGGCGGTGTCGGTGTGCGGGTGCTCGGCCGCGGCCTCGGTGCCCTCGGCGGCGATCGCCTGTGCCTCGGCGACGTCCTCCGGAGCGGACTCCAGGTGGCCGGCGGCGGCACCGGTCATCGCGGTGCCGAGGTCCTCGGCGGTGACGGTGGCCGGGTCGGCGTCGGCGACCAGGCGGCCGCGGTAGATGACCCGGATGGTGTCGGAGAGACCGATCAGCTCGTCCAGGTCGGCCGAGATCAGCAGGACGGCCAGGCCCTCGCGCTGGGCGGTCCGGATGTGCTCCCAGATCTGCGCCTGCGCACCGACGTCCACCCCGCGGGTCGGGTGGGCGGCGATCAGCAGCTTGGGCTGGTGGCTCATCTCGCGGCCGATGATCAGCTTCTGCTGGTTGCCGCCGGAGAGCGAGGCCGCGGTGACCTCGATGCCGGGGGTGCGGACGTCGTACTGCTCGACGATCCGCCAGGTGTCCTCGCGGGCGGCGGCCGGCTTGAGCAGCACACCGCTGGAGTTGGGCGCCTCGGTGACGTGGCCGAGGATCCGGTTCTCCCAGAGCGGGGCCTCCAGCAGCAGGCCGTGCTTGTGGCGGTCCTCGGGGATGTAGCCGATGCCGGCCTCGCGGCGGGCCCGGGTCAGGGTGCCGGAGAGGTCCTTGCCGTCCAGGACGACGGTGCCGCCGTCCAGCGGCAGCATGCCCATGATGGCCTCGACCAGTTCGGCCTGGCCGTTGCCCTCGACCCCGGCGATGCCGAGGATCTCGCCCTTGTGGATCCGCAGCGAGATGTCGTCCAGGACGACGCGCTCGATGCCCTCGGAGTCGGTCTTGGCGATCCGCAGGTCCTTGACGTCGAGCATCTCGGCGGTGGTGACGGTCGACTCGCGGCTCTCCGGAGAGGGCAGCTCGGCGCCGACCATCAGCTCGGCCAGCTGGCGCGCGGTGACGGCCTTCGGGTCGGCGTCGCCGACCGTGGTGCCGCGCCGGATGACGCTGATCGCGTCGGCCACCGCGAGCACCTCGTGCAGCTTGTGCGAGATGAAGATGACGGTGACGCCCTCGGCCTTGAGGTCGCGCAGGTTGTCGAACAGCGCGTCGACCTCCTGCGGGACGAGCACGGCCGTGGGCTCGTCGAGGATCAGGATCTTGGCGCCGCGGTACAGCACCTTGAGGATCTCGACGCGCTGGCGGTCGGCGACGCCGAGGTCCTCGACGAGCGCGTCCGGGCGCACGCCCAGGCCGTACTGGTCGGAGATCTCCTTGATCTTCGCCTTCGCCTTGGCCCCGATGCCGTGGAGCTTCTCGCCGCCGAGGACGACGTTCTCCAGCACGGTGAGGTTGTCGGCGAGCATGAAGTGCTGGTGCACCATGCCGATGCCGCGGGCGATGGCGTCGCCCGGGGTGTGGAACTCGCACACCTCGCCGTTGATCGCGATGGTGCCCTCGTCCGGCTTCTGCATGCCGTAGAGGATCTTCATCAGCGTCGACTTGCCGGCGCCGTTCTCGCCCATCAGGGCGTGCACGGTACCGGTGCGGACGGTGAGGTTGATGTCGTGGTTGGCCACGACTCCGGGGAAGCGCTTGGTGATGCCGCGCAGTTCGACGGCCGGTGTCGCCGTCCCCGCGCTGGGGGTGCCGTCCTTGCGCAGGGGGACGGGATCTGATGCGGTGATGGCGGTCTCCTGGTGGTCTGGAGGCGCGTCGTTGCGCTCGGAGGGCCAAGGGGGGAAACGGGGAGACGGAACGGGGCCCGGGGGTACGCGTTGAGCGCACCCTTCCGGGCCCCTCCCGTGAACTGTGTCGATCATCGCCCGGCCGGGCAGGCGGCGGGCGCAGGTCGCGTCCGAGACGCGCGGGCCTTACTGGGCCGGCGCGGTCGGGATGGTGGTGGCACCGCTGGTGATGGAGTCGGCGGCGGCCTTCAGCTTGTCCTGGATGTCGTCGATCTTGCCGCCGGTGGTGGCGAGCGAGACACCGTTGGCCTTCAGATCGAAGAGCTTGATGCCGGTGAACGGCGTGCCCTTCTTGACCGAGTCGATGTACGAATACACCGCGGTGTCGACGTTCTTGACCATCGAGGTCAGGATGCTGTTCTTGAACTTCGACAGGGCCGGCTGGCTGGCCTGGTCGGAGTCGACGCCGATGGCGAGCTTGCCCGCGTTGGCGACGGCCTCGATGGCACCGGCGCCGGAGGAGCCGGCGGCGGAGTAGATGACGTCCGCGCCCTTGTCGAGCTGACCCTGCGCGGCTTCCTTGCCCTTGTCGGGCGCGCTGAAGCCGGTGAAGTCCGGCGGCGTGGTCAGGTAGGTGGTCTCGATCTGGATGTTCGGGTCGGCGAACTTGGCGCCCGCCTTGTAACCGGCCTCGAACTTCTTGATCAGCTCGGACTGGACACCACCGATGAAGCCGATGTGGTGGGTCTTCGACTTGTTCGCCGCGGCGACACCGGCCAGGTACGAACCCTCCTGCTCGGCGAAGAGCAGCGAGGTGACGTTGGACGGCTGGTCCTTGTCGTTCGAGTCGATGATCGCGAACTTGACGTTCGGGTTGTCCTTGGCGACCTTGTTGACCGCCGGCTGGTAGACGAAGCCGACCGCGATGACGGTCTTGTAGCCGGCGTCGACCAGGTTCTTGAGGCGGGTCTCCTTGTCGGCCTCGG
Source organism: Kitasatospora sp. NPDC030952 (assembly GCF_055571335.1). NCBI lineage: Bacteria > Bacillati > Actinomycetota > Actinomycetes > Kitasatosporales > Streptomycetaceae > Kitasatospora > Kitasatospora sp. NPDC030952. The sequence goes on from NZ_JBVIFM010000001.1 coordinate 77,345, forward strand.
CCTCGCCCGGCTTGGCCTCGGCCTCGGTGACGGCGACGCCCAGGTCGGACTTGGCCTTGTCGAGACCACGCGCGGCGGAGTCGTTGAAGGACTGGTCGCCACGGCCGCCGATGTCGTAGGCCATGCCGACCTTGAGAGCATCGGACGAACCCGAAGAAGCGTTACTGTCAGTGCTCTTTGCGCCGCAAGCGGCGAGCGAGGCCATGCCCAGGGAACCCGAGAGCACAACCGCGGCGAGCTTCATTGAACGGCGCAAGGGAGTATCTCCTTCTCACACGCACCCGTTTAGCGTGGTCGGACGCCACCGTAACGCGCGTAGAACACGGTTGTGTTACGGGGTGCCAGAGCATTCGGGTTGTTATCAAACCGTGGTCTGAAGGCCTTCCGAAGGCTCTATTTCCCGTACGCGGACGGTGATCCGAGATTGGTCCGGCCCAGTTTACGGAACGGTTCGTAACCCCGGATCTCAACGACCTGATCACGGGAGGGCCACATACCCCCAGGAATCGGTCAGATTCGGTCGCCCTCCAGGGCCAGCGCCGCGAAGAGTTCCACGCCCACGCCGATCGCCCGCTCGTCCACGTCGAACCGGCCCTGGTGCAGGTCACGGATGGTGACGTCACCGGGGGTGCGGACGCCCAGCCGGGCCAGTGCGCCCGGGGCGTGCTCCAGGTACCAGGAGAAGTCCTCGCCGCCCAGGCTCTGTTCGGTCCCCTCCACCACCTGGGCGCCGCCCTGTCCGAACCGGGCGGTCATCGTCTCCTCCAGCCGCGCGACCGAGACCGCCTCGTTGACCACCGGCGGCACCCCGCGGTGGTAGTCCAGCGTCCACTTGGCCCGGTAGGTCTCGGCGACCTTGGCGATCAACTCGTGCAGCAGGTCCGGCGCCTCCCGCCAGCCGTCCAGCTCCAGGCAGCGGACGGTGCCCTCCAGCTCGGCGTGCTGCGGGATGACGTTGGCCGCGGAGCCGGAGGCGATCCGGCCCCAGACCAGGCTGACGCCCCAGCGCGGGTCCATCCGGCGGGCCAGCGCGGCCGGGAGGTCGGCGGCCATCCGCGCGATCGCGGTCACCAGGTCGGTGGTCAGGTGCGGGCGGGCGGTGTGCCCACCGGGGCCGTCCAGGTGCAGCACCAGCCGGTCGCAGGCCGAGGTGATCGCCCCGACCCGCAGGGCGATCCGGCCGACCTCCACCTTCGGGTCGCAGTGCACCGCGAAGATCCGGCCGACGCCGTCCATCCCCCCGGCGTTGATGACGTCCAGCGCCCCGCCCGGCATGACCTCCTCGGCCGGCTGGAACACCAGCCGGACCGGGCGGCGCAGCTCACCGGAGCGGACGGCCTCGGCCAGCACCAGGCCGGTGCCGAGCACCACCGAGGTGTGCACGTCGTGACCGCAGGCGTGGGCCCGGCCGGGGACGGTCGAGCGGTACGGCACGTCGGTCTTGGCGTCGTCGATGGGCAGCGCGTCGATGTCGGCGCGGAAGGCCAGGAACTCCGTCCCCGGGGCGGTGCCGGCCGGGACGATGTCGACCAGCAGGCCGGTGCCGCCGGGCAGCACCCGCGGCTCCAGGCCCGCCGCCGCCAGCCGGTCGCGCAGCAGGTCGGTGGTGCGGAACTCCTGGCGGCCGAGCTCCGGGTGCCGGTGCAGATCACGGCGGAAGGCGATCAGCTCGGGCTCCAGCGTCCGGACCCGGTCGCGCAGTTCGGCGGCGGGGCGTGCGACGGCGGGAGTGGCGCCCGGCTGAGCGGGCTCAGGACGGTTCATCTCCCCAAGAATAGGCCCGTTGGGGGGATTTGGCCCGACTTCCGGAAAATTAGTCCCCGGATGGGTGCATACCGGCCGGACAGGTGGGTATGACATCTCGTTTCTGCCGCCTTCCCCGGATTGCTTGCCCTGTGCAACGATCACCCGGGCCGGTGGTCACGGCCCCCACCGCCTTGACGGCCGACCCGCCATGAGGGCAGCTCAGTTCGTCAATCCCGTGCGCCGGTTCAACCGGTTCGGCTGGTTCGGCCGGGTCAGAAACGCTCCACCGGAACGTACGTCCCCCAGACCCCGCGCAGCGCGTCACAGACCTCGCCGACGGTGGCCCGGGCGGCCAGCGCCTCCTTCATCGGGTACAGCACGTTCGCCGAGCCCTCCGCCGCACGGCGCAGCGCGTCCAGCCCCCGGGTGACGGCCGGGCCGGAGCGCTCGGCCCGCAGCCGGGCCAGCCGGGCGGCCTGCTGCCGCTCGATCGCCGGGTCCACCCGCAGCGGCTGGTACGGCTCCTCCTCGTCCAGCCGGAACCGGTTGACACCGACCACCGTGCGCTCGCCGGAGTCGGTCTGCTGCTGGATCCGGTAGGCGCTGCGCTCGATCTCGCCCTTCTGGAAGCCCCGTTCGATCGCGGCCACCGCGCCGCCCTGCTCCTCGACCCGGGCCATCAGCGCCAGCACCGCCTCCTCGACGGCGTCGGTCAGCGACTCGACCGCGTAGGAGCCGGCGAAGGGGTCGATCGTGGCGGTCACGTCGGTCTCGTGGGCGAGCACCTGCTGGGTGCGCAGGGCGAGCCGGGCGGCCTTCTCGGTGGGCAGCGCGATCGCCTCGTCGAAGGAGTTGGTGTGCAGCGACTGGGTGCCGCCGAGCACCGCCGCCAGCGCCTGCACCGAGACCCGGACCAGGTTCACCTCGGGCTGCTGGGCGGTGAGCTGCACCCCGGCGGTCTGGGTGTGGAAGCGCAGCATCTGCGAACGGGGGTCCTTCGCGCCGAACTCCTCGCGCATGATCCTGGCCCAGATCCGGCGCGCGGCACGGAACTTGGCCACCTCCTCGAGCAGCGTGGTGCGGGCCACGAAGAAGAAGGAGAGCCGGGGCGCGAAGTCGTCCACGGCCATCCCGGCGGCGAGCGCGGTCCGGACGTAGGCGATCCCGTTGGCCAGGGTGAAGGCGACCTCCTGCGCCGGATCGGCCCCGGCCTCGGCCATGTGGTAGCCGGAGACGGAGATGGTGTTCCAGCGCGGGATCTCGGCCCGGCAGTACCGGAACACGTCGGCGGCCAACCGCAGCGAGGGCTCCGGCGGGAAGATGTACGTGCCCCGGGCGATGTACTCCTTCAGCACGTCGTTCTGCACCGTGCCGGTGAGCGCCGCGGGCGCCACCCCCTGTGCCTCACCGACCAGTTGGTACAGCAGCAGGAGTACGGCGGCGGGCGCGTTGATGGTCATCGAGGTGGACACCGCGCCGAGCGGGATGCCGTCGAAGAGCACCGCCATGTCCTCGACGCCGTCCACCGCCACGCCCACCTTGCCGACCTCCCCGGCGGCGAGCGGCGCGTCCGAGTCGTAGCCCATCTGGGTGGGCAGGTCGAAGGCCACCGAGAGGCCGGTGCCGCCGCCCTCGATCAGCCGGCGGTAGCGGGCGTTGGACTCGGCGGCGGTGCCGAAGCCCGCGTACTGGCGCATCGTCCACGGCCGGCCGGTGTACATCGTCGGGTGGACGCCCCGGGTGTACGGGTACTCCCCCGGCCGGCCCAGCCGGGCCGCCGGGTCCCACCCGGCCAGCGCCTCGGGACCGTACAGCGGCTCGATCCCGAAACCGGATTCTGCGGCAGCCATGGCTCTCTCCACGGGGTCGGCGGACGGGGGCCTCTCCTGCGGGAGTCGGTCCTCGCGGGGAGTCGGTTCTCGCAGGGAGTCGGTCCTCGCAATCTAGGGCCCGACCGGGCGGCGGGCGCGCGGAGGCGGTTGAGATGATCGGGTGAACGACCGGATGAGCCCCAGGGAGTGGCAATGACCGAGCAGAAGGTGGCCGTGGTCACCGGTGCCAGCAGCGGAATCGGCGCGGCGACCGCCCGCCGGCTGGCCGCCGAGGGCTTCGAGGTGGTGCTGACCGCCCGCCGGACCGAGCGGATCGAGGCGCTGGCCAAGGAGATCGGCGGGCGCGGCGGTTCGGCGAGAGCGGTCACCCTGGACGTCACCGACCGGGCCGCGGTGGACGCCTTCGCGGCCGAGGTCGGCCGGGTGGACGTCCTGGTGAACAACGCCGGCGGCGCGATCGGCGCCGAGACCGTCGAGCACGGCGACCCGGCCGACTGGCGGGCCATGTACGAGGTGAACGTGCTCGGCGTGCTGCACGTGACCCAGGCGCTGCTGCCCGCCCTGCGCGCGACCGGCGACGGCACCGTGCTGGTGCTCTCCTCGACCGCCGCGCTGGCCGCGTACGAGGGCGGCGGCGGCTACGTCGCGGCCAAGCACGCCGCGCACACCATCGCGGCGACGCTGCGGCTGGAGCTGTGCGGGGAGCCGATCCGGGTGATCGAGATCGCGCCCGGGATGGTGAAGTCCGAGGGCTTCGCGGTCACCCGCTTCCGCGGTGACGAGGAGAAGGCCGCCGCCGTCTACGCGGGCGTGGCCGAGCCGCTGACCTCGGAGGACATCGCGGACACCGTGGCCTGGGCGGTCACCCGGCCCTCGCACGTGAACATCGACCTGCTGGTGGTCCGCCCCCGGGCCCAGGCCGCCAACCACAAGGTCCACCGCGGCTGATCCGGCACCCGTCGCGGCGGAGCGGCCCGGCACCCCGATCGAACACGTGTCGTACACGAGTGGTACACACATGCGATGACGATCTTCCGGGCCGCCCGCCCACGGGTCCTGCTGACCGCCGTGGCGGCAGGCGCCCTCCTGCTCACCTCCGCCTGCGACGACACCGCCACGACGGCCCAGGACAAGGCCTCCGGCAACACCGCGCCCGCCCCCGCGAGCCCCACGGCCACCCCGACCCCGAAGCCCAAGGGCGAGGCCGACCCGGCGCTCAAGGCCTTCTACGGCCAGCAGATCACCTGGGCGGACTGCCCGGCCGACCCCAAGGCCGAGCAGGCGAAGATCGACACCTCCGGCATGCAGTGCGGCAAGCTGCACGTCCCGCTCGACTACGCCGACCCCGCCGCCGACGCGATCGACCTGGCGCTGATCAAGTACCGGGCCGGCGACCGGAGCCAGCGGATCGGCTCGCTGATGGTCAACCCCGGCGGCCCCGGCGCCTCCGGCGTCGAGATGGTCGAGTACGGCGCCAAGGACTTCGCCGGCACCCTGCACGACCGCTTCGACGTGATCGGCTTCGACCCGCGCGGCACCGGCGACAGCTCCCCCGTGGTCTGCTACGACGACAAGCAGCTCGACGCCGTCAACCAGCTGGACTCCCCGGACGACCCCGCCGAGCGCAAGGCCGCCCACGTCAAGCAGTCCACCGACCACGCCGCCGCCTGCCAGGCCAAGTCCGGCAAGCTGCTGCCCTTCGTCGGCACCCGCAACACCGCCCGCGACCTGGACGTGCTGCGCGCCGTCGTCGGCGACCGGAAGCTCAACTACCTGGGCATCTCCTACGGCACCTACCTCGGCGCCCTGTACGCCGAGGAGTTCCCGCAGAACACCGGCCGGCTGATCCTGGACGGCGCCGTCGACCCGGCCCAGGACACCCTCGACCACGGCGTCGACCAGCAGGTCGGCTTCGAGAAGTCCTTCGAGCGCTTCGCCGCCGACTGCGTGGACAACCACGCCGACGAGTGCCCGCTCGGCACCGACCGGACCAAGGCCGCCAAGAAGGCCGCCGACTTCCTGGACGGCCTCCACGACAAGCCGCTGACCACCAAGGACGGCCGCAAGCTCGGCCGCGATCTGGCCTGGACCGGCGTCGTCTCACTGCTCTACGGCGACGAGAAGACCTCCTGGCAGTACCTGCGGAACAGCCTCGGCTGGGCGATGAAGCGCGGCAAGGGCGACTACCTGATGGCCTCCGCCGACGACTACAACGGTCGCGACGAGAACGGCCACTACAGCCCGATGGACGAGGCCGACGGCGCGATCAGCTGCGCCGACGCGGCCCGCCCCGCGCCGACCCCCGAGCACGCCCGGCAGGCGGTCGACCGGCTGCTCGCCGAGGCGCCGCTGCTCTCCAAGGGCGTCACGGTGGACGACTACACCGAGCCCGGCTGCGCCTACTGGCCGTTCAAGACCCAGGAGAAGCCGCACACCATCCGCGCCGAGGGCGCCGCCCCGATCCTGGTGGTCGGCACCACCGGGGACCCGGCCACCCCGTACTCCTCCGCCGAGAAGCTGGCCCAGGGCTTCGCCAAGGCCACCCTGCTCACCCGGGTGGGCGAGGGCCACGGCGCCTTCGGCAAGGGCAACGCCTGCATCGACCAGGCCATGGCCGCCTACCTGACCGACGGCACCATGCCGGCCGAGGGCACCCGCTGCGGCTGAACCCGCCCGGCGACGGGCCCCGGCGGGCCCGTCGCCACGACCCGTCGCCACGACCCGTCGCCACGACCCGCCACTAGCGGACCCGGGCGGGGCGGACGGTGACACGAAGGTGTCAACGTCACAACTTGATAGCTCGTCCGGATGAATTCCGCGCGCGCCCTCCCCAACTGATGACCGCTCAACTACCTTTGGGGGGCTGCCAGAAAGGCGCCGTACGCCCCCTCCGCAGCCCCATACTCCTGCTGCTCCACCCCACCCCACCGGCCTTCCCGCCCTCCCGAGGAGGACCCGCTGGCCAGCGACATCCCGTCACAGCGGCCCGACGCCAGCACCGAGCCGACCCTCCTGGGGCTGCACCGCTTCAACGAAGCGGACGCCGGCGCCGCCGAGGAGGCCCTGCTGGCCTGCTGCGGCAGCCACCGCTGGGCCCTGCGACTCACCGCCCACCGCCCCTACCCCGACATAGGGTCCCTGCTGGCCGCCGCCAGCGAGGCCTCCTACGACCTCCGCCCGGCCGACCTCGCCGAGGCCCTCGCCGACGAGAGCTGGATGCCGCAGCCCCTGCTCGGCATGCGCGCCCCCGGCAGCCAGGCCGCGCACACCGCGCTGCGGGCGGCCCACGCCGCCTACGAGGCCCGGTTCGGCCACGTCTTCGTGGTCTGCCTGGACGGCGTCGCCCCGGAGGAGATGCTCGACACCGTGCTCTCCTCCATCCGCACCCGGCTGGCCAACGACCCGGACGAGGAGCGGCTGATCGCGGCGGACGAACTCCGGCGGATCGCCCTCACCCGGCTGGAGCACCTGGTCGCCACCCACTCGGAGGCCGGGGCGCGCTGACGCGGGACCCGCCCCGGCGCACGGCCGGCCCGGCGCGCCGGGCCGGCCGAACCCGATTCATCCGTCAGGATGAACCCGATCACCCGTTCGGCCCCCAGGGGCGGACCACCGGGGCATCACAGCGGAGCCAAGCCATCACCCAGCGTGACAAGTGGCGGCCCGGTTCCCGCCCCACTAGGCCAGAAGTGCCTGATTGATCACACCTGGGGACCCCGGAGGCGGTTCCCGACACGGCGTCGATAGGATGCTGGCGGCCGGTGGACCGTACCCGGCCGGGCTGACCGACACCGAAGCCGGCCGAGCCCCCAATCGCTTCCGGAGGGTTTTTCCGTGCCGGCTGGAACGCTGTACCGCGGCCGGGAAGGCATGTGGAGCTGGGTGGCTCATCGAGTCACCGGCGTCCTCATCTTCTTCTTCCTGTTCGCCCACGTCCTGGACACCGCCCTGGTGCGAGTGTCGCCGGAGTCCTACGACACCGTCATCCAGACGTACAAGACTCCGCTCGTGAACCTGATGGAGTACGGCCTGGTGGCCGCCATCCTGTTCCACGCGCTCAACGGCCTGCGCGTCGTCGCGGTGGACTTCTGGTCCAAGGGCCCGAAGTACCAGAAGCAGATGCTGTGGACCGTCGTAGGGGTCTGGGTCGTCCTGATGGCCGGCTCCTTCTACGGCATCCTGCAGCACACGCTGATCTCCTGGTTCGGGAAGTGAGCTGACTGATGTCCACGGATTACTCCGACGCGATCGTCGTCCCCTCCAAGCAGGCGCACACCGGCAAGGGCCTCGGCACCGGCAACCCCGCCGACGCCTTCGTCATCGAGCCGCCGCGCAAGCGGACCGCGAAGACCCCGCGCCGCACCCGCACCAACTTCGAGATGCTGGCCTGGCTCTTCATGCGCCTGTCCGGTGTCGTCCTGGTCGTGCTGATCCTCGGTCACCTGCTGATCATGCTGGTGCTCGACGGCGGCGTCTCCAAGATCGGGTTCGCCTTCGTGGCCGGCCGCTGGGCCTCGCCGTTCTGGCAGGGCTGGGACCTCCTGATGCTCTGGCTCGCCATGCTGCACGGCGCCAACGGCATGCGTCAGGTCATCAACGACTACGCCGAGAAGGACTCGACCCGGCTCTGGCTCAAGGGGCTCATGGGGACCGCCACGGTGTTCACCGTGCTGCTCGGGACCCTGGTGATCTTCACCTTCGACCCCAACATCTGAGCCGCGAGCACCATCGACCATCGGCAGAGGCCAGAGGCGAGTTAACCCCCCATGCAGATTCACCAGTACGACACCGTCATCGTCGGCGCCGGCGGCGCCGGCATGCGCGCGGCCATCGAGTCGACGCAGCGCAGCCGCACCGCCGTCCTGACCAAGCTCTACCCGACCCGGTCCCACACCGGCGCGGCCCAGGGCGGCATGTGCGCCGCCCTGGCCAACGTCGAGGAGGACAACTGGGAGTGGCACACCTTCGACACGGTCAAGGGTGGTGACTACCTGGTCGACCAGGACGCCGCCGAGATCATGTGCAAGGAGGCCATCGACGCCGTCCTCGACCTGGAGAAGATGGGCCTCCCCTTCTCCCGCACCGAGCAGGGCCGGATCGACCAGCGCCGCTTCGGCGGTCACTCCCGCAACCACGGCGAGGCCCCGGTCCGCCGCTCGTGCTACGCGGCCGACCGCACCGGTCACATGATCCTCCAGACGCTGTTCCAGAACTGCGTCAAGCACGGCGTCGAGTTCTTCAACGAGTTCTACGTCCTCGACCTGCTGCTCAACGAGGGCAAGACGGCCGGCGTCGTCGCCTACGAGCTGGCCACCGGCGAGATCCACGTCTTCCAGGCCAAGTCGGTCGTGTTCGCCTCCGGCGGCACCGGCAAGTTCTTCAAGGTCTCCTCGAACGCCCACACCCTCACCGGTGACGGCCAGGCGGTGGCCTACCGCCGCGGCCTGCCGCTGGAGGACATGGAGTTCTTCCAGTTCCACCCGACCGGCATCTGGCGCATGGGCATCCTGCTCACCGAGGGCGCCCGCGGCGAGGGCGGCATCCTGCGCAACAAGGACGGCGAGCGCTTCATGGAGCGCTACGCCCCCGTCATGAAGGACCTCGCGTCCCGTGACGTCTGCTCCCGCGCGATCTACACCGAGATCCGCGAAGGCCGCGGCTGCGGTCCGGACGGCGACCACGTCTACCTGGACCTCACCCACCTGCCGCCGGAGCAGCTGGACGCCAAGCTCCCGGACATCACCGAGTTCGCGCGCACCTACCTCGGCATCGAGCCCTACACGGACCCGATCCCGATCCAGCCCACCGCGCACTACGCCATGGGCGGCATCCCGACCAACGTCGAGGGTGAGGTCCTGCGCAACAACACCGACGTCGTCCCGGGCCTGTACGCGGCCGGCGAGGTCGCCTGCGTGTCCGTGCACGGCGCCAACCGCCTCGGCACCAACTCGCTGCTGGACATCAACGTGTTCGGCCGTCGCGCGGGCATCGCCGCCGCCGACTACGCCAACGCCAACGAGTTCGTCCCGCTCCCGGAGGACCCGGAGACGCTGGTCCAGGGCATGGTCGACAAGCTCCGCGAGTCGACCGGCACCGAGTCCGTGGCGCAGATCCGCAAGGAGCTGCAGGAGACCATGGACGCCAACGCGATGGTGTACCGCACCGGCGCCACCCTGAAGCAGGCGGTCGAGGACATCGCCGCGCTGCGGGAGCGCTACAAGCACGTCTCCATCCAGGACAAGGGCTTCCGGTACAACACGGACCTGCTGGAGGCCATCGAGCTGGGCAACCTGCTCGACCTGGCCGAGGTGCTGGCCGTCTCCGCGCTGGCCCGCGAGGAGTCCCGCGGCGGCCACTACCGCGAGGACTTCCCGACCCGTGACGACGTGAAGTTCATGCAGCACACCATGGCGTACCAGGAGGTCGCCGCCGACGGCAGCACCTCCATCCGCCTCGACTACAAGCCGGTCGTCACGACCCGCTACCAGCCGATGGAGCGTAAGTACTGATGAGCACTCCGACTGTGGAGCACTCGGCCGCTCTGGACGCGGTCGAGGCCGGTGGCGTACAGCTGATCACCGTCACCTTCCGGATCCGCCGGTTCAACCCGGAGGAGCACCCGGACCCGGTGTGGGTCGACTACCAGCTGACGATGGACCCGAAGGAGCGCGTCCTGGACGCGCTCAACAAGATCAAGTGGGAGCAGGACGGCACCCTCACCTACCGCCGTTCCTGCGCGCACGGCATCTGCGGCTCCGACGCCATGCGGATCAACGGCCGCAACCGGCTGGCGTGCAAGACCCTGATCAAGGACGTCGACCCGGAGAAGCCGATCACGATCGAGGCCATCAAGGGCCTGACGGTCCTCAAGGACCTGGTCGTGGACATGGACCCGTTCTTCCAGGCGTACAAGGACGTCATGCCGTTCCTCATCACCAAGGGGAACGACCCGACCCGCGAGCGCCTGCAGTCCGCCGAGGACCGTGAGCGCTTCGACGACACCACCAAGTGCATCCTGTGCGCCGCGTGCACGTCGTCCTGCCCGGTGTTCTGGAACGACGGCCAGTACTTCGGCCCGGCCGCCATCGTCAACGCGCACCGCTTCATCTTCGACTCGCGCGACGAGGGTGCCGAGCAGCGCCTGGAGATCCTCAACGACCGCGAGGGCGTGTGGCGCTGCCGCACCACCTTCAACTGCTCCGAGGCCTGCCCGCGTGGCATCGAGGTCACCAAGGCGATCCAGGAAGTGAAGCGGGCGCTGGTCACCCGCCGCTTCTGATCCCCGCCTGACAGTACGGAGGCCCCCGCCCGATCCTCGGATCGGGCGGGGGCCTCCGCGCGTCCGGGCCCGGCGCGGCGTCAACGGGGTCGAGCGGTCAGTCGGTGGCCGGGGTGCGGCGGGTGGCGCGGAGGCCGCGGAGGCCGATGGTGCCGACGGCGATGCCGAGGAGGAAGGAGGTGACGGCGAGGAGGAGGTGGATCCAGAAGAAGGCGGTGGGCTGGGAGTGGTCGCCGTTGACGAAGGCCTGGCCGCCGGAGTCCTTCCACAGGTTCTTGACGAAGGTGGTCCAGATGATCATCGACCAGACGCCGAAGGCGGTCAGGAACCAGGAGGTGCGGCGGCTGAGCTTCATGGGGCGGTCCTCGGCAGGGTGGCGGCGGTGTGCCTCCCCAGTATGCGCGGGCCGCCGATCGGCCTAGGGCGGGCCCCTCGTGCGGAGGACCCGTCCGGTGTGGCGGACGGCGGGGCGCCGCGATGGGTACGGTCAGCTGGTGTCCACACCCCGTCATTCCTTCGCGCAGCTGTTCGCCGCGGTCGCCGCGGCCCTCCCGGTCCTGCTCGCCGCTCCGGCGGCGGTCGCGGCTCCGCAGGCGCCGCCCCCGTCGACCGCGGTCGGCGGTGAGCGGCTCGGGCTCCCCGGGGTCCAGGTCAATCCGCTGGCGGGGGCGCCGGCGCTGCCGACGGACCTCACCGGCCAGTCCTGGATAGTCTCCGACGTCGCGTCGGGCGAGGTGCTGGCGGCCTACAACCCGCACCTCCGGCTGCCCCCGGCGAGCACCCTGAAGATCCTCTTCGCGGACACCGTGCTGCCCAAGTTCGACCGCAACGCGGTGCACCGGGTCGCCGACGAGGAGATCCAGAACATCGGCCCCGGCAGCAGCCTGGTCGGCATCAAGGAGAACCTGGACTACCGGGTCGAGGACCTGTGGCGCGGGGTGTTCCTCAGTTCGGGCAACGACGCCGTGCACGTCCTGTCGCACATGAACGGCGGCATCCAGCCGACCGTCAACGAGATGCAGGCCCGCGCCGACGCGCTGCAGGCCCGGGACACCAAGGTGATCTCCCCGGACGGCTACGACATGGACGGCCAGGTGTCCTCGGCGTACGACCTGTCGCTGTTCGCCCGTTCCGGCCTGGGCAACGCGGACTTCCGGATGTACTGCGCGACCCGGGACGCGATGTTCCCCGGGGCCGTCGACAAGAACACCGGCCAGCGCGGCAGTTTCGGGATCGCCAACACCGACCGGCTGCTGGGCAAGTACCCCGGCCTGATCGGGGTGAAGAACGGCACCACCACCAACGCCGGCTCGACCTTCGTCGGCGCCGCCGAGCGGGGCGGGCGGACCCTGCTGGTGACGGTGATGCACCCGGCCAGCTACCAGCGGGTGTACGACGAGACGGCCGAGCTGCTGGACTGGGGCTTCGCCGCGGCGGGCAAGGTGCGGCCGGTCGGTCGGCTGGTCGACGAGAAGCCGGCCGGCGGCGAGGAGCCGACCGGTCAGGCGGGCGGCGCCGCGGGGTCCCCCGCCCCGCCGCCGCACCCCTCGGCCGGGCCGGGCCGCCCCGCGGCGGCGGCCGGGGACGACGGGCTCGGCCTGGGCGGCTGGTCGGCGGTGGTGGCCGGGGCCGTGGTGGCGGTGGGTGCCGTGGTGGTCGTGCGGCGCCGGTCGGCGGGCCGTACCTGGGGGTGATCCCCGGTGCGCGGGCCCGGCCTCAGTCCTGGGGCCGGGCCTTAGCCGTCTCCGCGCCCCGGGCCTCGGACTCGTCGGCCGCGGCCAGCAGGGCCCGGCCGTGCGCCCTGGTGCGCTCCCGGGCGTCCGCCGGGTCGGCCGTCGCCGTCCAGGCCACGCAGTACATCAGCAGCCGGCTGACGAAGTTGATCCAGAGCAGCAGCGCCACCGGAGTGGCGAAGGCGCCGTACAGGCTCCGCCCGGCGACCGAGCCGAGGTAGGAGGCGAGCAGCAGTTTCAGCAGTTCGAAGCCGACCGCGCCGATCAGCGCGCCGGTGAGGAGGTCCCGGCGGTGCTGGCCGGTGATCCCGGGGAAGGGCGCCAGCAGGTAGGCGAAGAGCAGCATGTCGCACGCTATGGCGATCAGCACCCCGACCGCGGTGAGCAGGTAGCCGCTGTCGAAGCCGCTGGCGTGGGCGATCCGCCCGGCGAGCGTGGTGCCGGCCGCCGAGGCGGCCAGCGAGAAGAGCGACACCAGGCCGAGGCCGGCCAGCACCACGACGTCCCAGGCCTTGCGCAGCACCGGGTTGCCCTTCTCGTCGGGCAGTTGCCAGAGGTCCCGGATCGAGGTGCGCATGGTGTCCACCCAGCCGAGGCCGGAGACCAGCAGCAGGGCGCCGCTGACCAGCCCGAGGGCACCCGCGTTGGCGACCAGGGAGGGCAGGTTGAGCGCGTCCGACAGGCCCGGCAGCTGGTCGGAGATGCGGTGCTGGAGGTCGTCCACCTGACTGCCGTTCAGCGTCGCGACGGCGATCGCCAGCCCGACGGTGAGCAGCGGGAACAGGGCCAGGAAGCCGAAGAAGGTGACGGCTCCGGCCAGCCGGTTGCCACGGGCGGCGGAGAAGTACTCGTACACCCGGTACGGGCGGCTGCGCAGCACCCGGGCCACGAGCGGGCCCAGGACCGGAAGGCGGGTCAGGAAGTCCACCCGTCCGGTTATACCGGCCCGTCCCCCGAACGGCCGACAGGCGCGGGCCGGATCCCCGGGCCGGTTCCGGCGGGCGGGCCCGCCCGGCGGGCCCCCGGGCTCAGCGGTTGACCAGCCGGCGGGCCTTCGCCAGCGCGCGGACGGCCTGGTACGCGGTGTAGCGGCCCTGTCCGAGCAGCTCGGTGCGCACGCCGTCCGCACCGGCCGGCGGGCGGTAGCCGGCCGGGCGCAGCCGGGCGCAGTGCTCGGCGGCGCGGCGGAAGTACTCGCGGCGGTCGCCGGGCGGGACCCGGCCGGGCTTGGCGACCACGGTGTTGAGGTGGTTGAGCATCTTGCCGTAGACGACGGGGCGCCACCGGTCCAGGTCGGGGCGGCGGTCGAGGAAGGCGAAGACCAGGTCGTACTGGGCGAACACGTCGAAGTGCTTGCGGCTGGCGGTGGCCAGGATGTTGCCGCCCTCCTGGCGCTGGCGGTAGTGCACGCCGACCCGGTCCAGCAGGGTGATGGAAGCGGCGGCGAGCAGCGCCGGGTACGTCCAGGGGGTGTCCTCGTAGTAGCCGGCCGGGAACTCCAGCCGCTGCTCGGTGATGAACCCGCGGCGGTAGGCCTTGTTCCAGACGACCTGGAGCAGGTCGAGCAGGTCGGGGCGGGCGGCGAGGTCGAAGACGTCCGGGGAGGCGGCGCCGAAGACGTGCCCGGCGGCGGCCCGGGTGATCCGGCCGTCGGCGTAGCCACGGGCGTAGTCGTAGACCAGGACGTCCGGGTCGCCGGTGGCGGCGAGGCGCTCGTCGACGGCCCGGAGCAGGTCGGGGGTGAGGGTGTCGTCGCTGTCGAGGAAGACCACGTAGTCGCCGGTGGCGACCTCCAGGCCGGCGTTGCGGGCCCGGCCGAGGCCGAGGTTCTCCGGCAGGTGGAGCACCCGGACCCGGGGGTCGGCCGCCGCCGCTTCGTCCAGCAGGGCGCCGCAGCCGTCCGGCGAGCGGTCGTCCACCGCGATCAGTTCGAAGTCCGGTCCGTCCTGTCCGAGGACCGATTCGAGGCACTCGGCGAGGTAGTCCTGGACCTGGTACACGGGGACGATGACACTGAAGCGGGGCACGGGGCCCAGCGTAGTGGGCCCGGGGGCGACCGGGCCCCGGAGGTAGGATCGGGGCGCACGTACGCACCGATCCCTTGTGCGGCAAGGCCCCCACGGGGCTGCCACGCTCCTCCCGAGAAAGGCCTGCGTAGCCGATGGCTCCCCGCCTCTCCATCGTCGTTCCGATCTACAACGTCGAGCGTTACCTCGTCGAGTGCCTCGACTCGATCGCCGCCCAGACCTTCACGGACTTCGAGTGCGTCATGGTCGACGACGGTTCCAAGGACGGCAGCGCGGCGCTCGCCGAGGCCTACGCGGCCCGGGACTCCCGGTTCCGGCTGGTCCGGCAGGTGAACAAGGGCCTCGGCGCGGCCCGCAACACCGGCATCCGGCACATCGACCCGGACTCCGAGTTCCTGTGCTTCGTGGACAGTGACGACTCGATGCCGCCGAGCGCCTACGAGCTGATGATCAACACGCTGGAGGAGACCGGCTCGGACTTCTGCACCGGCAACGTGCTGCGGTTCCGGGCGGTGGGCTACTACCAGTCCGGCGGGCACGTGAAGCCGTTCAAGGAGACCCGGCTCAAGACCCACATCACCGAGCTCCCGGCGCTGGTCACCGACCGCACCGCGTGGAACAAGGTGTACCGCCGGTCCTTCTTCGACGCCGCCGACCTGCTGTACCCCGAGGGCATCCTGTACGAGGACGCGCCGGTCAGCGTGCCGCACCACTACCTCGCCAAGAGCGTGGACGTGCTCTCCGAGCCGATCTACCACTGGCGCGAGCGCGAGGTCGGCGAGATGTCGATCACCCAGATGCGCACCAACCCCAAGGGCCTGGTCGACCGGGTCGCCTCGGTCGAGCTGGTCCGCGGCTGGCTGAAGAAGCAGACCGAGCCGCGCTTCGCCGAGTACCTGCGCTCCTACGACGAGAACACCCTCGTCGAGGAGATCCCGATGTTCTTCTGGTCCGTCGTGGACGGCGACAAGGAGTACCGGGACGCCTACGTCCAGCACGTCAGCCGGCTGCTCCGCTCGATCGGCCAGGAGCAGGTCCGCAAGCTGCGCGCGCCGCTGCGGCTGAAGTACCACCTGACCCTGCAGAACCGCGTGGACGAGCTGGTCGAGCAGATCAAGTACGAGGGCGACAGCGGCGGCGGCGTGCAGGCCCGCGGCCTGCTGCGGCCGTACGCGGACTACCCGTTCCTGCGCGGCGGGCGCAAGAGCGTGCCGTCCGGCGTGCTGAAGCTGGACAACTCGCTGGTCATGCGCAGCCGGCTGTACCAGAGCGCCTGGGTCGGCGGGAAGCTGGAGCTGACCGGGCACGCCTACCCGGAGCAGCTGGGCGCGGCCAACAAGCACGACATGGTCCGCACCCTGGTGCTGCGCGAGGCCAAGGGCCGCCGGGTCGTCGCGGTGCCGATGAAGACCCAGTACAGCCCCGAGGCCACCGCCAGCTGCAACCACGACCTGTACAGCTGCGACTGGTCCGGCTTCACCGTCGCCCTGGACCCGAAGAAGCTCAAGCACCGCGGCCAGTGGAAGGACGGCCACTGGCGCGTCCTGGTGGCCGGCGCAGGCAAGGGCGGGATCTACAAGGGCCGGATCTCGGCGGGCTGGAGCGACACCGCCGAGTCGATCCCGCTGCACTGGGTCGAGCCCGACGTGCGGATCGTGCCGTGGGTCCGGGACAACTTCGTCTACCTGCAGGTGGAGACCGTCAAGGCCCGGGTGACCGGCCTGGCCGCGCAGGACGGCCGGATCGAGGTCTCCGGCGCGGCCCGCTCCGGGGCGAGCTTCGTCGGGGCCCGGCTGCGGCTCACCCACGTCGAGTCGGACCGCGAGCTGACCTTCCCGCTGGAGCTGGGCGCTCCGGTCGGCACCCTGCAGCCGTTCACCTCCGCCGTCGAGGTGGCCGAGCTGACCGCCGTCCGCGAGGCCTGGGCCGAACTGGACCCGGTCGCCGCCGAGCGGGTGCGGGACCGCTGGGACAGCGCGCTGGTGCTGGCCGACGGCGGCGTCCTGCCGCTGGTCTGGGACGACCGCAACGCGCCCGAGCAGCTGCACCTGCCGCTGGACCCGCAGGCGCCCGTCGAGCAGCGCCGGGCGATCTACACCAAGCCCTCCCCCAGCGGGCACCTGCAGTTCTCCGACCAGCTGCTGCAGCCGGTGGTGGACGAGGTGTCCGCGCGCGGCGCCGACGGCTTCCTGCTGAGCGGCTCGTTCCCGCTGCCCGGCGCGCACCGCTGGGAGCTGGTGGTCCGGCACCACTGGCGCGAGGAGGAGCACGTCTACCCGGTGGAGATCTCGGACGGCCGGTTCCGCACCGCGCTGCCCGCCGTGCCGACCGCCTCCTTCGCCGGGCGGGTCCCGCTCGCCCACGGCACCTGGCGGGTCTTCTTCCGTCCGGTCGGCGTGCCCGGCGTCGACCTGCCGAACGGCTACGTGCAGATCGCCCCGGGCTGCTTCGGCTCCCTGCCGGTGGAGGTGGAGTCCCGCGGCAAGCGGATCGCGCTGGAGCGCCGCCAGCACGACTGCCTGTCGCTGGAGTCGCACGCGGCGCTGATGCCCGAGGAGCGGGCCGGCTTCCGCCAGCGCCAGATCCGCAGCGTCGACTACCCGGCCGCCCGTCGCCTGCCGGTGCGCGACACCGTGCTGTACAACGCCGGGAACAACAGCGTCTACGCCGACTCCCCGAAGGCGATCCACGAGGAGCTGGTCCGCCGGGGCCTGCCGCTGGAGCACCTGTGGGGCAACGACGACCTGCAGGCCGACCTGCCGCGCACCGCGCAGGCGATCCGGCTCTGGAGCCCGGAGTGGTTCGAGGCGCTGGCGACGGCCAAGTACATCGTCACCAGCACCCACCTGCCCGACTTCTTCGTCCGTCGCCCCGGCCAGGTGGTCGTGCAGACCTGGCAGGGCAGCCCGCTGAAGCAGGTCGGCTTCGACTTCGAGAAGGTCTGGTTCACCGACTCCCGGTACCTCAAGAGCCTGGCCCGCGAGGTGCCGAACTGGAGCCTGCTGGTGGCCGGCAACAGCTGGTCGGCCCCGGTGCTGCGGCGCGCGTTCGACTACCAGGGCGAGATCCTGGAGAGCGGTTCGCCGCGGAACGACCTGCTCTTCGCGGCCGACCGGGAGAAGACCGCGGAACAGGTCCGCGAGCGGCTCGGCCTGCCCGAGGGCAAGAAGGTCGTGCTGTACGCGCCGACCTGGCGCGAGGACCGGCGCCGGCCGAACGGCGGCTACCAGATCGACCTGCGGATCGACCTGGAGGCGGCCAAGGCCGCGCTCGGCGACGACCAGGTGCTGCTGGTGCGCCGGCACAGCCTGATGTGCGGCCAGATCCCGGGCGCCGGCAACGGCTACGTCTGGGACGTCGGCACCTACCCCGACATGGCGGAGCTGCTGCTGATCGCCGACGTGCTGGTCACCGACTACTCGTCGAGCGTCTTCGACTTCGCCAACACCGGCAAGCCGATGTTCTTCTTCACCCACGACCTGGAGCACTACCGCGACAACCTGCGCGGCTTCAGCCTGAACTTCGAGGCCGAGGCCCCCGGTCCGCTGCTGGCCAGCTCCACCGAACTGGTCGACGCGCTCGGCCGGGTGGAAGAGGTCGCCGCCGAGTACGCGGACAAGGCGGCCGCGTTCCGCGAGGCGTACTGCGACCTGGACGACGGCAAGGCCGCCGCCCGGGTGGTCGACGCGATGCTCCGCAAGGAGTAGCCACCGGCACGCCGCGAGGCGCCCGGCGCGATCCGCGCCGGGCGCCTCCGTGTTTTCTGGGAATTTCCTGGGAAGTGTCGGCCCTTTACGTGTATTTTGCACTCGAACTGATGTTTTGTCGACGAATTTCAAAGGATATTCTGCGAACCCCGCAGTTGACCCGGGGTGCCTTCCCGGTATGGGATATCAATTCGGCCCCGGTCCGGTCGACACCGGAACGCGGCCCTCCCGGCCACCGCCACCGCCGGGATGACGTCCCCCCGAAGGGTCCCCGCACCATGTCTGCGCTCACCCGGTTAGTCCTGCCGCACGCCGCCCCGTGGGTGAGCACGGGCCGGTCGGCCGACGACGAGAACGTGGTGTTCGGGCTGCTGCGCGCCCGCTGGCACAGCCGCGGACTGGAGCTCACCGGCTTCGGCCGCCCGCTGGACCTGGACACGGGCCGCCCCGGCTCGGCCTGGACCTGGCTGACCCTGCGCCACGAGCGCGGGACGGTGCCGCCGCTCCACCTGCGCTCCCGGCCCCGCCGGCTGCCCGAGGTCACCGACGACAGCGCCCAGCCCGAACACAACCACGACTGGTCCGGCTTCACCGCCCTGGTGGAACCCTCCCGGCTGCGCCAGGACGACCGCTGGCAGCTCGGCGACTGGCAGGTCGAGACCACCCTCTTCACCCGCCCCCGCCCCACCCGGCTGCGCCGCCAGTACGGCGCCCTCGCCCCCCACTGGTGCGGCTCCGGCGAATACCCGCCCGCCCGCTGGGTGGACCGCGAGGTACGCCTCCAGCCGTACTTCGAGGACGGCCGACTGCGGCTGCGGCTGGAGCGCCCCGGCGTCCGGCTCGACCACGCCGGGCCCACCCCCGACGGCCTCCGGCTGGCCGGCACCGCCGACCACTGCCCCGGCGGCACCGTCCTGCGGCTGCGGCACCGGCAGAGCGACGCGGTGATCGAACGGCCGCTCACCCGCACCGGCAACACCTTCGCCGTCGACCTGCCGTACCGGCCGTTCACCGCCGACGGGCGCGGCCGCGGCGAACTGGAGCACTGGGACGCCGAACTGCTGCGCCCCGACGGCGGCACCGACCAGCTCTGCCTGGACGAGCGCAGCGGCCCGGTGGCCGGCCAGCACCCGCTGCCGGACACCCCGGACCGGGTGCTCTACCTCAAGCACCTCGCCGACGGCCGGCTCCAGGTCTGCGTCCAGCCCGCGGCCGGGATCGTCGACCGGATCGCCGTCCACTTCGGCGGCTTCGAACTGTCCGGCCACTGCCCGGACCCGGCCGCCGACCGGCTGGAACTGGTCCTGCGGCACGGCGGCACCGCCGGCGAGGTCCGCGCGCCGGTCGAGCCCGAGCCGGACGGCCGCTTCCGGGTCCGGGTGCCCGCCACCCGCACCGGCTCGGACGGCGCCGTGCTGCCGCTGCGCAAGGGCGTCTGGGAGGCCGCCCTGGAGCCGGCCGACGGCTCCGGCCCGGCCCGGCCGCTGCTCGCCGCCGCGGCCGTCCTGCCCGCCCTGCCCGCCACCGCGACCACCGGCGGCAAGGACGTCCTGCTGCAGCGCCGCTGGCACGACACCCTGCTGGTGGACTCCACCCCGGTGCTCGACGCCGCCGAGCGCAGCGCCTGGACCCAGGCCCGGCTGCGCACCGGGCACTACCCGGCCGCCCGCCGCGAGCCGCTGCGCGAGGCGGTGCTGTACGACGTCTTCGGCGGCCGCGGCTACGCCGACTCCCCGCGCGCGGTGCACGCCGAACTCGTCCGCCGCGGCGAGCGGTTGGAGCACCTGTGGGTGGTCGACGACGGCCAGGCCGAGCTGCCGCCCGGGGTCGTCCCGATCCGGATCTGGAGCCCGCAGTGGTACCGCGCGCTGGCCACCTGCCGGTACCTGGTCGGCAACACCCACTTCCCGGACTTCCTGGAGCGCCGCGCGGGCCAGGTCGTGGTGCAGACCTGGCACGGCTCGCTACTGAAGCGGATCGCCCACGACGTCGACAACCCCTGGCTGGCCGACCACGGCTACCTGGAGGCGCTCGACCGGGAGACCCCGCAGTGGAGCCTGCTGCTCTCCCCCAGTGCCTTCGCCACCCCGATCCTCCGGCGCGCCTTCCGCTACGACGGCGAGGTCCTGGAGTCCGGCTACCCGCGCGGCGACGTGCTGGCCCGGCCCGAACCGCGGACCGCCGCGGCCGTCCGCCGCCGGCTCGGCGTCCCCGAGGGCAAGCGGGTCGTGCTGTACGCGCCGACCTGGCGCGAGGACCAGCGGCGCGGCGACGGCGAGGGCTTCCGGCTCGACCTGCGGCTGGACCTCGACCACGCGCGCCGGCTGCTCGGCGAGGACCACGTGCTGCTGGTCCGCCCGCACTCGCACGTGCGCGACCCGCTACCGGGCGCCGGCGACGGCTTCCTGTTCGACTGCGGGGACTTCCCCGACCCGCAGGAACTGCTGCTGATCGCGGACGTGCTGGTGACCGACTACTCGTCGATCATGTTCGACTTCGCGATCACCGGCCGCCCGATGTACTTCTTCACCTACGACCTGGAGCACTACCGCGACACCCTGCGCGGCTTCTACTTCGACTTCGAGCGGGACGCCCCCGGCCCGCTGGTGCCCGACTCGGCCGAACTGCTCGCCGCACTGCGCGAACTCGCCGACGGCGGGGCAGGGCTGCCGCCCGGCTACGCCGAGCGCTACCGGCGCTTCCGGGCCGGGCACTGCGCCCTGGACGACGGCGGCGCGGCCCGGCGGGTGGTCGACCGGATGCTCGAACTCGGCCGCACCGAGCGGTAGTTCAGCCGCGACTCAGGAGCGGCGCCGGTCCAGGAGTGGTGTCGGTGCAGGAGTGGTGTCGGTGCAGGAGCAGTGCCGGTTCAGGAGCGGCGCCGGTTTCAGGAGAAGTGGTAGTCCCGCCAGGGCCGCCAGACCTCGTCCGCGTCGAACCGGGAGAGCGAGAACCCCGGCACCAGGAAGGCCGCCCGGAACCCGCGCGCCTGCTCGTACGCCTGGTCCAGCACGTCGTCCGGCAGGCCGTGGGCGACCGTCACGTGCGGGTGGTACGGGAAGGCCAGCTCGCGGGCCAGCGGGCCGGAGCGGACGTCCGCCTCCAGCAGCCGGCACTCCTGCGCGCCCTCCTCGACCCGGACGAACACCACCGGGGAGACCGGGCGGAAGGTGCCGCCACCGCGCAGCAGCATCCGGAACGGCCGGTGCGCGGCCGCCACCGACGCCAGGTGCTCCTCGATCTTCGGCAGCGCCTCGGCCGGCACCTCGGTGGGCGGCAGCAGGGTGACGTGCGTCGGTATCGAGCGGGCCTGCGGGTCCCCGAGGCCGGCCCGGGCGTCCTGGATCCGTGCGCCGTGCGGGTCCGGGACGCTCACGGACACACCGATGGTGAGGAGCTCCGGGAGCCCCTCACCACCGGGCAGACGGGTGAGCGGAGTCACCGCTTGGCGGCCGGGAGGAAGCCGATCCGGTCGTACACGGTCGCCAGCGTCTCGGAGGCCACCGCGCGGGCCTTCTCGGCGCCGATCGCCAGCACCCGGTCCAGCTCGGCCGGGTCGTCCAGGAAGGCGCTGGTGCGCTCCTGGAAGGGGGTGACCCACTCGGTGTACAGCTCGGCCAGCTCGGTCTTCAGGGCGCCGTACATCTTGCCCTCGAAGTGCGCGACCAGCTGCTCGACCGACTGGCCGCTGAGCGCGGAGTGGATCCGCAGCAGGTTGGAGACGCCCGGCTTCTGCTCCTCGTCGTAGGAGACCACGGTGCCGGTGTCGGTGACGGCGCTCTTGAACTTCTTGGCGCTGGCCTTGGCGTCGTCCAGCAGGCTGACCAGGCCCTTGGCCGAGGAGGCCGACTTGCTCATCTTGATGCCCGGGTCCTGGAGGTCCATGATCTTCGCCGTCTCCTTGAGGATGTACGGCTTCGGGATCGTGAACACCGGCGCGTAGCGCGAGTTGAAGCGCTCCGCGATGTCGCGGGTGATCTCCACGTGCTGGCGCTGGTCCTCGCCGACCGGGACGGCGTCCGCCTGGTAGAGCAGGATGTCCGCGATCTGCAGGATCGGGTAGGTGAACAGGCCGACGGTGGTGCTGTCGGCGCCGTACCGGGAGGACTTGTCCTTGAACTGGGTCATCCGGGAGGCCTCGCCGAAGCCGGTGAGGCAGTTCATCACCCAGGCGAGCTGCGCGTGCTCGGGCACGTGCGACTGGACGAACAGCGTGCAGTGCTCAGGGTCCAGCCCGGCGCCGAGCAGCTGGGCCGCCGAGACCCGGGTGTTCTGGCGCAGGGTCACCGGGTCCTGCGGCACGGTGATCGCGTGCAGGTCGACGACCATGTAGAAGGCGTCGTTCTCCTTCTGCAGGTCGACCCACTGACGCACGGCGCCCAGGTAGTTGCCGAGGTGGAACGAGCCGGAGGTGGGCTGGATGCCGGAGAGCACCCGGGGACGGTCCTTGACCGGACCAGTGACCGCTGCGTTGACCATGCGGGCCATTGTTCCAGTTCCCCCGGTCGCTCAGGAAACCTCTGCCCCAGGAGGCTCCTCCGGTGTGACCGCACTCACCCTCACCCGGGCGATCCGCCGGCCCTCCACCTTGGCCACCGTCAGCAGCACCTCCCCGCCGCCCTCGACCGGCACCCGGGCCTGGTCGCCGTCCCGGGGCAGCCGGCCGAGCGAGGCGACCAGGCAGCCGGCCACCGTCTCGTACGGGCCCTCGGGCAGGGTGACGCCGGTCTCCTCCTCGAAGTCGCCGAGGTTCAGCAGGCCGTCCAGTTCCGTGCCGCCGCCGGCCAGCCGGCGGGTGGGGGCGGACTCCGGCCGGTCGTACTCGTCCCGGATCTCGCCGACCACCTCCTCGACCAGGTCCTCCAGGGTGACGATGCCGGCCGTGCCGCCGTACTCGTCCACCACGATGGCCAGGTGGTGGCCCTCCCGGCGCATCTCGCCCATCGCCTCCAGCACCCGCTTGGTGCCGGGCAGCAGCTTGACCGGACGGGCCAGGTCGCGGACCTTGACGGCCTGCTCGCCGCGGGCGCCGTAGAGGTCCCGGACGTGGACGAAGCCGACCACCGCGTCGGCGCTGCCCTCGACCACCGGGTAGCGCGAGTGCGGGGAGGTCTCCGCCTGGTGGCGCACGGCGGCCAGCGGACGCTCGGCGTCCAGGAAGGTCACCTCGGTGCGCGGGACCATCACCTCGCGCAGCTGGCGCTCCCCGGCGGCGAACACATCCGCGATCAACGCCCTTTCGTCGCTTCCCAGTTCGGTGTTGGAGGCGACCAGTCCGCGCAGTTCCTCGGAGCTCATCGAGCCGCGCCCGGCCGCCGGGTCGCCGCCGAACAGCCTGACCATCAGGTTGGTGGAGTGGCCCAGCAGCCAGATCACCGGGCGCAGCGCCACCGACATCACGTCCACCACCGGGGCGGCGGCCACCGCGATGGACTCGGCGCGCTGCAGGCCGATCCGCTTGGGGGTGAGCTCGCCGAGCACCAGCGAGACGTAGCTGATCACCAGGGTGAGGCCGACCAGGGCGATCGCGTCCGCCACCCCCTGGGACACTCCGGCCCGGACGAACAGCGGGGCCACCTTGCCGGACAGGGTGTCCGCGCCGAACGCGGCGGACAGGAAGCCCATGCAGGTCACGCCGACCTGCACGGCGGCCAGGAAGCGGTTCGGGTCCGCGGCCAGGTGCGCGGCCCGGGCCGAGCGCCGGGTGCCGCGCGCCTCCAGCGCCCGGATCTGGCCCTCGCGCAGCGAGATCAGCGAGATCTCGGCGACGTTGAACAGCCCGCCCAGCAGGATGAAGACGAGGACGAGCGCGGCGTCCCCGAGGGTTTCGTTCACAGCGGGCCAGTGTAGGCGGCCGAGGCGTCCCGGCCCGG
>NZ_JBVIFM010000001.1:101639-530860 GCF_055571335.1 Kitasatospora sp. NPDC030952
GGGGCCCCGCCCCGAGCCGAAGGGGCGCGCCGGTGCCGAAAGGGAGAAGCGAGGGAGCGAGGAACGAGCGAGGGAGCGCCGACCGTCGGCACCGGGCCAAGAGCGGCCCGGAGGCGAGCGGGCGAATCACGGGGCCCCGCCCCGAGCCGAAGGGGCGCGCCGGTGCCGAAAGGGAGAAGCGAGGGAGCGAGGAACGAGCGAGGGAGCGCCGACCGTCGGCACCGGGTCAGAGCGGCCCGGAGGCGAGCGGGCGAATCACAGCGAGCGGGCGCATCACGGCGGCGGCCCGCCGCCTCCCGGGAGCGGGAGGCGGCGGGCCGCCGGAAGGGCCGTGCGGCGGGGCTCAGATGAGGCCCAGCTCCTGGACCGCGTCGCGCTCCTCGGTCAGCTCCTTGACCGAGGCGTCGATGCGGGCGCGGGAGAAGTCGGAGATCTCCAGGCCCTGGACGATCTCGAACTTGCCGTCCTTGGTGGTGACCGGGAAGGAGGAGATCAGGCCGGCCGGGACGCCGTAGGAGCCGTCGGAGACGACACCCATGGAGGTCCAGTCGCCCTCGGCGGTGCCGTTGACCCAGGTGTGGACGTGGTCGATGGCGGCGTTGGCGGCCGAGGCGGCCGAGGAGGCGCCGCGGGCGTCGATGATGGCCGCGCCGCGCTTGGCGACGGTCGGGATGAAGTCGTTCTCCAGCCAGGCCTGGTCGCTGCCGACGGCCTCGAAGGCCGGCTTGCCGGCGATCTCGGCCTGGAAGATGTCCGGGTACTGGGTGGCGGAGTGGTTGCCCCAGATGGTGACGCGCTTGATGTCGGAGACCAGGGCGCCGGTCTTGCCGGACAGCTGGCCGACCGCGCGGTTGTGGTCCAGGCGGGTCATCGCGGTGAAGCGCTCGGCCGGGACGTCCGGGGCGTTGCGCTGGGCGATCAGGGCGTTGGTGTTGGCCGGGTTGCCGACGACCAGGACCTTGATGTCGTCCGCGGCGTGGGCGTTGATGGCCTTGCCCTGCGGGCCGAAGATGCCGCCGTTGGCCGAGAGCAGGTCGCCGCGCTCCATGCCGGCGGTGCGCGGACGGGCGCCGACCAGCAGCGCGACGTTGGCGCCGTCGAAGGCCTCGTTCGGCTGGTCGGTGATCTTGATGTCGCGCAGCAGCGGGAACGCGCAGTCGACGAGCTCCATGGCGGTGCCCTCGGCGGCCTTCAGGCCCTGCGGGATCTCCAGGAGGCGCAGGTTCACCGGCACGTCGGCACCGAGCAGGTGGCCCGAGGCGATGCGGAAGAGCAGCGCGTAGCCGATCTGGCCGGCTGCTCCGGTGATGGTGACGTTGACGGGGGTGCGGGTCATTTCTACCTTCTCCAGCAAATCGCCAGGTGCCCCAGGCACACCGGCGCACTGGAGCCGAGGATGATCTCTCGACATCGAGAGACCGGCGTCAGGTTATCGCAAAGGGAAGCGTACGCCGCGTGTGCGGACGTGGCTGATGCGTCACAGACGCACCGCGGCCCCGCCCGGGAATCCCGGACGGGGCCGCGGTGCACGGCGCGGCGGCTCAGCGCTTGGGCCGGCCGATCAGGTGGCCGATGTTGTCCAACAGCGGGAACTCCAGCCACGGGTTCGGCTGGGCGACCAGGGTCAGCAGCACGATCGAGGCGCCCAGGAAGGCCAGCACGATCACATCGGTGAAGCGGCTGCGGACCGCCAGCATCCCGACCTCCGGCAGCACCAGCCGCAGCACGGCGCCGAGCAGCACCCCGGTGCCGAGGATCAGCAGCCCGTACTTGAAGCCGTCCTTGAAGTCGGCGAACCAGGTGACCGCGAGGCCGGCGCCGACCACCGACAGGACCAGGGTTATCGGCCACTGCCGGACCGGCAGGGCGTGGTCGCGCCCGAGGGCCGGGGCGGCCCCCTCGGGCGGCAGGGTGCCGGTGGTCTTGACCGGCCTGTGCCGGGGCCGCGCCGGTCGCGGTTCAGTCATGCTCGCCGTCCCTCGGGGGTCAGACGCCGGCGCGGCGCTCGGCCGCCTCGACGATGTTGTTGAGCAGCATCGCGCGGGTCATCGGGCCCACGCCGCCGGGGTTCGGGGAGATCCAGCCGGCCACCTCGGCCACGCCCGGGTGGACGTCGCCGACGATCTTGCCCTCGCTGCGGCTGACGCCGACGTCCAGCACCGCGGCGCCCGGCTTGACGTCCTCCGGCTTGACCAGGTGCGGGACGCCCGCGGCGGCCACGATGATGTCGGCCTTGCGCAGGTGCGCGGCGAGGTCCCGGGTGCCGGTGTGGCACAGGGTGACGGTGGCGTTCTCGCTGCGGCGGGTCAGCAGCAGGCCGATCGAACGGCCGACGGTGACGCCGCGGCCGACCACGACCACCTCGGCGCCGTTGATCGCGACGTCGTGCCGGCGCAGCAGCTCGACGATGCCCAGCGGGGTGCACGGCAGCGGGCCCTCGATGCCCAGCGCGAGGCGGCCGAGCGAGGTCGGGTGCAGGCCGTCGGCGTCCTTGTCCGGGTCCATCAGCTCCAGGACCGGGTTCTGGTCCAGGCCCTTGGGCAGCGGCAGCTGGACGATGTAGCCGGTGCAGGTCGGGTCGGCGTTGAGCTCGCGGACGACGTTCTCGACGTCCTCCTGGGTGGCGGTCGCGGGCAGCTCGCGCTGGATCGAGGCGATGCCGACCTCGGCGCAGTCCTTGTGCTTCCCGTTGACGTACCAGCGGCTGCCCGGGTCGTCGCCGACCAGGACGGTGCCGAGGCCGGGCGTGACGCCCTTCGCCTTGAGGGCCGCCACGCGGGCGGCGAGTTCGGACTTGATCGCGGACGCGGTGGCCTTGCCATCGAGAATCTGGGCAGTCATGACCCCATTCTCCCGGATCGCGAACGCCCCTCGTAACGGGGCCGGTCGGGCGACCGGACGGGTACGGAAGGTCCGCACCACGTTGCGGTTGCGCCACAGTCTTGACCTTGCCCCCGCAACCGGCTGGACAGCGTGCTGCCGTCCGGTTGACGATATGCGGGCATTCCCTGCCGCGACCCGGCCCGGTGACGGGCCGACGGATCCCGCGGCGGGGCGTACCCGGGGGAAAGAGCCAGTGATCCGACCACAGCACACCGACCAGCCCGACCGGCACGGCGCCCTCACCCGCCCGTGTCCGTCCCGGCGTCCGATCACCCGCTCCTCCCGGCACTGAGCCGGCCGCGCCCGTCACCGCCGCCGGGCTGTCACCGCGCTCCGCCAGCGTCCCGTTCCGTCGACGATCCGACTCGCCGGCCGCAACCGGGTCCTCCGCCGTCCCGTCCCCGCGTCCCGTAACCGCCCGGAGGCATCCATGAGTTACCCGCCCGACCCGAACAACCCGTACGGCCAGCAGCCGCCCGCGCCGTCCTACGGCTACCCGCAGCAGGCCCCGCCGACGGTGCCCGGCTACGGCTACCCGCAGGCCCCGCCCGTGCCGGGCTACGGCTACGCGCCGGCCGTGCCGCAGTCCATGCCGGGCCTGGTGACCACCGCCCGGGTGCTGCTGTTCATCGTGGGCGGCGTGCAGGCGATCCTGGCGATCATCTACCTGCTCATCGGGGCCGCCGCCAAGGACGTCACCAACACGGCCCGGGCCTCCACCAGCGACAACCCGTTCACCGCGATGGGCGACGCCGCCGCCGGTGTCCTGATCGTCATCGCGATCCTGTTCGCGCTGTTCGCCGCGCTCTCGATCACGCTCGGCGCCAAGTTCGGCAAGGGCGGCAACAACGTCCGGATCACCACCATCGTGTACGGCTCGCTCGGCGGCCTGGTCGGCCTGCTGATCCTGCTGGGCGCCATCACCGCCGGCACCGCGATCGGCTTCGTGATGGCCGGTCTGTGGCTGGCGATCAGCATCATCTGGATCACCGCCATGTGCGTCCAGGACGGCGTCAACTGGTTCAACCGGCCGCGTTACTGATGCCGCGTCCCGGCCCCGCATCCCCGTAACCGCCCGGAGGCACCCATGAGTTACCCCACCGACCCGAACAACCCGTACGGCCAGCAGCCGCCCGCCCAGGGCTACGGCTACCCGCAGCCGGCCCCGCAGGCCGCGCCGGGCTACGGCTACCCGCAGCCGGCGCCCTCGCCGTACGGCTACGCGCCGGCCGTGCCGCAGCGCATGCCGGGCCTGGTGCTGACCGCCCGGGTGCTGCTGTTCGTCATCGGCGGCGTGCAGGTCGTCCTCACCGGCATTCTGCTGCTCGTGGCCGCCGGCGCCAAGAAGGTCGCCAACGAGCACACCACGAGCAGTGACACGGCGGTCTTCGGCAACGCCGCGGCCGGCGTCCTGCTGGTCCTCGGGGTGGTCTACCTGCTCGCCGCGGTGCTCTCCATCACGCTGGGGGCCAAGTTCGGCAAGGGCGGCAACGCCACCCGGATCACCACCATCGTGTACGGCTCGATCGCCACGCTGCTCGGCATCGCGGTGCTGATCAGCGGGATCACCGGGGCCAAGACGGTCGGCCCGGGCGCCGGCTTCGGCGTGGTCGTCGGCGGCCTGTGGATCGCGATCTCGGTCATCTGGATCGTCGCGATGTGCACCCAGGACGGCGTCAACTGGTTCAACCGACCGCGCTACTGAGCGGACGGCACGGTCACGGCGAAGCGGCCCGGCTCCCTCCTCGAGGGGGCCGGGCCGCTTCGTGCCACTCAGCGGAAGATCAGCGGAAGATCAGTGGAAGAAGTGCCGCGCACCGGTGAAGTACATCGTCACGCCGGCCTTCTGGGCGGCCTCGACGACCTGCTCGTCGCGGATCGAACCGCCGGGCTGGACGATCGCCTTCACGCCGGCCGCGATCAGGATCTCCGGGCCGTCCGGGAACGGGAAGAAGGCGTCCGAGGCGGCGTACGAGCCCTTGGCCCGCTCGCCGGCCCGCTCGACCGCGAGCTTGCAGGAGTCGACCCGGTTGACCTGGCCCATGCCGACGCCGACCGAGGCGCCGTCCTTGGCCAGCAGGATCGCGTTGGACTTGACGGCCCGGCAGGCCCGCCAGGCGAAGGCCAGCTCGGCCAGCTCGGCCTCGGAGAGCGCCTCACCGGTGGCCAGCGTCCAGTTCGCCGGGTCGTCGCCCTCGGCGTGCACCCGGTCGGCGTCCTGGAGCAGCACGCCGCCGGAGATCGGGCGGACCTCCTGGCGGTTGGCCGGGGCGCCGGGGGCGACCAGCACCCGCAGGTTCTTCTTGCGGGCCAGCACCTCGACCGCGCCGTCCTCGTAGGCGGGGGCCACGACGACCTCGGTGAAGATCGGGGCGATCTGCTCGGCCAGCTCGACGGTGACCGGGCGGTTGACCGCGATCACGCCGCCGTACGCGGAGACCGGGTCGCACTCGTGCGCCTTGCGGTGCGCCTCGACCACGTCGGCGGCGGTGCCGATGCCGCACGGGTTGGCGTGCTTGATGATCGCGACGGTCGGCTCGGCGTGGTCGTACGCGGCGCGGCGGGCGGCGTCGGTGTCGACGTAGTTGTTGTACGACATCTCCTTGCCGTGCAGCTGCTGCGCGCCGGCCAGGCCGCCGCCCGCGGTGAAACCGCTGATCAGCCCAGTGTCGCTGTACAGCGCGGCGCCCTGGTGCGGGTTCTCGCCGTAGCGCAGCACGTTCTGCCGCTCCCAGGTGGCGCCCAGGAACTCGGGGAACCGCTCGTCGCTGGGGGCGTAGCCGGCCTCGAACCAGGAGGCGACGGCCACGTCG
Organism: Kitasatospora sp. NPDC030952; assembly: GCF_055571335.1. Classification (NCBI taxonomy): domain Bacteria; kingdom Bacillati; phylum Actinomycetota; class Actinomycetes; order Kitasatosporales; family Streptomycetaceae; genus Kitasatospora; species Kitasatospora sp. NPDC030952. The sequence goes on from NZ_JBVIFM010000001.1 coordinate 107,336, forward strand.
TAGGCGGCGGTGTGGGCGAACGCGGCACCGGCCAGACGCTTGCGGGTGGCCAGGTCGAAGCCGCCCTCGCGGACGGCCGTCAGCACGTCGGCGTAGCGGGCCGGGTCGACCACGACGGCCACCGAGGGGTGGTTCTTGGCGGCGGCGCGGACCATGCTCGGGCCGCCGATGTCGATCTGCTCGACGCACTCGTCCGGGGTGGCGCCCGAGGCGACGGTGGCCTTGAACGGGTAGAGGTTCACCACGACCAGGTCGAAGGGCTCGACGCCGAGCTCGGCCAGCTGGGCGCGGTGCGACTCCAGGCGCAGGTCGGCGAGCACGCCGGCGTGCACCCGGGGGTGCAGCGTCTTCACCCGGCCGTCCAGGCACTCCGGGAAGCCGGTCAGCTCGGAGACCTCGGTCACCGGGACGCCGGCGGCGGCGATCCGGCCGGCGGTGGAGCCGGTGGAGACGATGGCGACCCCGGCGGCGTGCAGGCCCTGGGCCAGCTCCTCCAGACCGGTCTTGTCGTACACGCTGATCAGCGCGCGACGGATCGGACGGATGTTCTCGGAGACAGGGGGGGTGGTGGAGCTGGCACTCATGCCGGGATCCATACCTTTCGGTCCTCGATGCGGTGACCTTCGCGGGCCAGCCGGCCCACGACGTCGACGAGCAGCTTGCGCTCGACAGTCTTGATGCGCTCGTGCAGCGCGTCGCCGCCATCGGCGTGGTCGGCGTCGACGACCTCGACGACGCCCTGCGCGATGATCGGCCCGGTGTCCACGCCGGCGTCGACCAGGTGGACGGTGCAGCCGGTGACCTTCACCCCGTACGCGAGCGCGTCGGTGACGCCGTGGGCGCCGGGGAAGGCGGGCAGCAGTGCGGGGTGGGTGTTGACGATCCGTCCGGCGAAGGCCGCGATGAACTCGGGGCCGAGGATCTTCATGAAGCCGGCCGTGACCACCAGGTCGGGCTGGTGGGCGGCGACGGAGGCGGTCAGCGCGCGGTCCCAGTCGGCGCGGTCCGCGAAGTCCTTCACCCGGTGGACGAAGGTCGGCAGGCCCGCCCGCTCGGCGCGCTCCAGCCCGACGATCCCGTCCCGGTCCGCGCCCACGGCCACGATCTCGGCGCCGTAGGCCGGGTCGGCGACGGCGTCGATCAGCGCCTGCAGGTTGGTACCGGAGCCGGAGACCAGCACCACCAGGCGGGCCGGTCCGGGCGTGCGGGGCGGGAAGAGCTGGGCGGGGGCGGCGGCCACTGCGCGATTCTCCGTAGGTCGGGCGCCGCCCGCTGGTACGTCCACCGGCGGTGGGGCCACTACGAACGGCAGGTCGAGCGAGGGGGAACACCAGGAGAACCCGCCGCGACGCGGGCCCCGGGAACCTGGGTGAGCTGCTGACCGTCACCACGATAACGGCTGGTCGGAGGGCCCCGGCACCCTCCCTGCGGCGCTACGCGCGTAGTTGAGACGGGGATCTCCTCGGGCCCGCCGCACCGGAGTTGCCCGCGGCCCGCGCGGGTACGGGCAGGCCCCCGCCGGGCTCTCGAACGCTTGCGGGATCATTGGGGCGGGGAAGACCGCTCCCGGGCGGAACCCCCCGAACGAGCCCCGACCGAGAAGGAACGGCTGAACCCATGAGCAGCGGCGACGACACCGACGAGCGCAACCCCTTCGCGCCGCCGCCCGCGGACGCCCCGGACCAGCCGTGGCGCCCCCGCAACCCCTGGCCCGGCCAGGGCCCGGACGGCGACCGCGGGCAGCCGGCCGGCCAGGGCGGCGACCAGTCCGGCGACCGCCCGCCGTTCCCGCCCCCGTGGGGGCAGGGCCCCGGCGACGGCGGCCCCGGCCGGCGCCCCCAGGCCCCGCAGCCGCCCCGCCTCGACCCGACCGACCCGGTCCACCGCAAGGCCCGCAACGCCGCACTGGCCGGGCCCTTCGCCCTGGTCTGCCTGTTCGCGGGCTTCCACTGGATCGCCCTGCTGGTCGGACTGCTCGGCATCGCCTGGGGCATCGGCGCGCTGCGGGCCAAGCGGCCCGCCGCCCCAGCCCCGGCCGGCGGCGTCGGCCCCACCGGGATCCCGGCGCCCAACCCGCTCACCCCGGCCGCGCTCGCCGGGATCCTCACCGGCGCGATGACCGTGGTGGTCGCCACCTCGGTGATCGGGCTCGGCGTCTACTACAAGGACTACGTCACCTGCGTGCAGGACGCGCTGACCAACGTCGGCGCCGAGAACTGCGACCGGTACGCGCCCCAGTGGTACGTGGACTTCGCCGGGAACGCCGAGTAGGGGCCGACCGGCCCGGTCAGTCGATGGGGCCCGACCGGCCCCGGTCAGTCGGTGGGGGGCCGGCCGGCCAGCCGCAGCACCAGGGCGTACGCACCGGCGCGCAGCTCCAGCACGCTCCGGCGGGCCCGGAGCGCGAGCCGGGCGTAGGCGCCCGGCACGAACGCCGGTGCGTTGAGGTCGGCCTCGGCCTCGGCCTCGGCGTCGTCCGCGCCCGTGCCGTCCGCCGCGCGCCCGGGTCCCACCGGGCCGAGCACGCGGTGGCGGACCAGCAGGGCGCCCGGCACCGCCACCAGGGCCAGCCAGCCGGCCGCCGCCAGGCCCGTCCACCACGGCACCGGCCCCAGCCGGGCCATCCGCTCCGCCGCCAGCGCCCCGCCCGCCAGCCAGCCCAGCACCGTCGCCCCGGCGCCCAGCAGCGCCGCGGCCGCCAGCGCCGCCGTCACCGTCGCGGCGGGCGGCCACGGCTCGGTGGAGGTCCGGCCCCCCGCCGCCGCCCGGCCCAGCAGGACGGCCGGCACCAGCCCCGCCAGCAGCGGCAGCAGCAGCGCCGCCAGCCGCCAGCCGCCCGGGCCCTCCTGGGGCAGCAGGGCGAACAACGGGAAGTCCGGCATCGGGCCGAGTCGCGCACCGACCGGCGACACCAGCGAGTCGGCGCCGACCTCGAAGCCGGCGCCCAACGCGTACGCCGCGCCCCACAGCACCGCGTTCGGCAGCAGCACCACGGTGAGCAGCAGCAGCCCGGCCAGCGCGGCGGGCCCGCCGCCGAGCAGCGCCATCCCCCGCCCCCCGCCGAACACCGCGTCCAGCACCGCCGCCACCGCCACCAGCAGCCCGCCCGCCGCGACCAGGCCCGCCCCGGCCGCACCCGCCGCCCGGACCACCACGGCGGTGCCGCCGGTCGGCCGCCAGCCCGGCGGGAGCCGGTCGAACAGCGGCTCGGCGCCCGGGCCCCCCGGCTCGACGGACCGTACGCCCGCGGCCGTCGCCAGCCCGGCCAGCAGGGCCACCACCAGGAGGTCCGGCAGCACCCGGCTGCGGAACAGCCCGGCCCCCGTACAGTGCAGCGCCACCGCGGCCGCCACCGCGCAGTACCCCGCCCACAGCGCCACCGGGCCGCCCCAGCGCGAGCGCAGCCCGCGCCGCGCCGCCACCCCGGCCCCCGCCCGGTACAGCCGCACCACCGCCAGGGCACCGAGCAACAGCGGAGTGACCGTCAGCGGGGCGTCCGCTCTCCCGCGCAGGACCGGCGCGCCGTGCCCGAGCAGCCAGAGGGCACCCGCCAACCGGGTGGCCCCGGCCGCGTCCGAGTCCGCGTACGGCGTCGCCACCCAGAGCCCCAGCACCGGCACCCCGACCACCGCCAGGCCGACCAGCGCCGTCCGCACCCCCGCCAACAGGTCGGCCAGCACCGGGCGTCCACCCAATTCGCCCGGCACTTCCAGGAGCGGACGGCCCATCAGCTGCGTCATGCGCCTCATGGTGCCAAGGCGACTCGCCATGCTCCGTGAACCGGCAAACCGCCGCCGTGTCCCAGATTATTGTCTTATGCGCCTTTTCAGACCCTGCCCCCAAGCCGCCGCCGCCCCGGCCAGGAGCGTCTGATGACCACGCCCCCCACCCGAGCCGCCGACCCGCTGCGGAAGCTGACCCCCCGTGAGGCCGAGGCCCTCGCCCACCTGGCCGCGGGCCACGGCCTCGACCAAACCGCCGCCGCACTCGGCGTCACCCCCACGACCGCCCGCAGTTATCTCCACCGGGCCATGCGCAAACTCGGCTGCCCCACCGAGGCCGCCGCCATCGCCCTGCTCCGAACCGCACCCCCCACCGGCCCGGGCCGGCGCCCCCCGGCCGCCCCCACCGACCCCAACCGCACGCGAGTGACCCCCACAGCCCCGGGAGAACGCAGCGGCATGACACAGACCACCCCGACCACCGGAGAGCCCGGCACCGGCCGGCCGACGGCCGACGGCGCACCCGGCACCCCGGCCACCTCAGCGGCCGTACGGCCGACGGACGGGGGCACCCGCCCGCCGTCCAAGGCCCGCCCCGGGCCGAAGGCGCCCCCCGCCGTCACCGCGCGGAAGGACGCGCGGAAGGAGCAGCGCCCCGCCGGGCGCGGCACGGACAAGGCCGCCGGGCGCGACGGCCACGACACGGCCGCCGACCGGGCCGGGAGGCGGACCGCAGCCCCGGCCCCCGCCGAGGCCCAGGCCGAGATCAAGGCCAAGGCCAGGACCAAGGCCACGCCGGCCGTACCGTCACCCGACGCGGTATGCGGCCCGGCCAGGGCCGAGCGCAAGACTCCGGCGGGCCCGGCCCCGGCCCCGGTCGTCACCCCCGCCGAGCGCGACACCGCCGACGCCCGGGAGCGGATCAGCCAGGCGCTCACCGAGGCGGGCCACGGGCGGGACCTGACCGAGAGCTTCGAGGAGCTGTACGAAGGCGCGCACACCCGGCTGGTGCAGCAGGTGTTCCTGCTGACGGCGTGCCGGCACCGGGCGGTGCACTGCGTGCGCCGGGCCTTCGGGGAGGCCCGGCAGGACTGGGGCGGGGTGGTCGGCTCGGGCGACCCGGAGGGCTGGGTGCGGGTGCGGGCCTGCGAGCTGGCGCTGTCGCCGTGGCGGCGGGGCGGCCCCCGGCGGGTGCACGCGTGGACGCTGCCGCACCGGCGGATCCGGGTGCGGCCGGCCGACGAGGCGCAGTCGGTGCTGCCGGACCACGACCGGCTGACCGACCGGGACAAGGCGCTGCTGAAGGCCCTGCGCCGACTGTCCCGGCCGCAGCGCCGGGCGCTGCTGCTGCACGACGGGCTGGGGCTGCCGGCGGCGGCGATCGCGGTGGAGGTGGAGTCCACGCAGGCGGCGGCCGAGGGGCGGGTGTGGGCGGCCCGGGCGGCACTGGCCCAGTGGGTGCCGGAGCTGGTGGGGCCGGACCCGGCGGCGCCGGGGTTCGCGGACGGGCTGAGCCGGCTGCTGCACCGGGCGGCGGTCCGGGGCTGCCCGGAGCCGCCGCGGGCGCCGGTGCCGGTGCTGCGGGCCCAGCACCGGCTGGGGACGGCGAGCCGGACGGGCGCGGCGGTGCTGCTGACCGTGGCGGTGGGCGGGGCCACGGTGGCGACGCTCGCGGGGCTGCGCCCGGCGGCGCTGTTCCACCGGCCGGAGCCGCCGGTCCCCGCGCTGTGCGTGCCGGCCCCGACCGCGGAGGTGGCCGAGCCGGGTGTGCCGCTGCTGCCGGGCGGGGCACCGAACGGCATCAGCAGCCTGTGGTGCAGTCCGGCGCCCGGGCTGGCGGCGGTGGTGGCGGAGCCGCAGGCGCAGGCGGTCGCCCGCTGGGAGCTGCCGGTCGCGGCCCGGGGCGCCGCCCCGCCCCCGCAGCAGGACCCGGCGGCGTGCCCGAGCTGGTCCCCGCTGCCCTGCGGCACCGGGCCCACGCGCTGAGGCACGCCCCGGCTCCGGAAACGGCGAGCGCCCCCGCCCGAGGAGGGCGGGGGCGCTCACCGCGCGGGTGACCTGGGTCAGCCGGCGATGATCTCGCGGGCCAGGCGGGCGGTCTCGGACGGCGTCTTGCCGACCTTGACACCGGCGGCCTCGAGGGCCTCCTTCTTCGCCTGGGCGGTGCCCGAGGAGCCGGAGACGATGGCGCCGGCGTGGCCCATGGTCTTGCCCTCGGGGGCGGTGAAGCCCGCGACGTAGCCGACGACCGGCTTGGTGACGTGCTCGGCGATGTAGGCCGCGGCACGCTCCTCGGCGTCGCCGCCGATCTCACCGATCATGACGATGATCTCGGTCTCCGGGTCCTCCTGGAAGGCCTTGAGGGCGTCGATGTGGGTGGTCCCGATGACCGGGTCACCGCCGATGCCCACGGCCGAGGAGAAGCCGATGTCGCGCAGCTCGTACATGAGCTGGTAGGTCAGGGTGCCCGACTTCGAGACCAGACCGATCTTGCCGGAGGTGGTGATGTCGGCCGGGATGATGCCGGCGTTCGACTGTCCGGGGCTGATCAGGCCGGGGCAGTTCGGGCCGATGATCCGGGTCTTGTTGCCCTTCGAACCGGCGTACGCCCAGAAGGCGGCGGTGTCGTGCACCGGAACGCCCTCGGTGATGACGATGGCCAGCGGGATCTCGGCGTCGATGGCCTCGACGACGGCGGCCTTGGTGAAGGCCGGCGGCACGAAGAGGACGGAGACGTCGGCGCCGGTCTCCTTCATGGCCTCGGCGACGGAGCCGAAGACCGGGACCTCGGTGCCGTCGACGTCGACCGTGGTGCCGGCCTTGCGCGGGTTGACACCGCCGACGATCTGGGTGCCGGAGGCGAGCATGCGGCGGGTGTGCTTCATGCCCTCGGCGCCGGTCATGCCCTGGACGATGACCTTGCTGTCCTTGGTAAGGAAGATAGCCATGGTGTTAAGTCCCCTTCCTTACTTGTTGGCCAGCTCGGCGGCGCGGTCGGCCGCACCGTCCATGGTGTCCACGCGCTGGACCAGCGGGTGGTTGGCGTCGTCGAGGATCTTGCGACCCAGCTCCGCGTTGTTGCCGTCCAGGCGGACGACCAGCGGCTTGCTGACGTTCTCGCCCTTGCTCTCCAGGAGCGCGAGGGCCTGCACGATGCCGTTGGCGACCGCGTCACAGGCGGTGATGCCACCGAAGACGTTGACGAAGACCGACTTGACGTCGGGGTCGCCCAGGATGATCTCCAGGCCGTTCGCCATGACCTCGGCCGAGGCGCCGCCACCGATGTCGAGGAAGTTGGCCGGCTTGACGCCGCCGTGCTTCTCACCGGCGTAGGCGACCACGTCGAGGGTGCTCATGACGAGGCCCGCGCCGTTGCCGATGATGCCGACCTGGCCGTCGAGCTTGACGTAGTTCAGGCCCTTGGCCTTGGCGGCGGCCTCCAGCGGGTTGGCCGCGGCCTTGTCCTCCAGGGCCTCGTGCTCGGGCTGGCGGAAGCCCGCGTTCTCGTCCAGGGAGACCTTGCCGTCGAGCGCGATGATCTTGCCCTCGCCGGACTTGATCAGCGGGTTGACCTCGACGAGGAGGGCGTCCTCGGCGATGAAGACCTTCCACAGCTTCTGCAGGACCTCGGCGACCTGGTCGGCGACCTCGGCCGGGAACTTCGCCGCGGCGACGATCTCGGCGGCCTTCTCCGGGGTGCAGCCCTCGTTGGCGTCGACCGGGATCTTGGCGAGCGCGTCGGGGTTCTCCTCGGCGACGACCTCGATCTCCACGCCGCCCTCGACGCTGGCCATGGCCAGGAAGGTGCGGTTGGTGCGGTCCAGCAGGAACGAGACGTAGTACTCGTCCTTGATGTCCGCGGTCTGGGCCAGCATCACCTTGTGAACGGTGTGGCCCTTGATGTCCATGCCGAGGATCTGCTCGGCCTTGGCGACGGCGTCCGCCGGGTCGGCGGCGAGCTTGACGCCACCGGCCTTGCCTCGGCCACCCACCTTCACCTGAGCCTTGACGACGGCACGGCCGCCGAAGCGCTCCGCGATGGCGGCAGCGTCTGCGGCGGTCTCGATGACATCGCCGTCAAGCACGGGCACGCCGTGCTTGGCGAAGAGGTCCCTCGCCTGGTACTCGAACAGGTCCACGTGTTTGTCCTTGTTCGTGGTCGCGGATTGTGTCTCTACGAGCGTGCCACGGCAGGATCTTCGCTGCGGGTCGTCGAAGCGGTGCGGGTACGCAGAGGTACGGCCTTGCGGCCCGCACAGCCCCGGGCGCACACGTCAATCAACACGCGCGTCACGTCCGTCTGGCAGGTTATCCCCGTGGGACGGGCCCGTTCCGCCCGGGGCCCTGTCCGGCTTGGGTGAGAACCGTCACAGATCGGCCCGGACGGCCCGTCCGCCGATCGGGCGGCTTCACCCGCCCGGGTGAACTCGTCACACTCCCTGGTCAGCCCCCTTGATCAGGTGCCCGGGGATCGGACGCTTCTCGATCGCCGCCGCCATGATCTCGGGGAAGGCGTCCGGGGTGCAGGCGAAGGCCGGGGCGCCCAGCGCGGCCAGGGCGGCGGCATGGGCGTGGTCGTAGGCCGGCGCCCCTTCGTCGGAGAGCGCGAGCAGCGCGATGAACTGGACGCCGGCCGCCTTCATCGCGGCGACCCGCCGCAGCATGCCGTCCCGGATGCCGCCCTCGTAGAGGTCGCTGATCAGCACCACGACGGTCTCGGAGGGCCGGGTGATCTTCGACTGGCAGTAGGCGAGCGCCCGGTTGATGTCGGTGCCGCCGCCGAGCTGGGTGGCGAACAGGACGTCGACCGGGTCGGTCAGCTGCTCGGTGAGGTCGACCACCGAGGTGTCGAAGACCACCAGCCGGGTGTCCAGGGTGCGCATCGACGACAGCACCGCGCCGAACACCGCCGAGTGGACGACCGAGGGCGCCATCGAGCCGGACTGGTCGACGCAGAGGATGACGTCCTTCTTCACCGCGCGCTGGGCGCGGGCGTAGCCGACCAGCCGCTCGGGCACGACGGTGCCGTGCTCGGGCAGGTAGTTCTTCAGGTTGGCCCGGATCGTCCGGTCCCAGTCGATGTCCCGGTGGCGCGGCCGGTTCACCCGGGCGCTGCGGTCCAGGGCGCCGCCCAGGGTGGCCCTGGTCCGGTCGGCGAGCCGGCGCTCCAGGTCGGCGACCACCCTGCCGACCACGGCCCGGGCGGACTCCCGGGTGGTCTCGGGCAGCGCGTGCTTGAGCGACAGCAGGGTGCCGACCAGGTGCACGTCCGGCTCGACGGCCTCCAGCATCTCCGGCTCCAGCAGCAGCCGGTCCAGGCCGAGCCGGGTGATCGCGTCCTGCTGCATCAGCTGGACCACGGTGGACGGGAAGTACTCGCGGATGTCGCCCAGCCAGCGGGCCACCTGCGGGGCCGAGCCGCCCAGCCCGGCGCTGCGGCGACCGCCGCGGGGCGCGCGGACGCCCTCCTCGGGGGCACCCCGGTAGAGCGCGGCGAGGGCGCCGTCCATCGCGGCGTCACGGCCGCGCAGGGTGCAGCCGGTGCCGTCGGCCTCGCCGCCCAGCACCAGGCGCCAGCGGCGCAGCCGTTCGTCGGCCGGGCGTTCGTCGGCCGGGCGTTCGTCGGCCGGGGTCGCTGCCATCGGGTCCTCCTCGTACGGCGGGGGTCAGGTGTTGCGGCCGGTGGCCTGGCGCGGGATCAACGGCCGGACGCCGAACAGCAGGGCCAGCACCGGGACGGCGGCGTCGGCGCGCTCCCGGTCGAGCTCGCCGGTCGCCTCGGGCGCCGCCGGGGCCGCGCCCAGCGGGCCGGCCGCGACCCGGCCGCCGATGGTGGTGCGCACGCCCGCCTCCAAACCGGCGAAGGTGCGCCGCAGCAGGGGCAGGACGTCGGTGAAGACCTCGCCGCCGACCCCACTGAGCCACTCGTCCAGCAGGGCGAGCAGCCGGGGGTCGTGCAGCAGCAGGGCGCCCCCGCCGGTGAGGAAACCCTCGACCCAACCGGCCGCGTCCGCCGGGGCGTTGGCCGTCGACAGCACCAGGCGCAGCCGTCGGCCGGCCTCCTCGGAGTCCAGTCGGCCGTCGTCCAGCAGCAGCCGCACGGCGCGGCCGCGCAGCAGGCCGGGGGCGCCGGTGGCGGGCCCCCCGGCGGGCTCGCGGCGGGCCAGCGAACCCAGGGCGGCGGCCCAGCGGGCGGGCAGGCCCTCGTCGGGCCCGGCGGTGGCGGCCTCGGCGGTGGCGGTGGCGGTGGTGGCAGTGGCGGCCTCGGCGGTGGCGGTGGCGGTGGCGACGGTGGCGGTGGCGGCCTCGGCGGTGGCGGTGTCCGGGGCGAGCAAGGCGATCGCGCCGTGCACCTCGTCGATCCGGGCCCGCATCGCCGTCGCGCTCTCGGCGTCCAACCCGACGCAGGCGGGCGGCAGTCCGACGCAGACCCGCTCGGCCAGGCCCGCCGCGGCCTCGGCGAGCGCGCCGTGGTCGGTGCCGCGCACATCGCCGTAGCGCAGCGCGCGGACCAGCGCGGGCAGTGCGCCGGCCAGGTGCGCGACATCGGTGTCCAGGGCCGCGCAGTCGGCGAGCACCCGCATCACGGCGGGCAGCGCCCCGGACAGCCCGGCCAGCAGGCAGGTCTCCACCAGGCCGGTCAGCTCGGCGAGTTCGACGGCGGCGCGGGCGGTGCCGACCGCCTTGTTGACGGCGGCCTCCGCCACCGTGGTGCCCCACTGGGCGGCCTCGGCTATCCGGACCGCGAACTCGGGCTGCCAGCACAGCCGCCAGCTCTCCCGGAAGGTGCCGGTGGAGTTGACCGCGGAACGGGCCGGTACGCCCCACTCGACGCCCAGCAGCCGCAGCCGGTGCAGCAGCCGGGAGCGGGCCGCGTCGGTGTCCTTGCGCAGGTCGAGGTCGAGGTCCCTGGGCGCCGCCTCCGGCTTGAGCCGCAGCGAGCGCTGCAGCCGGGCGAGGTCGCGCTGCAGCGGCACCGCCGGGGCGGCGTCCGGCACCTCGCCGAGCGCGTCGCCGACCACCAGGCGGTCCCGGACGAGCTCCAGGGCGACGTCCGAGCCGTCGCAGAGCACCGCGCGGACGGCGTCCAGGGTCTCGGTCAGCCCGGCCAGCGGGCGGCCGCGCAGGACGGCCAGGGTCTCGGCGAGCCGGACCGCCTCGATGACATGGGCGGAGGAGACCGGGTGGTCCTCGGCGCGCAGCAGGTCGGCGGCCCGGGTCAGCCAACGCGGCACCGGGTCGCCCACGGCGGTGAACAGGTGGTGGTACCAGCCGGGTGACTGGATGCCCGCGCCGTAACCGGCCGCCTGGGAGAGCCGGCGGTGCGTCCACGGGATCCAGGTGATGTCCGTCCGCACCTTCTTCGGCAGGCCCGCTAGCAGCGCCCTGTCGTGGGCGACGGTGGGCATCGCCGCCAGCGCGGGCACGTGGAAGGCACCGCAGACCACGGCGATCCGGCCGTACCCGGCGCGCCGGGCGGCCCGGATCCGCTGGCGCATGTGGGCCTCGCGCAGCTCGTCCCGGCGGGACTCGCCGAGGCCCTCGGCGCGCAGTGCGGCCATCGCCTCGGCGACGGCGGCGAACGGGGCCAGCGCGTCCGCGCCGGGGGCGCGGTGCTCGACCACGTCCTCCCACCAGCGCTCCGCGTCGTCGTGGCCGGCGGCCTCGGCGAGCAGGGCCAGTGGGTCGGCGGGCAGATCGTCGGCGGGCGGTTCATCGGCGGGCAGGTCGTCGGCGGCCTCCTCGGCGTCCTCCCGGGGGGCGGGCGCGAAGCCGTGGGCGGCGGGCAGGTCGATGAAGTGGACCGGCAGGTCGCGGTCCACGGCGTACCGGATCGCCACCCACTCCGGGGAGAACTCGGCGTACGGCCAGAACGCGGCCCGCGCCGGGTCGTCCACCGCGTGGGCGAGCAGGGCGACCGGCGGCACCAGGTCCTTCTCGGCGGCGAGGTGCACGATGGCGTCGGCCTCCGGCGGGCCCTCGATCAGCACCGCGTCCGGCTGCCACTGCGCCAGCGCCGCCGCCACCGCCCGGGCCGAGCCGGGGCCGTGGTGCCGGATGCCCAGCAGGGCGACCTCCGAGGTCACGCCGTCACCTCGCGGGCCGCGCGGTAGAAGTCCTTCCAGCCGTCACGCTCGCGCACCACCCCTTCGACGTACTCGCGCCACACCGCCCGGTCGGCCACCGGGTCGCGGACGACGGCACCGAGGATGCCGGCCGCCACGTCCCCGGCGCGCAGCACGCCGTCGCCGAAGTGGGTGGCCAGGGCGAGGCCGTTGGTCACCACCGAGATCGCCTCGGCGGTGGAGAGGGTGCCGCTCGGGGTCTTGACCTTCGTCCGGCCGTCCACGGTGAGGCCGGCCCGCAGCTCGCGGAAGACCGTCACCACCCGCCTGATCTCCTCGGCGCCGCCCGGCAGTTCGGGCAGGTCGAGGGAGCGGCCGAGCTGGCCGACCCGGCGGGTGACGATGTCGACCTCCTCGTCCAGCGAGCCGGGCAGCGGCAGCACCACCGTGTTGAAGCGGCGGCGCAGCGCGCTGGACAGCTCGTTGACGCCGCGGTCGCGGTCGTTGGCGGTGGCGATCACGTTGAAGCCGCGTACGGCCTGGGTCTCGCCGCCCAACTCCGGTACTGGCAGGGTCTTCTCGGACAGGATGGTGATCAGACTGTCCTGCACGTCGGCCGGAATGCGGGTGAGCTCCTCGATCCGGGCGACCTTGCCGTCCGCCATCGCCCGCATCAGCGGCGAGGGCACCAGGGCGTCCCGGCTGGGGCCGTGGGTGAGCAGCTGGGCGTAGTTCCAGCCGTACCGGACGGCCTCCTCGGGGGTGCCGGCGGTGCCCTGCACCAGCAGCGTGGAGTCGCCGCTGATCGCGGCGGCCAGGTGCTCGGACACCCAGGTCTTCGCGGTGCCGGGCACGCCGAGCAGCAGCAGCGCGCGGTCCGTCGCCAGGGTGGTGACGGCGACCTCGACGATCCGGCGCGGGCCGATGTACTTGGGGGTGATCCGGGTGCCGTCGGGCAGCTCGCCGCCGAGCAGGTACGTCGCCACGGCCCACGGCGACAGCTTCCAGCGCTCGGGGCGCGGACGGTCGTCCTGCGCGGCCAGCGCGGCCAGTTCGCCGGCGAAGGCGTCCTCGGCGTGCTGCCGCAGAACGTCGGTCATGGGGGCTCCTTGAGGTCGGCCGCCGGGCGTACGGGTGACCGGGCGGCAGGGTGATCGGGGGCGCGTCCGGCTGGGTCGCCACGGGCTCGGCGAAGCTCGGCAGGACACGCTCCAGGGGAGCCAGGTCGGCGTCCCGGCCTGTGGGAACCACCTTGCAACGCGGCACTGACAGTCCGGCGGACGGCCGTGCGACGGGCAGTCAGCCACTGTCAGTGCCCCCGCCTACCGTCGGTCGCATGGAGGAACGCTGGAGCACCGAACACGTCCTGTCCCTGGCCCCTGACGCCGCGTCGCAGAAGGCCGCGGGCAAGCTGTCCTCGCCCGCGCCCTGGTCCGGGACGGGCACCGACGGCGCCGCGCTCTGGGGCGAGTGCCGGGGAAGCGGCCGCACGCCGTACCGCACCGTGATCGAACTCGCCACGCCCGCCTACCAGTGCAGCTGCCCCAGCCGGAAGTTCCCGTGCAAGCACGCGCTCGGGCTCCTCCTGCTGTGGAGCGGCGCCCCCGAGGCCGTGCCGTCCGGCGAGCCCGCCGACTGGGCCGACGAGTGGCTCCGGGCCCGGCGGGAGCGCGCCGAGAAGCGCGCCGCCACCCCCGCCGACCCGGAGGCCGCCCGCCGCCGGGCCGAGAAGCGCGGGGCCCGGGTCGCGGCCGGCGCGGCCGAGCTGCGGCTGCGGCTGGCCGACCGGATCCGGCACGGCCTGGCCGACCAGTCCACGGCCAGCCCCTGGGAGGAGGTCGCGGCCCGGATGGTCGACGCCCAGGCCTCCGGACTGGCCGCCCGCGTACGGGAGTTGGACACCCTGCCGGAGGACCGGCTGCTGGCGGAGTACGCGATGCTGCACCTGCTCGCCACCGCCGCCACCCGGCTCGACGAGCTGCCGCCCGACCTGGCCGCCACCGTCCGCGCCCGGGTCGGCTACACCCTGGACGCCGCCGAGGTGCTCGCCGGGCCGACCGTCCGGGACCGCTGGCTGGTGCTCGGCAGCCGCACAGTGCCGATGGAAGGGGGCGCCGACGAACGGCTCACCACCCGCCGGGTCTGGCTGCGCGGCGCCAAGACCGGCCGCCACGCCCTGCTGCTGGCCTTCGGCCGCCCCGGCCAGGCCCCCGACCTCGCCCTGCCCACCGGCCACCTGCTGGAGGCCGAACTCGGCTACCACCCCGGCGCCCGCCCGCTGCGCGCCGTGCTCGGGACCCGCTACGGCGCCCCCGAGGCCGGCCCGGCCGCCCCGCCCGCCGGGCTCACCGTCGCCGAGGCGGTCGCCGGGTACGGCACCGCGGTGGCCGACGACCCGTGGCTGGACAGCTGGCCGACCGTGCTCGCCGGGGTCGTCCCGGTCCGCACACCGGACGGCTGGCACCTGACGGACGGCCACCACACCGTCCCGGTCCGCCCCTCGGCCGTCCCGGAGGCGGCGCTGTGGCGGCTGGCCGCGGTCTCCACCGGCCGCCCGCTGACGGTCTTCGGCGAGTACGGCCACCAGGGCTTCGCCCCGGTCACCGCCTGGACCGCCGAACACCGACCGGTCGGCCTCACTTCCGTTTAGGAGCACCGACGATGACGATCACCCAGGACCCGTGGGAGCACCTGCGGACCAGCGCCCTGCTCGGCACCGACCGGCGCCCGCTGCCCGCCACCGCGCTGCCGCTCGCCGACGCCGTGGACCCCACCGACCCGGCCACCGCGCTGCTGGAGCTGGCCGCGCTGGCCACCGTCCGCCGCCGGGCCGGCGCCCTGCCCGTACCGGCCACCGAGCCGCCCGGGCCGCCCGCGCCGGAGGACCGGCGCCCGGAGCTGCCCGAGGCCGCCGCCCGCCGGCTGGCCGTCCTGCTGGCCGGGCGCTCCGGGGGCAGCGGCGGCGGCACCCTGGCCAACCTGGCCGAGCTGCTGCCGCAGTGGCTCGCCATCGCCCGGGCCGAGGGCCTGCGGCCGCCCGCCGCGCTGATACCCGGGCTGCTCGACGCCGCCCGCGCGCGCAGCGAACTGCGGTCCGACGCCGTCGCGTTGGCCGGTCCGCTGGGCCGCTGGCTGGCCGCGCAGAACCCCGACTGGCGGTTCGTACTGCGCACCGGCACGCCCGAGCCGGCCGCCCCGGCCGACGCCGCCGGCACGGCCGGCCGGGCCGACTCGCCCGACCACCGACCGTGGCACGAGGGCCTGTTCGCCGAGCGGGTCACCCATCTCACCCTGCTGCGCCGCCGCGACCCGGCCGCCGGCCTGGAGCTGCTGCGCACCACCTGGCCGACCGAGCGCGCCGAGGACCGGCTGCTCTTCCTGGACGCCCTCCAGGACGGTCTCTCCCTCGCCGACGAACCCTTCCTGGAGGCCGCCCTCGGCGACCGCAGCAAGAACGTCCGCGCCACCGCCGCCGAACTGCTCTCCACCCTGCCCGGCTCGGCGCTCGCCCGGCGGATGGCCGAGCGGGCCCGGGCCGCCGTCCGGCTCGCCGGGAGCGGCACCCACCTGCTGGTCACCCCGCCCGCCGAGTGCGACGAACGGATGCAGCGCGACGGCATCGCCCCCAAGTCCCCCACCGGGCGCGGCGAACGGGCCTGGTGGTTCGGCGAGGTGGTGGCCGCCACGCCGCTGGCGGACTGGTCCGAGAGCACCGGACTGACGCCCGAGCAGCTGCTCGCGCTGCGGGTCGGCGACAGCGTGGACGAGACCAGCAGCAGCTGGGCCGACGACCTGCGCGAGGCCTGGGCCCGCGCCGCCGTGCGCCAGCACGACGCCGACTGGGCCCGGGCGCTGCTCGGCCCGACCCCCGTCCCGTCGACCCGGGGCGCCGGCCGGGCCCGCAGCGCGCGAGTCACCGGTGCCCCGGCGAAGCTGCTGGCCGTCCTCCCGGCCGAGGAGCGGGCCGCCTGGACGGCCGCCTTCATCGAGGTGCACGGCCTGGGCGAGGCCTTCCAGCTGCTCGGTGCCTGCGCCACCCCGTGGACGCCGCCGCTGTCCACCGCCGTGGTGGCGGCGCTGGCCCGGGCCGCCGCCTCCGGCGCGTACCCGTGGAGCCACAGCGGGGTGCTGGGGATGACGGAACGCGCGCTCTCCCCCGGGACGGCCGCCGCGGTGGAGGAGCTGGCCGCCGAGGCCGCCCCCGACTCCGCCTGGTCGGAGACCTTCGCCCGGCTGGCCGGGACGCTGCGCTTCCGGGCCGCGATGCTGAACGAGCTGACGGCACCGGCGAACTGAGCCCGCCGACGAGCCGACAGCACCCGGGAGCCTGGAGCCGGGAGCCGGGAACGCCCGAGCGGGCCGGTCCACCGTACGGACCGGCCCGCTCGGCGCCCGAACCCAGCCCGAAAATCCAGCCGGAACCCAGCCGGAACCAGGCCGGAACCAGGCAGAACCCGGCCCGGAGCCAGGCAGAACCTCAGCCGGCCGCCCGCAGGTTGGCCTCGACCCAGGCCACCACGTCCCGGGTGGGCGTGCCCGGGGTGAAGATGTCCGCGACGCCCATCGCCTTGAGCTCGACGATGTCCTCGGGCGGGATGATCCCGCCGCAGAAGACCTTGATGTCCGCCGCGTCGCGCTCCTTCAGCAGCTCCAGTACCCGCGCGCAGAGCGTCATGTGGGCGCCGGAGAGGATCGACAGCCCGATGCCGTCGGCGTCCTCCTGGATCGCGGTGTCGACCACCTGCTCGGGCGTCTGGTGCAGCCCGGTGTAGATGACCTCCATGCCGGCGTCGCGCAGGGCGCGCGCGATGACCTTGGCGCCACGGTCGTGACCGTCGAGCCCCGGCTTGGCGACCACCACACGGATCGGCCCCGACACACTCATGACTGCCTCCTGGACCTCGTCGTCCATCATCCGACCGGACCTTGTGGGCCCACGGGTGCGGTTAACGGTCGATAACCAACCGACCTGAGGGGAGATTAGCGCCACCCGGCCCGGTTGGCCGAGCCGCCTCCCAAGAGGAGGGCAAAGTCACAGCTCCAGGCCTTGCTACCAGTGAGTACGCCCTCGGCGGACCATCCGTGCCGGCGCGGCGCAGACCCCCGTGCGACCCCTTGACAACCGGCGGTTTTTCCGGCGCACGGAGCGTAGGGCTACAGTCACGGCTGTTCACCTCGCCCGATGACGTGCCCGAGGCCCACCGAGGAGGCAGCCCCCGATGGCTCCCGAAGCAGCCGCCCGCCCGACCCGTGCGGAGCTGCGCCTCGCCGCCCGCGAGCAGTCCCGCGCCCAGCGCCGCGGCGCCGCCAGGGCGGCCACCCGGGCCGCACTGTTCCGGGTCGCGCTCCCGTCGGTGGCCGCGCTCGGAGTCGCCGGGGCGGCGGGTGCCGTGGTGGTCCAGGAGCAGGCCGACCAGACGGCGCCGCAGGCCTCGGCGGCCGGCAGCCCCGACCGGACGGCCGCGGAGCAGGCGGCCCGGCAGGCGGTCGCGAACACCGACCAGGCCCAGGCCTCGCGCGGCGACGCCCGGCAGCCGCTGACCGCCGCCCAGCCCGGCGACGGCCAGCCGACCGCCGCCCCGACCGCCACCCCGACGCCCGAACCGGCCAAGCCCAAGGTGGTCATGCCGGTGGCCCAGCACGGCCTCGGCGAACTGTTCGGCGCGTCCGGCACCCACTGGGCCAGGCGCCACACCGGCATCGACTTCCCGGTGGACGGCGGCTCCGAGGTGTACGCCGTCACCGACGGGACGCTCCGGACGCAGTGGAACCCGTTCTACGGCTACATGTCGATACTGAAGATGCCGGACGGCACCGAGGCCTGGTACTGCCACCTGCGGGCGTACAAGGTCCGCAAGGGGCCGGTGAAGCAGGGCGACGTGATCGCCTTCGTCGGCAGCAGCGGCAACAGCACCGGGCCGCACCTGCACTTCGAGATCAGGCCCCAGGGCAGCGGTCCGGTCGACCCACTGCCCTGGTTCCTCTCGAACGGGCTGGACCCGCGCTGAGGCCCGTCCGGCGCGATCTGCCGGGCAGGCCCTCCGGTCCGTCACCGAACTCCCGCCACGCAGGCAGGAGTTCGGTGACGGCCGGCTACAGCTTCTCGACCGGCGCGTAGCGCAGCACCAGCCGCTTGCGGCCGGTGGAGCCGAAGTCCACCTCGGCCTGGGCGTTGTCGCCGACGCCCGTCACGCCCACCACCGTGCCCAGCCCGAAGGTGTCGTGGGTGACCCGGTCGCCGACGGCCAGCGAGACGACCTCGCGCTCCACGACCTTGCCGCCGCGCCGCACCGTCTGCCCCCAGCCGGCCTTCGGCGAGGCCGACCCGGACGAGGAGGAGCGCGAACTCCCGCCCCCGGAAGAGGACTTGCCCCAGGACGAACCCGACGAACCCGACGAACCCGAGGAGAAGCCGCGCTGGACCGGCGCCTGGGCCGCCCCCTTCCGCTTCCACTCGACCAGCGTCTCCGGGATCTCCTCCAGGAACCGCGAGGCCGGGTTGTAGGCCGGCTGCCCCCAGGCGCTGCGCAGCACCGAGCGGGTCAGGTAGAGCCGCTCGCGGGCCCGGGTGAGGCCCACGTACGCGAGCCGGCGCTCCTCCTCCAGTTCCTTGACCTGGTTGAGCGCCCGCATGTGCGGGAAGATCCCGTCCTCCATGCCGGTCAGGAAGACCACCGGGAACTCCAGGCCCTTGGCGGTGTGCAGGGTCATCATCGTGATGACGCCCTGCCCGTCCTCGTCATCGTCCGGGATCTGATCCGAGTCGGCGACCAGCGCGACCCGCTCCAGGAAGTCGGCCAGCGAGCCGACCGGCGGCGCGCCGTCCTCCCCGGCGTCCGGCCGCTCGCCCGGGTCCTGCTCGTACTCCAGCGCCACCGACGCGAGTTCCTGCAGGTTCTCCACCCGGGTCTCGTCCTGCGGGTCGGTGGAGGCCTGGAGTTCGGCCAGGTAGCCGGTCTCCTCCAGGACGGCCTCCAGCACCGCGGCCGGGCCCGCGCCCGACTCGACGACCTGGCGCAGCCCGGCCATCAGGGTGTTGAACTTCTTGACCGCGTTGGCCGAGCGCGCGGCCATCCCGTACGCCTCGTCGACCCGGACGAGTGCCTGGGCGAAGGAGATCCGCTCCCGCGCGGACAGCGCGTCGATCATCGCCTCGGCCCGCTCGCCGATGCCGCGCTTGGGCACGTTGAGGATCCGGCGCAGCGGCACGGTGTCCTCCGGGTTGGAGAGCACCCGCAGGTACGCCAGGACGTCCCGGACCTCCTTGCGCTCGTAGAAGCGCACCCCGCCGACCACCTTGTACGGCAGGCCGACCCGGATGAACACCTCCTCGAACACCCGGGACTGGGCGTTGGTGCGGTAGAAGATCGCGACGTCGCCGGGCTTGGCCTCGCCCTTGTCGGTGAGCCGGTCGATCTCGTCGGCGATGAACTGGGCCTCGCCGTGCTCGTCGTCCGCGACGTAGCCGACCACCTTCTCGCCGTGGTCGCCGGCCGTCCAGAGCTTCTTCTCGCGCCGGTTGGCGTTGCGCTCGATGACGGCGTTGGCGGCGCTCAGGATCGTCTGGGTGGAGCGGTAGTTCTGCTCCAGCAGGATCGTGGTGGCGTTCGGGTAGTCCTCCTCGAACTGGAGGATGTTGCGGATGGTCGCGCCGCGGAAGGCGTAGATCGACTGGTCCGCGTCACCGACCACGCACAGCTCGGCCGGCGGCAGCTCGGCCAGCCGTCCGGCCGCCGGGTTCACCAACTCGCCGTCCACGGTGCGCTTGGGGGCGCCCGCCACCGAGCCGCCGGTCAGCTCGCGGACCAGGGTGTACTGGGCGTGGTTGGTGTCCTGGTACTCGTCGACCAGGATGTGCCGGAACCGGCGGCGGTAGTGCTCGGCGACGTCCGGGAAGGCCTGCAGCAGGTTCACCGTCGTCATGATGATGTCGTCGAAGTCGAGCGCGTTGGCCTCGCGTAGCCGCCGCTGGTAGAGCGCGTACGCCTCGGCGAGCTTCTTCTCCATCGGGTTGGCGGCCTGGTCGGCGAAGGTCTCCTCGTCGATCAGCTCGTTCTTCAGGTTGCTGACCTTCGCCGTGAAGGACTTCGGCGGGAACTGCTTCGGGTCCAGGTCGAGGTCGCGGCAGACCAGCGACATCAGCCGCTGGGAGTCGGCCGAGTCGTAGATCGAGAAGCTGGAGGTGAAGCCCAGCTGCTTGGACTCGCGGCGCAGGATCCGCACGCAGGCGCTGTGGAAGGTGGACACCCACATGGCCCGGGCGCGCGGGCCGACCAGCGCCTCGACGCGCTCGCGCATCTCGCCGGCCGCCTTGTTGGTGAAGGTGATCGCCAGGATCTCGCCGGGCTGCACCCCGCGGGCGCCCAGCAGGTGGGCGATCCGGTGGGTCAGCACCCGGGTCTTGCCGGAGCCGGCACCGGCCACGATCAGCAGCGGCGAGCCGGCGTGCAGCACCGCCTCGCGCTGCGGGTCGTTCATCCCCTCCAGCAGCTGCGCCGGGTCCACCACCGTCCGGGCGGCGCCGTTGCGGTACCAGGCGTCCCGCTCGGCCTCGGCGGCGTGGTCGGTGTGGAACAGTCCGTCCGGGATCGCCTCCTCGTACGCGTCGTACGGGGTTTCGTCCTCGTACGGCGGGGGCTCCTCGTCGATCGCGTCGGCGGGCGCGGCGGGCGCGGCGGGCTGCTTCGACCCGGCGGCGGGTGCCTCGAAACCGGGGAGCGGGAGGTCGTCAAAGAGGCTACTCATGGCACTCCGAGTCTATGGCCACCCACCGACAAGCCCGCCCGGCCCGGGAAACCCGGAGGCCGGACGGGCTCGGACCCGACTTCCGCGGCTCGGACCAGCGGCTCGGACCAGCGGCTCGGACCAGCGGCTCAGACCAGGCGACGGGCGGTGGCCCAGCGGGTGAGCTCGTGCCGGTTGCTGAGCTGGAGCTTGCGCAGGACGGCGGAGACGTGGCTCTCCACGGTCTTCACCGAGATGAAGAGCTGCTTGGCGATCTCCTTGTACGCGTAGCCGCGGGCGATCAGCCGCAGCACCTCGCGCTCGCGCTGGGTGAGGCGGTCCAGGTCCTCGTCCACCGGCGGGGTGTCGGTGGCGGCGAAGGCGTCCAGCACGAAGCCGGCCAGCCGGGGCGAGAACACCGCGTCGCCGTCGGCGATCCGGAAGATCGCGTCGACCAGGTCGGTCCCGGTGATGGTCTTGGTGACGTAGCCGCGCGCGCCGCCGCGGATCACGCCGATGACGTCCTCGGCGGCGTCCGAGACGGACAGCGCCAGGAACTTCACTCCCCCCTGCTCGCCCATCACGCCGACCGAGCGGCGCAGCACCTCGACGCCGCCGCCGCCGGGCAGGTGGACGTCGAGCAGCACCACGTCGGGCCGGGTCTCGGCGACCACGCGGACCGCCGAGTCCACGTCGTCGGCCTCCCCCACCACGTCGATGCCGGTCACGTCGGTACGGCCGATCTCGGCCCGGACCCCGGTGCGGAACATCCGGTGGTCGTCCACCAGGACGACCCTGGCCGTACGCTCCGGCGCTGCCTCAGTCATTCGTTCTCTCCATCTCCAGCTCGACCTCGGTACCGCCGCCCGCCGCCGGCCGCACCCGAGCGGTGCCGCCGTTGCGCTTCATCCGGCCGATGATCGACTCCCGTACGCCCATCCGGTCCTCGGGCACCGTGTCGGGGTCGAAGCCGGGTCCGTGGTCGCGGACGAACACCGACACCGTCCTCCCCTCCACCTCGGCGTAGACCTGGACCGGTCCCCCGCCACCGTACTTGGCCGCGTTGACGGTCGCCTCCCTCGCGGCCTGCATCTGTGCCGCGATCCGGTCGTCCATCGGGCAGTCGCCGACGATCACCAGCTCGACCGGGACGCCGTGCCGGTCCTCGACCTCGGCGACGGCGGCGCGCAGGGTCTCCGCCATGGTGTCCGGCGCGGCCTCGGCGGCGGCCTCCGGGCGGTACAGCCACAACCGCAGCTCGCGCTCCTGGGAACGGGCCAGCCGCAGCACCTCCTTGGGGTCCTCGGCCCGGCGCTGGATCAGGGTGAGGGTGTGCAGCACCGAGTCGTGGATGTGCGCGGCGATCTCGGCCCGCTCCTGGGCGCGGATGCGGGCGGTGCGCTCGGCGCCGAGGTCCTGCCACAGCCGCAGGCCGTACGGGCCGAGCAGCACCAGCACCCCGGCGAGCACCGCGATCGAGGCCTCGATGACCGAGCCGAGGGTGGAGCCGCTGCCCTGCATGGCGAGCAGCGCGATGGTGCCGGCCACCGCGAGCAGCACGCCGGCGCCGACCCGGGTGTAGGCGCTGCGCCGCTTCTCGCCCTCCTCGATGCCGAACCAGCGCTGCCAGCGCGAGTCGTCGGCCTGCCGCCAGACCAGCGCGACGCCGACGCCGATCGCCAGCAGCGGCCAGGTGTACGGCTTGGCGGTCTGCCAGCCGAGCACGTTCAGCAGGGCGATCAGCCCGATCACGACCATCACCAGGGCGGCGAGCTGGCCGATGCCGCCCTGCCCGCCCTTGCCGGCGGGCCGGGCGTCGGCCTCGGCCCCGCCCTCGGCGGCGGCGGTCACCGCGACCGGCTCGCCCTGGAGCGCGTGCTGGAGCAGTTCGCGCAGCCGCCCGATCCAGCCGCCCCCGCCCGGCTTGGTCAGCGGGGTGCCCGGCCGCAGCCAGGGCGAGGTCGGGACGTAGACGCCGTTGACGTTCACCCAGTGGGTGGCGGCGCGCTGCGAGGGCTCGCCGATGCCGATCGGCACCACGAACCAGAACGCCGCGTACAGCAGCGCGCCGATCCCCTGCGCGAAGAACAGCAGCACGAAGGCCAGGCGGACCCAGCGGACCGGCAGCCCGAGGTGCACCGCCAGGCCGTGCGCGACGCCGCCGAGCATCCGCCCCTGCGGGCTGCGGTACAGCCGCCGGTAGGGCGGCCGCCCGCCGTCGGGCGCGGTCGGGTCGGCGCCGGCCGACGCCGCGGCGTCGGGGGCGAGAGGACGGGGATCGGTACCGGGTGCTGCCACGCCACCGATGGTTCCACGCGGGCGCCTTCCGGCGCATCAGGGTGTGGCCCCCACCCTTATCAGGGACAAGTCAGGGTCCGGGCAGGGCCTTACCCGGTTGGGCCGGCCCGCCCCCTGCCGGAGGATGGTGCCCATGACCGAGGACCACCGCATCCAGGAGGCCGGGCCCACCGCCCCGCCGGAACCGGAACGCCCCCCGCTGACCAGGGCCGAGCACCACCGCGTGGTGGCCGGCGTCTGCGGTGGCCTCGGGCGGCATCTGGACATCGACCCGGTGGTCTTCCGGGTGGTCACCGTGGTGCTCTGCCTCTCCGGCGGCCTCGGTCTCTTCCTGTACGGCCTGGCCTGGCTGATCGTCCCGACCGAGGGCAGTGCCGACGGCCGCCGCGGCGGGCGCACCGAGCTCCAGCGGGTGCTCACCGGCCGGGTCGACGGCCAGTCGATCGGCGCGGTGCTGCTGACCGTGATCGGCACGGGGGTGTTCTTCTCCTCGATGGGCGACGGCGACCAGCTGTTCCCGCTGCTGCTGCTCGGCGGCCTGGTCTTCCTCGCGGTGCGGTACGACCCGGAGCGCCGCCACGGTGGCCGCCGCCGGGGGCGCGAGCGCCGGCGCGGCGGCCCGTACGACCGCCACTTCCCCGAGGCCGAGGGTCCCGGCTGGGCGCAGGACGAGGCCGCCAAGGCCCGGCACGCCGCCGGCCAGGCCGCCGGAACCGTCCCCGCCGACTCCCCCGTCCCCGGCCCGAGCGGCTACCTCTGGGACCCCCGCCACCCCGAGCGCAACCCGTACGGCGCCGGCGACACCGGCCCGGGCCCCAAGGTGCCGCCGCCCGGCGGCCCGGCGCCGGCCTGGTGGCAGCGCACCGACCTGCCGGAGGGCGACCCGCTGCGCAAGGAGCGCCCGGAGCGCCGCCGCGAGCCCGCCGCCGTACGGCACCCCCGGGAGCGCTCCCCGCTCGGCTTCTTCGGCTTCCTGCTGGCGGTCGGCGCGGCCACCGCGGTCTGGTCCGCCTCGGCGGGCCACACCGACGTCACCAAGCTGAGCACCGTGGTGCTGGCCACCGGACTGCTGGTGATCGGCCTGACCCTGCTGCTGGCCGCGAAGTTCGGCAAGGCCCGCAAGCTCGCGGTGCTGGGCCTGCTGACCACCCTGGCGCTGGCCTTCGCCGGCCACTCGCCGCACACCGTGCAGGACGCCATCGGCGACCGCTCCTGGACGGTCACCGCGGCCGCCGACCTGAAGGACCGTTACAACCTGGGCGCCGGCGACGTCCGGCTGGACCTCTCCCACCTCGACCCGGCCGGGGGCACCCTCGCCACCAAGGTCGACCTCGGCGCCGGCGAGCTGGTCGTCACCGTGCCGGCGGACGTCTCGGTGGACGTCGTGGCCCGGGTCGGCCTGGGCAACGTCACCGTGCCGGGCGACCGCAACGACGGCACCGGCCGGCACGTCTACCAGCTCGGCCCGGTGGGCGGTCAGCCGTCCAAGGGCACCCTCGATCTCCAACTCGGCATCGGCATCGGCGACATCAAGGTGGTCCAGCAGTGAGGAAGCACCGGCTCGACCTGTTCTCGCTGATCGCGGGCAGCCTGTTCACCGTGATCGCCGTCAGCTACCTGGTCGCGGCGCTCAACGACGAGACGGTGAACGGCCGGATCGTCGTCCCGGTCACCTTCATCGTGCTCGGCGTCGGCGGCCTGGCCGGCGCGGTCGCCGCGGTGGCCCGGCGCAACCGGCCGGAGCGGCCGGGCCGGACCGAGGAGTAGCGCCCGTACGGTCAGCTCTGCTGCGGGCCCAGGGTCAGCTTGTCGCCGTCCTTGCTGACGCCGTACCGGGGCAGCGGCTTGACCGCCGGCCCGTTGACCACCGCGCCGGTCGCGGCGTCGAACCGGGAGCCGTGGCAGGGGCAGTACAGCTGGCCGTTCTTCGGGGCGTCCACCGCGCAGCCGGAGTGGGTGCACACCGCGGAGAAGGCGCAGTACTGGCCGGACTTGGGCTGCACGATGTAGACGGCGTCCCCGGTGGCCGGGTCCTTGACCTGGGCCGAGCCGCCGACCGGCACGCTCGCCGCGGCGACGGTGGGGGCGGGCGCGGCGGCCGGTGCGGCGGTGCCGGGCGCCGGGGCCGCGGACTGCTTGGCGGCGGCCGACCGGCCCCGGCCGAAGGTGCGGGTGAGCGAGCCGGTCAGCAGTCCGGCGCCGCCGATGGCGACCGCCGCGATCCCGCCGTCCATCAGCGCCCGGCGCCTGACGTGCTCCTCGGTCAGCCCCCGCTCGCGGTCCCGCCCGGCCCGGCGGGCCAGGTAGCCGTCCACCGACAGGTACGGCGTGCCGGCCAGCAGCAGCGGGGTCCAGGCCATCAGGTAGCCGAGGTCGTTGCCGAGGTAGTACGGCGAGACGTTCCAGCTGACGGTCAGCCACAGGCTCAGGTTGATCAGCGCGCCGCCGAGGGCCGCGACCCTGCCCCAGAGGCCGAGCAGGGTGCCCAGGCCGACGGCCAGCTCGCCGAAGGCGACTCCCAGCGCGAACAGGGTGGGCCTGTCCAGGGCGGGGCCGAGCAGGAAGGCGATCGGGCTGCCGCCGGCCTTGGCGGCCTGGGTCTGCAAGACGAAGGAGGCCGGGTCGCCCGCGCCGGCCAGGAAGTGCGCGTCGGAGAGCTTGTCCAGGGCGGCGTAGACGAAGGTGACGCCGAGGAACAGCCGCAGCGGCAGCAGCGCGTACCGGGACGCCAGGGCCCGCCGCTGCGCCGCCCGGTCGGCCCGGCCGGACGCTCCTCCGTCGACCGCCTCGGAGTCGCTGACCTCCGGCATCCGTCTCACCTTCCCTCTCGGCCTGCCACTTCCTGACAGGTCCGGTCCGCATTCTGCCCGCTCCTGCACGCTTTCGGTGGGACGTGTCGGGGCCGGGGCCGCGAACGGCCGCGCCGTCGTTCCCTCCAGTACGGGAACGACGGCGCGGCTGTTCAGGCTTCGCGGGGAGTGCTCACTCCCACTCGATGGTGCCCGGCGGCTTGCTGGTGACGTCGACGACGACGCGGTTGACGTCGCGGACCTCGTTGGTGATCCGGGTGGAGATCTTCGCCAGCACGTCGTACGGCAGGCGGGACCAGTCGGCGGTCATGGCGTCCTCGGACGAGACCGGGCGCAGCACGATCGGGTGACCGTAGGTGCGGCCGTCGCCCTGCACGCCCACGCTGCGCACATCGGCGAGCAGCACGACCGGGCACTGCCAGATCTCGCGGTCCAGACCGGCCGCGGTGAGCTCCTCGCGGGCGATCGCGTCGGCGTCGCGGAGCAGGTCCAGGCGCTCCTCGGTGACCTCGCCGACGATCCGGATGCCCAGGCCGGGGCCCGGGAACGGCTGGCGCTGGACGATCTCCTCCGGCAGGCCCAGCTCCTGGCCGACCATCCGGACCTCGTCCTTGAACAGCTTGCGCAGCGGCTCGACCAGCTGGAACTGCAGGTCCTCGGGCAGGCCGCCGACGTTGTGGTGGGACTTGATGTTGGCGGTGCCGGTGCCGCCGCCGGACTCCACCACGTCCGGGTACAGGGTGCCCTGGACCAGGAAGTCGACCGACTCGCCGTGGGCGCCGGCCTCGGCGACGATCTCGGCCTGGGCCTGCTCGAAGACCCGGATGAACTCGCGGCCGATGATCTTGCGCTTCTCCTCGGGGTCGGTGACCCCCTTCAGCGCGCTCAGGAAGCGCTCGGAGGCGTCGACGACCTTCAGCTGGACGCCGGTGGCGGCCACGAAGTCCTTCTCGACCTGCTCGGTCTCGCCCTTGCGCATCAGGCCGTGGTCGACGTAGACGCAGGTCAGCCGGTCACCGATGGCCTTGTTGACCAGGGCCGCGGCGACCGCGGAGTCCACGCCGCCGGACAGGCCGCAGATCGCGCGCTTGTCGCCGACCTGCTCGCGGATCAGGGCGATCTGCTCCTCGACCACGCTGCCGGTGGTCCAGGTCGGGGCGATGCCGGCGCCGCGGTAGAGGAAGTGCTCCAGGATCTGCTGGCCGTGGTCGGAGTGCAGCACCTCGGGGTGGTACTGGACGCCGTACAGCCGGGCCTCGTCGTTCTCGAAGGCCGCGACCGGGACCAGCTCGGTGGAGGCGGTGACGGTGAAGCCCTCCGGAGCGGCGGAACAGGCGTCGCCGTGCGACATCCACACCGAGTGCTGCGCCGGGACGCCCTCGAACAGGGTGGAGCCGGTGCGGGAGACGGTCAGCGGGGTGCGGCCGTACTCGCGGGCGCCGTTGTTGTCGACGGTGCCGCCCAGCGTCTTGGCCATCAGCTGGAAGCCGTAGCACATGCCGAAGACCGGGACACCGGCCTCGAAGATCGCGCGGTCGAGCTGGGGCGCGCCCTCTTCGTAGACCGACGACGGACCGCCGGAGAGGATGATCGCCTTGGGGTTCTTGGCGAGCATCTCGGCGACCGGCATGCTGCTCGGCACGATCTCGCTGTAGACCCGCGCCTCACGCACCCGACGGGCGATGAGCTGGGCGTACTGGGCGCCGAAGTCGACCACCAGGACGGTGTCGTTGTCCGGCGCGGACTGGACGGGAATTGCAGAGGACACAGACGGCCTTCCGGCAGCGGTATCGAGGTGCCACGCGCAGCCGCGTCCCGGCGGGGGCTGCGACGGCGGCGACGGGTGTGGGGTGTCTGGACACCGATTCTACCGGGCTGTCCGGTTTCACTCGTCTGCACGTCCAAAGGACCGTGACCGGTCGGGGCCGCGGTTCGTTGCTTCTGACGACCGGACGGCCGCGCCGCGTCCGCCAGACGCGCCGCCGCCGCCCCCGACCGGGGGCACTGCCGTACGGACTGCAGGACCACGCGTGGAGCTTCACCCCAGTCCACCGGCGCACGTGGCGCCGCCGCCCCGGCCCGCCGGGAGCGCGGCGCCGTGGGACCGTGCGCGGGTGCCGCGGCCGGCCAGCAGGGGACAGCGACCCCGGCCGCGACTGGGCCGAGAGGTGGGACGGCCGGCTCCCCGGGGACGCCCGGGGCCGGCCGTCGCACCGCCTTTCGACCCACCCTTCGACCCGCCCTTCGACCGCCCCTTCGACCGCTCCTTCGATCCGGGGCGCGCCCCGGGCGCACTTCCCCGCACCGTCCCGCGCCGCTACGCGCGTCCCCGTGCGCCGCAACCCGCCAGACCACTACGCACCGTGATCATGCGACGCAACGTCGTCCGCAAATGAGCTGTGCCGAACGTGCCGAATCGGTTGCAGAGAAACCCCTCCGTCCACCACGATGCTCGGTGTGAACGGTTCCCCCGGCGGCCGGCAGGCGCGTCGCGGGGTCCCGGACGGACGTCTCCGCGGTCGTCGCGCAGAAAGTCGACAGCGGTTTTCACTTCACGCTCCGTGAGCGGGGGCCCGGCGCAGACCTGCCCGCCGACCCACTGCCGCACGGAAGCGCGCCCCGCTCCACCGGCCACCCACGCCGGCGCCGAAGGGGCACGACCCGAGCCAACCGACACGACGGCGCTCCTCCCCCGGCGCCGTCACCTCCAGCACCCGGCGCAGCCCTGACGCCGAGTGCTGTGCGGCAAAGGGCCCCGTTCCCCCGCGGGGCCCTTTGCCCTTCCCGGCCGGTTCCGAAGGGGCGGGCCTGGAGGCCCTACGGGTGGTCGCGCCAGACGGTCGGGTCGACCGGCTCCTCCGGCCGCCCCGGCGGGTCCGCGGGCAGCGGCGTCCCCGCGGCCGGGGTCGGCGGCGCCTCGTGCGAACCGAGCACCTCGCTCACCCCGGCCACCGGCGCCGCGTCGGCCGGCGGCACCGCCGGGTACGGCGCCCCGGGCGGCGGGGCCTGCGCGGGCACCCCGGGCGGCCCGGGCGGCCCGGCGTCCTGCGGCGGCACCCCGTACCCCGGCGTCCCGTACCCCGCAGCCCCGTAGCCCGGCGTCCCGTAGCCCGGCACGCCCTGCCCGGGGACGCCCGGCGCCCCGTACCCCGGAGCCGGCGGGTACGGCGCCGTCGCGCCCCGGCCGCCGAGCGCCGCCAGCAACGCGGGCACCAGCAGCGCCCCGACCGCCGCCCAGACCACCGCGGCCACCAGCACGCTGAGGAACACCAGGCCCGCCGAGGTGTCCTGGGTGGTGACCGTCCGGTTCGAGCCGCCCCAGCTGCCGGAGTCCGGCGCCAGGAAGGACATCGCGGAGCTGCTCAGTCCGCCGGACGCCGCCGTCAGCCCGGTCAGCAGCGCGGCGTACACCACCGCCAGCCGGAGCCGGTCGGGCCCGTCCAGCCGCCGCCGGTAGGCGGTCCAGCCGAGCAGGCCCGCGGCGGCGAGTGCCAGCAGGCCGGCCCAGCGCCAGTCGGCGGTCTGGTCGTGCAGGTCGAAGAAGGAGAACTCGCTCCGGTCACCGCGGTTCGGGCTCCAACCGGGGACGTCCCCGCCCAGGTCGCGGCCCGCCCGGAAGGTCGCGCCCGAGCCCACGCCCAGCAGCACCAGTCCCAGGTTGGGCAGGAAGGCCAGCGAGAGCGCCGTCTGCCAGCCCTGGTCGCTCTCGACCGCGACCAGCACGAAGGCCGTCACCGAGGCCAGGCCCACGGTCAGCGCCAGCGCCTGGCCCGCGGTCAGCGCCGCCACCGCCCAGCCGCGGACCGAGCGGCTGCGCCAGGCGGCCCAGCGCAGCGCGTCGGTGCCGTGGACGGCGAACGCCAGCAGCCCGCCGAGCAGGACGGTCCAGCCGACCGCCCACAGCCAGCCGGAGTCCGTGCTGAAGGTCGGCTTCCCGAGGTTCAGGCCGGAGCCGTAGTAGTCGGACTCGCCGTCGGAGCCCTTCGGGTTCCAGCTGGTGCCGGCGACCAGCCCGAGCACCACGGTGACCAGGCCGAGCACCACCGCCGTACGCAGCGCCTCGCCGGCCGCCTGGGCCCGGGTCAGCTGGGATCCGTCGGCCCTGCGCCGGCGCAGCCCGGCCCGCAGGCCGAGCCAGAGCGCGACGCCCCACAGGACGGTGACCGTCATCGGCACCAGCCAGAAGGTGACGTCCACGCCCTCCGAGCGGCTCCTGCTGATCGGGCTCTGGTAGCCGAGCCGGAACGGCGCGCCGAGCGCGTTCAGCGCCATCGCCAGGGTGGAGAGGAAGCGGTCGCCGAAGTCGGGCGTGGGGAAGGCCCGGTCGTAGGTGTAGTCGCTGGGGATCGCCGCGAACAGCGCCGCCAGCAGCAGCACCGCGGTCGGGGCGAGGGCCGCCCGCAGCGCCGGGCGCCAGTCGGGCCCGGCCAGCAGCCGGCGGGCGGCCGAGGACGGCTGGTACGGCCGGCCGGCGCCCCAACTGCCCACCGCGGGCGGACCGCCGACCGGCGGGTACCCGGCACCGGGCGGCGGCGGGTAGGGCCCGACCGGTGGGACGGGCGGCGGCGGGTGGTACCCGGGCGGTACGGGCACGGCGGGCGGCGCGACGGCCGGCGGCGGGGGCGGGGGCGGGGGCGGCGGGGGTGTCGGCGTCCGTCCGCACGAGCCGCAGACGGACGCCCCCTCCACCGAAGTCGCCCCGCACGATGCGCAGTTGGCCATGGAACGCATTCCCCCCGCTCGACGAGTGCCTGGTCCCCCAGGGAGCCCGTTTATCCCATCGGATCCGAACGGATGTCAACCGCGATACGGGCCGGGCCGGTTGGCCGTCCGAACCGGGTCAGTCGCGCTTCTTCGGGACCTCCGGGACGGGCAGCAGCGGCAGTCGCAGCGCGCCGAACGCGCCCTCCGGCACGGCCGGGCGCACCGGCGCGACCGCGCCGACCCGCTGGTACTCCCCGCCCTGCTCCGGGCGGCGGTCCGGCTCGCCCTTGTTGGGCCACATCGACATCGCGCGTTCGGCCTGCGCGGTGATGGTGAGCGAGGGGTTGACGCCGAGGTTGGCGGAGACGGCCGCGCCGTCCACCACGCTGATCCCGGGGTGGCCGTAGAGCCGGTGGTACGGGTCGACCACGCCGGTCTCGGGGGCGTCGCCGATCGGGCAGCCGCCGAGGAAGTGCGCGGTCATCGGGATGTCGAAGATCTCGCCGACGGTGCTGCCGGGGAAGCCGTTGATCTCGTCGGCCAGCGCCTGGGCGCCCTGCTCGGCGGCCGGGATCCAGGTCGGGTTGGGCTCGCCGTGGCCCTGGCCGGAGGTGAGCCGGGGCTTGCCGAGCGGGCCCTTCTTGAGCGAGACGGTGATCGAGTTGTCCAGCGACTGCATCACCAGGCCGATGATCGTCTTCTCGGACCAGCCGCGCTGGTTCATCGAGCGGCCGAAGGTCACCGGGTGGAGCACCGAGTTGCCCAGGTAGCGCAGCCAGCGCGGGCCCTTCCCACCGCCCTTGACCTGGGCGATCGACAGCGCGCCCATCGCGTTGGAGCCCTTGCCGTAGCGGACCGGCTCGATGTGGGTGTTCGCGTCCGGGTGGATCGACGAGGTGATCGCGACGCCCTTGGTGAAGTCCGCCTTGGCGCCGTAGCGCCGGTCGGTGGTCTGCGCGCCCACCAGCGCCTCGGAGTTGGTGCGGGTCAGCTCGCCGAGCCGCGCGGAGATCCGGGGCAGGTGGCCGGCGTCGCGCATCCGGTGCAGCAGCGACTGGGTGCCGTAGGTGCCGGCCGCGACCACCACCCGGGCGGCGGTGACGGTCCGGGCGCCGGCCTTGACCCGGTCGGTCCTCGACCGGGAGTCGGTGCGCCGCACGTCCACCGCGAAGCCTTCGCCGTGCTCCCGGATCCGGGCCACGGTGGTGAGCGGGTGGATCTCCGCGCCGCCCTGCTCGGCCAGGTACAGGTAGTTCTCGGTGAGCATGTTCTTGGCGCCGTGCCGGCAGCCGGTCATGCACTCGCCGCACTCCACGCAGGCCTTGCGGGCCGGGCCCGCGCCGCCGAAGTACGGGTCGGCGACCTCCTCGCCGGGCGCGGCCTTGGCGGCGCCGTCGGTGTCCTTGCCGTCCCCGAAGAAGACCCCGACCGGCGCCATGTGGAAGGTGTCCCCGACGCCCATCCGCTCGGCCGCCGCCTTGAGGTGGACGTCGGACGGCGTGACGGTCGGGTTCAGCCGGACCCCGAGCATCCGCTGCGCCTGGTCGTAGAACGGCGCCAACTCCGCCTGCCAGTCCGTGATGTGGCGCCACTGGCGGTCTTCGAAGAAGGCCTTCGGCGGCACGTACAGGGTGTTGGCGTAGTTCAGCGAGCCGCCGCCGACCCCGGCGCCGGCCAGGATCAGCACATTGGCCAGCAGGTGGATCCGCTGGATGCCGTACAGCCCGAGCTGCGGCGCCCACAGGTAGTTCGACAGGTCCCAGGAGTTGCGGGGCAGTTCGTCCCGCTCGAAGCGCCGCCCGGCCTCCAGGACGGCGACCCGGTAACCCTTCTCGGTCAGCCGCAGCGCCGCGACCGAACCGCCGAAGCCGGAGCCGACCACGACCACGTCGTAGTCGAACTCCGCCGCACCGCCGGACTCCACCATCTGCCACTGCTCCTAGGGGGGTGAAAAGGGGCCCAAAAGGGGTTGAGAGAGCTTGAAGGGGTCGAACCGCCGGCGGGGCGGGCGGGTCGGCGCTACTTGAAGCGCAGCGCCTTGAGCGCCCGCAGCCCGCCGGTCATCACGGCGGCGAACTGCTTGTCGTCCAGCCCGAACGACGGGGCGATCGGCATCAACCGCTGGGTCGCGATGGTCTGCGCCTCGGTGAAGCGCAGGATGCCCTCGGCGCCGTGCCGCCGGCCCAGCCCCGAGTCGCCCATGCCGCCCATCGGCGCGGCGACCGAGCCGTACGCGGCCGCGTAGGCCTCGTTCACGTTGACCGTGCCGGTGCGCAGCCGGGCCGCGACCGCCCGGCCGCGCCGCGGGTTCCTGGTCCAGACGCTGGAGTTCAGGCCGTACGGCGTGGAGTTGGCGGCGGCCACCGCCTCGTCCTCGGTGTCGAAGCGGTAGACCGAGACGACCGGGCCGAAGGTCTCCTCGGCGCAGACCGCCATCTCCGGGGTCACCCCGTCCAGAACGGTCGGCTCGTAGAAGTACGGGCCGAGGTCGGGCCGGGCCCGTCCGCCGGTGAGCACGGTGGCGCCGGACTTGACCGCCTCCGCCACGTGCCGGGTGGTGGTGTCCAGCTGCCGGGCGGAGACCAGCGAGCCCATGTCGGCGCCGTAGGCCAGGCCGCCGCCCAGGCGCAGCGCCCGGGTGCGGGCGACGAAGAGCTCCAGGAAGCGGTCGGCCACCGAGCGGTGCACCAGCAGCCGCTCGATCGAGATGCACAGCTGGCCGGCCGTGGAGAAGCAGGCCCGGACGGCGCCCGCGGCGGCGGCCTCCAGGTCGGCGTCGGCGAGCACCAGCATGGCGTTCTTGCCGCCGAGTTCGAGCGAGGCGCCGACCAGCCGGGCGGCGGCCCGCTGGGCGACCTCGCGGCCGGTGCGGGTGGAGCCGGTGAAGGAGACGTAGTCGGCGTGCTCCACCACGGCGGGGCCGATCACCGGGCCGTCGCCGATCACGACCTGCCAGAGGTCGGCCGGCAGCCCGGCCTCGATCAGCAGCTCACGGGCCCACAGCCCGGTCAGCGCGGTCTGGGTGTCGGGCTTGTTGACCACCGCGTTGCCGGCCACGAAGGCGGGCAGCAGGTCGCCGATGCACAGCTCCAGCGGGTAGTTCCACGGCGAGATGTGGCCGATCACGCCCTTGGGGCGGCGGGCCTCCACGGTGTGGGTGAGCACCGGCAGCGCACCGCCGCGGCGCCGGTCCTTCAGGTAGCCGTGCGCGGCGCGCCCGTAGTGTCGGGCGGCCATGGCGACGGCCAGCACCTCCTCGAAGGCGTGCAGCCGGGCCTTGCCGGTCTCGGCCTGGACCAGGTCCAGCACCTCGTCCTGCCGCTTGAGCAGCAGGTCGTGGAAGCGCAGCAGCACGGCGGCCCGGCGGCGCACCGGCAGCGCGGCCCAGGCGGCCTGGGCGCGGCGGGCCAGCTGGAAGGCGACCTCGACGTCGGCCGGGGTGGACTGCGGCAGGCCGGCCAGCCGCTCACCGGTCAGCGGGGCGACGGTCTCCACCACGCTGGGCTCGCCGGTGGCGGTGACCCCGGCGGCCAGCCGCTCGACCAGGGAGCGCGGGACGGCGGTCGCTACGGTCCGGCCGCCGCCGGGAGCGGCCGGGTTGCCGTCCGCGGGGGCGGCGCCGGGGTGTTCGGTGGCCACTGCGTCTGCTGTGAGGTCCGACATACGGCGCAGCCTAGGCCTTCGGCGGCCGGTCCGGTACCCGTCGGTAACAAGAATCTGCCGCAGTCGGGCGAAAGCGGGGCGCTCCGCCCGTACGGCCCGGGCCGCTCAGCGGGTGGGCGTGAAGTGGTTGAGCACCGTGGTGAACCGCTGCTCGGTCTGCTGCCACTCGTCGCCCTTGTCCGGGCTGGACGCGTAGATCGCGTAGGAGGTGCCGTCGTCGTCGATGAACTCGGTCTCGATCGCCCGGCGGCGCCCGCCCTCCTTGGCCGCGTAGCTGAACTCCCAGGTGGCCGCCTCGTGGCCGTTCACCACGGTGCCGGCCATCCGGAGCTGCTTGTAGTCCTTCAGCGACTTGGCGACGTTGACCTCCATCTGCCGCATGTGGTCCAGCGGTTTGACCGGCTGGCCGACGGTGACCGCGAACTGCAGGTAGTGCACCCGGCTGTCGGGGCTGTAGAAGATCTGGTTGGCGTCCGTCCCGCTGCTGCGCTGCCAGGTCGGGCTGCCGGTCGGCAGCGGGAAGCGGAAGCCGGCCTGGTCGTCGACCCAGCGGTAGCCGGCCGGCGCGGGCGCGCCCGGGGTGGGGGTGCCGGTCGGATCGGTTTCGGTGGGCTCGGGCGTGTCCGGCTGCCCGGTGGGCACCGGGTCGGCGCCGTGGGAGCCGGACAGGTGCCGGGTGGCGAGGAAGGTCGCCGCGGCCGCCAGCACGCCGACCGCCACCGCGATGGCGACCAGCTTCATCCGGTTGCGGCGTTTGGCCGGACCGCGCGCGGGCGCGCCGGAGTGCGCGACCGGCGCACCGGCGGCGGCCACGCCCCCGGCGGTGTCCCCGACGACCGCACCGAAAGCACCGACCGGACCGCCGACACCGACCGCACCGAAAGCACCGACCGGACCGCCGGCGCCGACCGCACCGACCGGAACCACCGGCACGACCGGAACGGGCTGGGCGGACGGCACGGCCGCCACCGCGGTCGGGGCGGTCCCGGCCGGACGCGGATCCGTCGGGTCCTCCGCGCCCGCCGCGCCGTCCGAACCGTCCGGCGTCACCGCGACGGTCCCGTCCTGCCCCGCGCTGCGGTCCACCACCGGCACCGACTGGGTGGGCGTGCGCACCGGCGCGGCCGGCGCCCCGACGGTCTTCAGCCCCATGGTGTGCCCGGACTGCACCTCGGCCAGCATCCGGGCCGCCTCGTCCGCGCTCGGCCGGTCGGCCGGGTCCTTGGCCATCAGCGCGGCCAGCACCGGCCCCAGCGGGCCGGCCCGGCGCGACTCCGGCAGCGGCTCGTCGACCACCGCGGCCAGCGTGGTGATCGGCGAGTCCCGGCGGAACGGCGACTGGCCCTCGACGGCCGCGTACAGCGTCGCCCCGAGGCCCCACAGGTCGGAGGCCGGCCCGGGCCGCTGGCCCTGGGCGCGCTCGGGTGCCAGGTAGTCCGGCGAGCCGACCAGGTCGCCGGGCCGGGTCAGCTCGGTCGAGCCCTCGTACTTCGCGATGCCGAAGTCCAGCAGCACCACCCGCCCGGTGCCGCGCTCCAGCAGCACGTTGGCCGGCTTGACGTCCCGGTGCAGCACGCCGAGCTGGTGGCCGCGGTGCAACGCGGCGAGCACCTGGCTGCCGACCTCGGCGGCGGCGCGCGGCGGCAGGGTGCCGTCCTGGCTGATCACGTCGGCCAGCGAGCGGCCGTCGACCAGCTCCATCACGATCCAGGGCCGGCCGTCCTGCTCCAGCACGTCGTGCACGGTGATCACACCGGGGTGCTTGATCCGGGCGGCGGCGCTGGCCTCCCGCTTCATCCGGGTGTGCAGGATCTGCAGGTCCTCCTCCGGCAGGTGGTTGACGGTCAGCTCCTTGACCGCGACCTCGCGGTCCAGCATCCGGTCCCAGGCCCGCCAGACCGTGCCCATCCCGCCCCGGCCGAGTCGCTCACCGAGCTCGTACCGCCCGGCCAGCAGCCGCTCCGCTTCGGCCGCCTCCGGCCGGTCCTGCGAGCCCATCGGCGACCGCTCCCCCTCTCGATTCCACCTGCCGCCGTCGCGGCGGAAAGCCCGCCGCAGACCGCTGTTCGAACAAATCCCACGGACACATTAGGCGCACCCTGCCACGCCCGGTAATCTCGCCCACCCGCCGGACCGGCGCAGCGGCGGCCGCCGGGGCCGTCAGCCTGCGAACAGCACCACGGCGACCACTCCCAGCACCAGCAGCGCGAGCACGCCCCCGACCAGCAATGGCCCCAGCAGGGCCGGGGGTATCCGGGACGCCCGCCCCCCGCCGGCCCGCACCGCCCCGCCCTCCGGCGCGACCTCCGCCGGCCGGTCGCCCCGCCCGCGCCGCCGCGGCCGCAGGGGCACCAGCGGCGCCTCCGGCTTCAGCTCCAACTCCCGCGCCGCCCGCTCCTCGTCGACCGGCTCCGGGGCGCCCGCCAGCAGCGCCGCCAGCTCCGCCCGCACCGCCTCCGCGGTGGGCCGCAGCCCCGGGTCCGGCTGCACCAGCCGCTCGACCAGCGGCGCCACCGGCCCGCAGGCCACCGAGGGCTCGCGCCGCCCGTCGCGTACGGCCGTCACCAGCTCCGGCACGCCGTGCTCCGGGAACGGCGCGCGGCCGGTGACCATCCGCTGCAGCAGCACCCCGAGCGCCCAGCAGTCCCCGGCGGGGCCGCCGTCCAGCGGCCAGCGCTCGGCGACCGGGCCGACCAGGGTGGCCCGCACCTCGTACCGGCGCCGCCCGCCCGGTCCGCCGAGATCCTCCGCCAGCCCCTCCTGCGCGACCCCGTCGAGCAGCCCGCCGAGCATCGCCGCGCCGTCCTCGCAGACCAGCACCGACTCGGCGGTCACATTGCCGTGGGAGAGCCCGGCCTCGTGCAGCGCCCGCAGCGCACCGGCCAGGTCCGCCGCCAACTCGGCGGCCCGGTACGGCGGGAGCGGCCCGGCGGTGAGCAGCTCGGCCAGCGTCCAGCCGGCCGGCCGCTCCTCCACCGTCCACAGCAGCTCGCCCTCGACGAAGGCGCCGACCCCGCGCAGCAGCCGCGGGTGCCAGGACGGCGCGGCCGAGCCGACCGTCGCGACCCGCCGCACCAGCCGGTCCCCGTGCCCGGGGTTGGGCTCGTCCGGGTCCTGACCGCCGGTCAGCAGCGCGGGCAACTCCACGGCGCGCAGCAGGACCGTTTCACCGGTCCGCTCGTCCACCGCGGAGGCGCGCAGCAGTTCGGGACGGTCCGTCAGCCGGTACCGCCCCGCCAACAACTGGCCCGGGCTGCCTCGCATGCCAGTTCCTCTCGCTCACCGAGCAGCCTACTGAGCGGCTCCTTTACGCTCGGCCCCATGGACTGGACCGATCTGATCGACACCGCCTTCAGGGTGGCGGGCAACAGCAACCAAGCCAAGCAGGCCGAGGCCGTCCGCTCGGTGGAAGCGGCCGTCATCGATGGCGAGCAGCCCGTCGCCTCCACGGCCGGGCGCCATCCCGACCACTTCCGCAAGGGGGTGATCGTGCTCACCACCCACCGGCTGCTCTTCCTGAAGGACGGGAAGCCACCGGTACCGGTTCCGCTCACCGCCGTCACCGACGCCACCGTGGCCCGCACCAAACTCAACGGCGACGTCCTGACCGTCGTCGCCCTGACCGGTTCCCACCGCTTCGAGGACGTGGCCAAGGCCGACGTCTTCGCCGAGCAGGTCCGCGAGGCCGCCCGGGTCGCCCGCACCACCCGGCCGCCGACCCCGGCCGACACCACCGGCGCCGACACCACCCCCACCGACGCCACGTCCGGCGGGCAACTCCTCGACCAGCTTGAGCGCTTGGCCGCCCTGCGGGCCTCCGGCGCGCTCACCGAGGACGAATTCGCCCGAGCCAAGCAGCGCCTGCTCGGCTGACACCCGCCCTACGGCCCCGTTCTACGGCGCCGTTCTACGGCCCCGCCCTACGGCGCCGGCTGGAAACTGTTGAACACGACGTCCCGGACCGGGGCCTGCGCGGCCCACTGCGCGTCCGGGACGATCCAGTAGATCGAGTAGCCGTACTTGGCCGGGCTCCCGGTCACGAAGCCCCGGTTGAGCGAGTGGGTCTTGGGCGTGCCGTTGGTCCACTCCCAGTCCGCCGCGTTGGTCCACTGCCGGTAGGTGATCGCCGCCAGGTTCAGTCGCTGGTAGTTGGTCACCTGGCCGCGCACGTTGGGCTCGGACTCCTGCCAGTCGGCGAGGGCGCTGGCACCGGGCGAGGTGGTCCACTCGATCCGCAGCTGGCTGCCGTCGGCGGAGTTCTTGAAGATCCGCCGGTTGGCGTCCGACCCGGCCGGCTGCAGCCAGTCCGGCAGGACGACCGAGAAGCCGCTCGGGTCCTGGTACGCGTGGAACCCGGCCGGTACCGGACCACCGGGCGCGGCCGGCGGCGTGGTCTGCGCCGCGGCCGGGTCGGAGGCCGGCGGCTGGGCCGCCGTGCTGGTGGCCGACGGCGGTGCGGCGGCCGAGGACTCCGCCGGGGACCCCGCCGTGGCCGACGGCTCCGCCGGCGTCCCGGCCGGAGCCGGCTCGGTGGCCGGCGGCTGGCTCGGCGTGGTCCCGGTGGTCGCCGCGACCGGCGCGGTGGCGCCCGCGCTGTGCGTGCCCTCCCCCTTCGCCCCGCCGTCCCCGCTGCCGACGGCCTGGACGACGGCGACGATCCCGGCGATCAGCAGCAGCACGACCACCACGGTCGCGATGGCCAGCCGCCGCCGGCCCTTGCGCGGATCGGCCCCGGCCGCCTGGGTCGCGCCCATCGTCCACTCACTGGTCACCGGCCGGATCGGCTCGGTCGCCGGCACCGGACCCGCGGGCTGCACGGCAGCGGGCTCCGCCGCGGGCTTCTCGTCCCGGGCCCGGCTCCCCACCCGGACCGTCCCCAGCAGCCCGCCCACGGTCCGCTTCGGAGTCTCCTTGGCCTTCTCGGCCTCCTTGGACCCCTCGGTCTCCGTGGCCTCCTTGGCCGCCGCCGCTCCCCCGGCCCCGGCCTCCTCGGCCTTGTCGTCCGCCACCTTCACCGCCACCGACTCGACCGGCATCGCGTGCTCGGTGGTCGACTCGGACTTCGCGGTCGCCTCCGCGACCACCCGCTTGAGCATCGACCGGGTCTGCGAGGCGTCCAGCCGCTTCGCCGGGTCCTTCTCCAGCAGCCCCTCGATGACCGGCAGCAGCGGCCCGGCGTTCGCGGGCGCGGTCAGGTCCTCGGTCATCACCGCGGTCAGGGTGGCCAACGCCGAGCCGCGGTCGTACGGCGGCCGCCCCTCGACCATGGCGTACAACGTGCCGCCCAGCGACCACAGGTCGGCCGGCGGCCCCGGCTTCTGCCCGCGCGCCCGCTCCGGGGATATGTACGAGGGCGCGCCGACCAGCATCCCGGTGGAGGTGACCGAGGCGTCGCCCTCCACGCTGGCGATGCCGAAGTCGGTGAGCACGACCCGGCCGTCGTCGCCGATCAGCACGTTGGACGGCTTGACGTCCCGGTGCAGGATGCCCAGCGCGTGCGCCGCGCTCAGCACGCCCAGCACGTCCAGCGCGATCTCCGCCGCCCGGGCGGGCGCCAGCGGCCCGTCCTCCCGGACGACGTCGGCCAGCGAGCGGGACTCGACCAGCTCCATGACGATCCACGGCCGGTCGTCCTCGTCGACCACGTCGAAGACGGTCACCGCCGAGTTGTGCCGGATCCGCGCGGTCGCCTTCGCCTCGCGCAGCGTCCGGACGATCAGCCGGTGCTTCTCCTCCTCCTCGACGCTGGCGTTCATCCGCAGTTCCTTGACCGCGACGGTCCGGCCCAGCATCTCGTCCTCGGCGCGCCAGACGGTACCCATGCCACCGCGTCCGAGCACGCCGTTCAGCCGGTAGCGGCCGGCCAGGAGGCGGCCGGTGGAACCCTGCGCCTGGGTCATTCGGAACGTTCCCCCATGTGCTGCTGGCGGTCGTGGTGACGGCGCGTCGGCCCGGCCAGGGCCCGAACGCCCAAGCCTCCATCATCCCCTGTCCGGAGGGGCGACGGCCACCCACCCCCCGTTCCAACCCGGGACGAACCGGAACGGGGGCGACGCTCTGTGCCCGATCTGTGATCGAAAACTCGCCAAGATCTGCCCGAAGCGCTGCTACCGTTCGGCAGCTCATCGTCTTTTCCGGGGGGACTCGACGCCCATGACCGCACCCACACCGGGCGCTGACGCCCCGTCGCCCCGCCCGCGCACCGCCCAGCACTATTCGGTCGCACCCGTCCTGGACACCCCGGACGGCTACGTCGCCCCCGGCATGCCCGGCGTCCCCGTCACCGGCTACCCGCCCAGCGCCCCCACCACCGCCCGGAACGCCCCCCGCCGCCGCACCGCCCTCGCGATCGCCCTGGCCCTCCTCGCCGCCCTCCTGAGCGGCCTCGCCTACGGCTGCGCCCCGCTGCGCGCCGCCGACTCCCTCGGCTGGCTCACCATCGCCCAGGCCGGCCTGGTCGCCCTCCCCCTGGGCCGCCTCGGTGGCCGGAACCGCCTGCTCCCCCCGCTCGGCGCCCTCCTCGCCGCCGGTGCCCTCCTGACCGGCCAGCTCACCGAGCACCTCCGCCTGCTCCGGGCCGAGGACCCCGCCCCCCACGACCTCCTCCCCGGCACCCTCACCACCTGGCGCGCCGACCTGCGCCCGCTCGACCTGGCCTTCTACGCCATCGCCCTGATCGGCGGCTTCCTCCTCACCCGCCGCGCCGCCGACCGCGGCTGACCGCGAACGCCCCCGGAAAACCCGGAGGCCCCCACCGGCAGAGCCGGCAGGGGCCTTCGTCAGCGCACCGCTCAGTGGTGGTCCAGCGCCGGGTTCACCGTGACCTCGACCCGCTGGAACTCCTTCAGCTCCGTGTACCCGGTGGTGGCCATCGCCCGGCGCAGCGCGCCGAAGAGGTTCATGGTCCCGTCCGGCGTGTGCGAGGGGCCGGTCAGGATCTCCTCGGTGGTGCCGACGGTCCCGAGGTCCATCCGCTTGCCGCGCGGCAGCTCCTCGTGGACGGCCTCCATGCCCCAGTGGAACCCCTTGCCCGGCGCGTCGGTCGCCCGGGCCAGCGCCGCACCGATCATCACGGCGTCGGCGCCACAGGCCACGGCCTTCGGGATGTCGCCGCTGTAGCCGACGCCACCGTCCGCGATCACGTGCACGTACCGGCCGCCGGACTCGTCCATGTAGTCACGGCGGGCCGCCGCGACGTCCGCCACCGCGGTCGCCATCGGCACCTGGATGCCGAGCACGTTGCGGGTGGTGTGGGCGGCGCCACCGCCGAACCCGACGAGCACACCGGCGGCGCCGGTCCGCATCAGGTGCAGCGCGGCGGTGTAGGTGGCGCAGCCGCCGACGATCACCGGAACGTCCAGCTCGTAGATGAACTGCTTGAGGTTGAGCGGCTCGGCGGCGCCGGAGACGTGCTCGGCCGAGACGGTGGTGCCGCGGATGACGAAGACGTCGACCCCGGCGTCCACGACCGCCTTGGAGAACTCGGCGGTGCGCTGCGGCGAGAGCGCGGCGGCGGTGACCACGCCGGAGTCACGGACCTCCTGGATCCGCTGCTTGATCAGCTCGGCACGGATCGGCGCGGAGTAGATCTCCTGCAGCCGGTGGGTCGCGGTGGAGGCGTCGGTGATCGAGGCGATCTCGTCCAGCAGCGGCTGCGGGTCCTCGTAGCGGGTCCAGAGGCCTTCGAGGTTCAGCACGCCCAGACCGCCCAGACGGCCGATCTTGATGGCCTGCTCCGGCGAGACCACACTGTCCATCGGGGCGGCCAGGAACGGCAGCTCGAAGCGGTAGGCGTCGATCTGCCAGGCGATCGAGACCTCCTTCGGGTCACGCGTACGGCGACTGGGGACGACGGCGATGTCGTCGAAGGCATACGCCCGGCGGCCGCGCTTGCCTCGCCCGATCTCGATCTCAGTCACTTCGAGCCCTTCTGGTTTGTTGCTCATACCCGCCGGGTCACCCCGGCCGCCCCCAGTATCCCGTACTGCCAATGACTCGCGCGCTCGCCTCCGGTGCGCTCCGACCCGCTGCCGACGGTCGGCGCTCCCCTTCGGCTCGGCGCGGGCCGCCCCGACGGCCCACGCCCGGGACCGGCCGAGGGGCCCGCCGCTGCGGTGCAGCGACGGGCCCCTCGGACGATCAGGCCGATCAGGACGCTCAGCGGGTCGAGTAGTTCGGCGCCTCGACGGTCATCTGGATGTCGTGCGGGTGGCTCTCCTTGAGCCCCGCCGAGGTGATCCGGACGAACCGCCCCTTGCTCTCCATCTCGGAGATGGTCGCGGCGCCGACGTAGCCCATGGTCTGCCGCAGACCGCCGACCAGTTGGTGCAGCACCGCCGACAGCGGGCCGCGGTAGGGCACCTGGCCCTCGATGCCCTCGGGCACGAGCTTGTCGTCCGAGGCGACCTCGGCCTGGAAGTAGCGGTCCTTGGAGTACGAGCGGCCCTGGCCGCGCGACTGCATGGCGCCCAGCGACCCCATGCCGCGGTAGGACTTGAACTGCTTGCCGTTGATGAACATCAGCTCGCCCGGGGACTCCTCGCAGCCGGCCAGCAGCGAG
Organism: Kitasatospora sp. NPDC030952; assembly: GCF_055571335.1. Classification (NCBI taxonomy): domain Bacteria; kingdom Bacillati; phylum Actinomycetota; class Actinomycetes; order Kitasatosporales; family Streptomycetaceae; genus Kitasatospora; species Kitasatospora sp. NPDC030952. Next base: position 149,883 of record NZ_JBVIFM010000001.1, read on the forward strand.
CCCAGCATGACGGTGTCGGCACCGGCGGCCAGCGCCTTGCCGATGTCGCCCGAGTACTGCAGGCCGCCGTCGCCGATGACCGGCACACCGGCCGCCTGGCAGGCCTGGGCGGCCTCGTAGATGGCGGTGATCTGCGGGACGCCGATGCCGGCGACGACGCGGGTGGTGCAGATGGAGCCGGGGCCGACGCCGACCTTGACGCCGTCCACGCCGGCGTCGATCAGCGCCTGGGCGCCGTCCCGGGTGGCGACGTTGCCGCCGACCACGTCGATCCCGACGGCCGACTTGATCTTCGAGATCCAGGCCAGCGCGTTGTGGCTGTGGCCGTGCGAGGTGTCGACGACCAGGAAGTCCGCGCCCGCCTCGACCAGGGCCTGGGCCCGGTCGAAGGCCTCGGCGCTGGCGCCGACCGCGGCACCGACCAGCAGACGGCCCTCGGCGTCCTTGGCGGCGTGCGGGTACTTCTCGGCCTTGACGAAGTCCTTGACGGTGATCAGGCCCTTGATCCGGCCCTCGTCGTCGACCAGCGGCAGCTTCTCGATCTTGTGACGGCGCAGCAGCGCCATCGCGTCCTCACCGGAGATGCCGACCTTGCCGGTGATCAGCGGCATCGGGGTCATGATCTCGCGGACCTGGCGGCTGCGGTCCGACTCGAAGGCCATGTCACGGTTGGTGACGATGCCGAGCAGCTTGCCGGCCTCGTCGGCGATCGGCACGCCGGAGATGCGGAACTTGGCGCACAGCGCGTCGGCCTCGGCCAGCGTGGTGTCCGGGCCGACCGTGATCGGGTCGGTGACCATGCCGGACTCGGAGCGCTTCACCAGGTCGACCTGGTTGGCCTGGTCCTCGACCGACAGGTTGCGGTGCAGCACGCCGACGCCGCCCTGGCGGGCCATCGCGATGGCCATCCGCGCCTCGGTGACCTTGTCCATCGCCGCGGACAGCAGCGGGATGTTGACGCGCACGTTCCGGGAGATCCGCGAGGAGGTGTCGACCTCGTTCGGCAGCACCGCGGAGGCCCCCGGCAGCAGCAGGACGTCATCGAACGTGAGCCCGAGCATGGCGAACTTCTCGGGTACGCCTGCGGCGTTGTAAGACATTTGGGGGTACCTTCCGTGGCCGGCCTAATCCGCTCGCGCCCAGAGGGAGGGGGCGCGTTGATCGCTCACTCGCGCAGACCGCCGAAAGCCGGGTGAGCCGGACTTGGACGAACCTCCAAGGAAACCCCGTGCGCACCCGCGAAACTTTGGCAACCTGCCCAGGCGCCGATACCCCATGGTACTGGCACCGCGAATGTGCCCTCGTGTGCCCTTGACAACAAGCACCCCCCGCGGCTCATTCCGCCGCGCACGGGCCCCGGACCAGCCCCTCCGTCTCAGGAGGACTCCTCCGCGAGCGCCCGCAGCCGACTGAGCGCCCGGTGCTGGGCCACCCGGACGGCCCCCGGCGACATCCCGAGCACCTCGCCGGTCTCCTCCGCCGACAGCCCGGCGGCCACCCGCAGCAGCACCAGTTCGCGCTGACGGGCCGGCAGGTTGGAGAGCAGCTCCTTGGCCCAGGCCGCGTCGCTGCTCAACAGCGCCTGCTCCTCCGGGCCGAGCGCCTCGTCCGGCACCTCCGGCAGGTCGTCCTGCGGCACCACGGTCGAGCCGGGCCCGCGCATCGCGGCCCGCTGCAGATCGGCGATCTTGTGCGCGGCGATGCCGTAGACGAAGGCCTCGAACGGCCGCCCCTGGTCCTTGTACCGGGGCAGCGCGCACAGCACGGCGACGCAGACCTCCTGGGCCACGTCGTCCACGTGGTGCCGGGCCCCGCCCGGCAGCCGGACCAGCTTGGCGCGGCAGTACCGCAGCGCGAGCGGGTGGACGTAGGCGAGCAGCGCGTCGATGGCCGGGCCCTCGCCGCGCACGGCGGCCGCGACCAGTTCGCCCACCAGGGGCGAGCCGCCGGTACCGAGCACCGGCGGGCGGCCCGGACCGGCCTCCGCGCCGGAATCTCCGGAGTCACCGGAGTCCGCGTACGCCGGATCGTGGCCCGGGTCGGAGGGCTCGGCCTCACCCGGGTCCGCCTGGCCGGCCGCACCGGCGACATCGTCGCGCATCGGTCCATGGTGCCTGGTCGATCGAGAAAACGCGGCACCGCGTCCGGAGTTGTGCACCGGAACGTTATGCGCTGCGGCACCGTACGGCGTGCCGCGCACCACCGGCCCCTCCTGCACCGTGCCGCCTTCCGCCCCGCCGCCGTGGGTGGTTCCGTCCGTCGCGCCGTTCGCCGAGTGTCCTGCGGCTGCGTGGTTCGCCGCAGTGCCTGTCCGCTGGTCCCCGAGGTGCTCCACTCCTCCATGGTGCAACCTCGGGACCGTAACGTCACACGCCTGTGCGGCGTCCGTTCCGGAATTCGACGGCGGCGCGCCGCAACCGGCGGCGCCGGCGACGGTCAGCGGACCAGGCCCCAGCGGAAACCCAGCGCCACCGCGTGCGCGCGGTCGGAGGCCCCGAGCTTCTTGAACAGCCGTCGGGCATGGGTCTTGACGGTGTCCTCGGACAGGAACAGCTCGCGCCCGATCTCGGCGTTGCTGCGCCCGTGGCTCATGCCCTCCAGGACCTGGATCTCACGCGCCGTCAAGGTCGGTGCCGCGCCCATGTCGGGGCTGCGCAGCCGGCGCGGGGCGAGTCGCCAGGTCGGGTCGGCGAGGGCCTGGGTGACGGTGGCCCGCAGCTCGGCGCGCGAGGCGTCCTTGTGCAGGTACCCGCGGGCACCCGCGGCCACCGCGAGCGCCACACCGTCGAGGTCCTCGGCGACGGTGAGCATGATGATCCGGGCGCCCGGATCGGCGGACAGCAGCCGCCGGACCGTCTCGACCCCGCCGAGGCCGGGCATCCGGACGTCCATCAGGACGAGATCGGAGCGGTCGGCCACCCAGCGGCGGAGGACCTCCTCCCCGTTCGTCGCGGTGGTGACCCGGTCCACACCGGGTACGGTCGCGACGGCGCGGCGAAGCGCCTCGCGGGCGAGCGGGGAATCGTCGCAAACGAGAACGGAAGTCATGACCGTCGTCCTCCGCAGCTGATCCGCGTCACGTTGAGCCTCCTGGCTGGTACGAACCTCTCCGACACGGCCGATCGGCGACGGACCTTCGTACTGATCGCCCCGACTTGCCCGCGATCGTTCCCGACGTCCGGCGCCCGCTAACCGCCTCCGCACTTCCAACGACCGTCACTCGAATGAGTTACGGCCTTCAGGCCATCTCCACCACTGTACGTGGCCAACCCATTACCGATCAGCCGCATCGCGGGGCACACGCCGCACTTTTGCGCAGCTCGCGCGCGGGTGGGCGCACGACCCGCACACCGGTGCGGCCCGTCGCGCGCCCGTCGGCCACCCGATTGCCACGCCCGCGCCCGCCGAACCCCTTGCCCACTTTGCCCGTTTTTATAGCTTTCGCATGGTCATTGACTGTTGTGCCAGTGTGTGGGTGACTTGTCCATGGAGTTGCCTTAAGTCATATTTCCAGGTGTCCACACCAGCGCGGGACGCCCCGCCGGGCACCGCCCGGCGGCAGCCCCGCTGAAATGCCCGGCCGCCGCCGAACCGCCTCTGAAGGGAATGAGCCATGGCAGATTTCTCCCGCCTCCCCGGTCCCAACGCGGACCTCTGGGACTGGCAGCTCTCGGCAGCCTGCCGCGGCGTGGACAGCTCGCTCTTCTTCCACCCCGAGGGCGAGCGCGGAGCCGCCCGCAGTTCGCGCGAGGCCAGCGCCAAGGAGGTCTGCATGCGCTGCCCGGTGATCGCCGAGTGCGCCGCGCACGCCCTGGCGGTCCGTGAGCCGTACGGCGTCTGGGGCGGGATGACGGAGGACGAGCGCGAGGAGATGCTGGGCCGCTCGCGGCACCGGCTGGTGGAGGTCCCGCTGACCCCGCCGGCGGTCGCGCATCGTTAGACCCGCCTCCGCGGTGCGCCGTGAAGAAACGTTTCTTCGCGGCGCCTCAGGCCGCCCCGGTCCCATTCAGGGGCACCTCGGTCACCGACCGTCAGCGATCGCCGGCCGCACCCGCCAGCCGCTCCCGCATCAGCGCGACGGCCGGCACCTCGGCCAGGTCCGGCAGGGTCAGCGCCACCACCTGGCGCACCGCCGGCACCCCGGAGGCCGTCCGCACCGACACCGTCGACACGCCGTCAGGGCGCACCGACTGCAAGGCCAGCCGGGGCAGCACCGCCACCCCGAGCCCGGCCGCCACCAGGCCGACCACCGCCGGGTAGTCATCGGTCGCGAAGTCGATCCGGGGCTCGAAGCCCGCCCCCGCGCACAGCTCCACCAGGTGGCCCCGGCACTGCGGGCAGCCGGCGATCCACTGCTCCCCCGCCAGCTCGGCCAGCCCCACCGGACCGCCCCGCCCGGCCAGCGGGTGGGCGGCGGGCAGCAGGCCCACCAGCGGGTCGTCCAGCAGCGGGGTGACCACCAGGTCGGACCAGTCGGTGCCGGCCGACAGCTGCTGCGCCTCCAGATTGGCCTCGGCCCGCGCCTCGCGCGGCGAGCCGTGCGCGGGCGCCGGCACCGCGGTCGCGCCGTCGGACTGCGGATAGCGGAAGGCCAGCGCGATCTCGCACTCGCCGCCGCGCAGCATCGCCAGCGACTCCGGCGGCTCGGCCTCGACCAGCGACACGCGCACCCCCGGATGGCTGTCCCGCAGGCGGGCGACCGCCGGCGGCACCAGGGTGGAGCTCGCGGTCGGGAAGGAGACCAGCCGCACCCGCCCGGCCCGCAGCCCGGCGATCGCGGCCACCTCCTCCTCGGCGGCGGAGAGCCCGGCCAGGATTCCGGTGGCGTGCTTGAGCAGGACCCGCCCGGCCTCGCTGAGCTGCATCCCGCGGCCCGAGCGGACCACCAGCGGGGTGTCCACCGACTTCTCCAGGGCCTTCATCTGCTGGCTGATGGCGGGCTGGGTGCACCCCAGCTCGCGGGCGGCGGCGGAGAAGGAGCCGGTGCGGGCGACGGCACGCAGGACGCGCAGGTGGCGGGCCTCGATCATGCCTCAGTTATAAGGCAATCTTTGCGTTCTGCAAAATTCTACTGATAGTTGAAGACTGGACAGCACCACCCCGAGCGGGCGAGCACCCGCCCCGAGCCACGCCCCGGAGGCGAGCGGGCGAGTCACCGCCCCGAGCCGAAGGGGCGCGCCGGTGCCGAAAGGAAGAAGCGACAAGCGAGGCACGAGCGCCGGAGCGCCGACCGTCGGCACCGGGTCCGAGCGCCCCGGAGGCGAGCGGGCGAGCAACACAGCCGGAGGCCCGGTCCGCGCCCCCTGGGGGGCGCGGACCGGGCCTCCGGTCAGCCGTTCGGCCTCAGTGCGAGTGGCCGTGGCCGCCGTGCGAGTGGCCGGCCTCCGGCTCCGTCTCCTTCTTCTCCACCACGAGGGTCTCGGTGGTGAGCAGCAGGGAGGCGATCGAGGCGGCGTTCTCCAGGGCGGAGCGGGTGACCTTGACCGGGTCGATGACGCCGGCCTTCACCAGGTCGCCGTACTCGCCGGTGGCGGCGTTGTAGCCCTGGCCGGGCTCCAGGTCGGCGACCTTGGAGGTGATGACGTAGCCCTCCAGGCCGGCGTTCTGGGCGATCCAGCGCAGCGGCTCGTGCAGCGCCTTGCGGACCACGGCGACACCGGTGGCCTCGTCACCCGACAGGCCCAGGCCGCCGTCCAGCACCTTGGCGGCGTGCACCAGGGAGGCGCCACCGCCGGCGACGATGCCCTCCTCGACCGCGGCACGGGTCGCCGAGATGGCGTCCTCCAGGCGGTGCTTGCGCTCCTTCAGCTCCACCTCGGTGGCGGCGCCGACCTTGATGACGCAGACCCCGCCGGCCAGCTTGGCCAGGCGCTCCTGCAGCTTCTCGCGGTCCCAGTCGGAGTCGGTGCCGGCGATCTCGCCCTTGATCTGGGCGACGCGGCCGGCCACGGCGTCGGCGTCGCCGGCGCCCTCGACGATCGTGGTCTCGTCCTTGGTGATGGTCACGCGGCGGGCGCTGCCCAGCACGTCCAGACCGGCCTGGTCGATCTTGAGGCCGACCTCCTCGGAGATGACCGTGCCGCCGGTGAGGGCGGCCAGGTCGCCGAGGATCGCCTTGCGGCGGTCGCCGAAGCCCGGGGCCTTGACGGCGACGGCGTTGAAGATGCCGCGGATCTTGTTCAGGACCAGGGTCGACAGCGCCTCGCCGTCGACGTCCTCGGCGATGATCAGCAGCGGCTTGGAGGTGCCGGACTGCAGGATCTTCTCCAGCAGCGGCAGCAGCTCCTGGATGGAGGAGATCTTGCCCTGGTGGATCAGGATGTACGGGTCCTCGAGGACCGCCTCCTGGCGCTCCGCGTCGGTGACGAAGTACGGCGACAGGTAGCCCTTGTCGAACTGCATGCCCTCGGTGAAGTCCAGCTCCACGCCGAAGGTGTTCGACTCCTCGACGGTGATGACACCGTCCTTGCCGACCTTGTCGATCGCCTCGGCGATCAGCTCGCCGACCTGGGTGTCCTGGGCGGAGAGGGACGCGACGGCGGCGACGTCGTCCTTGCCCTCGATCTCGCGGGCGACGGACAGCAGGTGCTCGGAGACGGCGGCGACGGCCTTGTCGATGCCCTTCTTCAGGGCGGCCGGGCCGGCGCCGGCGGCGACGTTGCGCAGACCCTCGTTGACCAGGGCCTGGGCCAGCACGGTGGCGGTGGTGGTGCCGTCACCCGCGACGTCGTTGGTCTTGGTGGCGACCTCCTTGACGAGCTGCGCGCCAAGGTTCTCGTACGGGTCGTCCAGCTCGACCTCACGGGCGATGGTGACACCGTCGTTGGTGATGGTCGGAGCACCGAACTTCTTGTCGATGACGACGTTGCGGCCCTTGGGGCCGATGGTCACCTTGACGGTGTCGGCCAGCTTGTTGACACCGCGCTCCAGCGAGCGGCGGGCGTCCTCGTCGAACTGCAGGATCTTCGCCATGTTCCCTATTCCCTCGGGGCTGCGGCCGACCGGCCGCCGAACTACGTGAACCAACGACCACGCCCCGGGCCCCTGTCACTAGGGACACGGATCCGGGGCGGGTCGGAACGACTTACTTCTCGATGATGGCGAGAACGTCGCGGGCGGAGAGGACGAGGTACTCCTCGCCCTGGTACTTCACCTCGGTGCCGCCGTACTTCGAGTACAGGACGATGTCACCGACGGCGACGTCGAGCGGCAGACGCTGGCCGTCCTCGAAGCGGCCCGGGCCGACGGCCAGGACGACGCCCTCCTGGGGCTTCTCCTTGGCGGTGTCCGGGATAACCAGGCCGGAGGCCGTGGTGGTCTCGGCGTCGAGCGGCTGGACCACGATGCGGTCCTCGAGCGGCTTGATGGCAACCTTGCTGCTGGTGGTCACGTCCGAGCTCCCCTTCGGAGATTACGGGGTTGTCTAACGGGTAGTGGCGAACCTGCGGGTCTGCCGTCGCGGGGGTCAGACACACGTCTTCGCATTAGCACTCCCCCAGTGGGGAGTGCCAAGGACGACCATAGGCCGCCGTTAGCACTCAGTCAACCAGAGTGCCAACGACGCGCCCCCGGGGCCCGGGCACGGATGAGTAGCCGTACTCATGTGCGGCGCCCGGACCGGCGGCCAGACTCCTGCCATGACCTCGATCCCGATGCGCGTCGGCCCGTCCCGGCTCAAGGACGCGGCGCTCGCCCTGCTGGCACTGCCCCTGCTCGGGGGCGTGCTCCCGTTCGTCGTCTTCTCCTTCGTCGCCTGCCTCGGCAACGGGCCCGGCGCCGGGGACGACGGGGACGGGCGCGGGTGGGCGTTCCTGGCCTACGGGATGATCGCCGGTCCGGCGGCCGCCCTGGTGGCGGGCGTCGTCGTGGCCGTGCGCGGCTGGCGCTCCGACTACCGGATCCTGTCGGTCGCCGCCGCGCTCTCCCCGTTCCTGGTGCCCGCCGTCCTCTCCTCGGGCGTCCTGTGGCGGTGAACCGCCCGCACCGCCGCCGACCGGTCAGAATGGCCCGGTGGACACCGAGAACCTCCAGCCCCTGCTGACCCCCGAGGGTCAGGCCCTGCTCACCGAGCTGCGCGAGTTCGCCCCCGAGGAGGAACTGGCGCTGGCCACCCGGTTGCGGCGGGAGCACCCGGCGGAGCTGGTGTCGGCGGCGTTCGGGCAGGCGCGGCTGCGGCAGCGGGCCCGGGCGAAGTTCGGGGCGGACGCCGACCTGATGTACTTCACCCCCAACGGGGTCGAGCAGTCCACCCGGCGCAGCGTGGCCGAGTGGCGGGCCCGCCGCTTCGCCGAGCTGGGCGTACGGCGCCTCGCGGACCTCTGCTGCGGCATCGGCGGGGACGTGCTGGCGCTGGCCCGGGCCGGGATCCACGTGCTGGCCGTCGACAAGGACCCGGCAGCCTGCGCCGCCACCGCGGCCAACGCCGCCGCGCTGGGTCTGTCCGCGCTGGTCGAGGTGCGTTGCGCGGACGTCGCCGAGGTGGACGTCACCGGCTACGACGCGGTGTTCACCGACCCGGCCCGGCGCACCGCGCGCGGCCGGGTGTTCGACCCGGAGGCGTACGCCCCGCCGCTGTCCTGGGCGATCGAGGCCGGCCGCCGGACCCCGATCGGCGCCCTGAAGGTCGCCCCGGGCATCCCGCACGAGGCCGTCCCGGCGGACGCCGAGGCCGAGTGGGTCTCCGACCACGGGGACGTCAAGGAGGCGGTGCTCTGGTTCGGCACCGGGGCGCCCCGCCCGCACCGCGCCACCCTGCTGCCGCACGGCGCCACCCTGACCGGCGGCGACCTGCCCGACCCGCCGGCCGGCCCGGTCGGGCGGTACCTGTACGAGCCGGACGGCGCGGTGATCCGGGCGCACCTGGTGGCCGAGGTGGCCGGGCAGGTCGACGGCCGGCTGATCGACCCGAAGATCGCCTACGTGACCTCGGACCGGCTGGTCGCCACCCCGTACGCGCACGCCTTCGAGCTCACCGACGTGCTGCCGTACAACGTCAAGAAGCTCAAGGCGTTGCTGCGCGAGCGCGGGGTCGGCACGGTGGTGATCAAGAAGCGCGGGATGGCGATCACCCCGGAGGAGCTGCGCCGCCAGCTCAAGCCCTCCGGGCCGAACACCGTCACGGTGATCCTCAGCCGCACCGACGACGGGCCGCTGATGATGCTGGGGCAGCCGGTCGGCTGACCTACGAGGCCGGCGCCTGGATGTAGTCCTCCAGCCGGGCCACCGAGAAGCCCTGCTCCTGGATCCGGGCCAGCAGGTCCGCGAACATCTGGGTCATCGTGGCGCCCTTGAGCTCCTTGGGGCCGCGGAAGTGCGCCAGGATGATGTCGCCGGACTTCAGCTTCTTGTCCCCCGCCTGGTACTGCATGTCGTGGATCTGCATCGACTCGCGCCAGAGCACGATCGCCCGCGGACCGCACTGCTGCACCGAGGAGTTGAGCGTCGGGGTGTTGGCGCCGTCGCCGAACGGCGGGCGGAACAGCAGCGGGGCGGTGCCGTACTGCTGGGTGAGCGCGGCCTGGTCCTCGCAGATCTCGGACTTCTGCTTGTCCGCCGACAGCTTGCTCATCACCGGGTGGGTGACGGTGTGGTTCTGGATGTGGTTGCCCAGCGCCTGGAGCGGCTTGAAGTAGCCGTAGTCGTTCTTGACGATGTCCTTGGTCAGGAACATCGAGATCGGCACCTTGAGGTCGGTCAGCATCTCGACGAACTTCGGGTCCTTCTCGGCGCCGTCGTCGATGGTGATGAAGACGACCTTGTCGGTGGTCTTCACATCGCTGAACACCGGTACGGTGCCGGTGCGTTCGAGCTTGATGGGCTTGTCGGCGGGCGGCGCGGGGGCCGGGGCCAGCGGCTTGAGGTTCCACTTCGCCCAGGCCGCGGCGTCGCCCTGGGCCGGGGCCGCGCCGGGCGTGGTGGCCGCGGCGGTCGGCGTGCCGCCGCCGGTGGGCCCGGCCGCCGCCGACGCCGCCGTGCTCGCGGCCGGCGCGGCGGCGCCGCCGCCCCCGTTGTCGCCGCACGCGGTGGCGAAGGCCAGCAGGGCCAGCGCCCCCGCCGCGTACGTCCTGGTCCTGCTCAGCCCGTCCCTGTTCACCGCAGCGCGCTCCCGGTCCCGTCCAGCCTTCTCTCAGCTATGCACGGTAGCGGCCTCGGCGGCGGTTCCCGTCCACGCCTTGGACCGACCGGCACATGGTGGGTGGAGGAAGGAGCGGCGTCCGGGCCGAGCCTGGCAAGGCGGAGGAGGGAGTAGCAGCGGAGCTGCGGCGACCGACGACAACGCAGTCCAGGCGACAGCCCGGGCGTCGCGACGCCGCTCACCATGTGCCGGTCGGTCTTACTCGACGTGCTCGCTGATGAAGGACCAGCGGTGCACCGGGCGGCCGAGCAGCTCGGCCGGCGGGTCGGCGACGGCCGCGAACATGTCGGATTGGGGCGGCTCGCCGCTCCACCAGGTGATCAGCAGCACCCGCTCGCCAGGCGCGGAGAGCAGTTCGAGGCGCTCCAGCCCGGCCGTGCCGCGCAGTCCGGGCAGCGCGAACTCCCGCACCCAGGCGGCGAGTTCGACCCCGCGACCGTCCGCCGCCCGGGCCTCCCACATCGCGGCGACGGTCATGCGGCGCCGCCGCCGAGGGCCTGGTAGGCCTGGCCGTGGACGTCGCCGTGCCCGGTCGCCGCGGGGACGTGGACGTCCGTCACCGGCAGCGAGGAGTCGGCGGACAGGTCGAAGGCGGAGGGGGCGCGGTCGCGCCACACCATCTCGGAGCCCAGCGCCGCCACCATCGCGCCGTTGTCGGTGCACAGGCCCGGCCGGGGCACCCGCAGCCGGATGCCGGCCCGGTCGCAGCGCTGCTGGGCCATCTCGCGCAGCCGGGAGTTGGCCGCGACGCCGCCGCCGATCATCAGGTGGTCGACGCCGTTGTCCTTGCACGCCTTGACGGCCTTGCGGGTGAGCACGTCGGTGACCGCCTCCTGGAAGGAGGCCGCGACGTCGGCGATCGGCACCTCCTCGCCGGCCCGGCGCTTGGCCTCCACCCAGCGGGCGACGGCGGTCTTCAGGCCGGAGAAGGAGAAGTCGTACTCGGGGTCGTTCCGGCCGCTCAGGCCGCGCGGGAAGCTGATCGCCTTGGGGTCGCCCTCGCGGGCCGTCCGGTCGACGATCGGGCCGCCCGGGAAGCCCAGGCCCAGGACCCGGGCGACCTTGTCGAAGGCCTCGCCGGCCGCGTCGTCGATGGTCGCGCCGAGCGGGCGGACGTCCGTGGTGATGTCCTCGCTGAGCAGCAGCGAGGAGTGCCCGCCGGAGACCAGCAGGGCCATCGTCGGCGAGGGCAGCCGACCGTGCTCCAGCTGGTCGACGCAGATGTGCGAGGCGAGGTGGTTGACCCCGTACAGCGGCTTGTCCAGCGCCCAGGCGTACGCCTTCGCCGCGCTGACGCCGACCAGCAGCGCGCCGGCCAGGCCGGGACCGGCGGTGACGGCGATGCCGTCCAGGTCGCCGGCCTTGATCCCGGCGGTGTCCAGGGCGCGCTGGATCGTCGGGACCATCGCCTCCAGGTGGGCGCGGCTGGCGATCTCCGGGACGACGCCGCCGAAGCGGGCGTGGTCGTTGACGCTGGAGGCGACCGCGTCGGCCAGCAGGGTGGTGCCGCGCACGATGCCGACGCCGGTCTCGTCGCAGGAGGTCTCGATGCCGAGGACGAGCGGTTCGTCAGCCATGGGGGGTGTCCTTAGGGTCCTTCGGGTCAGTGCTCGGGTGTTCGAGGCGCATCACCAGCGCGTCGATGTTGGCGGGCTGGTAGTAGCCGCGCCGGATGCCCACCGGTTCGAAGCCGTGGCGCTCGTACAGCCGTTGGGCGCGCTGGTTGTCCACCCGGACCTCCAGCAGCAGGTCGGCGCAGCCGCGCCGGGCGGCCTCGTGGATCAGGTCGGTGAGCAGGGCGGTGCCGAGGCCGGCGCCCTGGTGGCGGTCGTCGACGGCGATGGTCTGGACGTCGCCCTCGCCGGCGACGGTCATCAGACCGGCGTAGCCGACGATCGTGCCGTCCGCGGCGGCGGCGACCGAGTAGTGGCGGGTGCCGCCGGGGTGGGCCTCGGCGAGCTCGGACCAGAACATCCCGTGGGACCAGGCGTCCTCGGGGAACAGCCGGAGCTCCAGGTCCATCACCGGCCCGATGTCCCACCAGCGCATCGGGCGCAGGGTGGTGCCGTGGTTCACGCCGGGAGCACCGCCTTGTAGCCAGCCGGGACCTGGGCGTCCGGACGGCGCAGGTACAGCGGCACGTTCGGCAGCAGCTCGCGCCCGGCGGCCAGCTCGGCCGCGGCGAAGCCGGCCAGGGCACCGGCCGAGACGTGCGCGGGGCCGTGGGCGCCCGGGAAGGCGTCCGGGTAGAGCAGCGCGCCGGCGCCCACCGAGCGGGCCGCGGGCGTCAGCTCGGCCGGGCGGTCCACCCCCGGGCCCTCGGTGCGGTTGCCGTCGGCGTCGTACGAGGCCCAGTAGACCTCCTTGCGGCGCGCGTCGGTGGCCACCGTGAACGGCTCCCCGGCCAGGCCCTCGGCGCGGGCCTGGAAGGCGATCGCGTCCAGGGTGCAGACGCCGTGCACCGGCAGGGCCAGCGCGTGGCCGAGCGCGGCGGCGGTCACCAGACCGACCCGCAGGCCGGTGTACGGGCCGGGGCCGACGCCGACCGCGATGCCGGTGAGGCGGCTCTTGTCCACTCCGGCGGCCCGCAGGACCTGGTCGATCGCGGGCAGCAGCAGTTCGCCGTGGCGCCTGGCGTCGACCTGGTGGGTCTCGGCGAGGACGCCCGTGCCGTCATGGACGGCGGCGGTGACGGCGGGGGTAGCGGTGTCGAACGCGAGCAGCAGCACGGGGTCAAGGTTAGACCGACGTTGGGCCGACCGGCTGATCGAGCTGGTGTCCCCCTCCGGAACACACGTACTGGGCGCTGCCGACCCGCCCGGGGGACCTGGCACGATTAGGGCCGTACGAACAGCGGACGGCGGCGGGAGCGGGCACGTGGCGAAGATGGGTCCTGGAGTGGTGGTCACGGGGTTGACCCTGGGGGCCCTGGCGGTGGTGAGCCTGCTGGCCTTCCAGGCCAACGGCGCGCAGGACCGCGCGGGCGGAGCCCGGCCGACCGTCGCCTCGACGTCCACCGGCCCGGCCGCCTCCGCGACGCCGAGCGCCTCCGCCACCCCGACCGTCCCGCCGCTGCCGGCGTCCTCGGGCAGCGGCACCCGGGTGGTCTACTCAGCCGGCAGCCACTTCGTCTGGCTGGTCGACCCGAAGAAGAACCCGCAGGTCACGGCTGCCTTCCCGGTCACCCCGGGCTCCGTCGAGCCCACCCCGGGCAGCTACTCGGTGTACAGCCGCAACCCGAGCGCCACCGGGACGGACGGCCGGCAGATCGAGCACGTGGTGCGCTTCGCGCAGCAGAACGGCGTGGTGTTCGGCTTCAGCGCGGCACTGGACGGCGCGACCCCGACCGCCGACCCGAAGACCAAGACCGGCGGCATCCGCAGCGGCCGCGCCGAGGGACAGCTGCTCTGGGACTTCGCGCCGAACGGCGCCAAGGTGGTCGTGATCCCCTGATCCGGGCGCCCTCCGGGGCGCGGGCGGGACAGGCCCCAAGGGCGTGTCTGACAATTCGCGTCGGATCAGCGCGCGGCGTCGGGGTGTGTGCATCGCAAGGCGGAGGAGGGAGTCCATGCGGAGCATCGGCGACCGACGACAACGCGGCGAGGCGCGTGCCCCGGTGTCGCGCGCCCGGCGGGAATTGTCAGACACGCCCTCTAAGCGGCCCGGGGAGTACCGGCCTCGGGCCGCTCGGGCTCCTCGGCCTGTCGGGGCCGCGGCTCGGGCGGGGTGGACACCGCCTCGGCGGCCGCGCAGGCGGCCAGCAGCGCCCGCATCGGCTCGCCCGGAGCGCGGTGGGCGGACTCTCCGGCCCCGGCGGTGCGCGCGGCGCGCTCCGGGGCGGGGGTGGTGCTCGACATGGCGCCTCCCTAGTTAGGCAGACCTAACCGCAGCAACCATCCCACCACGCCCGGCGCCCCGCCCGCAACACCTTGCCGACAGCCTGTCGGCAAAACGGTGGAACCCGATCGACCGGTGCGGGAGCACGGCTCAGGCCAGTGCGGCCAGCTCCACGCCCGCCCAGCGCCCGCCGATGCCGGTCAGCAGCACCCGGCGCGGGTCGTGGTCCTCACCGGCGGTGTCACCGATCGCCCGCTCGATCCGCACCTCCAGCCGGTCCTCGGACAGCCGCTCGACCTTGCCCTCGCCCCACTCGACCACCACCACCGACTCCGGCAGCGAGACGTCCAGGTCGAGGTCCTCCATCTCGTCGAGGTCACCGCCCAGCCGGTACGCGTCCACGTGCACCAGAGCCGGGCCGCCGACCAGCGAGGGGTGCACCCGGGCGATCACGAAGGTCGGCGAGGTCACCGCCCCGCGGACCTGCAGCCCCTCCCCCAGGCCCCGGGTCAGCGTGGTCTTCCCCGCCCCCAGCTCGCCGGAGAGCAGCACCAGGTCCCCCGGCCGCAGCAGCGCGGCCAGCTCCCGGCCGAGCCGGCCCATCCGCTCCGGAGTGGGGACGGTCAGAGTGGCGTGCGAGCCCATGCGCGTGTCTTGCCCTTCGGTCCGTAGCGGCGCACCGACCACCGGCCGCCACCGCTACCGTGCCACATCCCCGCCCCCCGTCGTGGCGCGCGGTCCGGCTCGACGGGGGTCAGGCCGGGTCGACGGCCGCTTCCCCGGACGCCCCGGACGCCCCGGACCGCTCGGCGGACTCGGCCGGCTCTGCGGGTTCAGCCGGCTCGGTCGGCTCGCCCGGCTCGGCGGCGAGCTCCAGGACGGCCGGCGGCAGCGGCGCCGCCCCGGCGAAGTCCGCGGCCCGGCGCAGCAACAGCGCCAGCTCGTGGTCGACCAGCTCCGGGCGCTCCAGCAGCACCAGGTGCCCCGCCCCCTCGACCAGGACCAGCTCGGCGCCCGGCAGCCGCTCCGCCATCGTCTCGCTGTGCGCCGACGGCGTCAGCAGGTCCTTCGTCCCGGCCAGCACCAGGGCCGGCAGGCCGCGCAGGGCGGCCAGCGCCTCGTACTTCTCGTGCGCGCCGAACACCGGGTAGAACTCGGCGACCACGTCGATCTGGGTGGCGTCCAGCAGCTGTTCGGCGAACCGCACCACACCGGGGTCGACGTCCCGGCCCCCGAAGGAGAACCGCCGGTAGAACACGGCGGCGACGTCCGAGCCGATCCGCCGGCTCGCCTCCACCAACTCGACCTGACGGCCGAGCAGCTTCACCACGCCCGGCGCGACCTTCTTGAACAGCTTGGCCCCGGCCCTCGGCAGACCGAGGCTCACATCGTTCCAGTCCCCGGCCAGGGTGCCGACCAGCGCGACCCCGGCGACCCGCTCCCGGAACAGCTCCGGGTGCTGGTCGGCCAGCGCCATCACCGTCATGCCGCCCATCGAATGGCCCACCAGCACCAGCGGCCCGGTCGGTGCGACGGCGTCGATCACCGCCTTGAGGTCGCCGCCCAGCTGGTCGATGCCGGCCGGCTCGCCCGCCAGGAACGAGCGGGAGCGCTCGGAGCGGCCGTGGCTGCGCTGGTCCCAGAAGACCAGCCGCATGCCCTCGCGCAGCGCCGCCCGCTGGAAGTGCCAGCTGTCCTGGTTGAGGCAGTAGCCGTGGCTGAACACCACGGTCAGCGGCTCGGGGCTGGTACTCGCCCGCTCGCCTCCAGAAGGCTCTGACCCGGTGCCGACGGTCGTCGCTCCGATGCCCTCGTTCCTCAGGCCTCCTCGCTCCTCCCTTTCGGCACCGGCGCGTCCCTCCGGCTCGGGGCGGTCCCCGTCACGGTCGCCGTCCGGCTCGTCCCAGCCGGGGCCGTCCAGCTCGACGTACAGCCTGGTGCCGTCCGGCGCGGCCACCGTCAGCGGGCGCCCGCGCAGCGAGCCGTACGGGGCGGTCGCCTCCAGCTCGGCCCGGGCCCGGCGGCGCATCGCCCGTCCGACCGTCAGCCGCTCGATCGCGACGCCCGCGGCCGCGCCGGCCGCCAGCACGCCGACCGAGATCCCGATCACGCCGGCCCGGCTCACCCCGGTGGCCACGTCGGCGACCTTGGCCACCGCCGCGACCGGGTTGCTGTCGGCCGGCGTGTCGGTCATGCCGCGCGGCCCCCGTCGTGGCTGCCGCCCAGGTAGCGGCGGGGCACCCGGGCGCCGATCCGGGTGATGATCTCGTACGAGATGGTGCCGCAGGCGCGGGCCCAGTCCTCGGCGGTGGGCTCGCCGCGCTCGCCGGGGCCGAACAGCAGCACCTCGTCGCCGGCCTCGGGGGTGTCGCCGCCCAGGTCCACCACGAACTGGTCCATCGCCACCCGGCCGGCGACCGTGCGCCACTTGCCGCCGATCTGCACCGGGCCGGTGCCGCTGGCGTGGCGCGGGACGCCGTCGCCGTAGCCGACCGGGACCAGGCCCAGGGTGGTCGGACCGGGCGTCACGTAGTGGTGGCCGTAGCTGACCCCGTGCCCGCCGGGGACGTGCTTGACCAGCGCCAGCCGGGCCGACAGCGACATCACCGGGCGCAGCCCGAAGTCGGCCGGCGACCCCACCTCGGGCACCGGCGACAGCCCGTACGCGGCCAGGCCGGTGCGGACCAGGTCGAAGTGCGCCTCCGGCAGCAGCAGGGTGGCCGGGGAGTTCGCGAGGTGCCGCACCTCGGGCCGCAGCCCGGCGGCCTCGGCGTGCGCCAGCGCGGCGCGGTAGGAGTCCAACTGGGCCTGGATCGACGGGTGGCCGGGCTCGTCGGCGGCGGCGAAGTGCGACCAGACGCCGACCGCCCGCAGTAGCCCCTCCGCCTCGGCGCGCCGCACCTCGGCCACCAGCTGCGGCCAGTCGTGCGGCTGGCAGCCGTTGCGGCCGAGGCCGGTGTCGGCCTTCAGGTGCACGCGCGCCGGGATGCCGGTCTCCCGAACGGCCGTCAGCAGCTCGTCCAGCGCCCACCGGCCGCTGATCGAGATGTCCAGGTCCGCGCGCAGCGCCTCGCGCCACGGGCCGCCGGGCGTCCACAGCCAGCACAGGATGCGGGCCTGCTCGGGGCGGATGCCCGCGGCCCGCAGCGCCAACGCCTCGTCCGGCGTCGCGCAGCCCAGCCAGCCGACCCCGTTCGCGACCGCCTCGCGGGCGCACTCGACCGCGCCGTGGCCATAGGCGTCCGCCTTGACCGCGAGCATCACCGCCGCGCTCCCGACGCGCTCCCGCAGGGACGCGAGGTTGCCGCGCAGGGCGGCGAGATCGATGGTCGCCTCGGCCCGTACGCCGTCGGTGAGGGTGGCCGTGCCGGTCGTGTTCGCAGTTGTCATCAGGGTCAGTCTCCCAGACGTCCCGGAGTCCTCGCCGAACGGCCCATCGGCGCGACGGTCGGTGCCGCGGCCTCCCGCACCCCGCCGACCTGCGGCGAACGGCCCGTCCGCCCAGCTGAGGACGCCGTGAACGGACGTTTCGGTTCCGCCCCGGGGCGGCGCGGCCGGGCCGTCGGCCGGTGCCGGCTACGGCTCCCGCACCGCCCGCCAGACCGCCGGCAGCGCCCCGGCCACCGCGAGCGCCGTCACCGGCGCGCCCGGGTCGCCGGCCGCCTCCCGGCCCGCCAGGCCGTGCAGGTAGGCGGCCACCGAGGCGGCGTCCAGCGGGGACAGGCCGGCCGCCAGCAGCGAACCGGCCAGCCCGGCCAGCACGTCCCCGCTGCCCGCGGTGGCGAGCCAGGAGGTGCCGGTGGGGTTCACCCGGACGGCTCCGCCCGGGTCGGCGACCACGGTGGTGGAGCCCTTCAGCAGCACCGTGGCCCGGTAGGCGGCGGCCAGCCGGCGGGCGGTGGCCAGCCGGGCGGCGGCCAGCCCGTCGGCGGCGGGCGGGGCGGTGCCCTCGGCGCCGGCCAGCAGCCGGGCGGCCTCGCCGGTGTGCGGGGTGAGCAGGGTGGGCGCGGTCCGGCCGGCCAGCGCCTCCGGGCCGAGCCGGCCCAGCTCGGTCAGCCCGTCCGCGTCCACCAGCACCGGGACGTCGCTCGCCAGCGCCTCGGCCAGCGCCTGCCGCGCCCCCTCGCCACCGCCCGGGCCGACCACCCAGGCCTGCACCCGGCCGGCCCCGGCCGGGCCGCCCTCGGTGACCAGCGCCTCGGGGAAGCGCCGCACCACCTCCTCGGCCGCCGTGCCGACGTACCGGACGGCGCCCGCACCGCCCCGCAGCGCCCCGGCGACCGCCAGCAGCGCCGCCCCCGGGTAGGTGGCCGAACCGGCCGCCACCCCGACCACGCCCCGCCGGTACTTGTCGCTCTCCGCGCCCGGCAGCGGCAGCAGCGCCGCCACGTCCGCGTGCTGCAGGGCCGTCACCTCCGGCCGCGGCGGCTCCAGCCCGATGTCCACCAGCTGCACGGCGCCCGCGTAGGAGGCCCCCGGGTCGATCAGCAGCCCGGGCTTGTACGTGCCGAAGCAGACCGTGACGTCCGCGCGCAGCGCCTCGCCGGGCACTTCGCCGCTGTCCGCCTCCACCCCGCTGGGCAGGTCCACCGCCACCACCACCCCGCGGCGCCCGGCCCGGGCGTACGGCACGGCCTCGGGGCGCAGCCCGCCCCGACCGCCGATGCCGACGATGCCGTCCAGCACCAGGTCCGCGCGCGAGAAGTCGGCCAGGCCGACTTCCTGCTCCGCCGTCACCCGCCCGCCGGCCGCCCGCAACGCGGCCAGCCCGCCCTGGTGCGCCTTCTCCGGCGCGAGCAGCACCGCCGTCACCCGCGCCCCGCGCCGGGCCAACGCCGCCCCGGCGTACAGCGCGTCACCCCCGTTGTCCCCGCTGCCCGCCAGCACCGTCACCCGGCTGCCGTACACCCGCCCCCGACGCCGGCCCAGCAACCGCGCACAGGTCGCCGCCAGCCCGGCGGCCGCCCGCTGCATCAGCGTGCCCTCCGGCAGCCGCGCCATCAGCTCGGCCTCGGCGGCCCGGACGGTTTCCACAGGGTGTGCATGACGCATGGGGAGAACTCCTTCAGCAGTCGGCTACCGCCGACGCTAGCCCGCTTCCCCGCCCCGAGGGAGCCGGGCCCGCGGCACACTTCCGAGTCCGAGGGCGGGGACCGCACCACCCGCACCCGGGTCGGGTCCGGCACGTCGATCGACCTGCCCGCGCCGTTCCCGTCCACGCACGACACGGCGCCCCCGCGGTAGGACGCAGCCACCGCGGGGGCGCCGTTGCCGACGAGCGCGGGACTACTCGACGGTGACCGACTTCGCCAGGTTGCGCGGCTGGTCGACCTCGTGGCCCTTGGCCGTGGCCAGCTCGCAGGCGAAGACCTGGAGCGGGACGGTGGAGACCAGCGGCTGGAGCAGGGTCGGGGTGACCGGGATGCGGATCAGGTGGTCCGCGTACGGCACGACGGCCTCGTCGCCCTCCTCCGCGATCACGATGGTGCGGGCGCCGCGGGCCCGGATCTCCTGGATGTTGGAGACGATCTTGTCGTGCAGGATCGACCGCCCGCGCGGCGAGGGCACGACCACCACGACCGGCAGCCCCTCCTCGATCAGCGCGATCGGGCCGTGCTTGAGCTCGCCCGCCGCGAAGCCCTCGGCGTGCATGTAGGCGAGCTCCTTGAGCTTGAGCGCGCCCTCCAGGGCCACCGGGAAGCCGACGTGGCGGCCGAGGAACAGCACCGAGCGGGCGTCGGCCAGCGAGCGGGCCAGCTCGCGCACCGGCTCCATGGTCTCCAGCACCTGCTCGACCTGCTTCGGCGCGTCGCCGAGCTCGCGGATGATGGTGAAGATCTCGTCGCCCCACTTGGTGCCGCGCACCTGGCCCAGGTAGAGGGCGACCAGGTAGCAGGCGACCAGCTGGGTGAGGAACGCCTTGGTGGACGCGACGGCGACCTCCGGCCCGGCGTGGGTGTACAGCACCGCGTCCGACTCGCGCGGGATGGTCGAGCCGTTGGTGTTGCAGATCGCCAGCACCTTGGCGCCCTGCTCGCGGGCGTGCCGCAGCGCCATCAGGGTGTCCATGGTCTCGCCGGACTGCGAGATGGCGATGACCAGCGTGCCGGGGCCCATGATCGGGTCGCGGTAGCGGAACTCCGAGGCGACCTCGACCTCGCAGGGGATGCGGGTCCAGTGCTCGATCGCGTACTTGGCGATCATGCCCGCGTGGAACGCGGTGCCACAGGCGACGATGACGACCTTGTCCACCGAGCGCAGGTCCGCGTCGGAGATGCGCAGCTCGTCGAGGGTCAGCCGGCCGTCGGTGCCGATCCGGCCGAGGAGGGTGTCGGCGACGGCCTTCGGCTGCTCCGCGATCTCCTTGAGCATGAAGTAGTCGTAGCCGCCCTTCTCGGCGGCGGAGGCGTCCCAGTCGACGTGGTACTCGCGCACGTCGGCCGGGGTGCCGTCGAAGTTGGTGACGGTCACGCCCTCCCGGCGCAGCTCGACGACCTGGTCCTGGCCCAGCTCGATCGCCTCGCGGGTGTGCGCGATGAACGCGGCGACGTCCGAGGCGAGGAAGTTCTCGCCCTCGCCGCGGCCCACCACGAGCGGCGAGTTGCGGCGGGCGCCGACCACCACGTCCGGCGCGTCCGCGTGGACGGCTACCAGGGTGAAGGCGCCGTCCAGCCGGCCGCAGACCACCCGCATGGCCTCGGCCAGGTCACCCTGGTACGCCTCGCCGAGCAGGTGGGCGACGACCTCGGTGTCGGTCTCGGACCGGAGGGTGTGGCCGCGCTCGGCGATCTCGGCGCGCAGCTGGGCGAAGTTCTCGATGATGCCGTTGTGGACGACGGCCACCCGGCCGTCGTCGTCCAGGTGGGGGTGGGCGTTGGCGTCCGTCGGGCCGCCGTGGGTGGCCCAGCGGGTGTGGCCGATGCCGGTGGTGCCGCCGGGCAGAGGGGACTCGGCGAGCGACTTCTCCAGGTTGGCGAGCTTGCCGGCCCGCTTGTCCGTGACGAGACTCCACTGCCCCTGGGAGTCCTGCGCCTGCACCGCGACACCGGCCGAGTCATAGCCCCGGTACTCCAGTCGCTGCAGGCCCGCGATTACTACGTCGAGGGCGGACTGCGCGCCCACGTATCCAACAATTCCGCACATGCGTGCCAGCATAAGGGCCGTTCTGTGGCCCTTTTCCCGCCCCGCGCGAACGCTGCGTGACCGACACCACAACCACGGTGAACGGCGCTACGGCTCACAATGGAGCACGTGCTGACCGAACTCTGTACGCGGGGAGCTGCCTCGCCCGGCTCGTCCCCGTCCCCCTATGTGGACCTCAGCCGGGCCGAGTGGAGTGCGCTGCGCGAGCGTACGCCACTGCCGCTGACCGCCGAGGAGGTGGAGCAGCTGCGCGGCCTCGGCACGGCCCTCGACCTCGACGAGGTGCGTGACGTCTACCTGCCCCTGTCCCGACTGCTGAACCTGTACATCCACGCCACGCACGACCTGCGCGGCGCGCTGGGCACCTTCCTGGACACCCCGGACACCGAGCGCACCCGCACGCCGTTCATCATCGGCGTGGCCGGCTCGGTGGCCGTCGGCAAGTCCACCACCGCCCGCCTGCTCCAGGCCCTGCTGGCCCGCTGGCCCGAGCACCCCCGGGTCGAGCTGGTCACCACCGACGGCTTCCTGCTGCCCAACGCCGAGCTGCGCCGCCGGGGCCTGATGGCCCGCAAGGGCTTCCCGGAGTCGTACGACCGCCGGGCGCTGATGCGCTTCGTGGCGGACGTGAAGGCGGGCAAGGACCGGGTCACCGCGCCGGTGTACTCCCACCTGGTGTACGACATCGTGCCGGACGTGCGGCTGACGGTGGAGCGCCCGGACATCCTGATCGTCGAGGGGCTGAACGTGCTCCAGCCGGCCCTGCCCGGCACCGACGGCCGCACCCGCCTCGCGGTGGCCGACTACTTCGACTTCTCGATCTACGTCGACGCCCGCACCGACGACATCGAGCACTGGTACCTGGACCGCTTCCGCAAGCTGCGGCAGACGGCCTTCCAGGACCCGAACTCGTACTTCCGCCGCTTCACCGAGGTGCCGGAGGAGGAGGCGATGGAGTACGGCCGGCAGGTCTGGCGCACCATCAACAAGCCCAACCTGCTGGAGAACGTGCTGCCCACCCGCGGCCGGGCCACCCTGGTCCTGCAGAAGGGCCCGGACCACAAGGTCCGCCGGGCACTGCTGCGAAAGCTCTGACCGGGCGAAGGACACACGGCGAAGGACACGCCACGAAGGACACACCACGAAGGGCCCCCGCACCGGGCGGGGGCCCTTCGCCGTACGGGGCCTCAGCCCAGGTGGGTGCGCACCGCCTCGGCCAGCCGCTGCGCGACCGCCTCGGCCTGCGTCGGGTCGGCGGCCTCGACCATGACCCGGACCAGCGGCTCGGTGCCGGAGGGGCGCAGCAGCACCCGGCCGGTGGCGCCCAGCGCGGTCTCGGCCTCGGTGACGGCGGCGGCCAGCTCGGTGCTGGTCCTCACCCGGCTCTTGTCGACGCCCTTGACGTTGATCAGCACCTGCGGCAGACGGGTCATCACGGCGGCCAGGTCGGCCAGCGGCTGCTTGGTGGCGGCCAGTCGGGCGCCCAGCATCAGGCCGGTCAGGGTGCCGTCGCCGGTGGTGGCGTGGTCCAGCAGGATGACGTGGCCGGACTGCTCGCCGCCGAGCGCGAAGCCGTGCTCCTTCATCGCCTCCAGCACGTAGCGGTCGCCGACGGCGGTCTCCACCAGGTCGATGCCCTCGCGCTCCATCGCCAGCTTGAAGCCGAGGTTGGACATCACGGTGGCGACCGCGGTGTTGCGGCGCAGGGTGCCGGCCTCCTTCATGGCGACGGCGAGGATGGCGATGATCTGGTCGCCGTCCACCTCGTTGCCCTGGGCGTCGGCGGCCAGGCAGCGGTCGGCGTCGCCGTCCAGGGCGATGCCGAGGTCGGCCCGGTACTCCTTCATCGCGTCGCGCAGCCGGTCCAGGTGGGTGGAGCCGACGCCGTCGTTGATGTTGAGGCCGGTGGGCTCGGCACCCAGGGTGTGGACGACCTCGGCGCCGGCCCGGGCGAAGGCCTCGGGGGCGACGTACGCGGCCGCGCCGTGGGCGCCGTCGATGACGACCTTGATCCCGTCCAGGCGGTTGGGCAGCACGCCGATCAGGTGGGCGACGTACTTGTCGAAGCCCTCGGTGTACTCGCGGACCCGGCCGACGGCCGCGCCGGTCGGGCGGTTCCAGTCCTCGCCGGCGACGGTGTGCTTGCGGTAGTGGGACTCGATCGCGTCCTCGATCCGGTCGTCCAGCTTGTGGCCGCCGCGGGCGAGGAACTTGATGCCGTTGTCCGGCATGGCGTTGTGGCTGGCGGACAGCATCACGCCGAAGTCGGCGCCGAGCGCGCCGGTGAGGTACGCCACGGCGGGGGTGGGGAGGACACCGACCCGGAGCACGTCGACGCCGGAGCTCGCCAGGCCCGCGATGACCGCGGCCTCCAGGAACTCGCCCGAGGCACGGGGGTCACGGCCGACGACCGCCACCGGCCGGTGCCCCTCGAAGGCGCCGGCCTCGCCGAGCACGTGGGACGCCGCGACCGACAGGCCGAGCGCCAGCTCCGCCGTCAGGCCCTCGTTGGCCACACCGCGTACGCCGTCCGTACCGAAGAGTCGTCCCACTGTCCCGTCCTCCATCACCATGCTCGGAACCCACCGATGATCCCGGCCGCCGCACGTTAGCCGGGGAACACGTCGCCCCGGAGTACACGAGGTACTCCGGGGCGACGGTTTGCGCAACCAGGGGGTGCACCGCCAGGGCGGGCCGCACCCCCGGGGACGCGATTAGCGCTTGCTGTACTGCGGCGCCTTGCGGGCCTTCTTCAGACCGGCCTTCTTGCGCTCGACGGCGCGGGCGTCACGCATCAGGAAGCCGGCCTTCTTGAGGGCGGCGCGGTTGTTGTCCACGTCGGCCTCGTTCAGGGCACGGGCGACGCCGAGGCGCAGCGCGTAGGCCTGGCCGGAGACGCCGCCACCGCTGATGCGGGCGACGACGTCGTAACGGCCGTCCAGCTCGAGGAGCTTGAAGGGCTCGTTCACGGTCTGCTGGTGCACCTTGTTCGGGAAGTAACCCTCGAGGGTGCGACCGTTGATCTTCCACTGGCCGGTGCCGGGGACGATGCGCACGCGGGCGATCGCCTCCTTGCGACGGCCGAGGCCGGCGCCCGGGGTGGCCTCGCCGAAGCGGCCGGCCAGGGACTCGGAGGTGTAGCTCTCCTCGGAGGTGTACTCGCCCTCGACGGCCTCAACGGCCTCGTCGAAGTCGACCTCAAGGGTTTCAGTGGTCTCGGCCACGATGATCCTCAGCTCTTTTCAGTGTTGGGGGGCTTGGTGGCCGAATTACTGCGCGACCTGGGTGATCTCGAACGGCACCGGCTGCTGGGCAGCGTGGGGGTGCTGGTCGCCCGAGTAGACCTTCAGCTTGGAGAGCATCTGGCGGCCCAGGCTGTTCTTGGGGATCATGCCCTTGATGGCCTTCTCGACGGCCTTCTCGGGGTTGTTCGCCAGCAGGTCGTCGTAGCGCACCGAGCGCAGACCGCCCGGGAAGCCCGAGTGGCGGTAGGCCAGCTTCTGGGTCTTCTTGTTACCGGACAGGTGCACCTTGTCGGCGTTGATGATGATGACGAAGTCACCAGTGTCAACGTGCGGCGCGTAGATCGCCTTGTGCTTGCCCCGGAGGAGGTTGGCGGCCTGGGAGGCCAGGCGGCCGAGCACGACGTCGGTCGCGTCGATGACGTGCCACTGACGCTGGACGTCGCCGGGCTTGGGGCTGTACGTACGCACGGTCGTAGCCTTCGCTTTTCAGTGAGTGAGTCCTGACAGGAGCACCCGGACGGATGAGCAGCCTGGCCACCCTTGGACGCAATTCAAGGGGGACCGCTGGTCGTCGACCTGATGTCTCCGGCGTACCGACCTCTCACGTGAGATAGAGCGAGCCAATACGCACATCAAGCGTCCAGGTTACCGGGCGGGCGGGAAGGGGTCAAAAAACCCCTGGCGCCCACCCCGCCGTCACTCAGCGTTCGCGCTCGACCCGGGTGACGTCCCAGACCGGTTCGGCCGATTCGAAGACCCGGCCGTCCGCCCCGAACACCAGGAAGCGGTCGAAGGTCTTGGCGAACCAGCGGTCGTGGGTCACGCACAGCACCGTGCCGTCGAAGGCCTCCAGCCCGGACTGCAGCGCCTCGGCGCTCTCCAGGTCCAGGTTGTCGGTCGGCTCGTCGAGCAACAGGGCCGTCACGCCGGAGAGTTCGAGCTTGAGGATCATCAGCCGGGCCTGCTGCCCGCCGGACAGCGACTCGAACTTCTGCTCCTCCTGACGGTCCAGCTCGTACCGGCGCAGCGCGCCCATCGCGGCGCCGCGACTGAGCGCGTGCTCCTCCTCGATGATCGAGCGGACGGTACGTCCGAACAGCTCCGGGTGGGCGTGGGTCTGCCGGAAGTGGCCGGGCACGACCCGGGCGCCGAGCTTCCAGTCGCCGGTGTGGGCCACGCTGCCGTCGCCCGCGAGCAGCCGCAGCAGGTGCGACTTGCCGGCCCCGTTGGCGCCCAGCACCGCGACCCGCTCGCCGTAGAAGACCTCCAGGTCGAAGGGCTGCATCAGGCCGGTGAGCTCCAGCCGCTCCATGGTGAAGGCCCGCACCCCGGTGCGCCCGCCCTTGAGCCGCATGGAGATGCTCTGCTCGCGCGGCGGCGCCTCCGGCGGGCCGGCGTCCTCGAACTTCTTCAGCCGGGTCTGGGCGGCCGCGTAGCGGGAGGCCATCTCGTGGCTGACGGCGGCGGCCTGACGCAGGTTGACCACCAGCTTCTTGAGCTTGGCGTGCTCCTCGTCCCAGCGGCGGCGCAGCTCCTCGAAGCGCTCGAAGCGGGCCTTGCGGGCCTCGTGGAAGGTGTCGAAGCCGCCGCCGTGCACCCAGACGCTGCTGCCGGCGCCGCCGGACTCGACACTGATGATCTTGTCCGCGGTACGGGAGAGCAGCTCGCGGTCGTGCGAGATGAACAGGACGGTCTTCGAGGTGGCCTTGATGGCCTCCTCCAGCCAGCGCTTGGCGGGGACGTCCAGGTAGTTGTCCGGCTCGTCGAGCAGCAGCACCTCGTCGGGGCCGCGCAGCAGCGCCTCCAGCACCAGCCGCTTCTGCTCGCCGCCGGAGAGGGTGTTCAGACCGCGCCACTGGGCCTTGTCGAAGGGCATCCCGAGGGCCGCCATGGTGCAGACGTCCCAGTCGGTCTCGTAGTCGTAGCCTCCGACGTCCGCCCAGTCGGAGAGCGCCTGGGCGTAGGCCATCTGCGTCTTCTCGTCGTCCTGGGCGATCATCGCCAGCTCGGCGGCGTCCACCGCGCGGGCGGCCTTGGCGATCCGCTCCGGGGCGACCGAGACCAGCAGGTCGCGCACCGACGCGTCGGCGGGCAGGGCGCCCGGGGTGGCGCTCTGGTCCTCGCGGCCGGTGGTGCCGACGAACTGCCGCATCACGCCGAGCCCGCCGCTGATCGTCACCGTGCCGCCGTGCGGCTGGATGTCCCCCGCGATCATGCGCAGCAGGGTGGTCTTGCCGGCCCCGTTGGCGCCCACCAGGGCCACCGCGGCGCCCTCACCGACCCGGAAGGACGCGTCGTCGAACAGCACCCGCCCGTCCGGCAGGTAGTACTCCAGGTGCGAAATCTCGACGTGTCCCATGGGAGCGATTGTCCCAAGCGGACGCCCCGGGCCAAAACGGATTACGAGGCGGCGGGCTGCCCGGGCAGCGTGCGCATCCGCCTGGCCTGCCGGTTCCGCTCGGCGAGCTGGTCGTCCGGCGGGTAGCCGACCTCCTCCAGGGTGAGCCCGTAGGGGCGGATCACGTTGACGGCCGAGTTGCGGACCCCGCCGGCCAGCACCTCGCCGGGGAACTCCACCGGCCGGTGCCCGTCGCCGACCAGCAGCATCGCGCCGACCAGCGCCCGGACCATGTTGTGGCAGAAGGCGTCGGCCCGGACGGTGGCCACCGCCAGGGTGCCCTCCTGGCTCGCGTAGGTGTCCACCGGGACGCGGTCCCAGTGCAGCTCCAGCAGGGTGCGGATGGTGGTGGCGCCCTCGCGCTTCTTGCAGTACGCGGCGAAGTCGTGCTCGCCGAGCAGCAGCTTCGCGGCCTCGTTCATCCGGTCCACGTCCAGCGGCCGGTCGTGCCAGAGCACGTGTCCGCGCAGCAGCGGGTCGACCCCGCCGGGGTGGTCGGCGACCCGGTACGCGTACCGGCGCCAGATCGCCGAGAAGCGGGCGTCGAACCCGGCCGGCGCCTCGCCGACCCGGTAGATCCGGACGTCCCCGGGCAGCCGCCCGGCCAGCCGGCGGAGCAGCTTCTCCCGGTGCGCCTCCCACAGCTCGGCCGGCAGGTCGACGTGGGCGACCTGGCCGCGGGCGTGGACGCCGGCGTCGGTGCGGCCGGCCACGGTCAGCGGGAAGAGCTCCTGGCTGCGGGTGACGACCTGCAGCGCGCTCTCGATCTCCTCCTGGACCGTCCGGCGGCCGCCCTTCTGGCGGGCCCAGCCGGAGAACTCGGCGCCCTGGTAGGCGAGGTCGAGCCGGACCCGGACGTGCCCGTCGGCCGGGCCGTCCTTCACCGGCGGCTGCTCGGCACAATCGTTGACCACTGCTGTTCCTCTCCCGGGACGAGAAAACGGGCCCGCTCCCCCATCGCTGGGGAAGCGGGCCCGCAACACACCTAGCGGTGTCAGGCCTGCTCGGCGGCCTCGGCCTCGGCGGCCTCGGGGGCCTCGACCTTGGCGTCGGCCTCCTTGACGGCACGCTTGGTGGCGGCCTCGGCCTCGCCGACGGCGGTCTGCGCGACGGTCAGCGCCTCGACCAGCTCGATCACGGCCATCGGGGCGTTGTCGCCACGACGGGGACCGATCTTGGTGATACGGGTGTAACCACCCGGGCGGTTCTCGTAGCGCGGCGCGATCTCGGTGAAGAGGGTGTGCAGCACGGCGATGTCCGTGATGGTCTTGCGCACCAGGCGACGGTTGTGGATGTCGCCCTTCTTCGCCTTGGTGATGAGCTTCTCCGCCAGCGGGCGCATCCGACGGGCCTTGGCCTCGGTCGTGGTGATGCGGCCGTACTGGAACAGCTCCCGGCACAGACCGGCGAGCAGCAGCGGCTCGTGGTGCGGGCCGCCGCCGAGGCGGGCACCCTTGGTGGGACGCGGCATGGAATTACTCCTTGGATCTCCGACTGCGGCCGTACCAGGTACCGCAGCGGGCGTACGGGCACTGTGCCCGCACGGCTTTCATGACGACGGGGACGGTCCTCGGAAGAACCGCCCCCGCGGCCAAATCTCTTAGTACTGCTCGGTCTCCGCGTAACCCGCGTCGTCCAGGTCGTCGGCGCCGAAGGCGTCGGCGGCGGCGGTCGGGTCGAACCCGGGCGGGCTGTCCTTGAGGGCCAGGCCCATGCCGGCCAGCTTCGCCTTGACCTCGTCGATCGACTTCGCACCGAAGTTGCGGATGTCGAGCAGGTCGGCCTCGGAGCGGGCGACGAGCTCACCCACGGTGTGGATGCCCTCGCGCTTGAGGCAGTTGTAGGAGCGGACCGTGAGCTCCAGCTCCTCGATCGGCAGCGCCAGGTCGGCGGCCAGGGCGGCGTCCGTCGGGGACGGGCCCATGTCGATGCCCTCGGCGTCGATGTTCAGCTCGCGGGCGAGACCGAACAGCTCCACCAGGGTCTTGCCGGCCGAGGCCATGGCGTCGCGCGGACGCATGGCGGGCTTGGTCTCGACGTCGACGATCAGCTTGTCGAAGTCGGTCCGCTGCTCGACACGGGTGGCCTCGACCTTGTAGGTGACCTTCAGCACGGGGCTGTAGATCGAGTCGACCGGGATGCGGCCGATCTCCTGGCCGGAGGCCTTGTTCTGGACGGCGGAGACGTAGCCGCGACCGCGCTCGACGGTCAGCTCCATCTCCAGCTTGCCCTTGCCGTTCAGGGTGGCGAGGACCAGCTCGGGGTTGTGCACCTCGACACCCGCCGGCGGGGCGATATCGGCGGCGGTCACGACGCCCGGGCCCTGCTTGCGCAGGTACATCACGACCGGCTCGTCGTGCTCCGAGGAGACGACCAGCTGCTTGATGTTGAGGATGAGGTCGGTCACGTCCTCCTTGACGCCCGGCACGGTGGTGAACTCGTGCAGGACGCCGTCGATGCGGATGCTGGTGACAGCGGCACCCGGGATCGACGACAGGAGCGTGCGGCGCAGGGAGTTGCCGAGGGTGTAGCCGAAGCCCGGCTCCAGCGGCTCGATCACGAACCGGGAGCGGAACTCGTCGACGACCTCTTCGGTCAGCGAGGGACGCTGAGCGATAAGCATGGGGTTTCGATCCTCCAGTCTTCGGCGCCCACTATTTGACGCCGAACGGACGGCCATGAGGCGATGGCCTCATGCCAAGCGTACGGGGTCCCGCAGGCAGTGACGACTCACTACGTGGGACCCCGTACGAGGTTTAAAGCAGACTGCGAGCCCGAAGGCGCTGCGTCAGACGCGGCGGCGCTTCGGCGGACGGCAGCCGTTGTGCGGGGTGGGGGTGACGTCCTGGATCGAGCCGACCTCCAGGCCGGTGGCCTGGAGCGAACGGATCGCGGTCTCGCGGCCGGAGCCCGGACCCTTCACGAAGACGTCGACCTTGCGCATGCCGTGCTCCTGCGCGCGACGGGCAGCGGCCTCGGCGGCCATCTGCGCGGCGAACGGGGTGGACTTGCGCGAGCCCTTGAAGCCGACGTGGCCGGCGGAGGCCCAGGAGATCACGTTGCCCGCGGGGTCGGTGATCGAAACGATGGTGTTGTTGAACGTGCTCTTGATGTGCGCGTGGCCGTGAGCGACGTTCTTCTTTTCCTTGCGGCGGATCTTCTTCGCGCCGGCAGCCTGACGACCCTTGGGGGGCATAAGTCTGTTCTCCTACTGAGGTGGTCGGTCCGCTGACCCGCGGGCCGGAGGGATGTCCGGTTACGGGACGGACTACTTCTTGCCCGGCTTCTTCTTACCGGCGATCGCGCGACGCGGGCCCTTGCGGGTACGCGCGTTGGTGTGGGTGCGCTGGCCGCGGACCGGCAGGCCACGGCGGTGACGCAGACCCTCGTAGCAGCCGATCTCGACCTTGCGGCGGATGTCGGCGGCCACCT
This sequence comes from Kitasatospora sp. NPDC030952, assembly GCF_055571335.1. Classification (NCBI taxonomy): domain Bacteria; kingdom Bacillati; phylum Actinomycetota; class Actinomycetes; order Kitasatosporales; family Streptomycetaceae; genus Kitasatospora; species Kitasatospora sp. NPDC030952. Next base: position 180,073 of record NZ_JBVIFM010000001.1, read on the forward strand.
CACGGCGGAGGTCACCCTCGACCGTGTAGTTGGCGTCGATGTACTGGCTCAGCTTGACCAGGTCGTCCTCGGTGATGTCGCGAACGCGGACATCCGGGTTGACGCCGGTCTCGGCGAGGGTCTGCTGGGCGCGGGTACGGCCGATGCCGTACACGTACGTAAGGGCGATCTCGATCCGCTTCTCACGGGGGAGATCAACGCCGGCGAGGCGTGCCATTCAAGGCTCCTGTGGTTCTTCAGAGGTCTGACGAGCCACCTACTCCGACACCTCACGGTGAGGGAGCCCCGGCCTCTGACCGGGGGCGGCAGTCCGTCCCTTCCGGGACGGATCGGGTGACCCGCGTATGACGTTTTCGCGTCGCGCGAAGTACTACGAGAAATGCGGGAGGGAGATCAGCCCTGGCGCTGCTTGTGGCGCAGGTTGTCGCAGATCACCATGACCCGGCCGTGACGGCGGATCACCTTGCACTTGTCGCAGATCTTCTTGACGCTCGGCTTGACCTTCATGTTTCAGGTTCTCCGGGTCTAGATCTGACGTTCTTACTTGTAGCGGTAGACGATCCGGCCGCGCGTGAGGTCGTAGGGGCTGAGCTCCACGACCACTCGGTCGTCCGGCAGGATGCGGATGTAGTGCATGCGCATCTTGCCACTGATGTGCGCGAGGACCTTGTGACCGTTCTGCAGCTCGACCTTGAACATCGCGTTCGGAAGAGACTCGATCACGGTGCCCTCGATCTCAATGGCGCCTTGCTTCTTAGCCATGAACTGCGAGATCCACCTTCCGGGACCGGCTACCGTATGCGGAACGCTCGTGCGAACCTGGGTTCACCCCGTCCCCGGAGGGAAGAGGGCGCGCTGAAGCACGCTACGAGTGAGCCGACGGTCCATCCTACGCCAGCGCGTCCCACGGTCCAAAACGGGGGTACCGGAAGGAGTCCACCGTCACACCGGTCGCGTCAGACCCCGGTGTAGACGGTCAGCGGCTCGACGTGGGCGGTGCAGGCCGAGCAGCGGCGGGCGGCCTCCGGGATCTCGGTCAGGCACTCGGGGCAGGGGCGCTTGGGGGCCTTCGGCTTCTTCGGCAGGTACCGCTCGGTGGCCTTGGTGATCGGCAGCACGACGCAGAAGTAGAGCACCGCGGCGGTCATGAAGAAGGCGATCAGCACGTTCAGGAACTGGCCGTACGGGAACTTCACCCCGCCTATCTCCGCCTTGTACGAGCTGAAGTCGCCGGCCGCACCGACCACCACGCCCACCAGCGGGGTGAGGAAGGCGGAGACGAAGCCGGTCACCACCGCGGTGAACGCGGCACCGATGACCACACCGACCGCCATGTCGATGACGTTGCCGCGCATCATGAAGTCGCGGAATCCCTTGAGCACGTACTCTCTCCTGCTCGCTCGTAAGCCGACTGCCACTGCCAGCCGTTAAAAATAGGACAAAAGCCCTGGAGGTCCAAACCTCCAGGGCTCTGATCCCTTGCCAGGGGCGGCGGTCGGCCACCGCGGCGACCAGGGCGTGTCTGACGATCCCTACGCCAGCGGGTCCGGAGCCGCGGTGATGCCCAGCTTGGCGAGCTCGGCCTTGCCGCCGTCGAAGGCGGTCAGCACCAGCGGGCCCTGCTCGGTGACGGCCACCGAGTGCTCCCAGTGCGAGGCCCAGGTGCCGTCGTTGGTGACGACCGTCCACTCGTCGTCCAGCACCGCGGTGTGCGGGGTGCCCAGCGAGACCATCGGCTCGATCGCCAGCACGGTGCCGGGGACGAGCTTCGGGCCCTTGCCGCGGCCGCGCTCGACGTAGTTCAGCACGTGCGGCTCCATGTGCATCGCGGTGCCGATGCCGTGGCCGCCGTAGCCCTCCGTGATGCCCCACTTGCCCTTGGGCGGCAGCGGCTGGCGGCGGATGAAGCCCTCGATCGCCTTGGAGACGTCCACCAGGCGGTTGTTCTTCTTCATCTGGGCGATGCCGGCCCACATCGAGCCCTCGGTCACCCGGCTGAGCATCTCGACCTCGGGGCGGACCTCGCCGACCGCGACGGTGATCGCCGAGTCGCCGTGCCAGCCGTCCAGGATGGCGCCGCAGTCGATCGAGATGATGTCGCCCTCCTGCAGCACCCGCTCGCCGGGGATGCCGTGCACGACCTCGTTGTTCACCGAGGCGCAGATGACGCCCGGGAACCACAGCCCGCCGTGGTGGGCGCGGAAGTTCGAGGTGGCGCCGTGGTCGGTGATGACCTTGTCGGCGATGTCGTTGAGCTCCTGGGTGGTCACCCCGGGAGCGACCGCCTCGCGGCAGGCCTTGAGCGCCTCGGCGACGACCAGCCCGGCCGCCCGCATCTTCGCGATCTGCTCGGGGGTCTTGATCTCCACCATCAGGTCACGCCTTCCAAGTCCGGATTACCACTGCCTACCACCGTACGACGTCGAAAACGGCCGGGCCGCCCGCTCCACGGGCGACCCGGCCGTTCCACGCGTACCTCGCCGAGCGAACTCAGCCGTTCTGCTTCAGCGCCTCGATCGCGCGCTGGGTGACCTCGTCCACCTTGCCGAGGGCCGAGATGGTCGCCACCAGGCCCTGCTGGACGTAGTAGTCGATGATCGGCTCGGTCTCCGTGTGGTAGACCTCCAGGCGCGTGCGCACCTTCTCCTCGGTGTCGTCCGAGCGCTGGTACAGCTCGCCGCCGCACTCGTCGCAGACGCCGTCGACCTTCGGCGGGTTGTAGTCCACGTGGAACACGTGGCCCCCGTCGTTGCGGCACAGGCGGCGGCCGGCGATCCGGCGAACGACCTCGTCCTCGGGGACCTCCAGGTCCAGCACGCCGTCCAGCTCGATGCCCTGCTCGGCGAGGAACTCGTCGAGCGCCTTGGCCTGCCCCAGGTTGCGGGGGAAGCCGTCGAGCAGGAAGCCGTTGGCCGCGTCGGCCTGCAGCATGCGGTCCTTGGCCATCCCGATGGTGACCTCATCCGGCACCAGGCGACCCGCGTCCATGTAGCTCTTGGCCTCGAGCCCCAGCGGGGTGCCCTGACCGATGTTGGCGCGGAACAGGTCGCCGGTGGAGATGTGGGGGATGGACAGGGTCTTGGCGAGCAAGTGCGCCTGAGTACCCTTCCCGGCCCCGGGAGGACCAACGAGGACGATACGCATCAGCGGAGGAACCCTTCGTAATTGCGCTGCTGGAGCTGGCTCTCGATCTGCTTCACAGTTTCGAGTCCGACGCCGACGACGATGAGCACGCTGGTGCCGCCGAACGGGAAGTTGGTCTGCTGTCCGAAGGCGACCAGGGCGATCATCGGGATCAACGCGATCAGGCCCAGGTAGAGCGAACCCGGCCACGTGATTCGGGTCAGCACGTAGTTCAGGTACTCGGCCGTCGGTCGGCCGGCCCGGATGCCCGGGATGAAGCCACCATACTTCTTCATATTGTCGGCAACTTCTTCGGGGTTGAAGGAGATGGCGACGTAGAAGAAGGCGAAGAACACGATCAGCAGGAAGTAGGTGGCCATGTAGATCGGGTGGTCACCCTTGACGAAGTTCTGCTTGATCCAGACCGCCCAGCCGGACTGGCTGTTGGTCAGCTGGACCACCAGGGCCGGGATGTACAGCAGCGACGAGGCGAAGATGACCGGGATGACACCGGCCTGGTTCACCTTGAGCGGGATGTAGGTCGAAGTGCCGCCGAACGCCCGGCGGCCGATCATGCGCTTCGCGTACTGGACCGGGATCCGGCGCTGGGCCTGCTCGACGAAGATGACCAGCATCACAACGATGACGCCGACGGCCACCACGGAGAGGAACTCGACCCAGCCGCCGCCGATGGTGCCGGACTGCTTGATGGCCCACATCGAGGACGGGAACTGCGCGGCGATCGAGGTGAAGATCAGCAGCGACATGCCGTTGCCGATGCCGCGGTCGGTGATCAGCTCACCGAGCCACATGATGACCGTGGTGCCGGCCGTCATCGTGATGACCATGACCGCGATCCGGAACACCGAGGTGTCCGGAACGATCTGGTTGGCGTACACGCAGCCCGAGAACAGCGCACCGCTGGAGGCCGTCGCGACGATGCCGGTGCCCTGGAGCACGGCGAGCGCGATGGTCAGGTAGCGGGTGTACTGGGTGATCTTCGCCTGCCCGGCCTGGCCCTCCTTCTTCAGCGCCTCCAGTCGCGGGATCACGACGGTGAGGAGCTGGAGGATGATGCTCGCCGTGATGTACGGCATGATGCCGAGCGCGAAGATCGTCAACTGGAGTAGTGCGCCACCGCTGAACAGGTTGACGAGCCCGAAGAGGCCGTTGTTCTTGGTCTCCTTCACGCACTCGTTCACGGCCGTGAAGCTCACGCCCGGGATCGGAATGTGCGAGCCCAGGCGGAACAGCACCATGATGCCCAGCGTGAACAGCAGCTTCTTGCGCAGGTCGGGCGTCTGGAACGCCCGCGCGAACGCACTGAGCACGGTGCCTCCTGCGCCTCCCGCGCGTCGTCGGCGGGAGGGTCGGTCCTGAATGGGGAGTTTGCGGTACGGGCTCCCGTACAGACGGCACAGGCGAGCCTACGCGCAGCCTACAAGGGAACTCCACGGACTCTAACAGTGCGCGGCCACTCGAAAGAAGCGCGTACCGTCCCTCCCCCACTCACGGGGGTACGGGATGCCCGGTTTTGCCACACAAAAGAACGAGCGCCGGTACCGCCGGATTTCGGCTCCGGGTGAAAGTCGCGGTAAAAGCACGAGCCCCGCACCTCCCGGAGGAGGTGCGGGGCTCGAAGCCGATGGTCGGCGGGTTCAGCGGGCTCAGACGAGCTCGGTGACCGTACCGCCGGCGGCCTTGATCTTCTCGGCGGCCGAGCCGGAGACGGCGTCGACCGTCACCTGCAGCGCAACCGAGACCTCGCCGGTGCCGAGCACCTTGACGAGGGAGTTCTTGCGAACCGCGCCCTTGGCGACCAGGTCCTCGATCGTGACCTCGCCACCCTGCGGGTAGAGCTCGGCCAGCTTGTCGAGGTTGACGACCTGGAACGTGATCTTGAACGGGTTCTTGAAGCCCTTCAGCTTCGGCAGGCGCATGTGGAGCGGCATCTGGCCACCCTCGAAGCGCTGCGGAACCTGGTAGCGGGCCTTGGTGCCCTTGGTACCACGACCGGCGGTCTTACCCTTGGAGCCCTCACCACGACCCACACGGATCTTGTCGGTCTTGGCACCCGGGGCGGGCCGCAGGTTGTGGATCTTGATCGGGTTCTCGCCCATGATCAGTCCACCTCCTCAACCGTCACCAGGTGACGGACCGTGTGGGCCATCCCGCGGATCTCGGGACGGTCCTCCTTGACCACCACATCGTGCATGCGCTTGAGACCAAGCGAACGCAGGGTGTCACGGTGGTTCTGCTTGCTGCCGATGTACGACTTGGTCTGCGTGATCTTCAGGCGAGCCATCAGGCGCTCACCCCAGCAGCACGCGCCCGCAGCAGAGCGGCGGGGGCCACGTCCTCCAGCGGCAGACCACGACGGGCGGCGATCTCCTCGGGGCGCACGAGGCCCTTCAGAGCGGCCACCGTGGCGTGCACGATGTTGATCGCGTTGTCCGAGCCGAGCGACTTCGACAGGATGTCGTGGATGCCGGCGCACTCCAGGACGGCGCGCACCGGACCACCGGCGATAACACCGGTACCGGGGGCGGCGGGCTTCAGCAGCACGACGCCGGCGGCCTTCTCACCCTGGATCGGGTGCGGGATGGTGCCCTGGATACGGGGGACCTTGAAGAAGTTCTTCTTGGCCTCCTCGACACCCTTCGCGATGGCGGCCGGAACCTCCTTCGCCTTCCCGTAACCGACACCCACGGTGCCGTCACCATCGCCCACCACGACCAGCGCGGTGAAGCTGAAGCGACGACCACCCTTGACAACCTTGGCGACACGGTTGATCGCGACGACGCGCTCGACGTAAGCGGTCTTCTCGACGGCGGGGGCGTTGCCCCGGTCGTCACGCTTACGGTCGCGCCGCTCGCCACCGGTGCCGCCACCGGCGCCGCTACCGCGGCGCTGGGGTCCAGCCATTGGATTTACCTCTCTCGTTTACGTCCGTCGACAGAGTCGACGAGCGGCTTAGAAGTCGAGCCCGGCCTCACGGGCCGCGTCCGCCAGGGCGGCGATGCGGCCGGCGTACCGGTTGCCCGCGCGGTCGAACACGACCGCCTCGATGCCGGCGGCCTTGGCGCGCTCGGCGACCAGGCTCCCGACCTTCTTGGCCAGCTCGGTCTTGTCGCCCTCGGCGCCCTTGATGGACACGTCGAGGGTGGACGCCGACGCCAGGGTGTGACCCTTGGCGTCGTCGATGACCTGGGCGACCATGTGACGGTTCGAGCGCGTCACAACGAGGCGCGGACGCACCTCGGTGCCGACGACGCGCTTGCGAACGCGGATCGCGCGGCGCTTGCGAGCGGCGCTCTTGTAGGCGTTGCCCTTGCCGATCTTGACAGAGACGCTCATCGCTTACTTACCACTCTTTCCGACCTTGCGGCGGATGACCTCGCCCGCGTACTTGACACCCTTGGCCTTGTACGGGTCGGGCTTGCGCAGCTTGCGGATCTTCGCGGCGACCTCGCCGACCTTCTGCTTGTCGATGCCGTCCACGTGGAACTTGGTGGCCGACTCGACGACGAAGGTGATGCCCTCGGGGGCCTCGACCAGAATCGGGTGGCTGTAGCCCAGCTGGAACTCCATGTCGGAGCCCTTCGCCAGAACTCGGTAGCCGACACCGCTGATCTCCAGCGACTTGCGGTAGCCCGCGGTCACGCCGGTGATCATGTTCGCCACCAGCGTGCGGGAAAGGCCGTGCAGGGCCTTCGACAGACGCTCGTCGTTGGGGCGGGTGACGAGCAGCGTGCCGTCCTCGCCCTTGCCGATCTCGATCGGCGCGGCGACAACGTGGGTGAGGGAGCCCTTCGGGCCCTTCACCGAGACCGCCTGGCCATCGATGGTGACGTCCACGCCGGCGGGAACCGGGATGGGCAGCCGTCCAATGCGCGACATTGCTGTACCTCCGTTTCCCGAATTACCAGACGTAGGCGAGAACTTCTCCGCCTACGCCCTTCTTGGCAGCCTGCTTGTCGGTGAGGAGACCCGAGGACGTGGAGATGATCGCCACGCCCAGGCCGCCGAGCACCTTCGGCAGGTTGGTGGACTTTGCGTAAACGCGCAGACCCGGCTTGCTGATGCGCTTGATGCCGGCGATGGAGCGCTCACGGTTGGGGCCGAACTTGAGCTCGATGGTCAGCTTCTTGCCGACCTCGCCCTCAGTGGGCTCCTCAACCTTGTAGGAGGAGATGTACCCCTCCTGCTGCAGGATCTGGGCGACGTGCGCCTTGATCTTGCTGGCCGGCATCGCCACGGTGTCGTGGTACGCCGAGTTCGCGTTACGCAGACGCGTGAGCATGTCTGCGATGGGGTCGGTCATGGTCATGATGGCCTCAGGCCTCTCTCGCCATGGTTTCTCCGCACCAGGTCCCCCTGCCGGACTCTTCCGAGTTCGTCAGGGGCACAAGCGCAGGGGACCTACGACGTAGTAAGACTGGGTGCGAGCCCTCTCGGAAGAGGACCACGGACATCCATGGGAATGCCGTGGCGGGGGGCCCGACCCCACTACCTTACGGGAATCCGTACGGCAGGCCCAAAACGGGCCGGTGTGGGATCGGGCACCTCTGCTTCGCTGGCGGTACCTAAAAGCTCTGGCCCTCTACGGAGAGAGGACTACCAGGAGCTCTTGGTCACGCCCGGCAGCTCGCCGCGGTGCGCCATCTCACGGAGGCAGACACGGCACAGGCCGAACTTGCGGTACACCGAGTGCGGACGGCCGCAGCGCTGGCACCGGGTGTAGGCCCGGACGCCGAACTTCGGCTTGCGCTCGGACTTCGCGATGAGGGACTTCTTCGCCATTGGCTCACGCCTCCTTGAACGGGAAGCCCAGAGCGCGCAGGAGCGCCCGGCCCTCGTCGTCGGTCTGAGCGGTGGTCACGACGGTGATGTCCATACCGCGCTGACGGTCGACCTTGTCCTGGTCGATCTCGTGGAACATAACCTGCTCGGTCAGACCGAAGGTGTAGTTGCCACGGCCGTCGAACTGCTTCGGGGAGAGGCCACGGAAGTCACGGATACGCGGCAGGGCCAGCGACACCAGACGGTCCAGGAACTCCCACATGCGGTCACCACGGAGGGTGACGTGGGTGCCGATCGGCTGGCCCTCGCGCAGCTTGAACTGCGCGATGGACTTGCGAGCCTTGGTCACGGCCGGCTTCTGACCGGTGATCGCGGTCAGGTCGCGGATCGCGCCCTCGATCAGCTTGCTGTCACGAGCGGCCTCGCCGACACCCATGTTGACGACGACCTTGACCAGGCCGGGCGTCAGCATGACGTTCTCGTACGAGAACTGCTCCTGCAGCTGACCCTTGATCTCGGAGTTGTAACGCTCCTTGAGACGGGGGGTCACCTTCTCAACAGACGTCTCAGACATCAGATGTCCTCACCGGTTCGCTTGGCAACGCGGATCTTGTTGCCCTCGTCATCGAAGCGGTAGCCAACGCGGGTGACGACCTTCTTGCCGTCCTTCTCCACGACCAGCTGGACGTTGGAGACGTGCACCGGGGCCTCGACGGTGACGATGCCACCCTGAGTGCCCGGGCCCGGCTTGGTGTGCTTCTTGACCCGGTTCACACCCTCGACCAGGACCTTGTTCTCGGCGGGCATGGCCTGGATGACCTTGCCCTGCTTGCCGCGGTCCTTGCCGGTGATGACCTGAACCAGGTCACCCTTCTTGATCTTCATGCTGTTCGCCATGGGTTAGAGCACCTCCGGCGCAAGCGAGATGATCTTCATGAACTTCTTGTCGCGCAGCTCGCGGCCCACCGGGCCGAAGATGCGGGTACCACGGGGGTCGCCATCGGTGTTCTTGAGGACGACGGCGGCGTTCTCGTCGAACCGGATGTACGAACCGTCGGGGCGACGGCGCGACTTCACGGTGCGGACGACGACGCACTTGACGACGTCACCCTTCTTGACCGAACCGCCGGGGATCGCGTCCTTGACGGTCGCGACGATGACGTCCCCGATGCCGGCGTAGCGGCGACCGGAACCACCGAGAACGCGGATGCAAAGGATTTCCTTCGCGCCCGTGTTGTCGGCGACACGCAGTCGCGACTCCTGCTGGATCACAGCTTTCTCCTGATCGTCAACGAGAGCTGACGGGCCGGCCGCTGCTCACACCAGCGCCCGCGAGGGACCTGGTGCACATACGGCCGTACCGCATCAACTTCGTTACTTGGCCTTCTCGAGGATCTCGACGACGCGCCAGCGCTTCGTCGCGGACAGCGGGCGGGTCTCCGCGAGGAGGACCCGGTCGCCGATGCCGCAGGCGTTCTGCTCGTCGTGCGCCTTCAGCTTGTTCGTACGGCGGATGACCTTGCCGTACAGAGCGTGCTTGACGCGGTCCTCGACGGCGACGACGACGGTCTTGTCCATCTTGTCGCTGACGACGAGACCCTCACGGGTCTTGCGGAAACCGCGCGTCTCGTTGGTGTTCTCAGTCATCAGGCGCTCTCCACCGTCTCGATGCCCAGCTCGCGCTCGCGCATCAGGGTGTAGATCCGCGCGATGTCCTTACGGACGAGCTTGAGCCGTCCGTGGTTGTCGAGCTGCCCGGTCGCCGCCTGGAAGCGGAGGTTGAACAGCTCCTCCTTGGCCTCACGGAGCTTGGCAACGAGACCCTCGTTGTCCAGCTCGCGGAGGTCAGCAGCCTTGGTGCCGGCCGACATCAGCTCTCACCTGCCTCGCGCCGGATGATCCGGCACTTCATCGGGAGCTTGTGAGCTGCGCGGGTCAGCGCCTCACGAGCCACCTTCTCGTTGGGGTACGACAGCTCGAACATGACCCGACCCGGGTGCACGTTCGCGATCCACCACTCGGGCGAACCCTTACCGGAACCCATGCGGGTCTCGGCCGGCTTCTTGGTGAGCGGACGGTCCGGGTAGATGTTGATCCAGACCTTGCCGCCACGCTTGATGTGACGGGTGACGGCGATACGAGCGGACTCGATCTGCCGGTTCGTCACGTAGGCCGGGGTGACGGCCTGGATGCCGTACTCGCCGAAGGCGAGCTCGGTGCCACCCTTGGCAGCGCCACGGCGCTTGGGGTGGTGCTGCTTGCGGTGCTTGACCCGACGGGGGATCAGCATTGGAGTCAGGCCTCCGTTCCGGTGTTCTCGGCAGCCGGAGCCTCGGCGACCGGGGCCGCGGGGGCCTCGGCAGCGGCGGGGCGACGGCCACGGCCACCGCGCTCGCCACCACGGCGCTCGCCACCGCGGGCGGGACGACCACCCTCGGGACGGGCCGGGCGGTTGCCCGAGCGGGCAGCGGCGTTCTCAGCGCGGACCTCGGCGATGTTCTTGACGTCGCCCTTGTAGATCCAGACCTTCACACCGATGCGGCCGAAGGTCGTCTTGGCCTCGAAGAAGCCGTAGTCGACGTTGGCGCGCAGGGTGTGCAGCGGCACACGGCCCTCGCGGTAGAACTCCGAGCGGCTCATCTCGGCGCCGCCGAGACGACCGGAGCACTGGACCTTGATGCCCTTGGCGCCGGACTTCATGGTGCCCTGCATCGACTTGCGCATGGCACGACGGAAGGAGACGCGGGAGGACAGCTGCTCCGCGACGCCCTGAGCCACGAGCTGGGCATCCAGCTCGGGGTTCTTGACCTCGAGGATGTTCAGCTGGACCTGCTTGCCGGTCAGCTTCTCGAGGTCGCCGCGGATGCGGTCGGCCTCGGTGCCACGGCGGCCGATGACGATGCCGGGGCGAGCGGTGTGGATGTCGACGCGGACGCGGTCGCGGGTGCGCTCGATCTCGACCTTGGAGATGCCGGCGCGCTCCATGCCCTTCGTCATCATGCGACGAATGGCAACGTCTTCCTTGACGTAGTCCTTGTACAGCTTGTCGGCGTACCAACGGGACTTGAAGTCCGTGCTGATGCCGAGGCGGAACCCGTGCGGGTTAACCTTCTGGCCCATTACCGGGTCCCTTCCTTGCTGCTGACGACCACGGTGATGTGGCTGGTCCGCTTGCGGATCCGGTAGGCACGGCCCTGAGCACGCGGACGGAACCGCTTCAGGGTCGGGCCCTCGTCAACGTACGCCTCGGAGATGTAGAGGTCGTCCACGTTGGAGTGGTTGTAGTTGTGCGCGGCGTTGGCAATGGCGCTGTCGAGCACCTTGCCCACCGGCACGGTGGCGGCCTGCGGAGCGAAACGCAGGACGGCCTGGGCCTCCGTGGCCTGAAGGCCACGGATGAGGTCCACCACGCGGCGGGCCTTCATGGGCGTGACGCGGATGTACCGCGCCTGGGCCCTGGCTTCCATGGTTGTCCCCTTAATGGAGTAAGTCATTGAGTCGTTCTGGCGCTGAAGCTCAGGCGACTAGCGACGCTTCGACTTGCGGTCGTCCTTGACGTGGCCGCGGAAGGTGCGGGTCGGAGCGAACTCGCCCAGCTTGTGGCCGACCATCGACTCGGTGACGAACACCGGGACGTGCTTGCGACCATCGTGAACCGCGATCGTGTGGCCAAGCATGGCCGGGAAGATCACGGAGCGACGGGACCAGGTCTTGATGACGTTCTGGGTACCCGCCTCGTTCTGCGCGTCCACCTTCTTGAGAAGGTGGCCGTCGATGAAGGGGCCCTTCTTGAGACTGCGCGGCATCTGACCTGCTCCTAGCGCTTCTTGTTGGTCTTGCGGCGGCGCACGATGAGAGCGTCCGACGCCTTCTTCGGGCGACGGGTGCGACCCTCCTTCTGGCCCCACGGCGAGACCGGGTGGCGACCACCAGAGGTCTTACCCTCACCACCACCGTGCGGGTGGTCGATCGGGTTCATGGCGACACCACGCACGGTCGGGCGAACGCCCTTCCAGCGCATGCGGCCGGCCTTGCCCCAGTTGATGTTCGACTGCTCGGCGTTGCCGACCTCGCCGACGGTCGCGCGGCAGCGCGCGTCCACCAGGCGGATCTCGCCGGAGGGCATGCGCAGGTGCGCCATCTTGCCCTCACGCGCCAGCAGCTGGATGCCGGAGCCGGCCGAGCGGGCCAGCTTGGCACCGCCGCCGGGACGCAGCTCCACCGCGTGGATGGTGGTACCGACCGGGATGTTGCGCAGCGGCAGGTTGTTGCCCGGCTTGATGTCGGCGCCAGCGCCGTTCTCGATCCGGTCGCCCTGCGTGATGCCGCGCGGCGCGATGATGTAGCGCTTCTCGCCGTCCGCGTAGTGCAGGAGCGCGATGCGCGCGGTGCGGTTGGGGTCGTACTCGATGTGCGCGACCTTGGCCGGCACGCCGTCCTTGTCGTGACGACGGAAGTCGATCACGCGGTAGGCGCGCTTGTGACCGCCACCCTGGTGGCGAACGGTGATCCGACCGGCGTTGTTACGGCCGCCCTTGCTGTGCAGGGGGCGAACCAGCGACTTCTCCGGCGTGGACCGCGTGATCTCTACGAAGTCGGCCACGCTGGAGCCACGACGGCCCGGCGTAGTCGGCTTGTACTTGCGGATGCCCATTTGGCTCTCTCGTCCTCGTCCTTATCGACGATCACGATCTCCGTTAGGAGACCGGACCACCGAAGATGTCGATGCGGTTGCCCTCGGCCAGCGTCACGATGGCGCGCTTGGTGTCCTTGCGCTTGCCAAAGCCCGTCTTGGAGCGCTTGCGCTTGCCCTGACGGTTGATCGTGTTGACAGCCTCGACCTTGACCGAGAAGACCGCCTCGACGGCCTGCTTGATCTGGGTCTTGTTGGCGCCCGGCGACACGATGAACGTGTACTTGTTCTCGTCGAGAAGGCTGTAGCTCTTCTCGGAGATGACCGGCTTCACCAGGACGTCACGGGGGTCCGTGAACGTCTTGCTCGTGATCTCTGCAGCCATCAGGCGGCGCTCCCTTCGAGCTCGCCCTCAGCAGCCACGGCCTTGGCGGACGCGGCGGGACCCGCCACGAAACGCTCGAAGGCGGCCTGGGTGAAGACCACATCGTCGGAGACGAGCACGTCGTAGGTGTTCAGCTGACCGGCGTCCAGGATGTGCACGTGCGGCAGGTTGCGAGCGGACTTCAGGCCCAGCTCGTCCTCGCGCTCGACGACCAGCAGGACGTTCTTGCGCTCGGTGATCTTGCCGAACAGGCCCTTGGCGGCCTTGGTCGACGGCACCTCGGTCGCGGTCACGCCGGTGACGACGTGAATGCGGTTGTGGCGGGCCCGGTCGGTGAGCGCACCGCGCAGGGCGGCGGCGATCATCTTCTTCGGGGTCCGCTGCGAGTAGTCGCGCGGCACGGGACCGTGCACGACGCCACCGCCGGCGAACTGCGGCGCACGGGTCGAGCCCTGACGGGCGCGGCCGGTGCCCTTCTGGCGGTACGGCTTCTTGCCGCCACCGCGGACCTCGCCGCGAGACTTGGTCTTGTGGGTGCCCTGACGGGCCGCAGCGAGCTGCGCCACGACGACCTGGTGCATCAGCGGAACGCTGACCTTCGCGTCGAAGATCTCGGCCGGCAGCTCGAGGCTGCCGGTCTTGTCGCCCGAGGGCGACAGGATGTCAATGGTGCTCATATCCTCACAGCCCCTTCGCCGCAGTGCGGACGAGGATGAGGCCGCCGTTCGGGCCCGGGATTGCGCCCTTGATCAGGAGCAGCCCCTTCTCCGCGTCAACGGCATGGATGGTCAGGTTCTGGGTGGTCACACGCTCGTGGCCCATCCGGCCGGCCATCCTCACGCCCTTGAACACGCGACCCGGGGTGGCGCAGCCACCGATCGAGCCGGGCGAGCGGTGCTTGCGCTGCACACCGTGACCGGCGCCGAGGCCCCGGAAGTTGTGGCGCTTCATGACACCGGCGAAGCCCTTGCCCTTGGAGGTGCCGGTCACATCGACCTTGACACCCGCCTCGAACAGCTCGGCGGTGATCTCCTGGCCGAGGGTGTACTCGGACGCGTCCGAGGTACGGAGCTCGACCAGGTGACGACGCGGGGTGACACCGGCCTTGGCGAAGTGGCCCGCGAGGGGCTTGTTCACCTTGCGGGGGTCGATCTCGCCGAAGCCGATCTGGACGGCGTCGTAGCCGGCCGGGCTGTCTGCGGTGTGGACCTGGGTCACGACATTGGGCCCAGCCTTGACGACGGTCACCGGGACGACCCGGTTGTTCTCGTCCCAGACCTGGGTCATGCCGAGCTTCTCGCCCAGGATGCCCTTAATCTGCTTAGCCATCTTCGGTGCGCCTCTCAGAGCTTGATCTCGATGTCGACGCCAGCCGGCAGGTCGAGACGCATGAGCGAGTCAACCGTCTTCGGCGTGGGGTCGAGGATGTCGATCAGACGCTTGTGAGTACGCATCTCGAAGTGCTCGCGCGAGTCCTTGTACTTGTGCGGCGAGCGGATGACGCAGTACACGTTCTTCTCAGTGGGCAGCGGCACCGGGCCCGCGACCTGCGCACCAGTACGAATCACCGTCTCGACGATCTTCTTCGCCGAGGAGTCGATGACCTCGTGGTCGTAGGCCTTGAGCCGGATGCGGATCTTCTGTCCCGCCATGGCTACTCAGTAGTCCTTTGTCTTCAGTCACTTCACGGCCACCCTCCGACCCCCGCGCTCGGGCGTGTCGCACTGGCGCTTGCAAAAAACCGGCGAAGAAGCTCGTCGGTTTCAACTTTCGGGGTGGGAGGCGCCGGGCCGAGGCCCCGCACACGCTTCCCGGAAGATTCCCGTACTTTCGCCCCGCAGCTGCCGTGGCGTAGAACTCACGCTTGACGGCCATCACGGGAACGACGAGTACATGGGACTCGCTTCCAGTCCTCCCGGCGGGAGGCGCGCAGCATCGGCACTCAACCGAGCAACTTGGACATACTGCCACATGGAGCAGCCCGGATGCCAATCGGGGCCGGTGAGGCGTACCTCACCGGCCCCGATCGGGTGACCGTCAGCGCCGGCGGACTCCGCCGGCGGCCCGGATCACCAGGGACGCTTGGTGCCGCAGACCGTCGCCCACTCGTCGCCGCTCACGTTGGCGCACCACAACTGACCCTTGTCCGGGTCGTTGTTGTACTCGTGGAGGCCCTTGTTCACCGGCGCGCAGTCGTGCGGGCCGGCCGGGTCGTACTTGGGGCACTTGCCGTTCTCGTTCACCAGGATGTGCGCGCGCCAGGCGTCGATGCCCATGTCGACGTTCTGGGTGCCGCTGCTCGGGAGGAGCTTCGGGTCCGTGGTCGGCATGTAGCGGTCCACCGACCAGGAGGCCGACATGGTGGCGAACAGCGCCACCGCGCAGACCGCGCCCGCGACCAGCCGGCCGGTGACCGCCGGGCGCAGGGTCAGCGGTACCGGCCCGCCGTCGGTGCCGACCCGCTGCACCGTCCGCAGCCAGCCCGTGCCGCGCTGGACGGCGAACATCAGGCCGAGCACGGCCAGGATCATCAGCGCGTACAGGATGATCCAGGTGGTGCGCGGGTACAGCTGGACGGCCTTGGCCTGGGCCAGGTGCGAGGCGAACCAGTAGCGCAGCAGCCAGGCGCTCACCAGGGTGACCGCGGTGGTCCGGACGGCGATGCTGCGCAGCCCGAGGCCGAGCGCCAGCGCGACGCCGGCCAGCAGCAGCAGGGTGTAGGCGCTCTGCCCGGCGAGCTCACCGCGCCACGGGAAGTTGTGGTAGGTGAGGTCGCCGGTGCGGTCCGAGGCCCAGCCCATGATGTACGCCGGGTCGATGTACACCGAGAGGTAGGCGTACCGGTCCTTGGCCTGGGCGCCCAGCCGCACCAGCTCGTACAGCAGCGGCGCGCCGACCACGCCGGCGCTCACCAGGGTGACGGCCAGGAACAGCAGCACCGGCTTGATCCGGGCGGCGCCCTTGCGCCACGGCACCAGGAACAGCGTCAGGACGAGGACGCCCGGCGCGGCCCAGACGAACCAGCCCGAGTACCAGAGGAACATCAGGCCGAACGAGACGCCGAAGCCGACCCCGCGCAGCACCGTGGAGCGGGTGGTCAGCCGGTGCGCCCGGCGCAGCTCGCGCAGCGCCCCGGCCAGCATCGGCACCATCACCAGCATGGTGACGTGGCTGTACGGCCGGATCGGGTCCAGGAACAGGATCGCGGACGGGACGGCGATCAGCAGCGCCCAGAACGGGCGCAGCAGCAGCCGCCAGGACAGGTACGCCATCGGGCCGACCAGCGCGCTGCAGATCAGCTGGACGTCCTTCATGGCGTAGCCGACGCCGCCGATCCCGCCGTGGAAGAGCTTCGCCCAGACCGCCAGCAGCGCCGGGAAGCCGGGCGGGTAGACACCGGGCAGGCCCTCGCCGCGCAGCATGTCGTTGGCCATGCCGATGAGGTTGCCCGGGTCGCCCTCCTGGCCGCCGAGGCCCCAGTTCGTGCCGTGCAGCGCCACCGCGATGCCGCCGGCGACCGCGCCGGTCGCCAGGCCGGCGACGGCCGCGCAGACCAGCCGCTGGAGCAGCTGGTAGCGGGCCAGGCTGCCCCGGTAGGCGGCGTACAGCAGCACCGCCAGGACGGGCAGGCCCACCACCGCGGCGTACTTCTGCACCATGGCCAGGCCGCTGACCTGGCCGACCCGGTTGAGCGGGTTGACGTTGATGCGGGTGCAGAGCAGCGTGAAGGCGAACGCCGCCACGACCGAGACCACGGCCTCGGCCGAACGGACCGCCCAGGGGCGTGCCAGCAGGCCGTCCATCCGCCCGAGGCGGGCGCCGAGCGCGCCCTCCGGTTGCCGGGGCTCCGCCTCGGAGCCGCCGACCGGGCTGGTGGCCAGATCAGTCATGTCAGTCACTTCCGTACGTCGCCACGTCCGGTGAGCGGCGTGGAGTGGCGGGTTGGGGTCGGCGAACGGATCAGCCGACATGATAGGGACTCCGCCGGGGCCCCCGGCTCCCGGCGGAATCCCGCTGCGGCCCGTTCCGGGCCTGGTCAGCTACTGCGGACGGCGCGGCCGACCATGGCGCCGGCGTGGGCGAAGTCACCCGCGCCGAGGCGTCCGGCGGCCACCATCAGGGCGTGCAGCCGGGAGGAGAGGTGGAGGTCGGCCGAGCGGGCGGCGGCGTTCCAGCCCTTGGCGCGCAGCTCCTTGGAGATCAGCGTGTAGTACTTCAGCTCCTCGTCGAAGCGCTTGCCGTCCTTGACCCGGTTCGAGGAGTCACTGGCCTGGTGGCGGCGGTAGCGGAACACCTCGCGCTCGTCGACCAGCAGGTTGCCGCCCTCCATCAGCATGTCGACCATGAACGCCAGGTCGTGCACGGCGTCGATGTCGGGGCGGTACGGGATCTTCGACAGCGCGGACTGCCGGTAGGTGAGCGACGGCGTGTACAGCCAGTTGCCGGACAGCAGGCTCTTCACCGCGGCCTCGCCGCTGATCACGCCGGCCTTGCGGGCCGGGGCGGCGATCCGGCGCTTGACCTTGTCGCCGATGCCGAGCGACGGCACCAGGTTCCCGTCGCTGTCCATCACCTTCACGCCGGGCTGGCAGGCGATCGCGTCCGGGTCGGCCTTCAGCCGCTCCAGCACGACGTCCAGGTAGTTCGGCTCCAGCAGGTCGTCGGCACCCATCATCGAGACGAACTCGCGCTCGGCCAGGGTGGACGCCTTGTAGGTGTTGCCGTTGGGGCCCAGCCGCTCCTCGTTGCGCACGTAGCGGATCCGGTCGTCGTCCAGGCTCTCGATGTACTCCAGCGCCCGGTTGCCCGGGTACTGGTCGTCCACCACGGTCAGCCGCCAGTCCTGCTGGTTCTGCGCCCGGATGCTGTCGATGGTGGCGAACAGGTACTCCGGGTCGCCGTAGTACGGGATGACGAAATCGACGCTCATGACGGCGCCGCACCTCCTGGTCCTGGATCATGCTTCGGTGCCCCGGCTGCGGCCGCCGGACGGGCCCAGTCAACCAGTTCCGCCGCCCCGGTGCGTCGGCCGGTCCGTCCGTGAAACCACCCGTCGAGCCGTCCGCCGGGTTCGCGTACGTCACTGACCGGAAAGTCCGGGCAACGGAATTACATCCGCCGAACGGCCGCGCAATGAATTGGAGTTGGCAATGTCCGGATTTTCGCCGATTTAAATATCCGCCACCGGAGCGAGCCCGGCCGGGGTCCCTAGGATATCTTCGGTGCGACATGCCAACTCCCGTACAGCCGGGTTCTGAAGGGCCTCCCAGGATGACCATCAGCGTTCCGCACCGTGCCGACAGGCCTCAGCGGTCGCCCGAACAGCCATTGCTCCCCCCTCTGCCCCAACGGATGTACCGGCGCGAGAGTTCAGCGTGGTGGCTGGCGGCCGAGGGCGTCATCGGGATCACGGCTGCCATGCTCATGACCTGGGTGACCCGATTCATCGACATCGATCCGATGGTTCGTGTCGGTCAGGTCAGCGGCCTCGCCGGGCTCCAGCTCATTCTGCTGATCTCGATGGGCGTCACCGTCGGAGTACTGATGGTCATCATGCGCCGGTGGTCGATACTGCCGGTGCAATTCGGCGCCGCGATATTCGCCGGCCTCTCCAGCGGTGTGCTCGCCGGCGCCGTCGCGCTCGCGCTGCGCGGCACCCCGTGGCCGCTCGGCGGCCAGGGCGGCGACTCCGGCGTGCTCCAGGGCTGGGCCTTCAACCTCATCCACGGCCAGCCGATCGACGACACCTACCCGCCGCTCTTCCCGCACCTGCTCGGCTGGTACACCCAGCACTTCACCGACAGCGACCCCGGCCACGCGCTGAAGATGGTCAGCCTGGTCTTCATCGCGCTGCTGGGACCGACGGCCTACGTCGCCTGGCGACTGATCCTTCCCCCGCTGTGGGCCCTGGGCATCGGGGTCACCGCCTCGCTGCCGCTGGCCGACCCGTACAAGCCCTACACCACGATCGTCCTGGTCGGGCTGCTGCCGGTGCTGGCGAAGCTGCTCCAGCTGATCCAGCGCTCCCAGTTGCTCAGCCGCGCCCGCGCCATCGGCCTGGGGGCCGTCGTCGGGGCCGTGCTCGGCCTGCTGTTCCTGCTGTACTCGGGCTGGTTCGTCTGGTCCGCGGCCGGCCTGATGCTGATGGGCGTCGTCCTGCTCGTCCGCCAGTGGCGCACCCACGGCACCGGCGCCTTCGTCACCGCCCTGCTGCTGATCGGCGCGACCGTCGTCACCTTCGTCGCGGTCTCCGGCTTCTACCTCACCAAGTTCCTCTCCTCGGCCGGCGGGGCCGTCGACCGGTACTGCTACTTCGACGTCTACACCGAGCCCAGCTACTTCATGATGTGGGGCAGCGACGTGCCCGGCGGCCTCGGGCTGGGCGCCTGGCCGCCGCCGGGCGAGATCGGCGGCGTCGGTCTGTTCGCCATCGTGCTGCTGATCGGGGGCGCCGCCGCCATCGTGGTCGGCCCGCGCAACTCGGTCGTGCTGGCCACCGCCGCGGCTGCTGCCAGCGCCTTCCTGATGCGCTACTGGTACGCCGCCCACATGTACAAGAACCAGGCGGTGATGCTCTACCCGCGCACCAACCAGCAGCTGCTGTACTGCTTCATCGTGCTCACCGGCCTGGCACTGTTCCTCGGCACCGAGCGCTTCCTGGAGCGGCGCCAGCGGACCACCGCCGACGACCGGTCCACCCCGACCGCCCGCGCGCCCCGCCGGTACGCCCTCGCCACGCTCTGCGCGCTCGGCCTGCTGTTCGGCATGGCCGGCTCGTCCACCGGCAGCCGGTACATGCCCGAGTCCAGCGCGCGCATCGACGCCACCGGCAACTTCGCGTACTCCGCCCAGGTCCTGCGCGGCCAGAACGGCAGCTGCTCGCCGTACGTCTCCGCCCAGGACTGCATCGACCCCGGCGTCCCGGCCGTCTACGACCAGGCCGCGAAGGTCCGGAAGGACCAGGAGAACCAGCAGAAGCCCGAGTACCAGGTGCTGAGCTGCCAGAAGGACAACCCCTACCCCCGGGCCCCGAAGCCGCCGGTCGGCCGACCGCAGGGCTGATCCCGCCGCCGAACGGCTGAGGGCCGGCACCCCCGTCGGGGGTGCCGGCCCTCAGCCGTTCGCGAGGTCCGTCTCAGTGGTCGGAGCTGACCGGGACGTTGAGCCGGTCGTTGTTGTGGCGGACGCCCTCGGTGATGGCCACGGTGCGGGCCAGGTCGGTGAGCTTCTTCTCCAGCGAGCGGAAGCGCAGGTAGGTGTTGAGGGTCAGGAAGCCCATGGCGATGACCATCAGGTAGAGCACCAGGTCGGTGCCGCGGCCGACGCCCAGCGCGGTGGCCAGCTTGGTCACGCCGCTCGGCCAGAGGATCGCGACGACGTTGACGATCACGAAGAGCGTGAAGGCGATGCGCTTCCACGCCCGGGTGTTCGCCTTGTCCCAGCGCCAGACGAACACGAGCGCCATGACGACGGCCGCCACGACGAGGATGAGCTGGATCCAGAGGTGGTTCATCGGCCGTTACGCTCCCGCAGCGAGATGTCGAAGAGGATGTTCACGCCGTTGATCAGGGACTGGCCCTTGGCGCGCGAGTAGTCGGTGTAGAGGATGTCGACCGGGAGTTCGGCGACCCGCAGGTCCGAGCCGGCGAGGAAGGAGACGATCTCCGAGGCGTGCGCCATGCCGTTCATGGTGATCTTGATCCGGCTGGCGGCCTCGCGGTTCATCACCCGCAGACCGTTGTGCGCGTCGGTGAGCTTGAGCTTGCGGGCGGTCGGGCTGACCGCGGCGGCGGTGCGCAGCACCACCCGCTTGATCCACGGCACCTGGCCGGTCTGCTCGATGAAGCGGGAGCCGAGCACGATGTCGGCCTCGCCCTCGCGGAGCAGCGCCACCATCTTCTCGACGTCGGCCGTCTGGTGCTGGCCGTCCGCGTCGAAGGTCGCGAAGTACTCGGCGCCCTCCTGCGACAGCGCGTACTTCAGACCGGTCTGGAGCGCGGCACCCTGCCCCAGGTTGACCGGGTGCCGCACCAGGTGGGCGCCGGTCGTCATGACGTGTTGGGCCGTGTCGTCGGTGCAGCCGTCGTCGATCACCACGATGTTCGGGAAGGTCTTGCGAGCCCCCTCCACGACCTCGGCGATCACCTGGCCTTCGTTGTAGGCCGGGATCACCAGCCAGACGTTGTCATACTCGGACACAGGTGCTCCATGCTTGGCGAACGGCACGGCAGCCCGTGCCTCGGGTCTGTCTATCGGTGATGGATCGCATCGGGCCCCCGTACCTCAGGAGGTCCGCAGCGGCTCTGCTGCGGTCCGGTCGGCCGGGTCGGCGACGGGGCGGGAGGGGAACGCGCGGTACAGCGACCACAGCATCAGTACGGCACTGACCAGCGAGCCGGCCAGGTACGCGAGCTCCGCGCGGAGGCCGACGGCACCCGGAGCGAGCGCGACAGCCACCAATGCTACGGAACCGGCCGTCCAGCCCACCAATTGGCGGCGGTGCTGCGCGCTCGACATCAGGGCCTGACCGAAGACCGTCGCGAGGACGTAGCAGAGCGTCCCGAACACCAGCCAGGTGAAGTCCAGCGGGCCGAGCACGTCCTTGGCGTTGAAGAGCAGCGGGTTGAGCTTGGAGCCGAGCACGATCACCGGCAGGCCGCCGCCGATGCACATCGCGGCCACGATAGCGGTGGTGCGGGTCAGCACCTTGCGGAACTCGGCGTGGTCGCCGGCCGCGGCGGCACCGGAGAGCGCGGAGACCATCGAGGCCTGCAGGGCGCTGTAGGCGAACAGCGGCGCCCGGGCCATCACCACGGCCTGGCCGACCGCGAAGACCAGCGCGTCGGAGGCCTCGGAGTGCTTCGGCGAGAGCAGGCGCACGCAGACCACGGTCGCGTTGACCACCAGCTGGCTGAGCATCACCGAGGCGATCAGCAGGCCGAGGCCGCTGGTCAGCTGCTTCCAGGACACCTCCGGGCCGGGGGTGCGGTCGGCGAGGGTGTCGCGCAGGCCGACCAGCGAGGCGACCAGCGGGGAGACGAAGAGGATCAGGCCGAAGGCCAGCGCCGAGTGCAGGCCGACCGCCGCGGCCAGCGCGGCCAACCCGATCCGCAGCCCGCCGTCGACCGCCAGCTGGGTGCCGTACGGGCCGAACAGCCCGAGGCCGGCCAGCGCGCCACGGGCGACCGAGCTCACCGCGAGGCCGGCCAGGCCGCCGGCCAGCGCGACCACCAGGGTCCGGTCGCCGCTGAACAGCTGGTCGGCGATCGGGCGGGCGGCGACCGCCAGCACCGCGCACACCGCGACCAGGATCGCCATCGCGAGCAGCAGCATCCGGCGCACCGCGGGCAGGGATCCGTGCCCGGCCACCTTCCGGGCGGCCACCAGCCGGGTCAGCTCCAGCTCCACGGGCTGGAAGAGTCCCCACCCCACGGACATCACGATGGTCCAGAGCATCGTCACCCTGGCCGCGCCCACAGTGCTCAGGCTGTAGCCCACGAGCGCCATGTAGACGTACGCCGAGGCTCCGAGCACGACCGTGCCACCGACCACGAGCCGCGCCCCCGGGGGGAGCACCCCCAGCAGTCTGGCGATCGGGTTCTTCATCACATGACCACCGAATTCACCGGCCGGCCTTGCCACACGTCTCCGCACGAGGCCGGCCAGGCCGTGCGATTGCTGTGAATAGTAGCGGGTGGCCGTGAACGCTCGGTGCGCACGGACCCCTTCCCCGACGACGACTCAGACGCCGGGGAAGGTACGGCCCCACGGCTGGGTCCAGAGCAGGCCCGGATCGCTCCGCACATTGACCGCCAGGCCCTGCTTGGCCAGGTCCCGCTTGATCCGGTCGCCCACGGACTGGTCGGCGGTCAGGATGGTCACCGGCGGGTGCGGCGCGGGGAGCTGCTCGATCGCTCCCTTCAGTCGGCCGAAGGACCGCTGGTAGTCCTCCTCCTTCACCTGCGGCCCGCCGATGTCCACCCAGTGGATGTCGTACAACGCCTTCATGTCGCCGCCGCGCCGGTTCAGCAGCGAGGCGAGCCAGGTGGCCTTCAGGTTCTTGTAGTCGTCGTTGGAGACGAGGGCGATCACCGGGCCGCCGGTGCCGCGCAGCGGGGCCAGCGCCTCGATGCCCTTGGGACCCATGTCGCTCTCGTACTCGCCGCGACCCCAGGCCACCAGCGGGTTGCCGGACCAGGCCGACGGGTTGTCCTTGGTGGCCAGGAAGCCCCACTGCACGTTGGCGAAGAGGCTCAGCGCGGCGGCGACGGCCAGCCCGGAGAGCACCAGCTCGTTCAGGCGCCGGGTCAGCGTGCGGCCGCTCCCCCGGGACGCCGTCCGCAGGAAGGTCCCGACGGCACCGAGCGAGATCAGGGCGACCACGACGCCCACGGCCGTCATCTTGTGGAAGTAGTACGAGTACCGCCCGATGCTGTGCAGCTGGTACGCGGCGAAGGCGGTGAGCAGGCCGCCGGTGCCGAGCAGCACCGCGAGGTGGGCCTGGCCGGTGGCGGTCCGGCGGTTGCGCGGCATGGCCGCCGCCAGCAGGCCGAGCAGCCCGCCGCCGATCAGGACCGAGCGGTCCGCGGCGACGCTCGGGCCGCTCATGTTCGAGGCGTCGGCGACGTTCAGGTTGCCGAACACCGACAGGACGCTCGGCAGCGCGGCCACGCCCAGCGCGCACGCCAGCGCGCCGAGCGTCCACCACCAGCGCCCGGCGAACCGGCGCCGGTGCACCACCAGGGCGCCCAGCAGGGCCACGCCGACGAACGCGCCGTAGATGTTGTAGGTGTAGGTGACGGTGATCAGCCCGGCCGAGGCGGCCAGCACGAACTCGGTGCGCCCCATCGCCGGCCGGACCAGCACCGCCAGCGCGAGCGCGATCAGCAGCAGGCCGATGAAGGTCGAGTCGAAGCCGTGGACCAGGAGGTCCAGGTAGTTGCTGGCGAACATGATCGACGCGACGCTCGCGCACACCGCGGCGGCCTGCCAGCCGCGCAGTCGCGGCCCACCGATCCAGCGGGCGGCCCAGACCAGCGCCGTGCAGAACAGCGCGTACGCGACCAGCAGGTACAGCAGGTACCGGTTCATGGTCTGGAGCATGTCGCCGGGGTTTGCGGCGGAGTGCACCAGCGTGTCGGTCCAGGCCAGCAGGAAGTGCGAGCCCTGCGGGTAGGTCACCTCGGACGGCGGGATCAGGTACGCCTTGGCCGCCCCCTGGTGGAGGAAGTTGAAGCCGCCGACGCCCTCGATGCCGGAGAAGAACGAGAAGTGCGAGAGCCGGTCCTCGGCGGTGGCCAGGTAGGCGACCCGCTCGGCCGCCGACGCCCCGGCGATCGGGTGGTACAGGTAGTGCCAGAACCCGCCGAAGGTGCCCACCACCAGCAGGTCGGACCAGCGGAAGCGCAGCGGCAGCCGGGGGGAGCGCCGGGCGGCCCAGGCGGCCGTCGTCAGCACGGTGAACATCAGGCCGCTGGTGGCGACCGGCGACAGGCCCCACGGCCAGAGCGAGAAGGCCAGACCGAAGGTCAGCACCGACCCGGCCAGGATCAGCCCGGCGACGAAGAGCCGGTCGAGCAGCACACCGCCGACCCGGATCACTGCGGCTATGGCGAGCAGCAGCAGCGGCAGCAGCACCACCCCGAGGTGCACCGCGACCAGCCCGGCCGGCACCAGCCAGGACAGGGCGAGTCCGCCGGCCAGCACCAACGGGTTGCGGCGCGGCCGTCCGTCAGCGGGCGGGCCCGGCGGCCCCGGCGGCGCGGTCGGACTCTGGAGCCCGCTGTCGGGCGAGCTGTGTACGGTCGACACGGTGCCGTGCCCCTCCGGTCAAGTCCCTGCCGCCCGTCTCCCCTACCGGGTCCGGACTTCATCTACCGTCTGCGGGCAGGCTACGAGGGCCCAGCATACCGAGGGCGCCGCTACGCCGGTCGGCCCAGGGGCGGCCGGGCCGTCCGCGCACCGACCGGGATCACGCGTCCGAGGTCCCGGACTCCCGGCCGCGGAAGACCCAGACCTTCAGCAGCACGAACCGCGCCACCGTGGCCAGCCCGTTGGCGACGACCAGCCCGCCCACCTCCACCGGCCGGGAGGCGTGCGGCACCACCCGGTCGAGCAGGGCGAGCGCTCCGGAGCTGAGGCCGAGCCCGATCAGGAAGGCCACCGCGCCCTGCAGCTGGTCGCGGACCATCCCCCGCGAGCCGACCACCCCGAAGGTGAAGCGGCGGTTGGCCGCCGTGTTGGCCACCGCGCTGACGGCCAGCGCGATCAGGTTCGCCGCCTGCGGGTCGGTGAACCAGCGGGCGAGGACGAACAGCCCGAGGTAGAAGACCGTGCTGAGGACGCCGATGACCAGGAAGGACGGCAACTGGCGGCGGGTCCCCCGGGCGGGCCCGGCGGGCTCCTCGGTGAGCGTCACCGGCTCCGGCCCCGCTCGTCGTCCTCGGCCGAGTCGTAGCCGACGAAGTAGGTCGGGCGGTTCTGCACCGCGGAGTAGATCCGGCCGACGTACTCCCCCAGCAGTCCGACGCAGATCAGCTGCACGCCGCCGAGGAAGAGCATCCCGATGAACAGCGAGGACCAGCCGGGCACCGTCGAGCCGAGCGCGTAGGCGACGGTGGCGTGGATCGCGAGCCCGATGCAGACCACGAAGCTGACCAGGCCGAGGTAGGTGGCCAGTCGCAGCGGCGCGGCGGAGAAGTTGGTGATGCTGTCCAGCGCGAGCCGGACCATCTTGGACAGCGGGTAGTGGGTGCCGCCGGCCACCCGCTCCTCGCGCACGTACACCACCTCGCCGCTGGGGAAGCCGAGCCAGGGCACCAGCAGCCGGTAGACCGGCTGGTGCTCGGGCAGCTGCTTGAGGGCGTCCACGGCGGCGCGGCTGAGCAGCCGGAAGTCGCCGGCCTGGTTGGGCATCCGCTTGCCGACCAGCCGGCGCATCAGCCAGTAGTAGGCGCCGGCGGTGCGCCGCTTGAAGGCGGTGTCGGTGCCGCGGTCGCCGCGTACGCCGTAGACCACGTCGAGGCTCTGCTCGCGGGCCAGGGCGAGCATCTCCGGGATCTTCTCCGGCGGGTCCTGGAGGTCGGCGTCGATGCTCACCACGTAGTCGCCGACCGCGCGGTGGATGCCGGCGGTGAGCGCGGCCTGGTGCCCGGAGTTGCGGGCGAAGCGGACGATGCGGAACTCCGGCCAGTCCTGCCGGATCTTCTGCATGAGCACGGGTGTGGCGTCCCGGCTGCCGTCGTCGACGCCGACGACCTCGTAGTCGACTCCCAGCCCGTCCAGGATCGGACGCAGCCGCTCGACCGTCAGCGGGAGCGCCTCCTGCTCGTTGTAGATCGGCATCACGACCGACAACAGCGGTGCCGTAGACATGCGTTGGTCCCACTTTCCGCGACGGCGGGGCTGGCTGGTGAGCCGACCATAACAGTCGGCGATGAGCCGCCCGTGAGAGAAGGGCGCCCAGGTGAGCGCCGGGTGAGACGCCGAAGGGCCCCACGCACCGCGAGGGTGCGTGGGGCCCTTCGGACAAGCCTGACGAGGCAGGCAGGTCAGAACATCAATTACTTGATGATCTTGGTGACCTGGCCGGCGCCGACGGTGCGGCCACCCTCACGGATGGCGAACTTCAGGCCCTCCTCCATGGCGATCGGCTGGATCAGCGCGACCGTCATGCCGGTGTTGTCGCCCGGCATGACCATCTCGGTGCCCTCGGGGAGGGTCACGACGCCGGTCACGTCCGTGGTACGGAAGTAGAACTGCGGGCGGTAGTTGTTGAAGAACGGGGTGTGGCGGCCACCCTCGTCCTTCGACAGGATGTAGGCCTGGGCCTCGAAGTCGGTGTGCGGGGTGACCGAACCCGGCTTGATGATGACCTGGCCGCGCTCGACGTCCTCGCGCTTGATGCCACGGAGCAGCAGACCGACGTTCTCACCGGCCTGGCCCTCGTCGAGCAGCTTGCGGAACATCTCGATGCCGGTGACCGTGGTGGTGGTCTTGGTCTCCTTGATGCCGATGATGTCGACAGTCTCGTTGACCTTGAGGATGCCACGCTCGATACGACCGGTGACGACGGTGCCACGACCGGTGATCGTGAAGACGTCCTCGATCGGCATCAGGAACGGCTGGTCCACGGCGCGGGCCGGGGTCGGGATGGCCTCGTCGACCGCGTGCATCAGGCCGAGGAGCTTCTCGCCCCACTCCTTGTCGCCCTCCAGCGCCTTCAGCGCGGAGACGCGGACGACCGGCAGGTCGTCGCCCGGGAACTCGTACTCGGAGAGGAGCTCACGGACCTCGAGCTCGACGAGCTCCAGGATCTCCTCGTCGTCCACCATGTCGGCCTTGTTCAGGGCGACGACGATGTAGGGGACGCCGACCTGGCGGGCCAGGAGGACGTGCTCCTTGGTCTGCGGCATCGGGCCGTCGGTGGCGGCGACGACGAGGATCGCACCGTCCATCTGGGCCGCACCGGTGATCATGTTCTTGATGTAGTCAGCGTGACCCGGGCAGTCGACGTGGGCGTAGTGACGCGCCTCGGTCTGGTACTCGACGTGCGCGATCGAGATGGTGATACCGCGCTGACGCTCCTCCGGGGCCTTGTCGATCTGGTCGAACGGCGTGAAGGGGTTGATCTCCGGGTACGCGTCGTGCAGCACCTTGGTGATGGCCGCGGTCAGCGTGGTCTTGCCGTGGTCGATGTGACCGATGGTGCCGATGTTGACGTGGGGCTTCGTCCGCTCGAACTTCGCCTTGGCCACTGAGTCCTCCTGAGGACAGTTCCTGTACGCCGTGCTGACGTCAGTTGGTCTTTGGTTACGGGCCCGGTACGGGTGCCCGAGGCACTTCGCACCCTCCCGTGGGTGGGGGGCCGGAGGGCCCGGGAGGATCCGGACGGATCCTCCCGAGTCGCCTCCTAACAGCCTAAGGGGTGTGAATCATCCCGAATATCGGGACGTCACTCGCCCTTGGACTTGGCGATGATCTCCTCAGCCACGGCCTTGGGGACCTCGGCGTACGAGTCGAACTGCATCGAGTAGCTCGCGCGACCAGAGGTCTTGCTGCGCAGGTCACCGACGTAGCCGAACATCTCGGAGAGGGGCACCAGCGCCGTGACGACGCGGGCACCGTGACGCTCGTCCATGGACCGGATCTGGCCACGGCGAGAGTTGATGTCGCCGATCACGTCGCCCATGTAGTCCTCGGGCGTGGTGACCTCGACGGCCATCATCGGCTCGAGGAGGACCGGCTTGGCCTTCCGCGCGCCTTCCTTGAAGGCCATCGAACCGGCGATCTTGAACGCGAGCTCGGAGGAGTCGACGTCGTGCGACTGACCGTCCAGCAGGCTCACGCGAACGCCCTGGAGCGGGTAGCCGGCGAGGACACCGAACTCCATGGCCTCCTGGCAACCGGCGTCGACCGACGGGATGTACTCGCGCGGGACGCGGCCACCGGTGACCTTGTTGACGAACTCGTAGCCCTCGGCCTGCTCGAGCGGCTCGATCGCGATCTGCACCTTGGCGAACTGACCGGAACCACCGGTCTGCTTCTTGTGGGTGTAGTCGATGCGCTCGACGGCCTGACGGATCGTCTCGCGGTACGCGACCTGCGGC
Organism: Kitasatospora sp. NPDC030952; assembly: GCF_055571335.1. Lineage (NCBI taxonomy): Bacteria > Bacillati > Actinomycetota > Actinomycetes > Kitasatosporales > Streptomycetaceae > Kitasatospora > Kitasatospora sp. NPDC030952. The sequence goes on from NZ_JBVIFM010000001.1 coordinate 208,625, forward strand.
TTGCCGACGTTGGCCTCGACCTTGAACTCACGCTTCATACGGTCGACCAGCACCTCGAGGTGCAGCTCGCCCATACCCGCGATGATGGTCTGGCCGGTCTCCTCGTCCGTGTTGACCTGGAAGGACGGGTCCTCCTCGGCGAGACGCTGGATGGCGACACCCAGCTTCTCCTGGTCACCCTTGGACTTGGGCTCGATCGCGACGCGGATGACCGGGGCCGGGAAGTCCATGGACTCCAGGATGACCGGGTTCTTCTCGTCGGACAGCGTCTCACCGGTGGTGGTCTGCTTCAGGCCCATGACGGCGACGATGTCGCCGGCGCCCACCGACTCGATCTCCTCACGCTTGTTCGCGTGCATGCGGTAGATCTTGCCGATGCGCTCCTTCTTGCCCTTGACGGCGTTCAGCACCGAGGTGCCGGACTCCAGGCGGCCGGAGTAGATCCGGACGAAGGTGAGCTTGCCCAGGTGCGGGTCGGACATGATCTTGAACGCCAGCGCGGCCAGCGGCTCGTCGTCCGAAGCCTTGCGGGAGATCTTGGTCTCCGGGTCGTTCGGCTTCGTGCCCTCGACGGACTCGATGTCCAGCGGCGACGGCAGGTACTTGACGACCGCGTCGAGCAGGGGCTGAACGCCCTTGTTCTTGAAGGCGGTACCGCAGAAGATCGGGGTGAAGTCCGAGTTCAGGGTGCCCTTGCGGATCGCGTCCTGCAGCAGCTCGACCGGGATCTCGGCCTCTTCGAGGGCGAGCTCCATGATCTCGTCGCTGACGTTCGACACGGTGTCGATCAGCTGGGTGCGGTACTCGTCGGCCTGGTCCTGCAGCTCGGCCGGGATGTCGACGATGTCGTACATCTCGCCCTTGGCGGCCTCAGCCGACCAGACCAGCGCCTTCATGCGGACCAGGTCGACGACGCCCTGGAAGTCCGCCTCGGCACCGATCGGCAGCTGCATCACCAGCGGGGTGGCGCCGAGGCGCTCCACGATGGTGTCGACGCAGAAGAAGAAGTTCGCGCCCGTGCGGTCCAGCTTGTTGATGAAGCAGATGCGCGGGACGCCGTAGCGGTCAGCCTGCCGCCACACGGTCTCGGACTGGGGCTCGACACCGGCGACACCGTCGAACACCGTCACCGCACCGTCGAGGACGCGCAGCGAACGCTCCACCTCGACGGTGAAGTCGACGTGACCCGGGGTGTCGATGATGTTGATGGTGTTGTCGACGCCGTCGACCGTCCAGTGGCAGGTCGTCGCGGCCGACGTGATCGTGATGCCGCGCTCCTGCTCCTGCTCCATCCAGTCCATGGTGGCAGCGCCATCGTGGACCTCACCGATCTTGTACGAGACACCGGTGTAGAACAGGATCCGCTCGGTGGTGGTGGTCTTGCCCGCGTCGATGTGCGCCATGATCCCGATGTTGCGGACCCTGGCGAGGTCAAGGGAGGTTGCAGCCATTGTGGCTCGTTCTCTCTCTGTCTAGTGACGGGGTACGGACTACCAGCGGTAGTGCGCGAAGGCCTTGTTGGACTCGGCCATCTTGTGGGTGTCCTCGCGACGCTTCACGGAAGCGCCCAGGCCGTTGCTGGCGTCGAGGATCTCGTTCATCAGGCGCTCGGTCATGGTCTTCTCGCGACGGGCGCGGGAGTAACCGACCATCCAGCGCAGCGCCAGGGTGCTGGCGCGGCCCGGACGGACCTCGACCGGAACCTGGTAGGTCGCGCCACCGACACGGCGGGACTTGACCTCGAGGGCCGGCTTGACGTTCTCCAGCGCACGCTTCAGCGTGACGACCGGGTCCGAGCCGGTCTTCTCACGGACGCCCTCGAGGGCGCCGTAGACGATCCGCTCGGCGGTGGAGCGCTTGCCGTGCAGCAGGATCTTGTTGACCAGCTGGGTGACGACCGGGGAGCCGTAGACCGGGTCGATGATGACCGGGCGCTTCGGGGCGGGGCCCTTACGAGGCATTCTTACTTCTCCTTCTTGGCGCCGTAGCGGCTGCGAGCCTGCTTGCGGTTCTTGACACCCTGGGTGTCGAGCGAACCGCGGATGATCTTGTAGCGGACACCAGGAAGGTCCTTCACACGACCACCGCGAACCAGCACGATGGAGTGCTCCTGCAGGTTGTGGCCCTCGCCCGGGATGTAAGCGGTGACCTCGATCCCGCTGGTGAGGCGCACACGGGCGACCTTGCGGAGAGCCGAGTTCGGCTTCTTCGGGGTGGTCGTGTACACACGCGTGCAGACCCCACGGCGCTGCGGGGAGCCCTTCAGCGCGGGAGTCTTGTTCTTCTCGACCTTGTCCTGCCGGCCCTTTCGGACCAGCTGCTGGATCGTAGGCACCGTTTCTCCGTTTTCTGTGTGCCAAGGCTTGGTGGAACTAACCTGCGGTGTTCCCTCGCACACGACCCCGTGGTCGACCCACGCGGTCGGGTGTGTTGGGCTTTTCCGTCACGGAATCCCATGGCTGCTGTACAGCGACGGCGCTCTACGCGCGGCGCGCTGGGAAGCGCTCCGGCTCGGCGCGGCGACCGGTGTGCATGCACGCACAAGGACCCGGGGACACCCCAGGCACAAGGTCAGAGCGTACCTAGCGCATGGGGCTCGGTCAAAACAAATGCAACGCCGCAGGTCGTGGCCTTCGGCCGGGTGTCGCCCCGGTGTCCCGTACGCGACCGGCCGGTGTCGGGCCGCCCTCCACCCGCTCTACCACAGTCGGTGGACGGCCGCCAGCGGGGGCGCGGCCCCTAGGCGACGGCCAGCAGGATCATCAGGAACCAGAAGGAGCTGCCCAGGTAGCCGAGCACCAGCCCGAGGACGGCCGCCCAGTCCCCGTCCATGTTGCGTTCCCGGATCTGCGCGCGGGCGATGTGGCCGGTCACCACCGCGGGCACCGCCATGACGAAGGTCAGGCTGCACACCAGGGAGACCACCGCCAGCACGCTGGTGGGGCGGGCCTGCGGCACCGGCGGCGGGACCAGGAAGGTCGCCGGGACCGGCTGCGCGGCCTGCAGCGGCGCCGGCATCGGCCCGGACGGCAGGTCGGCCACCAGGGCGGCCAGCTCGCCGTAGGTGACCGCCCGGGCCGCGGCCTCGTGGCGCTGCCCGTACTCCTCGGCGGACAGCCGGCCCTCGGCGAACCCGGCCTTCAGCACGTCCACCGTCCGGTCCCGGTCCGCGTGGCTCGCCCGCATCGCCGCCTGCGGGGGCGGCGCGGGCTGCCAGCCGCCGGCCGTCGGCCCGCGGCCGTACCGATCGGCGGGACCGGGCTCGCCCCACGGTTGAACGGACATCCGCCACCTCCCGGCCCCGCGGCACCCCCGCGCGCTCACTGCTCCTCATAGTGCAGGACGAACAAGGGAACTGAGTAGTTGCCGAATCGGACCGGCGGCTCCCGGAAGCCGGCCGCCGAGCGGCGCGCCTCACTCGTTCGGCGGACAGCCTCAGAGGATGCTCAAAGCGGGCGACAGCCCGGACGGGCGGTGCCACGCTGGGCTCCCCAGCATCGCCCGACCATCCGTACGTTCATCCGTGCGTCCACCCACCACCACAGACAGAAGGCCGCCATGGCGTCAGCAGCGTCGCCCTCCGAATCGACCCCCGTCGGCCCCAGCGGACCGGACGCCCCGTCCGCCGTCAGCATCCGAGGACTGTGGAAGCACTTCGGCGACCAGGCCGCCGTGGCCGGACTCAGCCTGGAGCTGCCCGCCGGGGCGTTCTTCGGCCTGGTCGGGCCGAACGGCGCGGGCAAGACCACCACGCTGTCCATGGTCACCGGACTGCTCCGGCCCGACCAGGGCACCGTGCTGGTGCACGGCACCGACGTGTGGGCCGACCCGGTCACGGTCAAGGCCCGGATCGGGATCCTGCCCGAGGGCCTGCGGATGTTCGAGCGGCTCAGCGGGCGCGAGCTGCTCCAGTACACCGGCCGGCTGCGCGGCCTGCCCGCCGTCGAGGTGGACCGCCGCGCCGAGGAGCTGCTGGCCGTCCTGGACCTCGGCCGGGACGCCGACAAGCTGGTCGCCGACTACTCCACCGGCATGCGCAAGAAGATCGGCCTGGCCGCCGCGCTGCTGCACAACCCCGACGTGCTGTTCCTGGACGAGCCCTTCGAGGGCGTCGACCCGGTCTCCGCCCAGACCATCCGCGGCGTGCTCAAGCGGTACGCGGCGGCCGGCTCCACGGTGGTCTTCTCCAGCCACGTGATGGAACTGGTCGAGCAGCTCTGCGACTGGGTGGCCGTGGTCAACGCGGGCCGGGTGATCGCCCAGGGCCCGCTGGACTCCGTCCGCGGCGCGCGCAGCCTGCACGAGGCCTTCCTGGAGCTGATCGGCGTCCGCGAGGACGACGGCCAGGCCCTCGACTGGCTCGGCGGCGGACACTCCGGAGGCGCCCGGTGAACGAGCGAGGTGGGGGCATGAGCGCCGCCGCGGTGGTGCCCGACGGGCGGACGGTGGTCCGCGGCCTGGTGTCCCTCAAGCTGCGGCTGCTGCGCAACGGGCTGCGGCGCAGCCCCGGCCGGACCGCCGTGTACGTCATCGGCGGCGTCCTCGGCCTGGTCGTGGCCGGCGGCATGGCCTTCGGCATGGCGATGCTGAACGGGCGCTACGCCGGCTCCGGGGACACCGGGGTGATGCTGCTCGGCGTGCTCACCCTGGGCTGGGCCGCGCTGCCGCTGTTCCTGTTCTCCAGCGACGAGAGCGCCGACCCGACCAGGCTCACCATGCTGCCGCTGCGGCCCGGCCCGCTGCTGCGCGGCTCGCTGCTGGCCGCGCTGATCGGGCCCGGTCCGCTGATCAGCCTGGTGCTGGTGGCCGGCGCGGTGCTGTCCGGCGCGGACGGGGGCGGCGCGGCCGCCACCGCGGTGGTCGCCGTGCCGCTCGCACTGCTCTGCCTGGTCACGCTGTCCCGGGCGGTCGCGGCCGGGAACGCCCGGATGCTCTCCAGCCGGCGCGGCAAGGACTTCGCGATCTTCGGCGGCCTGGCCTTCGCCCTGCTCGTCCAGGCCGCCAACATCGGCTCGCAGAGCATCTTCGGCCGCCCGCACGGCCAGGACCTCGACCTCAGCCCGCTCAAGCCGATCGCCGCGGTGCTGCGCTGGATCCCGCCGGTCAGCGCGGCGGACGCCCCCCGCAGCGTCGGCGAGGGCGAGTACGCGGCGGCGCTGCTCCAGCTGGCCGCGGCCGCCGCGCTGCTGGTCCTGCTGCTGCGCTGGTGGCGCGGCAGTCTGCAGCAGCTGATGGTGACCGCCGACTCCTCCACCCTGGAGGTGGCCCGCGGGGTGGAGAACGGCCGCGGCTGGCGGTTCCTGCCGGAGGGCCGCACCGGCGCGGTGATGCAGCGCCACCTGCGGTACGCCTGGCGCGAGCCGCGGGCCAAGGCAGCGCTGTTCACCAGCGTCGGGATGACCCTGGTGATCTGCGTGCTGTCGATGGTCCAGGGCTGGTCCAGCGTCTACCTGCTGGCGATGACCGGGACGTTCCTCGGGCTGCAGATGCTCAACCTGTTCGGCATGGACGGCTCGGCGTTCTGGATGGTCGCCGCCACCCTGCGCACCCCGGCCGACGCCCGGGACGAGCTGCGCGGCCGCGCGTACGCGGTGCTGTCGTACGCCGTCCCGGTCGCGCTGGTGCTCGGGCTGGTGCTGGCCGCCGCCACCGGCGAGTGGGCCGAGCTGCCGTCCGCGGTCGGCCTGGCGGTCGCGGTGCTCGGCTGCGGCATCGCGCTCGGTTCGGTGTTCAGCGTGCTCGCGCCGTACACCATGCCGGCCGACAGCAACCCGATGCGCAACGCCGCCCCCGGACAGGGCGGGCTGATCCTGCTCAACCAGTTCGGCTCGATGGTCGGCGTCGCGGTGCTCGCCCTGCCGGTCGGCGGCTACCTGCTGTGGGCGTTCGAGTCGGACGGGCCGACCTGGCCGCTGCTGCTGCTCGGCCCGCTCTACGGCGCCCTGATCGCCACCCTCGGCATCCGGCTGGCGGCCGCCAAGCTGCTGGACCGTGTGCCGGAGATCATGGCCAAGGCCATCGAGCGGTAGGGCCTGTCCGGCGGATCTTGTCGGATCAGCGCGCGGCGTTGGGCGCCCGGCTGGGCGTGTGCCCGAGTCGGCCTCGTACTGGACGTACTTGGGCGATTCGGGCGTGCGTCCAGGCGGGATGCCCGGCGTCGCGCGCCCGGCAAGATCCGCCGGACAGGCCCTGGGGCCTGTCCGGCCGGCCCCTCCGGCATCATAGGCCGGAGGGGCCGGACCGTCGAGGAGAGCAGGGACACACCGTGGGCAAGCGCGCGCAGCAGGGCGACGGGAACGCCGGGCCGTTGCTGGAGCAGGCGGTGCGCTCGGTGCTCACCGCCCCCGACGACGCGCTGGACCTCGCCCTGGACACCGGGGCCTCGCTGCTGGCCGCCTCGGCCGGGCAGTGGCCGGCGGTCAGCCGGGCGCTGCTCGGGTACGCGGACACCGCGGTGGGCCGCTGCTGGTCCGCCGGGTGGCGTCCGGCGGACCTGGTGCGGGTGGTGCGGCGCGGGCTGACCCCCGTCCACCTGGCGCTCGCGGTGGACCTGATCGCCGCCGAGGGCCGCCGCCACCCCGCCGCGGTCCTGGACCGGCGCTGGCAGGAGCAGCTGCGCGAGCTGGAGGCCGAGGTCTGGTGGCCGGCCGACGAGCAGTACCTCGGCGCCTTCGCCCACCGGCACCGGCTGGACCGCTTCGCGCTCGCCACCACCCTCCTGGAGCTGCTGCGCAGCTGGGGCCGGCTGCCCCCGATCGCACCGGTCGGCCCCGCACCGGGGCAGTCCGGGCAGCCCGGTCCGACGCGGCGCACCGCCGGGCCGCAGCATCGTGGGGCATCGGCCGGCGAGCCGCGGATGCTGGCCCGGATCCGGGCCCTGCTGGCCAAGGCCGAGTCCACCGAGTTCCCGGAGGAGGCCGAGGCGCTGACCGCCAAGGCCCAGCAGCTGATGGCCCAGCACAGCATCGACGGGGCGCTGCTGGCCGCCGCCGCGGCCGACCGGGACACCCCGGCGGCACTGCGGATCGGCGTGGACAACCCGTACGAGGGCCCCAAGACGATGCTGCTGGACGCGGTCGCGGTGGCCAACCGGTGCCGGGTGGTGTGGGCGAAGGAGTTCGGCTTCTGCACCGTGATCGGCTTCGACGGGGACCTCGACGGCGTCGAGCTGCTCTACACCTCGCTGCTGGTGCAGGCCACCCACGCGCTCAACAAGGCCGGCTCCGGCAAGGACTCCCGCAGCAAGGCCTTCCGGCAGTCCTTCCTGGTCGCCTACGCGGCGCGGATCCGCGAGCGGCTGACCGCCGCCACCGAGCGGGCCACCAGCGCCGCCGCGGCCGGCCGGCACCTGCGCGAGGACGGCACCGAGGAGCAACTGCTGCCGGACGAGCGGCTGCTGCCCGCGCTGGCCGCCCGCTCGGCGGCGGTGGACGACGAGGTCGGCCGGCTGTTCCCGAAGCTGGTCTCGCAGCGGGTCCGGGTCAGCGACGGCGAGGGCTGGGCGGCCGGGCGGGCCGCGGCCGACCGCGCCGCGCTGCACGGGCGGGGCGAGATCCACAACTGACGCCGCGCCTGATAGAAACGACCCGCCACGAACGAAGGGGGATTCGACGTGACGGAGTCGGCGGCGGAGTCGGGATACCGGGACCGGGTGCGCGGTGCGCTGCTCGGCGGCGCGATCGGCGACGCACTGGGCTGGCCGGTGGAGTTCCAGCAGCTCCACCAGATCCGGGACCGGTTCGGTCCGCAGGGCGTGACCGCGTTGCCGTCCGGGAGCGCCGGGCCGGTGGAGGTCACCGATGACACCCAGATGACGCTGTTCACCGCCGAGGGCCTGATCCGCGGGTTCGTCCGCGGCTGGTCGGGCGGCGGCGGCTCGGTGCCGGAGGCCGTGCACGGCGCCTACCGGCGCTGGCTGCGCACCCAGTACCAGCCCGAGCCGGACGCCGGGCCGCAGCCCCGCCCGTACGACGGCTGGCTGCTCGGCCGGCCGTTCCTGTACGCCCGGCGGGCGCCGGGCAACGCCTGTCTGAGCGGGGTGTCCGAGCACCCGGTGTTCGAGGCGCCGTCCCCGATCGGGAGTCCGGGGCCGATCAACCCCGGCTCCAAGGGCTGCGGTTCGGTGATGCGCTCGGCGCCGTTCGGTCTGGCCCGGCTCGGCGTCGAGCAGTCCTTCGGGCTGGCCGTGCAGTGCGCCCAGCTCACCCACGGGCACCCGACCGGCTACCTCGCGGCCGGCGCCTTCGCGGCGCTGGTCGAGCGGCTGGCGGCCGGGACGGAGCCGTGGGCGGCGGTCGGCGAGACGGTGGAGCAGATCCGCGAACTGCCGAAGTCCAAGGAGACCGTCCAGGCGCTGGCCCGGGCGGTGCGACTGGCCCAGGAGGCCGAGCCCTCGGCGGACACCGTGGAGCGGGTCGGGCTCGGCTGGATCGCCGAGGAGTGCCTGGCCATCGCGGTGCACGCGCTGCTGGCGGCCACCCTCGACCCGGACCCGGTGCGCACCGCGCTGCTGCTGTCGGTGAACCACTCGGGGGACAGCGACTCCACCGGCGCGGTCTGCGGCAATCTGGTCGGGGCCGCGTACGGCGCCTCGGCGCTGCCCGCCGACTGGGCGGGGGCCGTCGAGGGCCGGGCCGAGCTGCTGACGGTCGCGGACGACCTGCTGGTGCTGTTCGGCAGCCGCGACCCGGGCCACCCGGCGCTCGGCGGGCGCTACCCGGCCTGGTAGCTACTTCGCCTGCGGGTCGGTGACCTGACCGAGGAACAGCGGCCGTCCGGTGGCGGTGTCCCGGATCAGGAACAGGAACGGCCGGTCGACGTGCAGCTGGGCGGGCTGACGCGGGGCCGGCGCCGCCGCCCCGGCGAGCCCGGCGCCGCTGCCGGCCGCCGCGACCGTACCGCCCTCGTCGACCTCGATGGTGGCCTTCTGCACCACCGTGCTGACGGCGAGGGGCTCCTTGGCGATGCCGCCGAAGTCGGCCTTGTCGAAGGCCGCGTGGACGCCGAGCGAGCGCAGCGCGGGGGTGAGCTCGTTGGACGTGTCGAAGTGGAAGCGCGGCAGCTGGAGGTCGACGGGCTGCTCGGCGAGGGCGCCGAGGATCCGGTCCAGCTGGGGCTGGTCCAGCCCCTTGGCGAAGGCCGCGAAGCCGCCCTGCGCGGGGACGATCAGGTCCATCGCCAAGTTGCTCCCCGTGTACGGGAGTTCGACGGCCTGCCAGGGCTCGCCGGCGATCCCGCCGGAGCCGTCCGCGTATTTGAACCCGCCGGTCTGGCTCATCAGCGGGACGGACGGGGTGGAGCCGTCGAGCTTGTGGAACGGGCGGTCCTCGGTGTGGGCGGGCTTGAACTCCGAGGCCCACTTCGCCTTGAGGTAGAGCGCGTCGGTGAGGACCAGCCGGGTGTCCGGATTGATCGCCTTCGGGGCGAAGAGGTCCTTGATCCGCCCCTCGGTGGCCTTCTCCACGGCGGCGTTGACCGCCTTGCGGCTGCCGTCCGGGTCCTTCTTGAAGTCGGTCGTGTGCACTCCGGCGTCGAAGGCGGCGGCGAGCGTCGCCAGGTAGTCCGGCTCCACGGGGAAGCCCTGCTGCGTCCAGACCTCGTCGGCCTGGTGCAGGTCGGTGGTCCCGGTCCGCTGGTCGAGTGCCCCGACCGCGAGCGCGTACTGCTTCGGGTCGAGGTCGGTGTGCAGGGCCTTGGCGAGCTCCTCGGCGGTCGCGCCGCGCGCGCCGGGCACCAGCATCCCGAGCACGGTGGCCAGCCCGACGGGCGAGACCACCAGGTTGTGCCCGGCGCCGGCCGGGTCGGCGGTGAGGCTGTGCAGGAGGTCCAGGCCGAAGGCGTCGGTGCTCTTGGCGGCGGCGGCCACCTGGGCCGGGTCCACCGCGGGCCGGCCGGCCGGCGGGGAGGCCCGCAGTTCGCCGGTGGCGGCGGATCCGGTGCTGCCGCAGCCGCTGAGCAGCGGCGCGGCGAGGGCGGCGGCGAGGAGCAGCGCCGCCGGGCGACGGCGGTGGTTTCCGAGCGTGCTGCGGTTCGTCATGGACCTTCGACGCGGCGCTCCCGCTCCGGGTTCCGCTCAGTCCCAGAGCGCGCCGAATTCCAGCAGTTCGTCCCGGTGCTCGATCCGCTCGACCCACTCCCGGGGCCAGACCGCCTCGCCGTGGTGGGCGCCGGCGAAGGCGCCGGTCAGGCAGGCCAGCGAGTCGGAGTCGCCGCTGGAGTAGGCGGCCCGGCGGACGGCGGCCACCGGGTCCTCGGGCAGCAGCAGGAAGCAGAGCAGCCCGGTGCCGAAGGCCTCCTCGGCGACCCAGCCCTCGCCGGTGGCCAGGCAGGGGTCGGCCTCGACGTCGGGTGCGGCGAGCGCGGCCTCCAACTGGTCGAGCACCTTGAGGCAGTCGTCCCAGCCCCGGGCGAGGACGGCCTGCGGGGAGGCGCCGTACCAGCGCTCGGCGAGGTCGCCGAGCCAGAACGCGTCGTACCGCTCGCGGCCCGCCAGCGCGTACGCCCGCAGCACCGCGGGCAGCCCGGCGGGCGGGACGCCGTCGGCGAGCTTGCGCACGGCGTACGCGGTGAGGTCGCTGGCGGCGAGCGCGGTCGGGTGGCCGTGGGTGAGCGCGGACTGCAGCTGGGCGGCGCCGGAGAGCTGGCTGGCGTCCAGCTCGCGGATCAGACCGACCGGGGCGACCCGCATGTTGGCACCGCAGCCCTTGGAGCCGACGTCGCTGGCCTGCTGCCAGCGGTACGCGTCGTGGCTGAGCCGCTCGCAGGCGCGCAGGCAGGTCATGCCGGGGGCGCGGTTGTTCTCCGGGGAGCGCCACCAGTCGACGAACTCCTCGCGGACCGGCCGCTCCAGCCGCAGCGGGGTCAGCGGCCCGCGCGCCAGGGCGGTGCGCAGGCCGCGGGCGAGGGCGAGCGTCATCTGGGTGTCGTCGGTGACCAGCGCCCGCTGCGGCAGCGGGAGCCGCCGCCAGTCCGGGTGTTCGGCGGCGATCCGCTCGACGTCCTGGAACTCGGTGAGCCGGCCCATCGCGTCGCCGATCGCCAGCCCCAGCAGTGCCCCCGTCGCCTTGCCCACGGCCTTCTCCCCCTCAGATCTCAGACTTCGACCAGCAGTTCCTTGAGCCCGCGGATCACGTAGCCCGGGTTCCACTCGGGCTCGCGGACCAGCCGCAGGCCCGGGGCCCGGCGCAGCAGCGTGCCGTAGGACTCGGTGAGTTCCAGTCTGGCAAGCGGGGCGCCCAGGCAGAAGTGGATTCCGGCGCCGAAGGTGATGTGCGGGTTGTCGGTGCGGCCGAGGTCGAGGCGGTCGGGGTCGGCGAAGCGCTCCGGGTCGCGGTTGGCGGAGCCGAAGAGCAGGGCGAGCTCGGCGCCGCGCGGGATCGTGACGCCGCGGACCTCGACGTCGTCCAGCACCCAGCGCTCGAACATCTGCAGCGGGGTGTCCCAGCGCATCAGTTCCTCGACGGCGGTGGGCAGCAGTTCGTCCACCGAGCCGCGCAGCCGGGCGAGTTCGCCGGGGTGGCGGAACAGCGCCCACCAGCCGTTGCCGGTGGTGTTGACGGTCGCCTCGTGGCCGGCGTTGAGCAGCAGCACGCAGGTGGAGACCATCTCCTGCTCGCTGAGCGCGTCGGAGCCCTCCTGGGCCTGGATGAGCGCGCTGATCAGGTCCTCGCCCGGGGCCGCCCGGCGCTCGCGGATGAGGGCGCGCAGGTAGTCGGAGAACTCGGTGCTCGCGGTGACGGCCCGGCGGGCGGTCTCCTCGCTCGGGTTGAGCTCGAACATCCCGGTGATGTCGGCGGACCAGGGACGCAGCAGGTGCCGGTCGGCCTCCGGCACGCCGAGCATCTCGGCGATCACGGCGACCGGCAGCGGTTCGGCGACGGCGGAGACGAGGTCCCCGCCGCCGGCCGCGAGCAGCCCGTCGACCAGTTCCCCGGCCAGCCGCCGGACGGTGGGGCGCAGCCCCTCGACCATGCGCGGGGTGAAGGCCTTGGAGACCAGCCGGCGGATCCGGGTGTGGTCGGGGGCCTCCAGGTCGAGCAGCCCGTGGTCGTTGAGGGTGTGGAAGGGCTCGTGCGCCGGGTCGGGCTCGGGGCGGCCGAACTCCTGGTGGCCGAACCGGTGGGTGTAGGTGCGGCCGAGCCGCCGGTCGCGCAGCAGGGCGCTGACGTCCTCGTGGCGGGAGACCAGCCACTGGTTCGTCGGCTCGTGGTACGTCACCGGCGCGTGCTCGCGCAGTTCGGCGTACGCGTCGTACGGGTGGGCCACGAACTCCGCCGACCAGGGGTCGAACTTCGCCGTCGTCGTCATCGCTCGATCACTCCAGGCCGTGAGGGGAAGCCGGGAAGATCATCGTATGCATGCGGTACGTCCGTAAAGGGTCCTCACGGGCGCCGGGCGGCCCGGGCCGCCGAAAATCCGGGTGCGCCCGGGCAACTCCCGCCGCACACTGGGCCGGTCACGCACCGTCGCCACGAAGGAGCCCCGTGCAGGGAGCAGTCAGCGTCTCGCCCGTCCAGATCCCCGAGCTGCTGCTCGGCCTGGCCACCGTCCGCCCGGTGTTCCTCTGGGGCGCCCCCGGGATCGGGAAGTCCTCCCTGGTCAGGGCGTTCGCCGAGTCGCTCGGACTGGAGTGCGTGAGCCTGGTCGGCACCCAGCTCGCCCCGGAGGACCTGATCGGCGTCCCCCAGCTCACCCCCGAGGGCCGCTCCCGGTTCTGCCCGCCCGAGCAGATCGCCCGCGACGAGCCGTACTGCCTGTTCCTGGACGAGCTCAACGCGGCCTCGCCGGACGTCCAGAAGGCCTTCTACTCGCTGATCCTGGACCGCCGGATCGGCTCCTACGAGCTGCCGCCCGGCTCCATCGTGATCGGTGCCGGGAACCGCGCCACCGACGGCGCGCTCGCCCGGCCGATGGCGTCCGCGCTGGTCAACCGCATGGTCCACGTCCATCTGCGGGCCAGCGCCGAGGACTGGCTGCGCTGGGCGGCCGGCGCCGGCATCCACCCCTGGATCCTCGACCACCTCACCGACCGGCCCGACCACCTGTGGTCCGCCCCGCCCAAGACCGAGGAGCCGTTCTCCACCCCGCGCGCCTGGCACATGCTCTCCGACGCGCTGCACTCCTTCGGCCCCACCCTGGACGAGGGGACCCTCAAGGTGGTCGCGTACGGGCTGCTCAGCCCGCAGCACGCGATCGCCTTCTGCGGCTACGCGAAGATCGTCCGCAACTCCTACGGCCTGGAGGCCATCCTCAAGGGCGACGCCCGCTGGCCGCACCGGCTGGAGGACCGCGACCTGCTCTACTACCTGGCCGACGCCTTCCGCGGCCGGCTGGTCAAGGAGCTGCCCGCCGGCAAGGAACACGCCTCCGGGGCGCAGCGGCAGACCGCCTTCCGGGCCAAGTCGCTGCTGGTGCAGCTGGCCGAGATCTCGGTGGAGGTCGCCCAGACGGTGATCGCCGACGGCTCGGACGGCAACCCGGTGCTGCCCTCCTGGTTCCTGATCGAGGCCGCCCGGGACATGCCCCGGCTGGTCGAGGCCCGCCGGTGAAGCGCGCCCAGGCCGCCGCGAAGAAGCCCGACCCGGGCACCGAGGCCTTCGACGAGGGCGTCCGGCTGCTGCGCCGCAACCCGGCCCTCGCCGCGCTGCGGGCCGACGTGTGCCGCACCGAGGAGTGCACCACCGCCCCGCCGGACGGCTGGGCGGTGGTCGACTCCAACGGCACCCTGCACGTCAACCGGCGCCGCCGGGCCGAACCCGAGGAGTGGGCCTGGGTGCTGGCGCACGGCCTGCTGCACCTGGGCTTCGGCCACCTCCCGGGCGCCCGCGGCAGCCGCCCCCAGCCCGACGCGTACCAGGCCGCCGCCCGCTGCGCGGTGGTCAACCGCTTCCTCGCCACCTTCCCGGTCGGCCGCGCCCCGGTCCCGCTCCCGCAGGAGTACCCGGGCGGCGACGAGGAGGAGCTGGCCGCCCGCTGGCGCCGCGACGGCCTGCCCGCGCTCGACGCCGCCGGGGCGGCCGGCACCGCCGAGCGCGACCAGCTGCTGGTCGAGTGGCACGGCCACGGCCAGGCCCGCGAGGACTGGCCGACGGCCTTCGCGGCCGCGCTCACCCGCACCATGTCCGCCGCGATGGACCGGGCCGGCGGCCGGATCGACGCCGCCACCGGGGAACGGCTGCCCGAGCGGCCCTGGAACCGGGCGCTCAACTGGTTCGTCTCCTCGTACCCGCTGCTCGGCGGCATCGCGGCCGGCCTCACCGTGGTGGCCGACGCCGAACTCGCCCGGGCCCACGACATCGCCGTCGCCGCCGTCAACGCCGAGGTGGGCGAGATCTACGTCAACCCGCTGCGCCACTACAGCGACGAGGAGTGGCGGTTCATCCTCGGCCACGAGATCCTGCACGCCGCCCTGCGGCACGGCGAGCGCCGCGGCGGGCGGGACCCGTTCCTGTTCAACGTCGCCGCCGACTACGTCATCAACGGCTGGCTGCTGGAGATGGGCGTCGGCGAGATGCCCGACGGGCTGCTGCACGACCCGCAGTTGAAGGGCCTGTCGGCCGAGGAGGTGTACGACCGGATCGCCCGCGACCAGCGCCGGATCCGCCGCCTCGCCACCCTGGCCGGGAAGAACCGCCCGGACGTCCTCGGCGAGCCGCTGGGAACGCCCCGGGACTACGTGGACCTGGACGACTTCTACCGGCGCGGCCTCCAGCAGGGCTTCGAACTGCACCAGCGCGAACGCGGCCTGCTCCCGGCCGGCCTGGTCGAGGAGATCCGCGCGCTCGCCCACCCGCCGCTCCCCTGGGACGCCCTACTGGCCCGCTGGTTCGACGAGTTCGTGCCGCGCCCGGAGCCGGTGCGCAGCTACTCCCGCCCCGCCCGCCGGCAGTCCGCCACCCCGGACATCCCCCGGGCCGGCCGCTACCACCCCGAGGAGGAGGTGCCGCGCTGCACCTTCGGGGTCGTCCTGGACACCTCGGGCTCGATGGACCGCACGCTGCTCGGCAAGGCGCTCGGCGCGATCGCCTCCTACGCCGCCGCCCGGGACGTCCCGGCCGCCCGGGTGGTGCACTGCGACGCCGCCCCGCACGACGCCGGGTACCTCCCGGTCGAGGAGATCGCCGGGCGGCTGCGGGTGCACGGGCGCGGCGGCACCGTCCTCCAACCCGGCATCGACCTGCTGGAGCGGGCCGAGGACTTCCCGCCCGGGGCGCCCGTCCTGGTGATCACCGACGGCGAGTGCGACGTGCTGCGGCTGCGCCGCGAGCACGCCTTCCTCGTCCCGCGCGGAGCCGGCCTGCCGTTCACCCCGCGCGGACCGGTCTTCCGGATGAGCTAGGGCGGGCCGGGCCCAGGACCCGTCCGGCAGGATCCGCCGGGCAGCCGGCTAGGCCAGCGCCGTACGGGGCGCCACGCCGGGCCGGACCAGCGGGGACAGCGCCACCAGGTAGCAGGCGGCGGCCAGCGGGATGAAGGCCAGGTCGGCGCCGCTGGCGACGGTGCCCACCAGCATCAGCACGGGGCTCCACCAGCGCAGCGCCCGCCCCGCCCCCGCCGAGGCCGCGACCAGCAGCGCCAGCAGGCCGACGTAGAACAGCATCGGGCCGACCTGGTAGACGGCCGGGAGCACCCCGGGGACGTCCTGCACCCGCTGGAACAGCCGTTCCTGCTCGGCCTTGTCCGCCGCGGCCAGGCCGACGCACAGGTCGATCCCGATCTGCACCAGCGAGGCCGCCAGGCCCGCGAACGCCGTCCCCAGCGCGGCGTTCGCGGCCAGCCGACCGGCGGTGGTGCCGCGCGGGGCGAGTAGCCGGCGCAGGGCCAGCAGCACCGGGGCGAACAGCAGCAGGCCGGCGAACATCGCGGTGTGCCCGGCGGTCCAGCCGAGGCCGGGCTCGCGGGAGCCGGGCACCAGGCGGATGCCGCCGTAGAGGGCCATCAGGGCGGGGGCGCCGACGACGGCGTAGGCGGTGAGGCGGGTGTTCCGGGTGGCGTTCATCTGACGATCTCCTGCGGTGTCCGTAGTCCGTTCCGACACCCCAGAGCCTCCCGGCCGGGCCCCTCGTCGCGGATCGCCCGCACCGGCGAACCCGGCCCCTCCCCCTCAGGAGGGAGTCGCTCAGGACTCCCCCGCCACCACCGCTCCGGCCTCGTACGCGAACACCACCGCGTGCACCCGGTCGCGCAGCCCGAGCTTGCTCAGCACATTGCTGACGTGGGTCTTCACGGTGTGCTCGCTGACCACCAGCTCGGCCGCGATCTCCGCGTTGGACAGCCCGCGCGCGATCAGCCGCAGCGTCTCCTGCTCGCGCGCCGTCAGCTGCTCCAGCAGCTTGGACGGCGGCCGCACCGCCCGCTCCCGGCCGCCCGGCCTGCGGGCGGCGAACTCGCCGATCAGCCGCCTGGTCACCGAGGGCGCGAGCAGCGCCTCCCCCGAGGCCACCATCCGCACCCCGTGCGCCAGGTCGTCCCGCCGGACGTCCTTCAGCAGGAAGCCGCTGGCGCCCGCGTACAGCGCGTCGAAGACGTAGTCGTCGATGTCGAAGGTGGTCAGCATGATCACCTTGGTGGCCGGGAACTCCGCGCACACCCGGCGGGCCGCCTCCAGGCCGTCCATCACCGGCATCCGGACGTCCAGCAGCAGCACGTCCGGGGTGTGCGCGCGCACCGCCTCGACGGCCTCGGCGCCGTCGCAGGCCTCGGCCACCACCTCGATGTCCGGCTGGGCGTCCAGGATCATCCCGAACCCGGCCCGCACCAGCTCCTGGTCGTCCGCGACCACCACCCGTATCGGCGTCATCCGCCCACCCTCTCCACCACGCCCGCCGGCCCCAGCGGCAGCCGGGCACTCACCAGGAAACCCCTGCCCTCCGGTCCCGGACCGGCCTCGGCCCGGCCGCCGCAGGCCGTCGCCCGCTCGCGGATGCCGACCAGCCCGCGCCCGCCGGACCAGCCGGCCACCAGCCGGCCGGCGGTCAGCGGCACCCCGCGGCCGTTGTCGGAGACCACCACCTCCAGCACCCCGCCGGTGCACCGCACCCGGATCGCGACCCGGTCGGCCCCGGAGTGCTTGACGGTGTTGGTCAGCGCCTCCTGCACGATCCGGAACGCGGCCGCCTCCACGTCCACCGGCAACCCGGCCGGCCCGTCGGCGAGTTCGAGGTCCACCCGCAGGCCGGCCTGGCGCACCCGCTCGGCCACGTCGGCGAGTTCGGCCAGCCTGGGCTGCGGCGCCAGCTCCCGCTCGGCGTCCGGGTCCTTCAACACCCCGAGCACCCGGCGCAGTTGGACCATCGCGTCGCGGCCGGCGTCGGCGATGGTGTCGAAGGCGCGGATCGCCCGGTCCGGGTTGTCGCGCACCACCAGCGGCCCAGCCTCGGCCTGGATGACCATCAGCGACACCGCGTGCGCCAGGATGTCGTGCATCTCCCGGGCGATCCGGGCCCGCTCCTCGGCCACCGCCCGCGCCGCGTCGCTGGCCGCCCGCACCCCGGCCTCCCGCGCCCGCTCCGCCTGCATCCGGGCCAGCTCCCGCTGGGTGCGCACCAGGGCGCCGAAGACGAAGGAGCCGCCCGAGGTGAGCACGCTGAACAGCGCGCCGTTCGGCGAGTGGGTGCCGATCACGTTGGCGACCACCACCACCGCCAGCACCGGCCAGCGCTGCCGGTCCGGGAAGCGCTCCGCCACCGTGTACATCCCGATCACCGCGTACAGCGGCACCTGCGGGTTCGCCGAGTGCGCCACCACCGACAGCACCAGCGAGGGCGCGCTGCCGAGGATCAGCAGGGTCAGCGTGGCCCGGCGCCGCCAGGGCAGGAACATCGCGGTGGACGCCGCCAGCAGGTACACCCACCAGGGCCAGTCCGTGTCGTCGTTGTAGACCGACCAGAGCGACACCCCCGCCGAGCAGACCGCCAGGAAGGTGTCCAGCACGTACGGGCTCATCCCGGCCGTACGGCTCCGCCAACGCGCCGCGTGCTCCACCGTCGTACCTCCCCCGTACCCGGGGAACCCGCCCCCGCGGAGAAGATCATGCCCTACCGGCAGAACGTCCGGCACCGCCCGGTCAGACACCGCTGACCGTCACACCGCCGGTCCCCGCCCGGGCGGTGATGGTGTGCGCCGCGCCCGGCTGCGAGGGGACGCCCACGTCCGAGCCGCCCTCCCGCGCCTCGGCGGTCACCGCGTACGCCGCCCCGGACGGCACCGCCAGCCGCACCCCGCCGTTGCCGACCCGGGCGTCCAGAGCGGTCGGCGCCGCCGCGAAGTCGGCCCGCACCCCGCCGTTGGTGGCGCTCAGGCGCGCCGTCGGGGAGGTCAGCCCGGTCGCCTCGACCCCGCCGTTCTCCACCGCGGCGTCCACCTCGGCGGCCAGCCCGGCCAGCCGCACCCCGCCGTTCTCCTCCTTGATCCGCACCTTGGTGCCGGCCGGCACCCGCACGGTGTAGCCGACCCCGCAGGAGTCGCAGCTGTACGCGAGCCGCAGCACGCCGTCCTTCACCTCGTGGGTGGTCCTCGGCGCGCTCCCCCGGTAGCTCTGCCGCTCGACGACCTGCACCGAGTCCCCGGCGCCGGTCACCTCCACGCCACCGTTCTCCGCCTCGACCACCAGCTCCTTGACCTGCTCGGCCACCCCGTAACTCACCGTCCGGTGCTCGTCCGACTCCCAGAACGGCAGGCACCCCTGCATCCCCAGCACCACCGCCGCCGTGATCGCCACCGCGCCCAGTACCCGCTTCATGTCCGGCCCCCTTCGCCAGCCCCGTCATCCCGACACCGAGAACCCTGCCGCGACCACCCCTCGTCGCACCTCCCCCGCCGGAGCGGTTCGCCCGGCTCCCCCACGCGGGGGATGACGGGCAATTCACGGATTCACCGGCGCGGACGCCGCCGCGCCGGTAGCTTGTTTGCCCGCGCTCAACCCTCCCGGCCCGCCCCTCCCGGCCCCGGGCCCGAGCGCGCCGAGGCGAAGACGACGAGGGCTGATCAGCAATGGCCAACACGCCGCCGGGCGGACCGGGCACCGCCACCGGCCACGGCCTCGACGACCGCGTGCCCTTCCTGGCCCGGCTCGACCACGCCGACCGCACCGCCCTGCTCGCCCTCGGCCACCGGCTCGTCTACCCCGCGCGCTCCACCGCCCTGCGCGAGGGCGAACCCTCCGACCACGTCCTGCTCGTCCTGCACGGCTGGCTCAAGGTGACCGCCCTCGCCGAGAACGGGTACGAGGCCCTGCTCGCCCTGCGCGGCCCGGGCGACATCGTCGGCGAATCCGCCGCCCTCAGCGGCCGGCCCCGGGCCGCCACCGTCACCGCGCTGGAACAGGTCGAGGCCGCCGCCGTCGACCGCGCCGCCTTCACCGCCTACCTCCAGCGCACCCCCGCCGCCTCGATGCAACTGCTCGCCCTGGCCACCGACCGGCTGCGCGCCGCCGACCACCACCGGCTCAAGTCCGCCTCGCTCAGCGTCAGCGAACGGCTCGCCGACCTCCTGCTGGAACTCGCCCGCACCCACGGCCGCCGCACCGCCGAGGGCATCGTGGTCTCCGTCCCGCTCAGCCAGCAGGAACTGGCCGGCTCCGTCGGCGCCTCCCGGGAGGCCGTCGCCCGGCTGCTCAAGTCCCTGCGGGAGCGCGGCATCGTCGCCACCAGCCGCCGCTCCCTGGTCATCGCGCGCCCCGACCTGCTCCGGAGGCCCGGTCAACTCCGCTGATCCGCACAGGGGTTCTGTGCACACCGTCACAGAGCGAGTACCTCAACGGCGCTCACACCAGGACGCCCGCAACGGGCAGGCTGAGCCGCGACGACGAACCGAGAGGCGACCATGACCGACCCGGTGAACCACACCATCCTGCTGCTGGACATCGAGCAGTTCGGCAGGCGGGACGACGTCGAGCAGGCCTTCATGCGCCGCATGCTCTACTCCGTCCTGCACGAGACGCTGCGCAGCGCCGGGGTCGAACCCGCCGAACAGCGCCTGGAGGACCGTGGCGACTCCGTGATGGCCCTGATCAGCCCCACCGTCCCCAAAGCCCGGCTGCTGCACGCACTGATCAACGAGACCCCCACCCTGCTGCACGCCAACAACCGCCTCGCCGCCGACAGCGCCCGGGTACGGCTGCGGATCGTGCTCGCCTCCGGCGAGGTCGCCGTCCAGGAACTCGGCGGAGCCCTCGGCGGCGCCGTCGGCTGGGACCTCAACCAGGCCTTCCGGCTGCTCGACTCGACCGTCCTGCGGGAGGCCCTGCGCCACCGGGACGGGCCCTGCGCCCTCGCCGTGTCCGAGGCGCTCTACCAGGGCATCGTCCGGCACGGCCACGGCGGACTGGCACCGGAGGCGTTCCACCGGGTCACCGTCCAGGGCAAGGAGGGCGACTTCCCGGCCTGGCTGCACGGCGAACCCGCGCCCGCACCCGTCGCCGCCCCGATCGCCCAGGCCGCGCCCATCCCGGCCGCCGCCCCGGCTCCCCAGCAGGCCCCCCAGCAGGCCGCCACCTTCCAGTTCCTCGGCGGCACCCCCACCTTCGGCGGCAACCTGATCGGCGGCGACCAGCACATCGTCTCCGGCGGCGAGGTCCGCGGCGACGTCAACACCGGCAACACCCTCGGCGGTGACCGGTGACGGCCACCCCGGAGACGGACGCCGTCTCCGACCAGGACGAGCTCCAGGAGGCCCCGCCCGAGCAGCCCCAGAACGCCTTCGAGGCCGTCCAGGAACTGCTGGAACACGTCCCGGAGGGCTTCACCGGCCGCAACTACCTCTTCGCCGGCGGCAACCCCGGCTTCGGCGGCGACCTCGTCGGCGGGGACCGGCACACCGTCTCCGGCGGCCAGGTCCACGGCGACGTCGTCACCGGCCCCAAGACCACGGTCTATCAGTTCGGCTCCGCCTTCGGTGCGCCGCTGCACGCCTCCGGCGAGGTGCCGGCGGAGGAAATCGCCGCGTTGGTCAAGGTCTTCTACGGCGGGCCGCTCTTCGACCAGGCTGTCAAAAAACTACGCGAACAGCGGCTTCTGATCCTCACCGGCCGAGCCGACACCGGGCGCCGCTCCGCCGGACTGATGCTGTTGGCCTGGCTGGGCATCCGCCGGATCCGCAACCTCGACCCCGATGTCTCCCCTGCGGCCCTGCTCACCGGCGTCGAACAGGCCAAGGGCTACCTCCTCGCCGACTACGCCACCTCCCGCACTCGCCCGCTGCGCCAACCGGATCTTGACCGCCTCCACGAGACCCTCACCAAGCAGAACAGCTACCTGGTCATCACCACCGTCCGCTCTCCGGCGATGCGCGAACTGCCCACTGTCAGCTGGGAGCCGCCCGAGCCCCGCGCAGTGCTCGCCGAACACCTTGGCACCTTGCTGGAGTCCCAACCGGCCGAACGGATCGAGGAGTTGCTCACCCTGGCCCCCGTCCGGGAGTTCCTGACGCGAGCCCGGCCGATGCGGGAGCTGGCCGACTTCGCCGTCAAGCTGGCCCAGTACTCGCCGGAAACGGGCAACCTCTCGGACCTCACCACGTTCGGTCACAGCATCGTCCAGGAGCAGGTCGGCCGCTGGTTCGGCAGCGATGAACTCCCCCTCCGCGACAAGGCCTTCCTGATCTCCCTGGCCGTCTTCGACCACGCCCCCTACACCCTCGCCGCCGAAGCCGCCGACAAGCTGTTCCGCCGCCTGGAGACCATCCGCACCGCCGGGGAGCCGGACGGCATCCCGCCCTTCGGCAGCTCGATCGAGGACCGCCTGACCCTCGCCCGCGCCGAACTCACCGAGGAGACCGAGCAGACCCCCTGGGGCCCGGTCCCCCAGCGGATGGCCTCCTTCCTGGCCCCCCGCACCTCCCCCACCCTGCTGCGCGAGGTCTGGACGAGCCACCCCTCGGCCCGCCCCGCGATCACCGGCTGGCTGAACGCGCTGGCCACCGACTCCCGCGCGCTGGTCCGGACCCGGGTGGCCTCCACCGCCGCCCTGCTGGCCTCCGTCGACCTCTCCGCCACCATGAGCGGCCTGCTCGGCCCCTGGTCCGGCGCCAAGGACTTCCGGCTCTGCCTCCAGGCCGCCAACAGCCTCGCCCTCGCCTACCACGCGGGCACCGCCGCCGTCCCGCGCATCCTGCGCGGCTGGGCCGGCGACGACAGCGCCCGCCGCCGCTGGACGGCGATCCGCTGCTACGCCCTGCTCGGCCCGCTGCTGCCGGCCCAGGCCCTGGAGGCCTTCGCACTGGCCGCCGAGCGCCTGAGCACCGAGGAGCTGGACCAGCTCGCCGCCAGGTTCCAGCCCGGTACGCACCCGCCGGAGCGGCCCGACCGCTTCCAGGTGCTCGGCCTGCTGGAAGCCGCCGAACTCCTGCTGCTCTCCGCCGAGGCCGAGCAGGCCCTGCGCACCCTGGTCCGCTGGCTCTCCGAGTCGGGCCAGCTGCGGCAGCTGGCCCTGGCCACCTTCCTGACCGCCGCGCAGCGCACCGAGGACACCGCGGTCGGCAGCCCGCTGCTGCTCGACTGGTACGCCCGCAGCCCGCGCCCCGAGCCGGGGGGCGTACTGAGCGTCACGGTGCTGCCCGCGCCCGACGAGCCCGCGCCGGTCCGTTCGCTGCTGGTCGCCCTGTGGCGTACGGCACTCGACGACCGCCGCTACCGCGACGCCGCCCTGGGTGTGCTGCGCGGCTGGCTGATCGGTGCCGCCGACCAGCCGGAGACCACCGCCCGACTCACCGAGCTGTTCGAGGACCTGGCCGTCACCGAGCGCGACCGCCAGCGGCTGGACCACCTGATCCGCACCGTCCGTGGCGGCCCGACCGGCGGCCCGGCGGCACCGGCCCTGCCCGGCGGCTGAGACCGCACCACCCGAACCGACGACCCGAACCGACGACCCGAACCGACGACCCGTCCCGATCCTGGAGCACCCGCGCATGTCGGCACGACACCGCCCCGACCTCCCCGCCGGCGACCTCATCGACCCGGTCCTGAAGGTCCACCCGCTGGGCCGCGCGCTCGGCCTGCCCAAGCGGCCGGACGCCCGTGCCGACTCCGCCCTGGTCCTGACCACCCCGTCCGGTGAGCACCAGGTCTTCCTGCCGCCGCACCGCCCGGGCTTCAGCGATCTGGTCGGCCGCGGCTACCAGGCCGCGTTCGAGGTCGACCTCGGCCTGCACCACCTTCGGATGACGGAGCGGCTGCCCGGCCGGGACGACGTCGGCGCATTCGAGGCCGTGGTGGAGGTCGACTGGCAGGTCGCGGCCCCGGAGCTGGTGGTGGCCAGCCGGATCGGTGACGTCCCGGCCCTGCTCGTCCCCCGCGTCCGGCAGCGGATGCGGGCGGTCACCCGCGGCCTCACCACCGACCAGAGCGCGGAGGCCGAGTCCGCCGTCCAACAGGCACTGGACGAGTACCCGGTGGCCGAGGCCGAGGGCCTGCGGGTGCGCTGCGCCGTCCAGTTGGACCTCGACCAGGCCGCCCGCGACCAGAAGGAGCGGCTGCGCGGCTACCACTTCGACACCCAGGCCCACCCGCACGCCCTCCGGCAGGTCCAGGAGGCGAACGAGGTCCTCGCCGCGAAGGCGAAGTTCTACCAGTACCACCTGGAGCAGGGCGGGGTGACCGCATGGGCCCTCCAGGTGGCCGCCCACCCCGAGGACCTGCCGCGGGCGCTCGGCTACCTCAAGGACGAGCAGCAGGAGCTGGTCCAGGGCCAGCTCCACCTGATCCAGCGGCTGCTCGACCAGAACGCCCTGGAGGACTTCGAGCTGGACGGCCCGCGGCAGGACGCGAAGGCCGCGCTCGAAGCCATCCTGCGCCACCGGCCCGCCGGCCCGGACGCGCCCCGGCTCGACAAGGGCCCCACCCCTCCGCCGTCGCCGTGAAGTCACCGTGAAGTCTCAGTGAAGTCGCAGTGAAGTCGCAGTAACCCGAGGAGGCCCACCGTGTCCGCCCCGCCCGCCACCGGCCCACCACCGCCACCGCCACCACCGCCACCACCCGGTACCGCCCTGCTCGCCGAGCTACGCACCGAGATCGCCCGCGCGGACAGCAAGGCCGCCGTCCTGGTCGCCGCCCTCGGCGTCATCGTCGGGGTGCTCGGCGGCCTGCTCACCGGCAACGGCTGGGCGCCGCAGCAGCTCTCCGGCGCCGCCGCGGTGCTGCTGGCCCTCGGCGGCCTGGGCATCGCCGTCTCGCTGGTCTCGCTGCTGTTCGCGGTGCTGCCCCGCTTCCGGCGCAGCACCTGGCGCCCGGGCCGCCCGCTCGGCTACTTCGGGGACATCCGGCTGGCCGCCGAACAGGGGCTGCTCGCCGACGCCCTGGCCGACACCGAGGCCTTGGCCGCCGAGGCCGTCCGTGCCGCCCTCGCGGAGAACAGCCTGATCGTCTCGCGGAAGCACTCCTGGGTCCGGGTCGGCATCCTCGCCTTCGGCGTCGGCCTGTTCCCGCTGGTCACCGCCCTGTTCCTGGGCTGACCCGGCCTCCGCACACCCGTCCACCACCGTACGGACGCCGCTGCCGCGCGCGTCCCGTCCCCGAGGACCTCGCCATGACCGAACCGACCTACCCGGACGCCCCGCCGCCCCAGTACCCCGCCGGTCCCCCGCCGCAGCACCCGACCGTTCCGCCGCAGTATCCGCAGGCCGCTCCCCAGTACCCCACCCCGGCCCCGCCGCCGCAGTACCCGACCGCCCCGCCGCCGCAGTACCCCGCCACCGCCGCCCCCCAGTACCCGACGGCACCTCCGCCCGAGTACCCCACCGCCCCCGTCCCGCCCCAGTACGCTCCTCCCACCCACCCCCAGCACCCCCAGCACCCCCCGCAGCAGCCGCCCCGCGTCCCCGCCCAGGGCTTCGCCCCGCCGCCGGCCCCGTCGCAGCCCCCCGCACTCGATCCCACCGTCGACATCGACCCGCACACCGGCCGGATCCACCTGGCCGCCCGCCAGCGCGGCGCCGACGCCACCGCGGTCGGCCAACTGGTGTTCCAGCTCCCGCACTTCCTGTGCAGCCTGCTGGTCGTGATGCTGGTCTCGCTGCTCCTCCCGGAGCCGCTCAACCTGGTGCTGATCGGCCTCTGGATCGCCTCCGGCGCGCTGGTCTTCCACCGCCCGACGGAGAAGGTCCTGGCCCGCTACCTGTTCCGGATGCGTCCGGCGCTGCACTCCGAGCTGACCAGGCTGGAGCCGATCTGGCACCAGGTGACCGCCAGGGCGGGGGTGAACCCGGGGACGTACGACCTGTGGATCGAGGACCACAAGGCGGTCAACGCCACGGCGGCCGCCGGCCACATCGTCGGCGTCACCCGGTACGCGCTGGAGACCCTCCCCGACGCCCAGCTGGCCGCGGTGCTCGCCCATGAGCTGGGCCACCACCGCGGCGGTCACGCCTGGGCGACCCTGCTGGGCTACTGGTACTCGATGCCGGCCCGGATCGCGTGGGCGGTGTTCCGGATCGCGGCGGTGATCGCGTTCCGGATCGCCTCGGTGTTCTCGCTGCTCGGCGCCCTCGTGGTCGGGCTGGTCTCGATCGTCCTGGTGGTGGCCGTGGCGGTGTCCTTCCCGCCGCTGCTGCTGGTGCTGGTCACGCCGTACCTGCTGGCCGCGGTCGGCCGCCGCTCGGAGCTGCGGGCGGACGTCCAGGCAGCCGAACTCGGTTTCGCCGACGCCATGATCGAGGTCTTCCACGGCTTCCTGCGGGACGAGGAGCAGGCCATGGCGATCGCCGCGCGGGAGAACGGCGGCCGCGCCGTCCGGCCGGGCCTCGGCCAGCGGCTGCTGTCCAGCCACCCGGACACCCACACCCGGATCCGCCGCCTGGAGGACTGGCGCGCGGCCGCCGCCTCCCGATAGCCGGAAACGCCGCAGGGCGGCCACCCCGTGAGGGGTGACCGCCCTGCGATCAGTGACGCTCGACTCAGCCGCTGTACGGGCCGTAGTCGTAGTCGTCCAGCGGAACCGCCTGGCCGGAGCCGGCGCCGAAGGGCGACAGGTCGTAGTCGTCGTAGCCGACGGCCGAGTACATGGCGGCCTTGGCCTCCTCGGTCGGCTCGACCCGGATGTTGCGGTAGCGGGGCAGACCCGTACCGGCCGGGATGAGCTTACCGAGGATGACGTTCTCCTTGAGGCCCAGCAGCGGGTCCGACTTGGCGTGGATCGCCGCGTCGGTGAGGACCCGGGTCGTCTCCTGGAAGGAGGCGGCCGACAGCCAGGACTCGGTGGCCAGCGAGGCCTTGGTGATACCCATCAGCTGCGGACGGCCGGAGGCGGGGTGACCGCCCTCGGCGACCACACGACGGTTCTCGGTCTCGAAGCGGCCGCGCTCGACGAGCTCGCCCGGGAGCAGCTCGGCGTCGCCCGACTCGATGATCGTCACGCGGCGGAGCATCTGCCGGATGATGATCTCGATGTGCTTGTCGTGGATCGACACACCCTGCGAGTTGTAGACCTTCTGGACCTCGGCGACCAGGTGGACCTGGACGGCACGCTGGCCCATGATGCGCAGGACGTCGTGCGGGTTGGTGGCACCCATGGTCAGCTTCTGGCCGACCTCGACCGCCTCGCCCTCGCTGACCAGCAGCTTGACACGCTTGGAGACCGGGTAGGCGATCTCGTCGGTGCCGTCGTCCGGCGTGATGACGATCTTGCGGGTCTTCTCGGTGTCCTCGATCCGCGCCCGGCCGGTGGCCTCGGAGATCGGGGCCACACCCTTCGGGGTACGGGCCTCGAAGAGCTCGACGACACGCGGCAGACCCTGGGTGATGTCGTCACCGGCCACACCACCGGTGTGGAAGGTACGCATGGTCAGCTGGGTACCGGGCTCACCGATGGACTGGGCGGCGATGATGCCGACCGCCTCACCGATGTCGACCAGCTTGCCGGTGGCCAGCGAGCGGCCGTAGCAGAAGGCACAGGTGCCGACGGCCGACTCACAGGTCAGGATCGAGCGGGTCTTGACCTCGCTGATGCCGTGGCGGATCAGCTCGTCGATCAGCACGTCACCGAGGTCGGTGTTCGCGGTGGCCAGCAGCTTGCCGTCGACGGTGATGTCCTCGGCGAGCATGCGGGCGTACACGCTGGTCTCGACGTCGTCGGCCTTGCGCAGCACGCCGTCGGCGCCCACGGAGCCGATCGCCAGCTTCAGGCCGCGCTCGGTGCCGCAGTCCTCCTCGCGAATGATGACGTCCTGGGAGACGTCGACCAGACGACGGGTGAGGTAGCCGGAGTCGGCGGTACGGAGGGCGGTGTCGGCCAGACCCTTACGGGCACCGTGGGTGGAGATGAAGTACTCCAGCACGGTGAGACCCTCACGGAACGACGCCTTGATGGGTCGCGGGATGGTCTCGTTCTTGGCGTTCGACACCAGACCACGCATACCGGCGATCTGGCGCATCTGCATCATGTTTCCACGAGCACCCGAGTCGACCATCATGAAGATGGGGTTCGTCTTCGGGAAGTTCGCGGCCATGGCCTCGGCGACCTCGTTGGTCGCCTGGGTCCAGATGCCGACGAGCTCCTGCTTGCGCTCGTCGTTGGTGATCAGACCGCGCTCGTACTGCTTCTGGACCTTCTCCGCCTTGGCCTCGAAGCCCTCCAGGATCTGGGGCTTGCTCGGCGGGACGATGACGTCCGAGATCGAGACGGTGACACCCGAGCGGGTCGACCAGTGGAAGCCGGCCGCCTTCAGGTTGTCCAGGGTCGCCGCGACGACGACCTTGGGGTAGCGCTCCGCCAGGTCGTTGACGATCGCGGAGAGCTGCTTCTTGCCCACCTCGTAGTCGACGAACGGGTAGTCCTCGGGCAGCAGCTCGTTGAAGAGCGCGCGGCCCAGGGTGGTGCGCAGGCGGAAGGGCTCGCCGTCGAACCAGCTCGACTGGCCCTCCTCGTCCACCGGCGGGGTCCAGCCGCGGGGCGGGACGGTGCCGGCGCCGAGGCGCAGCTCGATCGGGGCCTGGACGTCCAGCTCGCGGGCGTCGAAGGCCATGATCGCCTCGGCGGTCGACGAGAAGGTGCGGTCGGCGCCCTTCACGTCGTCGCGGTCCGAGGTCAGGAAGAACAGACCGAGCACCATGTCCTGGGTCGGCATGGTGACGGGGCGACCGTCGGCCGGCTTCAGGATGTTGTTCGAGGACAGCATCAGAATGCGGGCCTCGGCCTGCGCCTCCGCGGAGAGCGGCAGGTGGACGGCCATCTGGTCACCGTCGAAGTCCGCGTTGAACGCGGTGCAGACGAGCGGGTGGATCTGGATGGCCTTGCCCTCGACCAGCTGCGGCTCGAAGGCCTGGATGCCGAGGCGGTGCAGGGTGGGCGCACGGTTCAGCAGGACGGGGTGCTCGGCGATGACCTCTTCGAGCACGTCCCACACGACCGGGCGGGCACGCTCGACCATGCGCTTGGCCGACTTGATGTTCTGCGCGTGGTTCAGGTCGACCAGGCGCTTCATCACGAACGGCTTGAAGAGCTCCAGCGCCATGGCCTTCGGCAGACCGCACTGGTGCAGCTTGAGCTGCGGGCCGACGACGATGACCGAACGGGCCGAGTAGTCGACTCGCTTGCCGAGCAGGTTCTGGCGGAAACGACCCTGCTTGCCCTTCAGCATGTCGCTGAGGGACTTCAGCGGGCGGTTGCCCGGACCGGTGACCGGACGGCCGCGGCGGCCGTTGTCGAACAGCGCGTCGACGGCCTCCTGGAGCATGCGCTTCTCGTTGTTCACGATGATCTCGGGGGCACCGAGGTCGAGCAGGCGCTTCAGGCGGTTGTTGCGGTTGATGACGCGGCGGTACAGGTCGTTCAGGTCGGAGGTCGCGAAGCGGCCACCGTCCAGCTGCACCATCGGACGCAGGTCCGGCGGGATGACCGGGACGCAGTCCAGGACCATGCCGTTGGGCTTGTTGCTGGTCTGCAGGAACGCGGAGACGACCTTGAGGCGCTTGAGCGCACGGGTCTTCTTCTGGCCCTTGCCGGTGCGGATGATCTCGCGGAGGCGCTCGGCCTCCTCCGCCAGGTCGAAGGTCTCGAGGCGGTCCTTGAGGGCCGCCGCGCCCATCGAGCCGGAGAAGTAGGTGCCGAAGCGGTCGCGCAGCTCGCGGTAGAGCAGCTCGTCGCCCTCGAGGTCCTGGACCTTGAGGTTCTTGAAGCGGGCCCACACCTCGTCGAGGCGGTCGAGCTCGCGCTGCGCGCGGTCGCGCAGCTGCTTCATCTCGCGCTCGGCGCCCTCGCGCACCTTGCGGCGCACGTCGGCCTTGGCGCCCTCGGCCTCCAGCTCGGCCAGGTCGGTCTCGGCCTTCTTGGCGCGGCCTTCGAGGTCGGAGTCGCGGCGGTTCTCGATCTGCTGGCGCTCGACCGAGACGTGCGCCTCCAGGGACGGCAGGTCGCGCTGGCGGCGCTCGTCGTCGACCCAGGTGATCATGTAGGCGGCGAAGTAGATGACCTTCTCGAGGTCCTTCGGCGCCAGGTCCAGCAGGTAGCCGAGGCGGGACGGCACGCCCTTGAAGTACCAGATGTGGGTGACCGGGGCGGCCAGCTCGATGTGGCCCATCCGCTCGCGGCGCACCTTGGCGCGGGTCACCTCGACGCCGCAGCGCTCACAGATGATGCCCTTGAAGCGGACGCGCTTGTACTTGCCGCAGTAGCACTCCCAGTCCCGGGTGGGGCCGAAGATCTTCTCGCAGAAGAGCCCGTCCTTTTCCGGCTTCAGGGTGCGGTAGTTGATGGTCTCCGGCTTCTTGACCTCGCCGTGGGACCACTGGCGGATGTCGTCGGCGGTGGCCAGGCCGATGCGGAGCTCGTCGAAGAAGTTGACGTCAAGCACTGGTCGTCAAGCCCTCTTTCGTGATTCGAGAGTTTGTCTGTGGTCTGAGGGGGGCCTGGGGGCGGGCCGGCTGCGCACTCTGATTGGTTCAGGAGCGCGAGCCGGCCCAACCTCCGTCAGACCTCTTCGACGCTGCTCGGCTCGCGCCGGGACAGGTCGATGCCGAGCTCTTCGGCGGCGCGGAAGACGTCCTCGTCGGAGTCCCGCATCTCGATGGACTGGCCGTCCGAGGACAGCACCTCCACGTTGAGGCAGAGCGACTGCATTTCCTTGATGAGAACCTTGAAGGACTCGGGAATGCCGGGCTCGGGGATGTTCTCGCCCTTGACGATGGCCTCGTAGACCTTCACGCGGCCGAGCACGTCGTCGGACTTGATGGTGAGCAGCTCCTGCAGGGCGTACGCAGCGCCGTACGCCTCGAGGGCCCACACCTCCATCTCACCGAAGCGCTGACCACCGAACTGCGCCTTACCCCCGAGCGGCTGCTGGGTGATCATCGAGTACGGACCGGTCGACCGGGCGTGCAGCTTGTCGTCGACCAGGTGGTGCAGCTTGAGGATGTACATGTAGCCGACCGAGACCGGCATCGGGAACGGCTCGCCGGAGCGGCCGTCGAACAGGCGGGCCTTGCCGGTGGAGTTCACCAGGCGCTCACCGTCACGGGTGAGGGTGGTGTTGTCCAGCAGACCGGTGATCTCGTCCTCGCGGGCGCCGTCGAAGACCGGGGTGGCGAGGTTGGTGCCACCGTCGACCTGGTCGGCGCCGATCGCCTGCAGGCGCTGGGCCCACTCGTCGGCGAGACCGGAGACGTCCCAGCCCTGCTTGGCGAGCCACCCGAGGTGGATCTCCAGGACCTGTCCCGGGTTCATTCGGGACGGGACACCCAGCGGGTTGAGGATGATGTCGACCGGGGTGCCGTCCTCGAGGAAGGGCATGTCCTCGACCGGGAGGATCTTGGAGATGACACCCTTGTTGCCGTGACGGCCGGCGAGCTTGTCACCGTTGGTGATCTTGCGCTTCTGGGCCACGTAGACGCGGACCAGCTGGTTGACACCCGGGGGGAGCTCGTCGCCCTCCTCGCGGTCGAACACGCGCACGCCGATGACCTTGCCGGACTCACCGTGCGGGACCTTCAGCGAGGTGTCGCGGACCTCACGGGCCTTCTCGCCGAAGATCGCGCGGAGCAGGCGCTCCTCGGGGGTCAGCTCGGTCTCACCCTTCGGGGTGACCTTGCCGACGAGGATGTCACCGGTGACGACGTCGGCGCCGATCCGGATGATGCCGCGCTCGTCGAGGTCCGCGAGGACCTCCTCGGAGACGTTCGGGATGTCCCGGGTGATCTCCTCCGGGCCGAGCTTGGTGTCACGGGCGTCGACCTCGTGCTCCTCGATGTGGATCGAGGAGAGGACGTCGTCCTGCACGAGGCGCTGCGACAGGATGATCGCGTCCTCGTAGTTGTGACCCTCCCACGACATGAACGCCACGAGCAGGTTCTTGCCGAGGGCCATCTCGCCCTCGTCGGTGCACGGGCCGTCGGCCAGCACCTGGTTGACCTCGACCCGGGCGCCCTCGTCCACGAGCACCTTCTGGTTGAAGGCGGTGCCCTGGTTGGAGCGGGTGAACTTGGCGGCGCGGTACGTGGTGTACGTGCCGTCGTCGTTGGCCACGGTGACGTAGTCGGCCGAGACCTCCTGCACCACGCCCGACTTCTCGGCGGTGATGACGTCGGCCGCGTCGACGGCGCAGCGGTACTCCATGCCGGTGCCGACCAGCGGGGCCTCGCTCTTCAGCAGCGGCACCGCCTGACGCATCATGTTCGAGCCCATGAGCGCGCGGTTGGCGTCGTCGTGCTCGAGGAACGGGATCATGGCGGTCGCGACCGACACCATCTGGCGCGGCGAGACGTCCATGTAGTCGATCTCGGTGCCCGGGATGTAGTCGATCTCGCCACCACGGCGGCGGACCAGGACGCGCGGCTCGGCGAAGTGCAGGTCCGCGGTCAGCGGGGCGTTCGCCTGGGCGATGACGTAGCGGTCCTCCTCGTCGGCGGTGAGGTAGTCCACCTTCTCGGTGACGACACCGTCGACGACCTTGCGGTACGGGGTCTCGATGAAGCCGAAGGCGTTGACCCGGCCGTACGAGGCCAGCGACCCGATCAGACCGATGTTCGGGCCTTCCGGGGTCTCGATCGGACACATGCGGCCGTAGTGGGAGGGGTGCACGTCACGGACCTCGAAGCCGGCGCGCTCACGGGAGAGACCACCGGGACCGAGGGCGGACAGACGACGCTTGTGGGTCAGGCCCGACAGCGGGTTCGTCTGGTCCATGAACTGCGACAGCTGGCTGGTGCCGAAGAACTCCTTGATGGAGGCGACGACCGGCCGGATGTTGATCAGGGTCTGCGGCGTGATCGCCTCGACGTCCTGGGTGGTCATGCGCTCGCGCACGACGCGCTCCATACGGGCGAGACCCGTACGGACCTGGTTCTGGATGAGCTCGCCGACGTTGCGCAGGCGGCGGTTGCCGAAGTGGTCGATGTCGTCGACCTCGACCACGATGTCGCGGCCGGTCTCGTCACGCCACTCGGTCTCGCCCGCGTGCAGCTTCACCAGGTACTTGATCGCACCGATGATGTCGGGCTCGGTGAGCACGCCGGAGTCCAGGGACTCGGCGTTGCCCAGCTTCCTGTTGAGCTTGTACCGGCCGACCTTGGCCAGGTCGTAGCGCTTCGGGTTGAAGTACAGGTTCTCCAGAAGCGTCTGCGCGGCCTCGCGCGTCGGCGGCTCGCCGGGACGCAGCTTGCGGTAGATGTCCAGCAGCGCGTCGTCCTGGCCCTGGGTGTGGTCCTTCTCCAGGGTGTTGCGCATGGACTCGTACTCGCCGAACTCCTCGAGAATCATCTCGTTGGTCCAGCCGAGAGCCTTGAGCAGCACGGTGACGGACTGCTTGCGCTTGCGGTCGATGCGGACGCCGACCATGTCGCGCTTGTCGATCTCCATCTCCAGCCAGGCACCACGCGAGGGGATGACCTTGCAGGAGTAGATGTCCTTGTCGGACACCTTGTCCAGGGTGGAGTCGAAGTACACACCCGGGGAGCGGACCAGCTGCGACACGACGACACGCTCGGTGCCGTTGATCACGAACGTGCCCTTGTGGGTCATGAGCGGGAAATCGCCCATGAAGACCGTCTGAGACTTGATCTCACCGGTCTCGTTGTTGGTGAACTCGGCCGTGACGAAGAGCGGGGCCGCGTACGTGAAGTCACGGTCCTTGCACTCGTCAATGGAGTTCTTCGGCGGCTCGAAACGGTGGTCGCGGAAGGTCAGGGACATCGACCCGCTGAAGTCCTCGATCGGCGAGATCTCCTCGAAGATCTCCTCCAGACCGGACTTGGTGGGGACATCCTGACCAGACTCCAACGCCTGCTCGACCCGGGACTTCCAGGCCGCGTTGCCGAGCAGCCAGTCAAAGCTCTCGGTCTGCAGGGCCAGGAGGTTCGGGACCTCGAGGGGCTCCTTGATCTTCGCGAACGAGACGCGGAGCGGGGCGGTGGATGCGGCGGAATTGTTCGAGGCGTTGCGCGGCGCGGCCAAGAGGGGGGTCCTTCCGAGGGCTCGGAGCTCACTACGCGCGTACCAGCCGGGCCTGCTTGAGCCTGGATCCCGCCTCCCTCGCCACTGGCCTCCGCCGGGGTCGAAACCCCAGGTCAGAGCCGCTTTGCGGAGGCGATGCCAGACCCCTTCAGGGCAACGCAAACTCCGGGCGACGAGTCACGGAGCAGCTAACAGGCAGCGCAAAGGGACAGTGTAGCCAATGGCTACACTGCTGTCCAGCTCTGATTCGGAAACCGAATCGGAGACTCCTCCCGGTAGCCGGGGGCGCGGGCGCCCACCGGGTACTGCTCTAACTCACGTGGAGTCATTTCCCGCCGGAGCCGCTGGTTATGCATCCAGCCGCAAACCAACCGGGGCGGACTCGCGCCTTGAGAATCGCGCGCCTCGCCAGGTTCGTCAAGGGCCCGTCGGCGGGGGCGGACCTCGACCCGTTCATCGGTCCGAACCCCCTCCGCGTTACAGAAGCCGTGGTCGGGGGCCACCGTCGATGACGGTGATCACCATACTCCTCGTGGCCGACAGTACCCAGTGCGCGATCGGCCACACCGGTGGCCGCGCTGGGCCGGGCCGAGGAAGGCCGGTCGGGGCCGGGAACGCAAAAAGACCGGGCCGACCACCCGCAAGGGTGATCGGCCCGGCCTCAGGCCCCCTCAGAGGGGGCGAGAAGTCACTTGACGGTGACCTTGGCGCCGGCACCCTCGAGGGCGGCCTTGGCCTTCTCGGCAACGTCCTTGGCAACCTTCTCCAGGACCTTGGCACCAGCGGTGTCAACGAGGTCCTTGGCCTCCTTCAGGCCGAGGGAGGTCAGGGTGCGCACCTCCTTGATGACCTGGATCTTCTTGTCGCCGGCGGCGTCGAGGATGACGTCGAACTCGTCCTGCTCCTCAACGGCCTCGGCCACGGCGCCCGGGCCGGCGATGCCGGCAACGGCGACCGGAGCGGCAGCGGTGACGTCGAACTTGTCCTCGAAGGCCTTCACGAAGGCAGCGAGCTCGATGAGGGTGAGCTCCTCGAACTGCGCGAGCAGCTCGTCCTGGGTCAGCTTCGCCATGATTGGCGTCCTTCCACTAAATCGGCAGGTGGTGCCGGATGTACGGGTTGGCGGGCGTACGGGCCCGCAGCGAGGCGTGAGCCTGCCGAATTACTCGGCGGCCGCGTCCTCGGCGGCGGGAGCCGGCGTACCGGCACCGCCCTGCTCGACCTTGTCGCGCAGCGCGTCCACAGTGCGGACGAGCTTCGACGGCAGGGCCTGGAAGAGCGCGGCAGCCTGGGACTGCTTGGCCTTCAGGGCACCCGCCAGCTTGGCGAGCAGCACCTCGCGGGACTCGAGGTCCGCGAGCTTCTTGATCTCATCGGCGGACAGCGCCTTGCCGTCAAGGACACCGCCCTTGATGATGAGAGCGGGGTTCTCCTTGGCGAAGTCACGCAGAGCCTTCGCCGACTCCACCGGGTCACCGGTGACGAAGGCAACAGCCGTCGGACCGTTGAACAGGTCGTCGAGCTCGGAGATCCCGGCCTCGTTGGCCGCGATCTTGGTCAGCGTGTTCTTCACCACGGCGTACTCGGCGTTGTCGCCGAGCGAGCGACGCAGGGTCTTGACCTGCTTCACCGAGAGACCGCGGTACTCGGTCAGCAGCGCCGCGGAGGAGCCACGGAACTTGTCCGTGATCTCGGCGACGGCGGCAGCCTTGTCGGGCCTGGCCATAGGCTTACGCCTCCTTCCGTGATGTCGAAGTCCGGCCGACCGCAAAGTCGACCATTCACACCTCGAACCGGCCGGAACGGAAGGAAAGCTCTTGCGGAAACGCAATGAGCCCCGGTGCGCAGGCGCACGGGGCTCGTGACGACCTCGACGGGCATTCGCGCGGACGCGGTTCCCGGAAGTCGAAGCTCCAGACACACCTGCGCGGGCTGCCTGCGACGAATCGCAGATCCTTCGGCCACCCGCTCCCTGACGGGGGCGAGGCGACAACCAGCGGTCTTTGGCTTCGGCAACAGTAACCGGAGCCGTCCGTACGAAGCAAATCGCCCTCGGACGGGTGAACCGCCCGGTCCGAACCGGGCTCAGCGCGCCAGCGGGGAGACCGTCCGGACGCCGGTGTCCACGGTGTCCGTCTCGGCCGGGGCCTGGGCCGAGAGCAGCGGCCCGGCGAGGTCGGAGTAGAGCACCGAGTCGTCCGCCCGGCCGGTGTCCCCGTTGCCGGTGCGCTGGAGCCGGACCAGCTGGTCCTTGTCGTTCAGCCAGAGGTCCAGGGTGAGCGAGATCGAGCCGCCGGGGGCCAGGGCGGCCCGCAGGCCGTCCCGGCGGGACTGGGTCAGCGGGGTCTGGGCGGCCGCGTACTTCTCGGCGGTGGTGGTCACCCGGTAGTGCTCGACCGTGGAGTCCTCGTACTTCTCCTCGCCGACGAAGGCCGGGTCCACCCCGTCCGCGGTGGCCGCGGCCAGCGCCTCGACCGGGTTCAGCAGGTCGATCAGCCCCGCGTACGGGACTTCTTTGTGGCCGTCCGGGTCGGGCGGGACGGAGAAGCGCTCCCAGTGCTTGCCGCCGTGCTTGGCCGCGGTGGCGGCGTCGCCGCCCTGGTAGCCGACGGTGTCCACGACGATCAACTGCTCGGCGTCGCCCGGGGTGGACCGCTTGATCTGCAGCGCCGTCTTGGGTGACCAGAACAGCGGGCCGGAGCCGGCGTCCGCGCCGAGCCGGTAGCTGACCTTGGCCCGGCGGGCGGTCTGCATGGCCAGCTGGGCGGAGAGCAGCACCCCGTGCGGCGAGCGGTCGGTCGGCTTGGCCGGCCCGGTCGGGGTGGCGGCGGTCGCGGGGGCGCTGCTCGCGCTGGAGCCGGTGGACGGCGAGGCGGGCGCGTCCCCGCCTCCGCCGCAGCCGGTCAGCCCGCTCGCGAGCACGGCGACCACGGCCAGTGCCGCCAGCCGCTGCCGTCCCGCCATCGTCCGTTCCTCTCGCACCGGGCCACCTTGCCATCCGGACCGGGCCCGACCGGTGGCGGCCCCCTGGTCGGTCCCCGCCGGGCCCGGCCCGTCCACCGGGACGGACGAGTCGGGCGCCGGGGCGGGGCGCGGGATCAGCTGCCGGCGCCGGCGTTCTGGCCGGCCTTCGCCAGCTCGGTGATCTCGATCGTGTCGGACTTGTCCGGCGCGGTCGTGGCGACCGGAGTGCCGTAGTCGGAGTAGGTCACGGCGAACTTCATCGCGCCGGCCTTGGTGTCGGCCTGCGCGGCCTGCTTGAGCACGAGCTGGTCGGCGTCCACCCAGATGTCGACGGTCTCGCTGGTGATCCCCGCGGTGGTCATCGACTGCTTCACGTGGTCGAGCTGCTCGGCGGTCAGCTGGTTGGTGTTGGCCGCCACCAGGTCGGCCACCTTCAGCGTGCCGGTGTAGTGGGTGGCCGGCTTGCCGTTCACCGTCTCCTTCCCGACCTCGGTCACCGTGCCGGAGGCGATCACGGAGCGCACCGCCTCCACCGGATCGGCCTTCTTCAGCTGGTCGGCGCTGCCCGCGCCGCCGGCGCCGCCCTGCAGCTTGGCCATGTCGTCGTAGCCGACGTGCACCCAGTGCCGCCCGTCGGAGGCCTTCAGGGCGTCGCCGCCGAGCTTCATGTACATGCCGTCCTGGACGAACCGGTACGTGAACGCGGTGCCGCCGATGCTGCCCGCCATCTTGTCGGCGCCCGGGGTGCCGGACATGTCCATCGTCATGTCGCCCTGGAGACCGTCGCCCCAGGCCAGGGCGCCGTCGGCCTTCATCGAGACGGAGCCGACCGTGATCTCCTCGGTGATCTTGGCCGACTTGGCGGCGCCGGTCTTCTTGGTGACCTGCTCCAGGTAGACCGCCGGGCTCACCTTGACCGGCGGAGCGGCGGCGGCGGTGGTCGCGGCGGCGGCCGTGGTCGGCGCGGCCGGGGCGGCGTTCTTGCCGTCGGAGTCGTTGTTGTCGCAGGCGGTCGCGGTCAGCGCCAGAGCGGCGAGGACGACGGCGACGGCGGCCTTCTGGGTTCCAGCCATGGTGTTCCCCCCTTGAGAACCCCCGGGCGCGCGACGCGCCCGGGGTGGTAGCCGGTGTTGCTGCGGGTGGAGCCGACGGGGCTCCGGTTCGAGGGTCCGGCCGGATCAGCCGAACAGCTTGAGGAGGTCGGCCTGGGAGCCGAGGTCACCCGCGGCGGGCGCCTCGACCTTGCCGCCCTTGCCGAGGTCGGAGTACTTGACGGTGACGGCCTTCTGCTCGCCGTTGGTGTCGCCGTACTCCTGGTACTTGACGAGCTCCTGCTTGGCGTTCAGCCAGAAGTCGATGGTGAGGGACTTGCCGTCCTCCTCCAGCGTCTTCTGGACGGCCGCGCGCTGCTCGGCCGTCAGCGAGGTCATCCCGGCCACCAGGGTGGCGGTGTCCTCGACCGCCCGCAGGTGGGTGGTCTGGACGCCGTCGACGCTCTCCTGGCCGACCTTGCTGAGCTTGCCGCTCGCGCTGGCGATGGTGAGCTGGGCGACCGGGTTCATCATCTGGCCCATCACCACGAAGGCCCCGCCCATCTCCTCCGAGGAGGGCACCTTGACCCAGTGCTTGCCCTGCAGGGCCGCAGCCGCGTCGTCGCCGCCGACGTAGGCGTCCGCCCCGATCACCCGGATCTTGAGCTTCTTGCCGTCCATGTCGGCGGCCACGTCCAGGGCGGCCTTGCCCGGGTCCTTCCAGTCGGCGGTGCCGCTGCCGCCCGGGCTGGAGGCGTCCGGGGAGGTCATGGCGACCTTGCCGTTGCCGGCCTTCTGCATCACCAGGGCGGCGGCGGCGAGCGCGGCCTTCGGGTCGGCGGTCAGCCCGGCCGCGGCGGCGGCCGCACCGGCGTCCTTGGCGTCGTTGGCGGTGCCCTTGGCGTCGCTGCCGCCCTTGCTGCCGCAGGCGGTGAGGGCGGCCAGCAGAACGGCGGCGGTCGCGACGGTCGAGGCGAGGCGGACAGCACGCATGGAGGTTCCCCCCGTAAGTTTTTCGGAAGAGCCGATCCTCGGCTCCTGCTCAGCCGGACTCTAACGGATTGCCAGGTCCGGCCCGCACCGGATATCCCCTCCCGTCACCCGGCCGCGGCGGGTGACGTCTCCCCCGTCGCGGTACCTGAGACATCCGTTGTGGTCACCGTGGTTCCGGCACTCCCACTGGCCGTCTCACGCAGCCTCAGCAGTCGCTGACCGGGGCCGACCCAGACGTCGTAGCCGATCTGCGCGACCCCGCGCTGCCGGTACCAGCCGACCACCGCGGCGAGTTGCCGGGGGCTCAGCTCCCGGTCCGCGCCGAAGTAGTCGGCCACCGGGGCGGCGCCCCGGTAGTGCGCGACGGTCGCCCCGTCGAGCTGTTCGCCGCCCAGCGAGCCGAGCCGGTCGGTCTGGGCCATCGCGTACGCCCGGCTGCCCGGGTTGGTGACCAGCGCGGTCATCCAGCCGCCCGCGTAGCCGGCCGGGTCGGGGCCGGCCGGGTCGGGGCCGGCCGCCGGGTCGAGCGACTCCGCGGTGGCGCGCTCCGCGTGCTTGTCCGCGCCGCCCTGGTAGGCGAGGTCGAGGGCGCCGTCCCGGAGCGCCAGCCGCGCGGTGCCCAGTTCGTCGGTGACGGTCAGCGCGGCCTCGTCCCGGTCGCCCCAGACCAGGGTGCCGCTCGCGGTGCGCCGGCCGTCCGGGCCCTCCCGCACCAGGTCGATCCGGGCGCCGCCGGTGTCGTCCAGGGCCTGGGCCGCCGCGAGCACCACCTGCTTGGGCGGGATCGGCGCCGGCTCACCGGGGACGCGGGTGCCCGGGGCGGCCAGCACGCTGCACCCGGTGGAGGCGCCGAGCAGCAGCAGGGCCGCCGCGAGCGCGGCGGGGCGAAGGGCGGGCGGCACGGCACACTCCGGCGGTCACAGGTTCTCCACATGATCTGACCGGCAGAGCGTACGACGACTAGGGCACGCGTTCCCATCCCCCCGTGTCCCGATCCGGCAACCGTTCGGGCGGCGCCGGAGGCAGCAACGACAGCGGGCCCGCACCCCCGGTGAAGGGGGTACGGGCCCGCCGTACGGACTGCTCTAGAGCGCTGGGGCTCAGACCGCGGCCGGGTCCTCCTCGACGAGGAGGTTGCGGGTGCGGTTCGGGTCCACCTGGATGCCGGGGCCCATGGTGGTCGAGAACGCGGCCTTCTTGATGTAGCGGCCCTTGGCGGCGGACGGCTTGGCGCGGAGCACCTCGTCCAGCGCGGCGGCGTAGTTCTCGACCAGCTGCTCGTCGGTGAAGGAGGCCTTACCGATGATGAAGTGCAGGTTCGAGTGCTTGTCGACGCGGAACTCGATCTTGCCGCCCTTGA
This sequence comes from Kitasatospora sp. NPDC030952, assembly GCF_055571335.1. Lineage (NCBI taxonomy): Bacteria > Bacillati > Actinomycetota > Actinomycetes > Kitasatosporales > Streptomycetaceae > Kitasatospora > Kitasatospora sp. NPDC030952. Next base: position 248,344 of record NZ_JBVIFM010000001.1, read on the forward strand.
TCTCGTTCACAGCCTTGGCGGTGTCCGGGGTCACGGTGCCGGTCTTCGGGTTCGGCATCAGGCCACGGGGACCGAGCACGCGGCCCAGGCGACCGACCTTGCCCATGAGGTCCGGGGTGGCGACGACGGCGTCGAAGTCGAGGCGGCCCTTGGCGACCTCGTCGATGAGCTCGTCGGAACCGACGATGTCGGCACCCGCAGCACGCGCGGCCTCGGCACGCTCGCCGGTCGCGAAGACCAGGACCCGAGCGGTCTTACCGGTGCCGTGCGGGAGGATCACGGTGCTGCGGACCATCTGGTCGGCCTTGCGCGGGTCGACGCCCAGACGCATGGCGACCTCGACGGTGCCGTCGAACTTGGTGGTGCTGGTCGCCTTGGCGAGGCGGACGGCCTCGAGGGGGGCGTAAAGGCGCTCGCGGTCGACCTTGGCGTCCGCGGCCTTCAGAGCCTTGCTGCGCTTCACTGCTGCTCCTGAATGGTGATTGGAGTTGTGGTATTCGACGGGCCTGCGCAGGCCCTACCACAGGGACGGCTGAGCCGGTTTGCCCCTGACGGGACGGGGGGCTTGATCAGCCCTCGACGGTGATGCCCATCGACCGGGCGGTGCCGGCGATGATCTTCTCCGCCGCGTCCAGGTCGTTGGCGTTCAGGTCGGGCATCTTGGTGGTGGCGATCTCGCGGACCTGGGCGCTGGTGAGCTTGGCGACCTTGGTCTTGTGCGGCTCGCTGGAGCCCTTGTCGATACCGGCGGCCTTCAGGATGAGGCGCGCGGCCGGCGGCGTCTTCGTGATGAAGGTGAAGGAACGGTCGTCGTAGACCGTGATCTCCACCGGCACGATCATGCCGCGCTGCGACTCGGTCGCAGCGTTGTAGGCCTTGCAGAACTCCATGATGTTGACGCCGTGCTGGCCCAGCGCGGGGCCGACCGGCGGCGCCGGGTTGGCCGCACCGGCGTTGATCTGGAGCTTGATAAGCCCCGTGATCTTCTTCTTCTTGGGAGGCATGTCTCTCCGGGTCCTTCCGAGAGGTGATTGCTGGTGCGTGCGGAACCGGGGCGACACCCGGCCGCCAGCACACACATCAGGCCAGGCTAACGCGTCCGCGCCGCTGGACCAAAACGGATTCGGGGCGGGGCCTCAGCCCCGCCCCGAATCCGAAGACCGTATGACTAGTTCTTCTGGATCTGGTCGAAGGAGAGCTCGACCGGGGTCTCCCGGCCGAAGATCTCGACCAGGCCCTTGACCTTCTTCGAGTCGGGGTTGATCTCGTTGATGGTCGCCTGGAGGGTCGCGAACGGGCCGTCGGTGACGGTGACCGAGTCGCCGACCTCGAAGTCCAGGACCTGGATCTCGCTGGGCTTGACCGGCGAGGGCTTGCCGGCCTCCTTGGCCGCCTGGCGCTCGACGTCCGGGGCGAGCATCTTGACGACCTCGTCCAGGGTCAGCGGGTACGGGTCGTAGGCGTTGCCCACGAAGCCGGTGACACCGGGGGTGTTGCGCACGACGCCCCAGGACTCCGGGGTGAGGTCCATGCGCACCAGGACGTAGCCGGGGAGCTTGTTCTGCCGGATGGTCTTGCGGTCGCCGTTCTTGATCTGGACGACCTCCTCCTGCGGCACCTCGGCCTGGAAGATGTACTCCTCGACGTTCAGCGAGACGGCGCGCTGCTCGAGGTTCTGCTTCACCCGGTTCTCGTAGCCGGCGTAGGTGTGGATCACGTACCACTCGCCCGGCATGAAGCGCAGGTCCTCGCGGAACTTGGCGACCGGGTCGACCTCGACCTCGTCCTCGGCCTCGGTCTCGTCCTCGGTCTCGTCCTCGGTGGGCTCCTCGTCGGCCGACTCCTCGGCGACGGGCTCCTCCTCGTCCTCCACGCGCAGCGCGGCCTCCTCGGCGGGCTCGCCGGCCTCGGCCTCGTCGTACGCCTCGACCTCGTCCTCGTCGCTGTCCGCGGCGTCGACGATCTGCTCGGCGGACTCGACGTCGTCAGCCAGCTCGGCCGCGTCCAGCTCGGCGGCGACATCCGCCTCACGGACGGTCTCGTCGGCGTCGTACAGGGGGGACTCAGACACGGTGGCTGCTTCTTTCCTGGAGATGGTGAAGGTGGCGCGCTCCGAAACCGGACCGGCGCGCGGCCGCTCGCGCGGGCGCCAGGAGAGGTCTCGGAGACTTCAACAGTACCGAGTCCACGGTACGCGCGCGTACGTCCGCCGCCGACAGCTCGACCCGGACCGATGATTCGGCCCGGGTCGGGAGGTGGTTCGGAGGTGGGGCTCGATCAGCCGAAGACCAAGAGGCTCAGCTTGGCGAAGCCGTAGTCGAGGCCGTAGACGAAGCCCATCACGACCACGACGAAGGTCACCACGACGGCGGTGTAGTTGGTGAGCTCGCTCCGGGTGGGCCAGACGACCTTGCGGAGCTCCGCGATGATCTGGCGGTAGAACAGGCCCATCCGCGCGAAGAGGCCCTTCTTGGCCCGCTTGCCGGACTTCTTCTGCTTGCCGGACGTCTTGTCGCCCTCGGCAGACGTGGTCTCGGCAGCGCCGTCGGCCCCCTCGGGGTTGCCGCTCTCAGGCGTTGCGGTGGAGCCCGTGGTCTCCGTCACTCGTCCTCACCTGAATCCGGGTCCGGCCGAACATCACCTGCGTACCCGTTTCAGGCACGAGCGGTCGGCTTAAGCGGTGCTGATCGGTGCCCTCTCCGCATCAAGCCCGCTCGCTCTGTGGAGCGAACGGGCTGAATACGGATCAAGCAGCAGGGCAAGAGGGACTCGAACCCCCAACCGCCGGTTTTGGAGACCGGTGCTCTACCAATTGAGCTATTGCCCTTCGGAGCCTCGCGGCTCCTGCGTGGCGACCAACCTACCGCATCTCCCCCCGCTGTCCGTACAGGCGGTGAAAGCTCCGGTCTTTTTCGGTGGGCCGTCGAGGAGCGAGTGTACGTGGTCGAGGGGTGTTTGGTCGAACCTCTTCTTCCGGGGCCGCCGTCCGCCCGGCGGATGTCCGGCCCGGTGGGGCGGTGACCGGCGGATCGCCGGGGCCGCGATGCGGACGGGTCCGTACGGATGCTGAAACCTCGCTGCCCGGTCCGTCCCGGTTCTGCGACGATGCAGGCATGAGCGCTTCCACCCCGCAGCCCGACCAGTCCATCCGCCCCGCCGACCGCCGGGTCTCCGCCCGGATCGGCGCGATCGCCGAGTCCGCGACCCTCGCCGTGGACGCCAAGGCCAAGGCCCTCAAGGCCGCCGGCCGTCCGGTGATCGGCTTCGGTGCCGGCGAGCCCGACTTCCCCACGCCGGACTACATCGTCGAGGCGGCCGTCGAGGCCTGCCGCGACCCGAAGAACCACCGGTACACCCCGGCGGGTGGCCTGCCCGAGCTGAAGGCCGCGATCGCCGCCAAGACGCTGCGCGACTCCGGCTACCAGGTGGACGCCTCCCAGGTGCTGGTCACCAACGGTGGCAAGCAGGCGATCTACGAGGCCTTCGCCGCGATCCTCGACCCGGGCGACGAGGTCATCATCCCGGCCCCGTACTGGACCACCTACCCGGAGTCGGTCCAGCTGGCCGGCGGCGTTCCGGTGGCCGTCGTCGCCGACGAGACCACCGGTTACAAGGTCTCGGTCGAGCAGCTGGAGGCCGCCCGCACCGAGAACACCAAGGTGGTGCTGTTCGTCTCGCCGTCCAACCCGACCGGCGCGGTGTACACCGAGGCCGAGGCCGAGGCGATCGGCCGCTGGGCGCTGGAGCACGGCCTGTGGGTGCTCACCGACGAGATCTACGAGCACCTGGTCTACGGCGACGCGACCTTCACCTCGCTGCCGGCCCTGCTGCCCGAGCTGGCCGACAAGTGCGTCGTGGTCAACGGCGTCGCCAAGACCTACGCCATGACCGGCTGGCGGGTGGGCTGGGTGATCGGCCCCAAGGACGTGATCAAGGCCGCGACCAACCTGCAGTCGCACGCCACCTCCAACGTCTCCAACGTCGCCCAGCGCGCCGCGCTGGCCGCCGTCGCGGGCGACCTGGACGCGGTGGCCGAGATGCGCGAGGCCTTCGACCGCCGCCGCAAGACCATCGTGCGGATGCTCAACGAGATCGAGGGCGTCCTCTGCCCCGAGCCCGAGGGCGCGTTCTACGCCTACCCGTCGGTCAAGGGCCTGCTGGGCAAGGAGATCCGCGGCAAGCGCCCGCAGACCTCCGGCGAGCTGGCCGCGCTGATCCTGGACGAGGCCGAGGTCGCGGTCGTCCCGGGCGAGGCCTTCGGCACCCCCGGCTACCTGCGGCTCTCCTATGCGCTCGGTGACGCCGACCTGGCCGAGGGCGTCGGCCGGATGCAGAAGCTGCTCGGCGAGGCCCGCGACTGACCGCGCGACCGACCCCGCGGGTCAACCCGACACCCGGGATTCACCCGCCCCACCGCCCTCTTTCACCCCTTCGGGGGACGGGAAGAGGGCGGTTCCCGTTTGGGGGTCGGATACGGCAGTATCGGCGAATGGAACGCCTGTTGAACCCGCGAGACGTCAGGGGCCTCCCGAAGGCCCACCTGCACCTGCACTTCACCGGCTCGATGCGGCCCGCCACCCTGCTGGAGCTGGCCGACAAGCACGGCGTCCGGCTGCCGGAGGCGCTCAGCTCCGGCGAGCCGCCCAAGCTGCGCGCCACCGACGAGCGCGGCTGGTTCCGCTTCCAGCGCCTCTACGACACCGCCCGCTCGGTGCTCCGGGACGAGTCGGACATCCGCCGGCTGGTCCTGGAGACCGCCCAGGACGAGCTGCGGGACGGCTCCCGCTGGCTGGAGATCCAGGTCGACCCGACCTCCTACGCGCCCCGGCTCGGCGGACTGATCCCCGCGCTGGAGCTGATCCTGGACGCGGTGCGGCAGGCCGCGGCGGCCACCGGGGTGGGCATCCGGGTGCTGGTCGCGGCGAACCGGATGAAGTCCCCGATGGACGCCCGGACGCTGGCCCGGCTCGCCGTCCGCTACGCCGACCAGGGCGTGGTCGGCTTCGGCCTCTCCAACGACGAACGCCGCGGCCTGGCCCGGGACTTCGACCGGGCCTTCGAGATCGCCCGCAAGGGCGGGCTGCTGGCCGCCCCGCACGGCGGCGAACTGGCCGGACCGGAGTCCGTCCGGGACTGCCTGGACGACCTGGGTGCCGGCCGGATCGGCCACGGCGTCCGGGCCGCCGAGGACCCCCGGCTGATGGCCCGGCTGGCGGACCGCCAGGTCACCTGCGAGGTCTGCCCGGCCTCCAACGTCTCGCTCGGCGTCTACGAGCGCCCCGAGGAGGTGCCGCTGCGCCGGCTGTTCGACGCCGGGGTGCCGCTGGCGCTCGGCGCGGACGACCCGCTGCTGTTCGGCAGCCGGCTGGCCGCCCAGTACGAACTGGCCCGGGACGCCCTGGGCTTCGGCGACGCCGAACTCGCCGAGCTGGCACGGCAGTCGGTGCGCGGCTCGTGCGCGCCGGAGGCCGTCCGCAAGGAGCTGCTGGCGGACATCGACGGCTGGCTGGTGGGCACCCCGGTGCCGGCCGGGAGCACCGCCTAGAGCTTGACTCCCACCATCACGGGCTCGTTCACCAGCTCCACCCCGAAGGCCTCGCGGACCCCGTCCCGGATCTCCCGGGCCAGGGCCAGCAGGTCCTCGGCGGTGGCCGCGCCGCGGTTGGTGAGCGCCAGGGTGTGCTTGGTGGAGAGCGTCGCCGGGCCGTCGCCGTAGCCCTTGCCGAAGCCCGCCCGGTCGATCAGCCAGGCCGCCGAGGTCTTGGTGCAGCCCTCCGGGGCCGGGTAGGCGGGGGCGTTCTCGGCCCCCGGGCGGGTGCGGAAGGACTCGTACTGCGCCGCCGTGAGCACCGGGTTGGTGAAGAAGGAGCCGGCCGACCAGGTGTCGTGGTCCGCCGGGTCCAGCACCATGCCCTTGCCCGAGCGCAGCCCCAGCACCGCCTCGTACGCCTCGGCCAGCGGCACCCGCTCGCCCTGCTCGACGCCGAAGTGCCTCGCCACCTCCGTGTACTTGACCGGGGTGGAGAGCCCCGCGTGGTCCGCCAGGGCGAACCGCACCCGCAGCACCACGTAGCGGTCCGGCTCGGCCTTGAAGCGGCTGTGCCGGTAGGAGAAGCGGCACTCGGCGTTGTCGAGGGTGACCACCTCGCCCGCCGTGCGGTCGTACGCGACCACCTCGGTGACCGTCTGGGCCACCTCCTGGCCGTACGCGCCGACGTTCTGCACCGGGGTCGCGCCGGCCGAGCCGGGGATGCCGGCCAGGAACTCGATCCCGGCCAGGCCGTGCTCGCGCACCGTACGGGTGACCGCCTCCGACCACACCTCGCCGGCCGCCAGCTCCAGCACGGTGCCGTCCAGGGCGAAGCCGGTGGTGGCGATCCGCAGCACCGTGCCGGGGAAGCCCGCGTCGCCGATCACCAGGTTGGAGCCACCGCCGAGGACCAGCAGCGGCTCGCCGGCCGCGTCGGCTTCGCGGACGGCGGCGATCACCTCGTCGTCGGTGTGGGCGGTCACCAGCCGGCGGGCCGGGCCGCCGAGCCGGAGCGTGGTCAGCGGGGCGAGGGGGGCGTCGTTTTCTACCAGCACGCCCACCAGCGTACGGGGACGGGGGCGACCGCCCGGCCGCCCCCGTGACCCGCGTCCGCGGTTCAGGCCTTCGCGGCCTCGGCCGGGACGGGCTGCCCGTCCTCGGGCCCGGCGACCGCCGCCTCGATCGCCGCGGCCTCCGCCATCTGCTCGACCTGCTCGACCTGCTCGGCCCGGGCGACCTGCTCGACCTGCTCGACCTGCTCGACCTGCGCGGCCTGCTCGACCGCCGCGCCCACCGCGACCGGCTCCACCGGCTTCGACCGGCGCGGCAGCAGCAGCGCGCAGGCACCGGCCGCCAGCACCACCCCGGCGCCGACGTACAGCGCGGGCACCATGGCGTCCACGAAGGTCCCGGCCGAGCCGTCGCCGCCCTGCTCGGAGAAGACCGCCGCCAGCACGGCCACCCCGAGCGCGCCGCCGACCTCGCGCAGCGCGTTGTTGGCACCGGAGGCGATGCCCTGCTCCTCCGGCCGGACGCTGTCCATCACCATGGCGGCGGTCGGCGCGAAGTACATCGACATGCCGATCCCGCACATCACCACGGCGGGCACCACCGGGCCGTACGCGTAGTGCCCGAGCCCGGCGTTGATCACCGCGTACAGCGCCAGGCCGACGCCCTGCAGCGCCAGGCCGAGGACCACGATCAGCCGTCCGCCGAGGCGGTCGGCCAGGATGCCGGCGAGCGGAGCGACGATCAGCCCCACCCCGGTCCACGGGAGCATCCGGATGCCGGCCTCTTCCGGGGTGTAGCCGCCGACGGTCTGCAGGTGCTGGCTGATCAGGAAGATCGAGCCGAACATCCCGAGGGACATCAGCAGGCCGGAGGCGTTGACGGCGGTGAACGTCCGGCTGCGGAACAGCCGCATCGGCAGCATCGGGTGCCGGGCCCCGCGCTGCTCGTACCGCACGAAGGCGATCAGCAGCACCACGCCGCCGGCCAGCGCGGCCAGCACCAGCGGGCTGGTCCAGCCGTCCGGGTTGCCGCGGATCAGGCCGAGCACCACGCCGAACAGGCCGAGGCTCACCAGGACGGTGCCGACCGCGTCCAGGGCCGGGTTGGCGCCCCGGCTCTCCCGCAGCTTCAGAGCGGCCAGCGGCACCAGCACGACGCCGACCGGGACGTTCACCCAGAAGATCCACTGCCAGGAGAAGTTCTCGGTCAGGGTGCCGCCGACCAGCGGCCCGGTGGCGATGGCCAGGCCGTTGATGCCGGCCCAGATGCCGAAGGCCATCCCGCGCTTGGCCGCCGGGATGGCGGCGGTCAGCAGGGTGAGGGTGAGCGGCATCGACACCGCGGCCCCGACGCCCTGGACGGCGCGGGCGGCGATCAGCTCGCCGATGCCGGGCGAGAGCGCGGCCGCGGCCGAGCCGACGGTGAAGAGCGTGAGCCCGATCACGAACATCCGGCGGCGGCCGAAGCGGTCGCCGAGCGCCGCGCCGAACATCAGCAGCACGGCGAAGGAGAGGGTGTAGGCGCTGACCGTCCACTCCAGGTCGGAGAGCCCGCCGCCGAGCTCCTCGCGGATGGACGGCAGCGCGGTGGTGACGACCAGGTTGTCCAGCGCGGCCATGAAGCCCGCGAGGGCGGTGATCACCAGGGTCCAGACGCCGGTGCGGCCGATGCCCGGCTTCTCCGTGGCGATCTCCGTCGTGCCCCCGGCCGTCTTCGCCACCGCGTTCCCGGTCGTACTCCCGGCTGTGTTCCCGGATGTGTTCCCGGCTGTGCTTTCCGCCGTGTTCTCCGTCATGACTCCCCCAGGCTTCCTAGATAGTTATTGATCACTAACTTTCATGGGCCGAGAAAAGGCCACACGGACTCCGCCGTGCGACCCGCTACTCGGCCTCCTCCTGCTCGCCGAAGCCGTCCCAGATCCGGTGCTCCCGGGGGAAGCCCAGTGCCACCAGGGTGTTGATCAGCATCCCGTAGGCGAAGAACTCCGTGGTCCCCTGCACATCGCCGCCGACCCGCTCCCGGACCCGCTCGAACAGCTCCCCCCACAGCCGCCGGGCGGTCTCGCCGATCTCGTCCTCGCCGGCCATCCGGGAGGCGAACACCGAGACGTAGAGCTGCATCTGCATCATCAGCTGCTCGCCGTCCTCGACCAGGCCCATGTACGCCTCGGACATCTTCGCGGCGGCCTCTTCGCCGGTCAGCCCGGCCGACGCCGCGTCGAAGACCTTCCAGGTCTCCTCGATGCAGCGCTCGGCGGCGGCCGTGAAGATCGCCTGCTTGCCCGGGAAAAGCCGGAACAGGTACGGCTGCGAGACGCCCACCCGGCGGGCGATCGCCTCGGTGGACGTCCCCCGGTAGCCGTTCCTGGCGAACTCGATCACCGCGGCCCGGACGACGCTCTCGCGCCGCTCCTCCGCGCTCATCCGGATGCTCGTCTTCGCCACGGGAACCAAGTTAGTGACCAATCACTATCTCCGCAAGGGCACGAGCCACCGGAACACGGCCCACCCGGGAACACGGCCGCCCGGAAGCGCGACCGCCCGGAGAACACGTCCGCCCGGCGGCCCGCGGAACGGGCTGCCGGGCGGACGGCACCGGAAAGCGGGGCCTCAGGCGAGCCGGACGACCGCCCGGGACATCCCCAGCACCTTCTGCCCGCCCGAGGTGGCCAGCAGGTCGACCTGCACCTTGCGGTCCTCCAGCTTCTTGGCGACCTTGGCCGAGACCTCGATCACCGCGCCCCCGTCGTTCGGCACCGGCACCGGCCGGGTGAAGCGCACGCCGTACTCGACCACCGCCGCCGGGTCGCCGACCCAGTCGGTGACCACCCGGATCGCCTCGGCCATGGTGAACATGCCGTGCGCGATGACGTCCGGCAGGCCGACCTCCAGCGCGAACTTCTCGTTCCAGTGGATCGGGTTGAAGTCACCGGAGGCGCCCGCGTAGCGCACCAGTGTGGCGCGGGTCACCGGGAAGGACTGCGCCGGCAGCTCGGTGCCGACCTCGACCTCGTCGTAATCGATCGCCATCGCGCTCACTCCCCCGCCTCGTCGGCGACCCGGGCCACCAGCGTCATGATCGCCGTCACCACGTGCTCGCCGGTCTCGTCCGCCACCTCGCCGCGCACGGTGAGCACATCGTTGCCCGCCAGCGACTTGATGTTGTCGATGGTCACCGCGACCGTCAGCCGGTCGCCGGCCTGCACCGGGCGGCTGTAGCGGAACTTCTGGTCACCGTGCACCACCCGGCTGTAGTCGAGGCCCAGCTCCGGGTCCTCGACGACCTGGCCGGCCGCCTGGAAGGCGATCGCGAACGGGAAGGTCGGCGGGGCGATCACGTCCCGGTGGCCCAGCGCCTTCGCGGCCTCCGCGTCGGTGTACGCCGGATTGGCGTCCCCGATCGCGACCGCGAACTCGCGGATCTTCTCCCGGCCGACCTCGTACGGCTCGGTGGGCGGGTAACTCCGCCCGATGAAGGAGGGGTCGAGCGCCATGGCAACTCCTCGGAACGCGGATGGAAACGCGGGATGGAAACGCGGACGGGTACGAAAAAGACTCCGGGCCACACCCCCTGTTGAGGGATGCGGCCCGGAGTCGAAGACCTGATTCACACAGGCCCGGCGCCCTGCGACAGGGTCAGCGGGTCTCGCGGTGCGCGGTGTGCGAGTTGCAGCGGGGGCAGTGCTTCTTCATCTCAAGACGGTCCGGGTCGTTACGCCGGTTCTTCTTGGTGATGTAGTTCCGCTCCTTGCACTCCACGCAGGCCAGCGTGATCTTCGGGCGGACATCGGTGGCAGCCACGGGAGTGCCTTCCTTGGACAACGAATAAGAACACAACAAGAGTAGCCGACCGGGAGTGCGATCTCCCGACCGACTACGCGGGGTAGCGGTGACCGGACTTGAACCGGTGACACAGCGATTATGAGCCGCTTGCTCTACCAACTGAGCTACACCGCCACAGTGATCAGCAGCACAGCCGAAGCTGACTGCCTTTCACCAGAGCCCCCATGCGGAATCGAACCGCAGACCTTCTCCTTACCATGGAGACGCTCTACCGACTGAGCTATAGGGGCGAACGAGGAAGAGATTACACGTTCCGCGCCCAGAGGTGAAATCCGTATCCCGGGCCGAAGACCGCAGGTGGGCGAGGTGCACGGACGGGCGATCCAAGGCCGGGCGTTCGATCGGCCCGGAGCCGTGCGCCCCGAGCCGATACGACTATTGCCCGCCTCCCGGCGCCCCGCCCCACTGCGCCATAGGCTCGACCCTCATTGACCGGGGCACCGGCCGATCCCCGACGGGGCCCGTCCCCCCACGGGCCCGCGGGCCAGCGCGAGAAGGAGCCGGCGATGGACAGCGCAGCCGCCGACGGGCCGCACTCCGGGCCCGGCCCGGCGGCCAACCCGCTCGGACACGGCCCGGTCCTGCTGCTCACCGGGGCCCGGCTGGCCGACGGGCGGGTGGTGGACGTCCGGATCAGCGGCGACCGGATCCAGGCGGTCGGCACCGTCGGCAGCCTCGGCCCGCTGCCCGCCCTGCCCGGCGCCCCCACCGTCACCACCGGCGCCCGGATCGACCTCAAGGGCTACCTGCTGCTCCCGGCCCCCGCCGAGGCGCACGCCCACTACGACTCCGCCTTCTCCGCCGCCCTGCCCGCCCCGCCGCCGGACACCCCCGCCGACCTCACCCGCCGGGTCACCGAGGCCGCCCTCACCTCGCTCGGCTACGGCGCCACCGCCCAGCGCACCCACGTACGGATCGGCGACGTGCACGGGCTGCGCCCGCTGGAGGCGGTGCTCACCGCCCGCCAGGCGCTGCGGGGCCTGGCCGAGCTCCAGGCGGTGGCGATGCCCCGGCTGCTCACCGGCCGGGCCGGCGCGGACGGGCGCGCCCAGCTGCGCGAGGCCCTCAAGCTGGGCGCCACCGCGGCCGGCGGCTGCCCGGAGCTGGACCCGGACCCGGCCGGCTACGTGCAACTGCTGCTGGAGGCCGCCCGGGAGGCGGACTGCCCGGTGGACCTGCACACCACCGCCGCCGACGCGGCCCAACTCGCCCGGCTGGCGAGCGTGCTGGCGCCGCTGCGGCCACGGGTGACGCTCGGCCCGTGCGGGGCACTGCCGCGCGGCGCGTCCACGGTGCTGGCCACCAGCGGGGTGCGGGTGGTCTGGCTGCCGCAGAACGGCGGTTGCACCGGGCTGGAGGGACGGCCGCCCGCCCCGCGGCCGGGCCTGGTGCGGGAGTTGACCGCGGCCCGGGTGCCGCTGGCGGCGGGCAGCGGCGCGCTGCGGGACCAGTCCAATCCGGTCGGCCGGGCGGATCCGCTGGAGTCGGCCTACCTGCTCGCGGCGGGCGGGGAGTTGGCCCCGGACGCCGCCTACGACGCGGTGGCCAACCAGGCCCGGGCGACGCTCGGACTGCCCCCGGTCCGGGTGGACGCCGGGTTCCCTGCGGAGCTGCTGGCGGTGCGCGGGGACAGCCTGGCCGGGGCGCTCGCGGGCGGGCACAGCCGGCTGGTGGTGCACAGCGGCCGGGTGGTGAGCCGGACCAGCGCGGTCCGGGAGTTCGCGGACACCGTGGCACTGGCGCTGCCCCGGCAGTCCGGCGGCACGGACTGCTGAACGGGCGCGACGGGCGGACGGCCGGACCGACGGACGGCCGGACCGACGGGGAAGCCCGCGGAGCGGCACGGGGCGGGCGGAAACCAAAGGGGCGCGCGACTCTCGTCGCGCGCCCCTCCCCCACTACTGGCCGCCCTTGGATGGCGGCTGGAGCGGCCCCAGGCTTCCCCCACACGGAGCCGGGCCCGCTCGTTCCGGCACTGACACTACGGCCACGGAACACCGCCGCCGCCCGGCCTTGACGCCCTCCTGTCGCCCACCACCCGGCTCTTGACGGCTCGTTGACGGCCCCACGGGGCTCACGGGGCTCACGGGGCTCACGGCACGTACCGGTAGCCGATCCCCGGCTCGGTGATCAGGTGCCGCGGCCGGGCCGGGTCACGCTCCAACTTCCGGCGCAGCCCGGCGAGGTAGACCCGCAGGTAGTTGCCGCGCGCCTCCTGCTCCGGTCCCCACACCTCGCGCAGGATCTGCCGCCCGGGCACCAGCCGGCCCGGGTTGGCGAGCAGCAGGCTGAGGATCCGCCACTCGGTCGGGGTGAGCCGCACCGGGCCGCCCGGACCGAGCACCGTGGTGGCCGCGAGGTCGATGGTGTGGTCGCCGATCACCGGCTGTTCCGGCGGCACCGGGTTCAGCGGCCGGCGCAGCACCGCCCGTAACCGGGCCAGCAGTTCGTCCATCAGGAAGGGCTTGGTGAGGTAGTCGTCGGCGCCCGCGTCGAGGGCGCCGATCTTGTCGGCGGCGTCGGAGCGGCCGGAGAGCACGATGATCGGCGCCGCGCTGCGGGTGCGCAGTCCGCGCAGCACGTCCATGCCGTCGAGGTCCGGCAGGCCGAGGTCGAGCAGTACGGCGTCCGGGGCGGAGTGCGCGGCCCGGTCGAGCGCCTCGCCGCCGCTGGCGGCGGTGCGGACGGCGTACTTGCGGGCGCTGAGGTTGATCCGCAGGGCGCGCAGCAGGGCCGGTTCGTCGTCGACGACGAGGATCTCGCAGTTGTCGACGGTCCGTTCACTTCGTTCACTCATGGTGCGGTGGTTCCTCCCCGGCGTCGAAGTGCTCGGTGCTGAACTGCTCGGTGGTGAACTGCTCGGGCAGCTGCTCGGTGGTGAACTGCTCGTTCAGCTGGTCGGTGGCGCCTGGCCCGGTGGCGGCCGGCAGGATGAGCAGCATGGTGGTGCCGCCCCCCGGGGTGTCCTCCACCTCCAGGCTGCCGCCCATCGCCTCGGCGAGGCCCCGGGAGAGCGCCAGGCCCAGGCCGACGCCGGTGGTGTTGTCGGTGTCGCCGAGGCGCTGGAAGGGCAGGAAGACCCGGTCGCGGTCCTCGGGGGCGATGCCGGGGCCGCGGTCGATCACCCGGACCTCGACCTGGTCGGCGTGGTGGCTGGCGGTGACCAGGACGGGCGCGCCGGGGGCGTTGTAGCGCAGCGCGTTGGTGATCACGTTGGCGAGCACCCGCTCCAGCAGCGGCGGGTCGGCGAGCACCGGTGGCGCGGTGTCCAGGTCCAGCGGCTGGACCGGCGCGTACGGGTCGGGGAGGCTGTCCAGCGCCCTGGGCAGGATCTCGTCCAGGTGGGTCTCGGTGAGGTGCAGGGTGAGCGCGCCGGCCTGGAGGCGGCTCATGTCGAGCAGGTTGTCCACCAGCCGGGTGAGCTTGACCAGCGACTCGTCGGCGGTGGCGAGGAGTTCGGCCTGGTCCTCGGGCGAGAACTCGACGTCGGGGCTGCGCAGCGAGCCGACCGAGGCGCGGGCGGCGGCGAGCGGGGTGCGCAGGTCGTGGCTGACGGCGGCGAGCAGCGCGGTGCGCATCCGGTCGGCGGCCTTGATCGGCTCGACCTCCGCGGCGACCACGGCCAGCCGGTCGCGCTCCAGCGCGGCGGCGACGTGGGCGGCGAAGGCGGTGAGCACCCGCTGGTCGGCGGCGGGCAGCCGGCGGCCGGTGAGGACCAGCAGGGCGTCGACGCCGACCGGGACTTCGGTGGTCTCGTGCTGCGCCCCGCCGTCGTCCGGCTGCTCGGCCGCGCAGTGGGCGAGCACCTCGCCGTCGGAGCGGGAGAGCAGGGCGACGGTCTGCATGCCGAAGGCCGTCCGGGACTTCTCCAGCAGCGCGGGCAGCGCGTCGGCGCCGCGCAGCACGCTGCCGGCCAGGGTGGAGAGGGTCTCCGCCTCGGCGGTGGCGCGGGCGGCCCGGGTGGTGAGCCGGCCGGCGTGGTCGACCACGGTGGAGACGGCGAGCGCGATGGCGGCGAAGACCACCAGGGCGACGATGTTGTTGGTCTCGCCGATGGTCAGGCTGTGGACCGGCGGGATGAAGTAGTAGTTCAGCAGCACCGAGGCGATGAACGCGGCCAGCAGGGCGGACATCGCGCCGCCGAGCAGGGCGACGATGACCACGCCGAGCTGGAAGATCAGCGCGTCGGTGGTCAGGTTGATGGTGTGGTGCGTCTGGGAGAGCACCGCGGTGAGCAGCCAGGGCACCACGAGGCCGGCCAGGTAGCCGAGGACGGTGCGGCGCCTGGAGTGGCGCCGGCCCAGCGAGGGCAGCCGGCCGCGACCGGTGAACTCGTGGGTGACCATGTGGACGTCGATGTCCTCGGAGGCGTCCACGGTGGTCTGCCCGGTGCCAGGGCCGGTGAGGAAGCGGTTGATCCGGCCGCGGCGGCTGGTGCCGAGCACCAGCTGGGTGGCGTCGTGGGCGCGGGCGAAGGCCAGCAGCGCCGTGGGGACGTCGTCGCCGACCACCACGTGGTAGCTGCCGCCGAGGCTCTCGACCAGCTGCCGCTGCTGGGCGAGCGCGGCGGAGGAGGCGCCGGCCAGGCCGTCGCTGCGGGAGACGTGCACGGCCAGCAGTTCGCCGCCCGCGGCGACGGCGATCCGGGCGGCGCGCCGGACCAGGGTCTCGCCCTCCGGGCCGCCGGTGAGGGCGACCACCACCCGCTCGCGGGTCTCCCAGACCCGGTCGATGTCGTGGTCGGCCCGGTAGTCGCGCAGGCCCTCGTCCACCCGCCCGGCCACCCAGAGCAGGGCGAGTTCGCGCAGGGCGGTGAGGTTGCCGACCCGGAAGTAGTTGGATAGCGCGGCGTCCACCTTCTCCGCCTTGTAGACGTTGCCATGGGCCATGCGCCGGCGCAGCGCCTGTGGCGCCATGTCGACGAGTTCGAGCTGGTCGGCCCGACGGACCACCTCGTCCGGGACGGTCTCGCGCTGCGGGATGCCGGTGATCTTCTGGACGACGTCGTTCAGCGATTCCAGGTGCTGGATGTTGACGGTGGTGATGACGTCGATCCCGGCGGCGAGCATCTCCTCGACGTCCTGCCAGCGCTTGGCGTGGCGGCCGCCGGGGATGTTGGTGTGCGCCAGTTCGTCGACCAGGACGACGGAGGGCCGGCGGGCGAGCACCCCGTCGAGGTCCATCTCCTCGAACTCGGCGTCGCGGTACGAGCGGTGGACGCGCGGCAGGACCTCCAGGCCGTCGATCATGGCCTCGGTGTGACGGCGGCCGTGGCACTCGATGTACCCGACCACGACGTCGGCCCCGCGCTCCTGTCTGCGCCGGGCCTCGTCCAGCATCCGGTAGGTCTTGCCGACCCCCGGGGCGGAGCCGAGGTACACCCTCAGCCGGCCGGCGCGGATGCCGGAGCCGGGGGCGAGGTCGCGGGCCATGGGCACTGCTTCTTTCCATCAGGGGTGACGGCTGGGCGGTACGCGTCTGCGGATACGGGGCGGCCGACCTGGGTGCGGGAGGCATCCTCCCGCGCCCGGGTCGGCCCGGTCACCCCGGTACGGGGTGTGGTGTCACTGTTCGGTCACCTCTACTCAGCTACTTCTGCTCAGCCACTTCTGCTCGGTCACTTCGCTTCGTTGACGGCCGTGTTGAGCAGCACGACGTTGACGCCCTCCTGGCCGAGGAAGCCGGCCGAACGGCCCTCGGTGTACTTGTCGACCAGCTTGGCGACCGTCTCCACCGGGAGGTCGCGCTCCTTGGCGACCCGGTTGACCTGCTCCTTGGCGTAGGCCACCGAGATGTGCGGGTCGAGGCCGGAGGCGGAGGCGGTCAGCGCGTCGACCGGGACGCTCGCCGGGTCGACGCCGTCGAAGGCGGCGACGGCGGCACGGCGGTCGTTGACGGCCTTCAGCAGGTCGTCGCTGTTCGGGCCGAGGTTGCCGGCACCGGAGCTGTCGCCGGCGTGGTTGTTGGCGGACGGCCGGGGCTGGAACCACTTCGGGTCCGGCACCGGGTCCTCCTTCGGGTCGTCCGGGTTTTTCTTGGGCAGGTTGTAGTTCTGGCCGAGCAGGCTGGAACCGATCACCTTCCCGTCGGACTTCACCAGCGAGCCGTTGGCCTTGTCGCTGAACGCGGCCTGGCTGATCCCGGTGACCAGCAGCGGGTAGAGGACTCCCAGGATCACCGTGAGCACCAGCAGCACGCGCAGTGCGGTGAAGTGGGTGCGGACGGTCGTCGGCAGGGGCTTGGACATGGCGTTTCTCTCCTTCCCGCGTCAGCTGAGGCCGGGGATAAACTGGACGATCAGGTCGATCAGCTTGATGCCGACGAACGGCACCACCAGACCGCCGAACCCGTAGACCCCGATGTTGCGGCGCAGCAGCGAACTGGCGTCGGACGGGCGGTACTTCACACCGCGCAGGGCGAGCGGGATCAGACCGATGATGACCAGGGCGTTGAAGATGATCGCCGAGGTGATCGCGGACTGGGGGCTGTGCAGGCCCATGATGTTGAGGTGGCTCAGGCCCGGGTAGACCCCGGCGAACATCGCGGGGATGATCGCGAAGTACTTGGCCACGTCGTTGGCGATCGAGAAGGTGGTCAGCGCACCGCGGGTGATCAGCAGCTGCTTGCCGATCTCCACGATCTCGATCAGCTTGGTCGGGTTGGAGTCCAGGTCGACCATGTTGCCGGCCTCCTTGGCCGCCATGGTCCCGGTGTTCATCGCGACGCCGACGTCGGCCTGGGCGAGCGCGGGGGCGTCGTTGGTGCCGTCGCCGGTCATCGCGACCAGCTTGCCGCCCTCCTGCTCCTTCTTGATCAGGGCCATCTTGTCCTCGGGCGTGGCCTCGGCGAGGAAGTCGTCCACGCCGGCCTCCTCCGCGATCGCCTTGGCGGTCAGCGGGTTGTCGCCCGTGATCATGATGGTCTTGATGCCCATCCGGCGGAGCTCGTCGAAGCGCTCCCGCATGCCCTCCTTGACCACGTCCTTGAGGTGGATGACACCCAGGACGCGAGCGGGCTCGCTGCCGACCTTGGCGGCCACGACCAGCGGGGTGCCACCGGCGGCGGAGATGCCGTCGACCAGGGTGGCGACCTCGTCGCCGACCGAACCGCCGTTCTCCGTCACCCAGTTGCCGACCGAGCCGGCCGCGCCCTTGCGGACCTGGTGGACGCTGCCCGCCTCGTCCAGGTCCACGCCCGACATCCGGGTCTGGGCGGTGAACGGCACCCACGTGGCGTGCGTCAGCTCACCCTGGGCGCGGGCCCGCAGACCGTACTCGGTCTTGGCCAGGACCACGATCGAGCGGCCCTCGGGGGTCTCGTCCGCGAGGGAGGAGAGCTGCGCGGCACCGGCCAGTTCGTCGGTGCTCACGCCCGGGGCGGGCAGGAACTCGGCGGCCTGGCGGTTGCCCAGGGTGATGGTGCCGGTCTTGTCGAGCAGCAGGGTGTTGACGTCGCCGGCGGCCTCGACGGCGCGGCCGGACATCGCCAGCACATTGCGCTGGACCAGCCGGTCCATGCCCGCGATGCCGATCGCGGAGAGCAGCGCGCCGATGGTGGTCGGGATGAGCGCCACGATCAGGGCGACCAGGACGATCATCGACTGCGGGGCGCCCGCGAAGGTGGCCATCGGCTGGAGCGTGACGACCGCGACCAGGAAGACGATGGTCAGCGAGGCCAGCAGGATGTTGAGCGCGATCTCGTTCGGCGTCTTCTGCCGGGCGGCGCCCTCCACCAGGGCGATCATCCGGTCGATGAAGGACTTGCCGGGCTCCGAGGCGATCTTCACCACGATCCGGTCGGACAGCACCTTCGTGCCGCCGGTGACGGCACTGCGGTCGCCGCCGGACTCGCGGATCACCGGCGCGGACTCACCGGTGATCGCCGACTCGTCGACGCTCGCGACACCCTCGACCACGTCGCCGTCACCGGGGATGACCTGCCCGGCCTCGACCACCACGTGGTCACCGAGCTGGAGCGCGGTGCCGGGCACCTCCTCCTCGTCCTGGCTCTTGGGCCAGTCCAGCAGGCGCCGGGCGACGGACTCGGTCTTGGTCTTGCGCAGGGTGTCGGCCTGGGCCTTGCCACGGCCCTCCGCGACGGCCTCCGCCAGGTTGGCGAAGATCGTGGTGAGCCAGAGCCACACGGTGATGGCCCAGGCGAACACCGACGGGTCGGCGATCGCGGAGACGGTGGTGACCACCGAGCCCACCTCGACCACGAACATCACCGGGTTCTTGACCATCACCCGGGGGTCGAGCTTCTTCACCGCGTCCGGCAGGGACGCGACGATCAGCTTCGGGTCGAGGAGGCCGCTCTGCACTCTGTGCGGCGCGGCTGGCTCAGCCGGGTGGTCGGCCGGTGCGGGGTTGAGCGTAGGGGTGGGGGTGGACATCAGGAGAGACCTTCCGCGAGCGGCCCGAGGGCCAGGGCCGGGAAGTAGGTGAGGCCGACGACGATCAGGATCACGCCCGACAGCAGGCCCACGAACAGCGGCTTGTGGGTGGGCAGGGTGCCCGGAGTGGCCGGAACCGGCTGCTGCTGCGCGAGCGAACCCGCCAGCGCCAGGACGAAGACGATCGGCAGGAAGCGGCCGAAGACCATCGCGAGACCGAGCGCGGTGTCGTACCAGTCGGTGTTGACGGTGATGCCGGCGAACGCCGAACCGTTGTTGTTGGAGGCCGAGGTGAAGGCGTACAGCACCTCGGAGAAGCCGTGGGCGCCCGAGTTGAGCATCCCGGCCCGCTCGCCCGGCAGGGCCATCGCGACACCGGTGCCCACCAGCACGATGGTCGGGGTGGTGAGGATGTACAGCGAGGCGAACTTCATCTCCCGGCCGCCGAGCTTCTTGCCCAGGTACTCGGGGGTGCGCCCGACCATCAGGCCGGCGACGAAGACCGCCACCACGGCCAGCACCAGCATGCCGTACAGGCCGGAGCCCACACCGCCGGGCGCGATCTCGCCCAGCATCATGTTGAAGATCGTCAGACCGCCGCCGAACGGCGTGAACGAGTCGTGGAAGGAGTTCACCGCGCCGGTCGAGGTCAGCGTGGTCGACGTGGCGAACAGGGCGCTGGCGGCGATGCCGAAGCGCTGTTCCTTGCCCTCCATCGCGCCGCCCGCGGCCTGCAGGGCGGTGCCGTGGTGCTGCGACTCGGCGAGGGTCATCAGCGCGGCCGAGGCCACCCAGAACAGGCCCATCACCGCGACGATCGCGTAGCCCTGTCGGTTGTCGCCCACCATCCGGCCGAAGGTCCGCGGCAGGGCGAACGGGATCAGCAGGATGAGGAAGATCTCCAGCCAGTTCGTGAAGCCGGTCGCGTTCTCGAACGGGTGCGAGGAGTTGGCGTTGAAGAAGCCGCCACCGTTGGTGCCGAGTTCCTTGATGACCTCCTGGGAGGCCACCGGGCCGCCCGGGATCTTCTGGATCTCACCGGTGAGGGTGTGCGCCTCGGTGAAGCCGTGGAAGTTCTGGATCAGACCGTTGGCGGCCAGGACCAGCGCGAACAGGAACGCCAGCGGCAGCAGCAGCCGCAGGTTGATCCGGACCAGGTCCACCCAGAAGTTGCCGATGCGGTCCGTCCTGTTCCGGGTGAAGCCCCGGATCAGCGCGGCGACGACGGCGATGCCGACGGCCGCGGAGACGAAGTTCTGCACCGCAAGGCCCGCCATCTGCACCAGGTGGCCCATCGCGGACTCGCCGCTGTAGGACTGCCAGTTGGTGTTGGTGACGAACGAGATCGCGGTGTTCCAGGCCTGGTGGCCCTCCATCTGCGGAACGCCCAGGTTCAGCAGCAGGTAGCCCTGGAGACGGATCAGGCCGTAGAGGAAGAGCACCGAGACGGCCGAGAAGGCCAGCACCGAGCGCAGGTACACCGGCCAGCGCTGATCGGCGTCACCGTCGACGCCGATCACCCTGTAGATGCCGCGCTCGACTCTGAGGTGCTTGGCGGTGGTGAGGGTCTTGGCGATGTAGTCGCCAAGGGGGCGGTAGCAGAGGGCCAGCGCGCCGACGAGGGCGAGGGCCTGCAGCCAGCCCGCGAGAGTGGATCCCATGTCAGAACTTCTCCGGGAAGATCAGCGCCACGACGAGGTAGCCGACGAGAGCGACGGCCACGACCAGACCTGCGATGTTCTCCACGCTCACAGCTTCTCCACCCCCCGCGCGATCAGGGCGATGACGGCGAACACGGCGACCGTGACACCGACGTAGATGAGATCGGACATGGGCTCCACCAGCGTGGTTCGGGAGATGCCGCGGACGGGCCGAAGGGCCTCCGTGCGGCACCGGCGGACGACCGGCAAATGAAGGAAATCAGCCGTTCAAGGCGCGTTAGGGGCGCCCTGACGCCCTCCATACGGGTGAATGCGGTCCGTTGACGCGACCTTGACGCCCGCTTCACCGGGCCGAGACCGCCGTGACCTTGCCGAGACCTGGGACCCCCGGGGCGGAGCGGGACGCACGCGGCCCCGGGACGGCTGCGCGGCCGTCCCGGGGCCCGTGGGTTCACCCGTCAGTCTCCTCCGGCCCCGCCGGTTCCCGCCGGCCCTGCCGACCCCGCCGGTCCCGCCGGTCCCCGCCGACCCCCGCCGACCCCGCCGGTCCTGCCGGTCCTACCGACCCCCGCCGGTCCTGCCGTCACATCCGCATCCGCAGCCGGCAGACCACCGCGTCGGTGTGCCGGCGCAGGGCGCGGTCGATCACCGCGCCGCGCCGGTTCTGCAGCGCGCGCTGGTACCAGTGGGCGGGCTCGACCTCGGGAATCAGCACGGTGAGCCGGTCGTAGGCGTGCTCCCGCCCGAGCGTGTTGACGAACTCGGCGATCGGCCGGCCGAGCCGCCGGTGGTCCTCCGAGATCTCCAGCAGTGGCACCCCGGGCTGCCACAGCTCCCAGTCCCGGCGCAGCGCCTCGGCGTCGGCCGGGTCGTGCACCACGGTCACCGCGAACACCTCGTCGCCCAGCGACAGCGCCGCCGACAGGCCGTCCCGGGTGAGCCGGGTGATCGCCGTCACCGGGACGACCACCAGGCTCCTCCGGCGGGTCACCGCGCCCGGCACCCGGCCGAGCTCCAGCCGTTCGCCGATCCGCTCGTAGCCGCGGTGGATCGCCTCGAACAGCACCACCAGCAGCGGCAGGGCCACCACGATGCCCCAGGCGCCTTCGGTGAACTTGGTGCCGGTCACCACGAGGGTCGCGACGCCGGTCAGCACCGCGCCGAAGCCGTTCAGCGCGGCCTTCCGGCGCCAGCCGGCCGGGCGGTGCAGGTTCCAGTGCCGGACCATGCCGACCTGGCAGATGGTGAAGCCGACGAACACACCGATCGAGAACAGCGGCACCAGGCTGTTGACGTCGCCGCCGGAGCCGACCAGCAGCGCGGCCGACACCGCGGCCAGGAACAGCACGCCGTACCGGTACACCTGGCGGTCGGCGCGCAGCGCGAAGACGTGCGGGAGGTGGTTGTCCCGGGCGAGCAGGTCCATCAGCACCGGCAGGCCGCCGAAGGAGGTGTTGGCGGCCAGCCCGAGCAGGACCACGGTGGCGAACTGGACGACGAAGAAGCCGACGCCGTGGCCGAGCGAGGCGTCGGCGAGCTGGGCGAGCACGGTGACGCCGTCGACCGGCTGGAGGTGGAAGCGGCCGATCAGCACGGCCAGGCCGATCAGCATCACGCCGAGCAGGGCGCCGAGCGCGACCTCGGTGTGCTGGGCCCGCTTGACCCGCGGGGTGCGGAAGGAGGGGACGGCGTTGGCCACCGCCTCGACGCCGGTCAGCGCCGAGCAGCCGGCCGCGAAGGCCTTGAGCAGCAGCAGCGCGCCGACCGCGGTGGCGTTCTCGGCGAGCACCGAGGCGTGGCCGGCGGCGGCCGCGGTGCTGGCCGGGCCGTCGCGGAACAGGCCGACCACGATGATCGCCATGATCGACAGCACGAACACGGCCGTCGGCACCATGAACCAGCGGGCCGACTCGGCGATGCCGCGCAGGTTGACGGCGGTCACCAGGGCGAGCACGCCGAGGCAGAGCCACACCCGGTCGCCGTACAGACCGGGGACGGCGGAGGTCAGCGCGGCCACCCCGGCGGTCACCGAGACCGCGACGTTCAGGATGTAGTCGATCACCAGCGAGGCGGCCGCGGTCAGCGCCGTCCGGCGCCCCAGGTGGGCCTTGGCCACCGCGTAGGAACCGCCGCCGTCCGGGAAGGCCGCGATCACCTGCCGGTAGGAGGCGACCAGCACCGCGAGCAGGACGGCGATCGCCACCGTGACCGGCACCGTGAAGCCCAGCCCGTACCCGCCGGCCGCGGCCAGCACCAGCACGATCGACTCCGGGCCGTACGCCACCGAGGCCATCGCGTCCAGCGACAGCGCCGCCAGCCCGCCGAGCGCACTGAGCCGGTGTCGCTCGTCGCCCGCCCCGGTATCCGGCGGTTCGTCGGCCGTCACGGCCGGCGTGGAGATGGCGCTGGACATCGGACGGGACCTCCGCAGTCGGGTACGTGCTCCGAATCCTGCGGTTCGGGCGCCCCGGCCGGGCCCGTCCCCTACGTCTTCCTGACGCCGCCACCAGAGCCCTTGACGCGGTCTTGGCGCGACGGCGGCGCGGCG
Source organism: Kitasatospora sp. NPDC030952 (assembly GCF_055571335.1). Lineage (NCBI taxonomy): Bacteria > Bacillati > Actinomycetota > Actinomycetes > Kitasatosporales > Streptomycetaceae > Kitasatospora > Kitasatospora sp. NPDC030952. Next base: position 271,328 of record NZ_JBVIFM010000001.1, read on the forward strand.
GGAGGAGTGCTTGACGGGGGTGGGGTGAGCCGTTGTCCCGGCGGGCGCCGGTTGGGAAGACGATCAGCTCGGTCGAAGGACTCCCACCCCCGACCCCCCACTCTGCTGCCCACAGCAGGTAATTGCAAGCAATGCGCAATAACAGCCCTCGCCTGCGCCCGGGCGCACGAAAAAGCCCCCGATCCGCGTTTCCGCAGATCGGGGGCCGTTTCTCTATCCTGTGGCTGGTGCAGGGTTCGAACCTGCGTAGCTTGCGCGACAGATTTACAGTCTGCTCCCTTTGGCCGCTCGGGCAACCAGCCAGGATTTTCGTTTCCGGGGGCTCGCGCCCCGTTCGACTTGGTAAACCATACCTGATCCCCCGGGGTGCTTCGCCACTCGGTAGATCACCCGAGAGACCACCCAGGAGATCGCTCGACGATCAAGGAGCGCCGCGCGGCGGTCACGGGCGGGGCCGGGGTGACGCTGGATAGGCTTGGGCGGCGGGCGTCCCGGTGGGGCGGGCCGTGTCAGTGAAGCCAGAGCATCAAGGAGACCAACACCCATGGCCGACTCCAGTTTCGACATCGTCTCGAAGGTCGAGTGGCAGGAGGTCGACAACGCGATCAACCAGACCTCCCGCGAGATCGCCACCCGCTTCGACTTCAAGGGCGTGGGCGGCGAGATCAGCCGCTCCGGCGAGAAGATCGAGATGAAGGCCAACGGCGAGGAGCGCGTGCGCGCCATCCTGGACGTGCTGCAGACGAAGTTCATCAAGCGCGGCCTCTCGCTGAAGGCCCTGGACGCCGGTGAGCCGCAGCTGTCCGGCAAGGAGTACAAGATCTTCGCGGACATCAAGGAGGGCATCACCACGGAGGATGCCAAGAAGGTCGCGAAGATCATCCGGGACGAGGGCCCGAAGGGCGTCAAGGCCCAGGTCCAGGGCGACGAGCTGCGCGTCAGCTCCAAGAGCCGCGACGACCTCCAGGCCGTCCAGGCGCTGCTCAAGGGCAAGGACCTGGACTTCGCGATCCAGTACGTGAACTACCGCTAGTCGACTTCTCCTGCCCACCCGCCCGCGCGCGGGGAACAGGGGGGACAGGACGGCACGGCCCCGCTCCCGGATCCGGGAGCGGGGCCGTGCGCGTCGGCGCGTCCGGCCGGCGATGGGGGCGGCCGCTGGTGGGGCGGCCGCGGGTGGATCAGTCGGCGGCGGGGAGGGGGTGGGCGGTGGCGGTCAGGGCCTGCACTTGGGCGCGCAGGGCGTCCAGCTGCTCCTGAAGGCCCGCGGGCGCGGAGCCGGGCAGCTTGGGCGGGGCCGGGACGGTGGACGGGACGGTGGGCAGCGCCGGCACCGACGGGAGCCCGCCGAGCAGGTTCTGCAGGATGCTCTGCAGGGAGGCGACCAGCTGCTGGACGGCGCCGAGGTCGGGGACGGCGGAGGTCACCGTCGAGAGCAGGTCGGTGACCAGCTTGACGACGTCGCCGAGCGCCCCGAGGGCCGCACTCGGGTCCGGCGTGGCCGGGAGCGCGGGGAGGGCCGGCGCGGCGGGGGTGCCGGGGACGGCGGGCAGTGCCGGGTCGTCGACGGCCGGGAGGGTGGTCGGCGGCGCCGGGACGGTGACCGGGGTGACCGGGACGGCGGCAGCGGCAGTGGTGGAGGAGGAGACGGTGGTACGGGGGGCCGCGGCTCCATGGCCGGCGGCGGTGGCGGACGCCGTGGCGACCGTGGTCAGCGCAAGGGCTGTGGTCAGCACGACGGCCATCCGGGTGGCACGCATGGGTACTGCTTCCTCTCAGTGCGAGTCAGGCGAGATCGCCTGACTCACACCGTGCGGTCGCCGTCCGGACGCAGCCACCGCAGGTACGCCGAACGGCGGCGCGTCGGTTCAGCCCGCCGCCCAGTCGGCGGTGCAGCGGCGCGCGCCCAGTCCGACGGAGGCGAACTCGTCCACCCGGCCCGGCTCGACGTGCCCGCCGAGCCGCCGCAGGGCCCGGGAGATCGGGGTGCCCTCGGCCGGGACGGGCTCGAACTCGCCGCTGGTGAGCGGGCCCAGGACGACCCGGCCGTCCGACCAGACGGCGGCCCGCTGGGTGCCGATGCCGCCGAAGTACTCGGCCTCGACGCAGGCGATCGGACCGGCCTTCGACCAGGCGGCGAGCCGGAGTTCGAAGCCGTCCGGGTGCCAGCCGAATCCCGCCCCGCCGCCGGGCTTCGGCACGGCGGCGTCGCCCTGGAGCGCGGACAGCACGGCGGAGGTGACCGGGATCAGCGCCAGTCCCTGCGCCAGCGGCACCACCCGGGCCGCCGGCACCTCCGCCGCCGCCACCGACAGCAGCTCCAACATGCCTATCAGCGCTTGGAGTTCATACGACATGCCCGCCATCGTGTCCCACCGCACCGACAGTCGGCCCGGAATTTATCGTTCCGTGCCCGCGCGGAGACCGTAGAACAGGGTGAAGAGGGTCACCTCCACGGCGTCATCGGCCGTACTCGGACCTTCCGCCGTCAGCTCGTCCAGGAGTTCCTGGAGTTGGGACCGCAGTCGGGCCGGCCGGGCCGGTTCGAACCGCAGCGCGAAGTCCGCGAACAGACCGGACGGGGCTGAGCGCCGGTCACCCGCACGGCCGCCCGCCGCATGCGGCGGGCGCGGCAACCGGGTGAACTGACCGGGTACGGCCCACCCCCGGGGCCCCTTCCCCGGCGCCCCCGCGCCCCCCGCGCAGCCGACCGGGGCCGTACCGGAGGAGGACCGATGAGTTCCACCGACGCGCCCCCACCCGGCCCCGGGGACGCCGCCGGCCCGGCCACCCGGGAGCGCACCGGCTCGGTGGCCAGCCGGCTGGCCGCCGCCCCGCGGATGTCCTGGGTCACGCTGGCCCTGATGACCACCAGTTCGGTGGCCAGCCTGCGCTCGGCCCCGACCATGGCGGTCTACGGGCTGGCCTGCGTCTTCCTCTACCTCGTCCCGGCGGTCGTGTTCCTGCTGCCGACCGCGCTGGTCTCCGCCGAGCTGGCCTCCGGCTGGGAGGGCGGCGTCTACCGCTGGGTCTCGGAGGGGCTGTCGAAGCCGATGGGCTTCCTGGCGGTCTGGTGCCAGTTCGCGATGACGATCTTCTACTACCCGTCGCTGCTGGCGTACGTGGCCTCGACCATCGCGTACGTGGTGAACCCGCGGCTGGCCAGCAACGGCCCGTACACCGCGGTCGTGATCATGGTGCTGTACTGGACCGGCGTCTGGGTCTCCGCGCGCGGCACGAAGGCGGTGGCCGGGCTCTCCTCGATGGGCCTGGTGATCGGCACCCTGATCCCCGGCACCCTGCTGGTCGTGCTCGGCTTCGTCTTCCTCGGCGAGGGCAACGCCTCCGCCGCGCCGATGGACACCGCACACCTGTTCCCGCAGTGGACCGGCCTGGCCAGCCTGGTGCTGATCGTCAACAACTTCCTCAGCTACTCCGGCATGGAGATGAACGCGGTGCACGTCTCCTCGCTGCGCGACCCGGCCCGCGAGTTCCCGCGGTCGATGTTCACCGCCTCCGCGATGGTGCTGGCGATCTTCATCCTGCCGGCGCTGGCGATCAGCTGGGTGGTGCCGTCCAGCGAACTGAGCCTCACCGCCGGGGTGATGCAGGCCTTCGACGCCTTCTTCCAGTACTTCGACATCGGCTGGCTCACCCCGGTCATCGCGGTGGCGCTGATCGCCGCCTCGCTCGGCGGCATGCTGACCTGGCTGGCCGGGCCCTCCAAGGGCCTGCTGATGATCTCCCGCCAGGAGGGCTACCTGCCGCCCTTCCTGCAGAAGCTCAACCGGGAGGGCGTCCAGCAGAACCTGCTGGTCACCCAGGGCGTGATCACCACCGCGATCGCCCTGCTGTACGCGCTGATCCCGAACGTCTCCAGCGCCTACTGGATCTTCTCGGTGATCACCACCCAGGTGTACCTGATCGTCTACCTGCTGATGTTCACCGCGGCGATCCGGCTGCGCCGCACCCAGCCGGACCACCCGCGCGGCTACCGGGCCCCGGCCCTGGTGCCGATCTGCGTGATCGGCCTGCTCGCCTCCGCCGCCGCGATGGGGATCGGCTTCGTACCGTCCTCGCAGTTCGGCAGCGGCAGCGTCTGGACGTACATCGGGATCGTCGGCGGCGGCCTGCTGCTGCTCGGCCTGGTCATCCCCTACCTCTTCCTGCGGCTGCGCAAGCCGGGTTGGCGCTCGCCCGAGGCGGCGGCCGAGCTGGCCGCCCAGGAGGCGCAGGAGCTGCGCGGCACCGAAGGGGGTGCGTGAGATGACCAGGAGCGTGATGGCCTCCCGGCACCGCTGGATCTACCTCGGCTCGATCGCCCTGCTGGTCGCGATGCTGATCACCGGCCTGCTGTCGTTCACCCAGCTGCACGCCACCGACCTGGCCGCCCGGAAGGCGAAACAGCTCTCCGACCGGCTGAGTTCGGCCGGCTACCCGGTGCCCACCCAGGACCAGATCGTCCGCACCCTGGGCGAGGACGGCGGCGCGGTCTGCGCCGACCCGGCGAACGCGCTCAACCAGGCGCAGTGGTCGTACGGGATGTCCAACGGCGCCGGCGGGCCCGGCCAGCGCCCGGTGCTGTCCGACCGCGAGGCGGTGCGGGCCGAGGCGATCGTGCTCTCGGTGTACTGCCCGGACCGCCTCGCCGCCGTCCAGGGCCGGATCGACGACCTCGACCTGCGCGACACCGTCCGCAAGTAGGAGCTTCAGATGACCGACGAACTCGCCCGCCGGATCGATGAGTTGATGCCCCGGGCGCAGGCCGACCTGGCCGAGCTGGTGGCCATCCCGTCCGTCGCCGACCCCCGGCAGTACCCGCCGGCGAAGTGCCGGGAGGCCGCCGAGTGGGTCGCCGCCGCCTTCACCGAGGCCGGTCTGCGCGACGTCCACCTGGAGGAGACCCCGGACGGCAGCCACGCCGTGGTCGGCCACCGCCCGCCGCCGCCCGGTGCCCCGACCGTGCTGCTCTACAGCCACTACGACGTCCAGCCCCCGCTCGACGACGCCACCTGGACGTCCCCGCCGTTCCGGCTCACCGAGCGCGACGGCCGCTGGTACGGGCGCGGCGCCGCCGACTGCAAGGGCAACATCGTCATGCACCTCACCGCGCTGCGGGCGCTCGGCGAGGCCGTCCCGGTCGGCCTCAAGCTGGTGGTCGAGGGCTCCGAGGAGCAGGGCACCGGCGGCCTGGAGCGGTACGTGCCCCCGCACGCCGGGGAGTTGCACGCGGACGCCCTGCTGATCTGCGACACCGGCAACGCCGCCGTCGGCGTCCCCACCGCCACCACCTCGCTGCGCGGGGTGGTCACCGTGGTGGTCGGCGTCCGGGCCCTCGCCGGCGACGTGCACTCCGGCATGTTCGGCGGCCCCGCCCCGGACGCCCTCGCCGCGCTGATCCGGATGCTGGACTCGCTGCGCGGGGCCGACGGCGGCACCCTGATCGACGGCCTCGACTGCCAGGGGAGTTGGAGCGGCGCCGGGTACGACGAGAGCCGGTTCCGCACCGACGCCGGCGTGCCGGACGGCGTCCGGCTGACCGGCTCCGGCACCGTCGCCGACCGGCTCTGGGCCCGCCCCGCGGTCACCGTCCTCGGCATCGACTGCCCGCCCGTGGTCGGCTCCGCCGCCGCCGTCCCGGCCACCGCCCGGGCCCGGGTGAGCCTGCGGGTGCCGCCCGGCACCGACGCCCGCGCCGCCCAGGACGCCCTGGTCGCCCACCTTGAGGCCGCCGCGCCCTGGGGCGTACGGGTCGAGGTGGAACGGGAGAGCGCCGGTGCGCCGTTCCGGGCCGGGACCGGCGGGCCCGCGTACGCCGCGCTCGACAAGGCGATGCAGGAGGTCTACGGCAAGCCGATGTCCTTCCTCGGCCAGGGCGGCTCGATCCCGCTCTGCAACGTCCTGGCCACCACCTTCCCCGAGGCGGAGATCGTGCTGATGGGCGTCGAGGAGCCGCGCTGCCTGATCCACGCGCCGAACGAGAGCGTCGACCCGGCGGAGATCCGGCGGATGGCCCACGTGGAGGCGCTGTTCCTCCGGCACTTCGCCAACAGCCGCTGACCGTGGCGTGGTTGCGAGAAGTCGGCGACCATCGAAGAACCGCAGTCCGTCCGGCCCAGTCCGGTGAAGCCGGCCCCAGGAGGAGCGACCGTGCCCCGTCCGTTCACCACCGAGGACCACACCGCCCGGATGGCCCGGGCCACCGCCGAGGCGACCGCGGCCGGGCTGGCCGGCCTGGTGGTCGCCCCCGGCCCCGACCTGACCTACCTGTGCGGCTACCAGCCCACCGCGATCACCGAGCGGCTCACCGCCCTCGTCCTCACCGCCGGGCGCCGGCCCGCGCTGGTCGTCCCCAAGCTGGAGCGCCCGGACGCCGAGAAGGCGCTCGGCGCCCCGGCCGTCGATCTGCTCGACTGGTCCGACGGCGAGGACCCGTACGCCACCGCCGGTCCGCTGTTCGAGCCGGCCGGCCGGTACGGCGTCTCCGACAACGCCTGGGCGATGCACCTGCTCGGCCTCCAGTCCGCACTGCCCGGCACCGCCTTCACCTCGCTCACCGAGACCCTGCCGATGCTGCGGGCGGTCAAGGACCCGGAGGAGCTGGAGCGGCTGGCCGCGGCCGGCGGCGCCGCGGACGCCGCCTACCGGGGCATCCTGGAGGTCCCCTTCGCCGGCCGCCGGGAGACCGACGTGGCGGCCGACCTCGGCGCACTGCTCATCCAGTACGGGCACAGCCAGGTCGACTTCACCGTCGTCGGCTCCGGCCCCAACGGCGCCAACCCGCACCACGAGGCCGGGAACCGGACCATCCGCACCGGCGACACCGTGGTGCTGGACTTCGGCGGCCTCAAGGACGGCTACGGCTCCGACACCACCCGCACCGTGCACGTCGGCCCGAACGTCCCGGACGAGGTGCGGAGGGTGCACGACCTGGTCCGGCTCGCCCAGCAGACCGCCTTCGAGGCGGTCCGGCCCGGGGTGAGCTGCCAGGAGATCGACCGGATCGCCCGACGGGTGATCACGGACGGCGGCTACGGCGAGTACTTCATCCACCGCACCGGCCACGGCATCGGGATCACCACCCACGAGCCGCCGTACCTGGTCGAGGGCGAGGAGCGGCCGCTGGTGCCCGGGATGTGCTTCTCGATCGAGCCCGGCGTCTACCTGCCCGGCCGGTTCGGGGTGCGGATCGAGGACATCGTCACGGTGACGGCGAACGGCGGACGGCGCTTCAACAACACTCCGCATGAGCTCGGCACCGTGTCCTGAACCGGCCGACGAGGCCGACTCGACGAACCGTTCGTCCGAGTTTCGGGACCTTCGTCCGCCGAGATTTGACCCAACAGTGCGGTTTTCTTACGAGCCGGTCATAGTTCACCCAGAGTCCTCCAAGCTTGCGTTGCTAGTTTCGGTGAGCATGACGAAGCTGCTGAGCCCGGCCCCGCCGCCCCCGGTGCGGGCCGGACGACTGCGTCCCGTGACCGACCGCGACCGCCGAACCGGCCTGTCGAGACTGCGGCTGCTGGCCTGGCCGGCCTACCTCACCGCCTTCGTCTGGTTCCTGGCCACCCAGGGCATGGCCTTCGCCAACGACGTGGTGTTCCTCTGGCTGATCGGCGCCCTGCTCACCGCCGCCGTCCACAGCGGCCACGGCACCCGCGGCTTCCTGCTGGTGCTGCGCGACTGGATCCCGGTGATGGCCGTGGTCTGGGCCTACTCCCTGCTGCGCGGCTACGGCGCCCACACCCCCTGGGCCCCGTACTGGCGGCCCCAGCTGCGCTTCGACGAGGTGCTCGGCTTCGGCGAGACCTGGACCGTACGGATCCAGCACGCCCTCTACACCCCCGGCTCACCGCACTGGTACGACTACGCCGCGACCGCCGTCTACCTCTCCCACTTCCTGGTCGTCTTCGTCCTGCTCGCCGTCCTCTGGCGGCGCGCCCACCAGCGCTTCCGGCAACTGCTCGCCTGCTACTTCACGCTGACCTTCGCCGGCTTCGCCACCTACCTCCTCTACCCGGCCGACCCGCCGTGGCTGGTCGCCCAGCAGGGCAACCTGCCGCCACTGCACCGGGTGGTCTGGGAGACCATCTCCACCATGGGCCTGCCGCAGGCCGACTCGCTGCTGGAGAACGGCAGCCAGTTCGCCAACGACGTCGCCGCGATGCCCTCGCTGCACTCCGCCTACCCGGCGATGCTGCTGTTCCTCTTCTGGCCCACCGCCCGGCCCTGGCTGCGCGCCCTGCTGGTCGCCTATCCGCTCGCGATGGCGTTCACCCTGGTCTACGGCGCCGAGCACTTCATCGTGGACGTCTTCGTCGGCTGGACGTACGCCGCCGTGGTCGTCTTCGGCCTGCGCCGGCTGCGCGACCGCCGCACGGCGCGGATCGCGGCCACGGCAGACTTGGCCCGGTGAAGCCGACGCCGACACCGCCACCGATGACACAGCCGAAGCCGACGAAGCCGACCAAGCCGGTGAAGCCCACCCCCGAGCAGCTCCGGGCCGCCCAGGACACCACCATCCCGGACATCACCGGGCCCGGGCTGCGGGTGCTGTTCTGCGGCATCAACCCGGGCCTGTGGTCCGGCGCCACCGGGCACCACTTCGCCCGCCCCGGCAACCGCTTCTGGCCCGCCCTGCACCGCTCCGGCTTCACCGAACGCCAGTACCGCCCCGACGAACAGGACGAACTGCCCGCCCTCGGCCTCGGCATCACCAACGTCGCCCCGCGCACCACCGCCAAGGCGGACGAACTCACCGCCGAGGAACTGCGCGCGGGCGGCGCGGCGCTGCGCGAGCGGGTGCTGCGGCTGCGGCCCCGGGTGCTCGCAGTGCTCGGCATCGGCGCCTACCGGACGGCCTTCGGCCAACGGCAGGCCTCGATCGGGCGCCAGCCGGAGGGCATCGGCGACACCGAGGTGTGGGTCCTGCCCAACCCGAGCGGCCTCAACGCCCACTACACCCTGGACGCGCTGGCCGCGGAGTTCCGCCGGCTCCGGGAGAGCCTCGACGGCTAGGACCTATCCGGGGCGAGCAAAACGCCCGGCCCGGCCGGACAGGGCCTAGAGCGGCGTGACGGCCTTGAGCACCACCAGCAGCGCCACCGCCGCGTTCAGCGCGCACAGCGCCGAGGCCGCCGTGCCGGCCGCGGCGACCATCGCCGCCAGGCCCGCCGGGGTCTTGGCCGGCGGCCAGTTGCGGGCCGTCGGCACCGGGCCGAGCAGCGCGGCCACCCGGCGCGGCACCGGGCCGGGCTGGGCGGCGGCCGGGGCCGCGAAGGCCGCGAAACCGGGCGCCGGGGCGGCGTGCGAGACCAGGGCCGCCCGGGCCACCGCCCGGGCGGTGATCCGCCGGTCCCCCACCGCCTGGGCCGACTCCTCGTCCGCCCACCGCTCCGCGCTGAACGCCACCGCCGCCTGCAACGGCCGCAGGAACGGGTTGACGCAGGCGGCGAGCTGAGTGGTCAGCAGGTAGCGGTGGTGGCGGTGGCGCAGGTGTGCGCGCTCGTGCGCGAGCAGCGCCTCCCGCTCGTCCTCGGCCAGCCCGGCCAGCATCCCGGTGGAGACCACCACCCGCCCGGGCGAGCCGGGCAGCGCGTAGGCGTACGGGCTGCGGTCCGGCAGCACCGCGAGGTCACCGGCCTCGACCGGCCCCTCGGGCAGCCCGACCAGCGCCCGCCGGGCCCGGGAGCGGACCCGCAGGTGCCGCACGACCGTCCGGCAGCAGGCGAAGCCGACCAGCACCAGCAGCCACATCGCGGCCGTGCCGACCGTCTCGTGGTACGGCAGCGCGTGCCGCACCTCCGGGTCGGACCAGCTGTCCGGCAGCGGGTTGCCGGGGATCTGCGCGGTGCCCACCACGCCGATCAGCCCGAGGCAGAGCACACTGCACACCGCCATCACGGCGCTGATCACGGTCATCAGCCGGGCGGCGCCGCGCGGGTGCAGGTGCTGCTCGGTCAGCCGGGCGATCGGCACCGCGGTCAGCGGCAGGATGAGCGGGAGGAAGACGAAGAAGCCCACGGGTCAGCTCTCACGGTCGTCCGCTGCCGGATCCGCGGACGCGGCGTCCAACAGCGCCCGCAGCAGTTCCTCGTCGTGCGGCAGCAGCGCGGTGACGAAGCTGGCGAGTACGGCGTCCCGGTCCGCCTCGCCGTCGAGCATCCGCCGCATCCGCAGCGCGGCCAGCCCGGCGGCGTCGGCCGAGGCCTGCCACAGGTAGGAGCGGCCGGCGCGGCTCCGGGAGACGGCGTTCTTGGCGTGCAGCCGGGACAGGATGGTCATCACCGTGGTGTACGCCAGATCGCCCTCCAGGCGTTCCTGGACCCACCCCGCGCTCGCCGGGCCGGGCGCCAGCTGGAGCACCGCCAGCACCTGCGCCTCCAGCTCGCCCTGGCCGCGCCGTCGGGTCGGCGCGTCCCCGGACGCCGGGGCGTGCCTCTCGTCTGCCATGACGGCCCACTCCCTCCGGATGCCGCTCCCCGGACCGACGCGGGGCGCGGGGTCATCCTAACGAGCGGAGGACTCCTCCGGACGGCTCAACGCGAGGGTTCGGGCCCGCACTACGCACGGGCCCGCTGGGTGACCGCGATGCAGCCCAGCACCACCGCCGCCGTCACCGGTGCGGCCACCGGCAGGTCCTCGCCCAGCAGCAGCACCGACCAGACCAGGGTCAGCAGCGGCTGGGCGAGCTGCAGCTGACTGGCCCGCGGCACGCCGATCTCCGCCATCCCCCGGTACCAGAGCACGAATCCGCCGAACTGCGAGACCGCCGCGACGTACCCCAGCCCGGCCAGCGCCTTCGCGCCGAGGTGCACCGGTTCGGCGGCCAGCCCGTACCCGGCGGTCAGCAGCATCACGGGCAGCGCCGCCACCACCGCCCAGGCGATCACCCGGGCGCCCGGGAGGTCCCGGGACAACCGCCCGCCCTCCACGTACCCGGCCGCGCAGACCAGCAGGCCGACGAACAGGTAGAGGTCGGCGACGGTCGGCCGGCCGTGGCTCTGCAGCAGGGTGAAGGCCAGCACGGCCGCCGCCCCGGTCAGCGCCGCCGCCCAGAACGCCCGGGACGGCTGGCGGCCGGTGCGCACCGCCGCGATCACCGCCGTGGCCAGCGGCAGGAAGCCGATGACCACCGCCGAGTGGGCGGTCGAGGAGGTCCGCAGGGCGAGCGTGGTGAGCAGCGGGAAGCCCAGCACGCAGCCGGCCGAGACGACCAGCAGTCCGGGCCAGTGCCGGCGCTTGGGCGGCGGAGCGGCGGAGGCCAGCAGGTAGAGGCCGGCCAGCACCCCCGCCAGGGCGCCGCGCAGCCCGGTCGAGGTCCACGGGCCGAAGCCGGTCAGGGACCACGCGGTGGCCGGGAAGGTGAGCGAGAAGGAGGCCACCCCGAGGGCGGCGAGGGCGGTGCCGGAGGCGGGCCCGCCGGGCCGGGGTGCTATCGCCGCAGGCAGGGTAGCGCTATCTTGTACCGTCATGAATGAGCGTAGCAGCGTCGCCGAACTCGCCGAAAGCCTGCGGCGGGAGGTCGAGCGCTACCCGGAGGGGCGAAAGCTGCCCTCCAGCCGGGCCCTGATGGAACGCCACCAGGTCAGCCCGGTCACGGTCTCCCGCGCCATCGCGGTGCTGGTCGCCGAGGGGCTGGTGGTCTCCCGGCCCGGTGCCGGGGTGTTCCGGGCGGCGGCCTTCGCGGCGGCCCCTGGCATCCCGGCGGCCCTGGCCGCCCGGCCCGGTGACCTCTCCTGGCAGGAGGTCGCGCTCAACGCCGGCTCCGGTCCGCGCGACCTGCTGGCCGAACCGGTGTTCGCCACCCTCCGGGTGCCCCCGCCGGACGTGATCGACCTCAACAGCGGCTACCCGCACTCCTCGCTGCTGCCCGAGCGGCTGCTTGCCGCCGCCCTCGCCCGGGCCGGCCGCCGCCCGGGCGCCTGGGACCGCCCGCCCACCGACGGCCTCACCGAGCTGCGCGGCTGGTTCGCCCGCGACATCGGCGGCCACGCCGGACCGATCGGCGCCGGGGACGTCCTGATCACCTCCGGCGGGCAGGGCGGGCTCACCGTGGCACTGCGCTCGCTGGCCGCCCCCGGCTCACCGGTGCTGGTCGAGTCGCCGACCTACTCGGGCATCCTCGCGGTCATCCGGGCCGCCGGACTGCGGCCGGTGCCCGTCCCGATCGACGCCGACGGCGTCCGCACCGACCTGCTGGCCGACGCCTTCGAGACCACCCGGGCCCGGGTGTTCGTCTGCCAGCCGCTGTTCCAGAACCCCACCGGCGCGGTGCTCTCCCCCGCGCGCCGGGCGGAGGTGCTGCGGATCGCCCGGGCCGCCGGGGCCTTCGTGATCGAGGACGACTTCGCCCGGCTGCTCGTCCACGCGGACGCCCCGGCCCTGCCGCGGCCGCTCGCCGCCGACGACCAGGACGGCGTGGTGGTGCACCTGCGCTCGCTCACCAAGGCCGCCTCCCCCAACCTGCGGGTCGGCGCCCTCACCGCGCGCGGCCCGGCGCTCGCCCGACTGCGGGCCACCCAGGTGGTGGACAGCTTCTTCGTGCCCCGGCCGCTCCAGGAGGCGACCCTGGAACTCGTCTCCGACCCCGCCTGGGCCCGCCACCTGCGCACCCTCGGCGCCGAACTGCGCGACCGCCGCACCGCCGCGGTGGCCGCCCTGCACCGGGAGCTGCCCGGCGTGCTCGGCGCCTACCGGCCCGGGGGCTACCACCTGTGGCTGCGCTTCTCGGACGGCACCGACGACGGCGCCCTCGCCGCCGCCGCACTGCGCGCCGGCGTCCAGGTCACCCCCGGCCGGCCGTACCACGCCGCCGAACCCCCGGCCCCGCACCTGCGGCTCAGCTACGCCGCCGCCGACGGCCCGGCCCAGGTCGCCGAGGGCGTCCACCGACTGCGGACGGCCTACCAGGAAGCGACGGCCTGATCCGGCCCCGGGCGCCGAGCAGGCCCCTGCCCGCTACGGCCGGCCCCCGGCCACCCGCTACCGCCGGCACCCGGCCATCCGCTACCGCCGGCACCGGGCCATCCGCTACTGCCGATACCCGGCCACCCGCTACTGCCGGTACCCGGCCATCCGCTCCAGCCGGGCGATCCGCTCCGCCATCGGCGGGTGGGTGGAGAACAGCCGCGCGCCCGCCTCGCCCGGGCGGAACGGGCTGGCGATCATCATGTGGCTGGCCGTCTGCAGCTGGGGCTCCGGCGGGAGCGGCAGCTGGCGGGTGCCCGCGTCGAGCTTGCGCAGGGCGCCGGCGAGGGCGAGCGGGTCGCCGGTGATCCGGGCGCCGTCGGCGTCGGCCTGGTACTCGCGGGAGCGGCTGACCGCCATCTGGATCAGCCCGGCGGCGATCGGCCCGAGGATCATGATCGCGAGCATTCCGAACAGCCCGGGGCCGTCGTCGTCCTCGTTGCGGCCGAACGGGACCAGCCAGGCGAAGTTCACCAGGAACATCACCACCGAGGCCAGCGCCCCGGCGACGGAGGAGATCAGGATGTCCCGGTTGTAGACGTGGCTGAGCTCGTGCCCGAGCACCCCGCGCAGCTCGCGCTCGTCCAGGATCCGCAGGATGCCCTCGGTGCAGCAGACCGCCGCGTTGCGCGGGTTGCGGCCGGTGGCGAAGGCGTTCGGGGCCGGGGTCGGGGAGATGTAGAGCCGGGGCATCGGCTGGCGGGCCGAGGTGGAGAGCTCGCGCACGATCCGGTACAGCCCCGGCGCCTCGAACTCGCTGACCGGCCGGGCCCGCATGGCCCGCAGCGCGATCCTGTCGCTGTTCCAGTAGGCGTAGGCGTTCGTCCCGAGGGCGACCAGCAGGGCGATCACGAAGCCGGTCCGGCCGAAGAAACCGCCGATCACCAGGATCAGCGCCGAGAGGCCACCGAGCAGGACGGCGGTCCTCAGTCCGTTGTGCCGGCTGTGCACGTCAGGCCCTCCAGTGGTGCGGTGGGGAAGCCCTTTCTGCCTCGTCCCTCTTGCCCGCTCAACGGGCGGGGCCCGGGACCTTGTTCCCTTGTGACCGACGCGACACCCGGTCGGCGGCTCAGAACAGCGAGCCGCCGGCCACCTGGAGGACCAGCTGCGGGGCGACCGAGAGCACTACCGCGACCGAGGCGGTGAGCCCCAGCGTGGCGGTCAGGCCGATCGGTAGCCGCCGCTCGGCGCCGTCCTCGGCCCCCTGCTCGGCCTCGGCGTCGGCCGGGGCCGGGGCGAACAGCCGAGCCGTCCACAGCAGGTAGTAGTAGAGGGCGACGACCACGTTGACGGCCATCACCACGGCCAGCCAGCCCAGCCCGGCGTCCACCGCCGCGCGGAACACCACGACCTTGCCGAACAGGCCGATCACGCCCGGCGGCAGCCCGGCCAGGCAGAGCAGGAAGAAGGCCAGCGCGAGCGCCGTCCAGCGGTTGCGGGCGAACAGGCCGCGGAAGTCGTCCACCCTGGTCCCGGCCCGGCGGCCGACGGCGGCGACCACCCCGAAGGCGCCGAGGTTGACCACCCCGTAGATCAGCGCGTACGCGGCGGTCGCGCCGAGCGGGTCGGCGCCGGTGGGCGCGTAGCCGGCCGCGGCCAGCGGCACCAGCAGGTACCCGGCCTGGCCGACCGAGGACCAGGCCAGCAGCCGCACCGCGCTGTACCGGGTGTCGAAGCGCTGCCGCAGCGCGCCGACGTTGCCGACGGTCATGGTGACGGCGGCCAGCACGGCCAGCACCAGGCCCCAGGTGTGGGCGTACGGGCGGAACGCGATGGTGGTGGCCAGCGCGAGCCCGGACAGGCCGGCCGCCTTGCCGACCACCGAGAGGTAGCCGGCCACCGGCAGCGGGGCGCCGGTGTAGGTGTCGGGCACCCAGAAGTGGAACGGGACGGCGGCGACCTTGAAGGCGAAGCCGACCAGGGTCAGCACGGCCCCGGCCTCGGCCAGCGGCTTCAGCTGGCCGGGCGCGTGCTCCAGGCCCTGGGCGACGGCGCCGAGGTGCAGGCTGCCGCTGGCCGCGTAGACGAAGCCGATGCCCAGCAGCATCACGGCGGTCGCGGTCACCGAGGAGACGAAGAACTTGAGCGCGGCCTCCGCGCCCCGCCCGTCCCGGCGCAGCGCGACCAGGGCGAAGGCGGGCAGCGAGGCGACCTCCAGGGCGATCACCATGGTGGCGAGGTCGCGGGAGGCGGGCAGCAGGGCGGCGCCGGTGGCGCTGGAGAGCAGCAGGAACCAGTACTCGCCGCGGGGCAGCTTCTGGTCCTCGACGGTGTGCGTCGACAGCAGCGCCGCGATCAGCGCGCCGCCGAGGGCGAGCAGCTGGAACACCAGGGCGAAGTGGTCGGCGACGTACGAACAGCCTCCGCTGTCAGGGGCCCCTGCTACGTTCCGGAGGCAGAAGGTCGCCCGGGGTGATCCCCCGGTGAGGGGGAGGAGTGCGATGAGGGCGAGGGCGAGTCCGGCCACGGCGAGGCGGCCGAGCCACCGCTTGTGCCGCTCGGGCAGGAACAGGTCGGTGACCAGCACGGCGAGGGCGGCCACCGCGGCGATCAGCGGGGGCGCGATCGCCACCCAGTCCACGGACTGGATCAGGCTGCCCGGGTTGGCTACGGCGAGGGAGGTCACAGTGTGCTGCCCCGTGGAGTGAGGTCCGAGTGCGGCGGTGTGGGCTGCGAGCACGGTCAGCCACCCCCGAGGAGGTGCTTGACGGCGGGGTCGGAGAGCCCGAGCAGGAGGGCCGGCCAGAGGCCGGCCACCAGCGTGAGCGCGGCCAGCGGCGTCCAGCTGACGGCCTCGTACGGGCGCAGGTCGGGCACCTCGCCCACCGGCGCGGGCTGCGCGGGGTCGCCCATGCAGACGCGCTTGACCACGATCAGCAGGTAGCCGGCGGTGAGGAGGGTGCCGAGGCCGGCCAGGACCATGTAGGTGACGAAGGCGGGGCGCGACAGGCCGGCGGCCGGGTCGAAGGCGCCGAACATGGCGAGCAGCTCACCCCAGAAGCCGGCCAGCCCCGGCAGCCCGAGGCTGGCGACGGCGGCGAAGGCGAGCAGCGCGCCGATCCGGGGCGCCCGGCCGTACAGGGCCGCGCCGGTGGCACCGGAGAGGGTGTCGAGGTCCGCCGTGCCGTAGCGGTCCTTGACGGCCCCGACCAGGAAGAACAGCAGACCGGTGATCAGACCGTGGGCGATGTTGGCGAACAACGCGCCGTTGACGCCCACCGGGGTGAGGGAGGCGATGCCGAGCAGCACGAAGCCCATGTGGCCGACGGAGGAGTACGCGATCAGGCGCTTGAGGTCGCCCTTGGATCCGGGGCGGGCCAGCGCCAGACAGGCCAGCGAGCCGTAGACGATGCCGACGGCGGCGAAGGCGCCCAGGTAGGGGGCGAGCGTCGCGGTGCCGTCCGGCACGACCGGCAGGAGGACGCGGACCAGACCGTAGGTGCCCATTTTCAGCAGCACACCGGCGAGCAGCACCGAGCCGACCGTCGGAGCGGCGGTGTGCGCGTCGGGGAGCCAGCTGTGCAGCGGCCAGGCGGGGGCCTTGACCGCGAGCCCGACCATGATCGCCAGCGCGGCGATCACCTGGGTGGTGTGGCTCAGCCCGTGACCGTGCCCGGCGGCCAGCGCCTGCATGTCGAAGGTGCCGGCCTTGCTGCCGATCAGCAGGAAGCCGAGCAGCATCACGGCCGAGCCGAGCAGCGTGTAGAGGATGAACCGGTTGGCGGCCGGGGTCTTCGCGCCGCTCCCCCAGCGGGCGATCAGGAAGTACATCGGGATCAGCACGATCTCGAAGGCCAGGAAGAAGAGCAGGAGGTCCAGCACCGCGAAGGTGGCGAGCATGCCGACTTCGAGGAGGAGGAACAGCCCGACGAAGGCCTGCGGCGAGGGGACGTGCTCCCCGTCCGGCAGCCGTTTCTCCGAGTACAGCGCGCAGAGGAAGGTGAGCAGCGCGGTCAGCACGATCAGCGGCAGCGAGACGCCGTCCACGCCGAGGTGGAGGCGCACGTGCAGGGCCGGGATCCAGTCCACGTCGGTGGTGGCCTGCATCCGGGCCGGCGAGCCGTGGTCGAAGCCGGCCGCGAGGGCGACGGAGAGCAGCAGCACCACGCCGGTGACCACGGAGTTCAACCGCAGCGCCCGCCGGCCGGCGACGGCCCGGTCCGGGCCGAACACCGGCGCCAGGGTGAGCGCGGCGCCGAGCAGTGGCAGCACCAGGAGGGCGATGAGGACCGCATTCATCGGGGGCTCCTAGCGGCGGTGGAGAGGACGGGGGTGGAGGAGAACGGCACCGGCTACACCGCCACCAGGACGGCCAGCAGGACGACGCCGGCGAGCAGCGCGCTGAGGTAGGTCTGCGCGTTGCCGGTCTGCGCGAGCCGGACGGCCCGGCCGAGCAGGTTGGCGCCGATCCCGCTGCCCTGGACGTAGCCCTCGACGACCTCGCGGTCGAGGAAGCGGACCAGCCGGGCGGCGGCGGTCACCGGGCGGACGAACAGCACGTGGTACAGCCGGTCGACACCGAAGCCGTGCCGGGCCGGGCCGAACAGCGGGCCCAGCAGGGTTCGCCCGGGGTCGGCGACGATCACCTCGGCGGCCGGGGCGCCGGCCTGCTCCGGCACCCGGTCCAGGGCGGCCGGGGCGGGGTGGCCGGTGGTCACCCGCGCGGTGGCCGAGCGCCAGGCGCCGTACGCGGCGAGCACACCGACCACGGCGAGCCCGGTGCCGGTGACGGCGGTGACGCCGGTGGGGCGCAGCGAGCCGCCGTCCAGCAGGGCGGGCAGCCAGTCCGACCGCAGCCCGGCGACGCCGAAGCCCATGGTCGGGACGGCCAGCACCCAGAGCGGCCAGCGCATCGCGGGCGGCTCGGCGGTGGCCGGGTCGGCCTCGTCCGGCTCCGGCGAGTACGGCGCGTCGGCCTCGTGGTCGGCGGCCACCACGCCCCGGTCGGTGGCGGGCAGCACCGCGGGTGCCGCCGCTGCCGCCCCGGCCGGGCTGTGGAAGGCCACCAGGAACAGCCGGGTCGCGTACGCGCCGGTGAGCAGCGCGGTGAGCGCGGCCGAGATCAGCACGATCCAGCCGGCCGCCTGCGGCACCGCCGAGGCGGGGCCGAGGCCGTTGGTCAGCGCCTCGCCCTTGGCGGCGTGCTCGGCGGCGGTCAGCACCGCCTCCTTGCTGAAGAAGCCGGAGAACGGCGGCAGCCCGGTCAGCGCGACCAGCGCGATGCCCATCGTCCAGTAGGCGTCCGGCACCCGCTTGCGCAGCCCCGGGATCCGGGACATCGCGGAGATCGAGTTGGTGTGCGCGGCGTGGATCACCACGCCGGCGGCCAGGAACAGCAGCGCCTTGAACGCGCCGTGGCTGACCAGGTGGAACACCGAGGCCTCACGGTCGCCGCTGGCCAGCGCGCCGGCCATGTAGCCGAGCTGGCCGACGGTGGAGTAGGCGAGCACCCGTTTGAGGTCGTCCTGGGCGAGCGCGCAGAGCGCCGAGCCGATCATCGTCACGGCGGCCATCACCGCGAGCACCACCAGCGCCGCGCCCGACTGGAGGAACACCGGCATCAGCCGGGCCACCAGGTAGATGCCGGCCGCGACCATGGTGGCCGCGTGGATCAGCGCGGAGACCGGCGTCGGACCGGCCATCGCGTCCGGGAGCCAGGTGTGCAGCGGGAACTGCGCGCTCTTGCCGGCCACCCCGGCGAGCAGCAGCAGCGCGATCAGCGTCGGGTGGCCGAGCTTTCCGTCCCCCGCGGCCGCCAGTACGTCCGGGATCCGGAAGCTGCCGGCGTCCGCGCCGAGCAGGAAGATCCCGAACAGGAACGGCACGTCACCGAGCTTGGTGACCAGGAAGGCCTTGAGCGAGGCCGAGCGGGCGTCGGCGGTCTCCCAGTGGTGGCCGATCAGGAAGTACGAGCAGACGCCCATGACCTCCCAGCCGACCAGCAGCACGACCAGGTCGCCCGAGTAGACGACCAGGAACATCGCCGCGGTGAACAGCGAGACCAGCGCCGCGTACGAGGGGTAGCGCGGATCCGTCTTCAGGTAGGCGGTCGAGTAGACCTGGACGCAGGTGGCGACCAGGCCGACCAGCACGGAGATCAGCGAGGTGAAGCCGTCCAGGTGGACGGCCAGCGCGATGTCCGGGCCGCCGGTCGGGGTGAGCCGGGTGGCGGCGTCCAGGGTCTGGCCGGTGCCGAGCTGGAGGGCGACCACCAGGGCGAGCACGGCCGAGACGGCGACCGGGACGATCGCCAGCGGCCGGGCCAGTCCGGGCGCCTTCTTGCCGACGGCCAGGGTCGCGGCGGCACCCAGCGCGGGCAGCGCGGGGACGAGGGCGGGCAGGGCGAGGTTCATGCGGTGGCCCGGCCCTTCAGTGCCTCGGCTGCGACCGGCTGCTCCTCGGCGGGGGTGTGCGGCTCCGCCGGGTCGCCGAGCGCGGTGGCCCGGTCGATGTCCGCGGTGCCCCGGGCCCGGAACAGCAGCAGGACGATGGCGAGCCCCAGCCCGATCTCGGCGGCGGCGACGGTGATGGTGAACAGGGTGAGCGCCTGCCCGGCGTGCAGCGAGTCGCGCAGCCAGGCGTCGAAGGCGACCAGGTCGAGGTTGACGGCGTTGAGCATCAGCTCGACGGACATCAGCACCAGGACGGCGTTGCGCCGGGCGAGCACGCCGTACACGCCGACGCTGAACAGCAGCGCGGCGAGGACGACGGGGTAGGCGAGGTGCATCAGCTCTCCTCATCCGGCGCGGACGCCTCAGGCACGGAAGGCACGGACGCCTCCGGCACGGACGCCTCCGGCGCGGACGCCTCCGCGACGGCCGCTGCGGGCGGGGTCGCGGCGCGCGGCGCGGTCGCGGCCACGGTCCCGTTCGACCCGACCGGCCGGCCGGCCCGCACCTTGCCCGCCCGGGGCGCCGGCACCCGGCGCCCGGACCCGCGCGACAGCACGATCGCGCCGACCAGCGCCGCCAGCAGCAGCACGGACAGCGCCTCGAAGGGCAGCACCCAGTGCCGGAACAGGCTGGCCCCGGTGACGGCGGCCGAGCCGCCGCCCGCCCCGAGGTCGATCCAGGAGGTCCGGAAGGCGTCGACCACCAGCGTCACCAGCGTCCCGGCCGCGGCCAGCGCCACGACCAGGGCCACCCAGCGGTTCTTGGAGTCGGCGTCCGGCGAGCGCCCGATCGGCGCCTTGGTGAGCATCAGCCCGAACAGCACCAGGACGACCACCGAGCCCAGGTAGATCAGCACCTGGACCCAGGCGATGAACTCGGCCGTGAGCAGCAGGAACTCCACCGCCAGCCCGCCGAGCGCGACCACCAGCCAGAGCGCGGCGTGCACCAGCTGCTTGGTGGTCACCGAGACGACCGCCGAGCCGAACACCGCGATGCCGACCAGCAGGAAGACGATCTCCTGGCCGGTCGGGGACAGGAACGAACGGGCGGCCGGCTCCAGGGAACCGGTCGCCGCGAAAAGCGTGGCGCCACCGATCACGCGTCGTCACCCTTCTCCTCGGAAGCCGCCGCGGCGGTCGCGGCCAGCTTGTCCGCGGCCTTGCGCGCGGTGGCGATCTCCTTGGGCTCCTCGGCCGCCGGATCCAGCGCCGGCGGCGCCGGGACGGTCCACATCCACTCGCGGAGCTTCTCCCGCTCGTGGGTCAGCTCGTGGATGTCGGTCTCCGCGTACTCGAACTCCGGCGACCAGAACAGCGCGTCGAAGGGGCACACCTCGATGCAGATCCCGCAGTACATGCAGAGCGAGAAGTCGATGGCGAACCGGTCCAGCACGTTGCGGGTGCGGGCCCGGGCGTTCGGATCGGCGGCCGGCAGCGTCTCCTTGTGGGAGTCGATGTAGATGCACCAGTCCGGGCACTCGCGCGCGCAGAGCATGCAGACCGTGCAGTTCTCCTCCAGCAGCGCGATGACGCCGCGCGAACGCGGCGGCAGCACCGGCTGCACGTCGGGGTACTGCGCGGTGACGCTCTTCTTCGTCATCGTCCGCAGCGTCACGGCCAGGCCCTTGGCGAGGCCGGCTCCGGGAAAACTCATGCGATCGCCACCTTGATGATGCCGGTCAGGGCCAGCTGGACGAGCGCGAGCGGGATCAGCACGATCCACGCGAAGCGCATCAGCTGGTCCTCGCGCAGGCGCGGGTAGGTGACCCGCAGCCAGATGACCACGAAGGCCAGTGCGAAGGTCTTGAGGATCATCCACAGCCAGCCGAGCTGGTCGGACATCGGCCCGTGCCAGCCGCCGAGGAACAGCACCGCCGTCAGCGCCGACACCACCAGGATGCCCACGTACTCGGACAGCAGGAACAGCGCGAAGCGCAGACCGGTGTACTCGGTGTACGCGCCGAAGATGATCTCCGAGTCGGCGACCGGCATGTCGAACGGCGGCCGCTGGAGCTCGGCCAGACCGGCCGTGAAGAACACGAAGGCGCCGATGATCTGCCAGGGCAGCCAGTACCACTGCCAGGCGTCCACGATCCCGGGCAGCGACAGGGTGCCGGCGGCCATCGCCACCGAGGCCGCCGCGAGCACCATCGGCAGCTCGTACGACATCAGCTGCGCGGCCGTGCGCAGCCCGCCGAGCAGCGAGAACTTGTTCGCCGAGGCCCAGCCGGCCATCAGCTTGCCGATCACCCCGACGCCCATCACGGCCAGCACGAAGAACAGCCCGGCGTCGATCGCCTGGCCGACGAAGCCGTCCGGGCCGACCGGGATCGCCAGCAGCACGAACAGGTACGGCAGCAGCGAGACGGCGGGCGCCAGCTGGAAGACCCGGCGGTCCGCCCCGGCCGGGACGATGTCCTCCTTCTGCGCGAACTTCACGCCGTCGGCGACGAGCTGCGCCCAGCCGTGGAAGCCGCCCGCGTACATCGGGCCGAGCCGGCCCTGCATGTGCGCCATGACCTTGTGCTCGGTCTGGCCGATGACCAGCGGGAAGACCAGGAAGACGACCAGGGTGGCGACGCAGCGGAGCACCGTGTCGAGCAGGTTCACGCGCCGTCTCCGTCCTGGTCGGCCGCTCCGGCCGACTTCTCGTCCTTCTTCTCGCCCGGCTCGTGCTCACCCGGCTCGCCCGACGGCTTCCCGTCGTGGGCGGGCACCGGGTTGTGCCACGGCGCGTCGGAGGACCGGGGCCGGGCCGGGGCCGCGGGCTCGGCCGTCGGCTCGGCGGCGCCGGTGCCGGGGTCGGCGTCGGCGTCGGCCGTCTGGCTGACCGACCCGTCGGACACCGAACGGGTCCGCCGCGGCCGGTCCGCCCGCACCGGCGGAGCACCCTCGGCAGCCGGAGCCTCAGAAGCGGCAGGAGCTGCAGGAGCTGCAGGAGCCTCGGCGGGAGCCTGGCTCGCCGACCCCTCGGACACCGAGCGGGTCCGCCGCGGCCGATCCGCCCGCACCGGCGGAGCACCCTCGGCCGTCGGCGCACCGGCGGCAGCCGTCGCACCGGCGGCAGCGGCCGCGGCGGCGCCCGCCGCCCGGGGCGTACGCGCCGCACCGGCCGCCCGCGCACCGCGCGCGGGCCGCTCGGCGACCGGCGGCAGGGTGCCCTTGAGCGGGCCCCACTCGTTCGGGTCCGGCACACCGGGCGGCTGCATCTTGCGCCGGGCGGGCCCGTCGCCGTGGTCCGACTCGCCCGGCTCCTTGGCGCCCGGCCAGGCCTTGGCGACCCGCGCCGCGAGCACGAACTCCTTGCGCAGCGGGTGCCCCTCGAAGCCGTCCGGCAGCAGCAGGGTGGCCAGGTACGGGTGACCGGGGAAGTCGATGCCGAACATCTCGTGGGTCTCGCGCTCGTGCCAGGCGGCCCCGGCGTACACCGTGACGGCGCTCGGCAGCGCGGCCTTCTCGCGCGGCACCCGGGTGCGCACGGCGAGGTGCCGTACGCCCGGCGTCTCGGCGGCGGCCAGGTGGGCGACCACGGAGAAGCCCTCGGCGAGCTCGTCGACGGCGCTCAGCCAGTCGAAGAAGCCCAGGCCCAGGGCGTCCCGGGCGTTGGTGAGCGCCTCGATCCAGTTCTCGGCGGGCACGTCGACGGTGATCAGCCCGTACGCCTCGGCGCCGGTCGCCCACTCCCCGACCGACGCCGCGTACTGCTCCGCCGTGGTCACGACACTCCTCCATCGGTGGAAGGCCCCGCCACCAGCGGCCGGCGCAGCGCCGCCGCGGGCGCGGCGTAGCGGCCGGGCAGCGACTCGGCGGCGATCTTCTCCTGCAGCTTGAGGATGCCCTGGAGCAGCGCCTCCGGCCGCGGCGGGCAGCCGGGCACGTAGACGTCGACCGGGATGATCTGGTCCACGCCCTTGGTCACGGAGTAGGAGTCCCAGTACGGGCCGCCGGAGTTGGAGCAGGCGCCGAAGGAGATGACGTACTTCGGCTCGGGCATCTGCTCGTAGAGGCGCTTGACGGCGGGCGCCATCTTGTCGGTGACCGTCCCGGAGACGATCATCAGGTCCGCCTGACGGGGGCCGGGCGCGAACGGG
Organism: Kitasatospora sp. NPDC030952; assembly: GCF_055571335.1. Lineage (NCBI taxonomy): Bacteria > Bacillati > Actinomycetota > Actinomycetes > Kitasatosporales > Streptomycetaceae > Kitasatospora > Kitasatospora sp. NPDC030952. Next base: position 294,779 of record NZ_JBVIFM010000001.1, read on the forward strand.
ATGACGCCCATCCGGATGAAGTCGTGCTTGGCCATGGACGCGGCGATGAACTCGATCGCGCAGCAGGCCAGGCCGAAGTTGAAGCACCAGAGGCTGTAGCGGCGGCCCCAGTTGAGCACGACCTTGACCGGGTCGGGCGCGAGCCGGGCCAGCGGGCCGAGGCTGCGGCGCTCGACGGCGCCGGGGTGGGCGGGGTCGGGCAGGCCGAGCGGGACGGGGCCGCCCTGGGTGCCGTGCGAGTGGGTGGGTGTCACGTCCATTCCAGAACGCCCTTCTTCCAGGCGTAGAGCAGTCCGACCGCGAGGAAGCCGATGAAGAGGAACATCTCGACCAGCGTTCCGGCGCCGTACCCGGCGGTGGCGAAGACCGTCGCCCACGGGAACAGGTAGATCGCGTCGACCGCGAAGATCACGTACAGGAAGGCGTACACGTAGTAGCGGACCTGGGTGTGCGCCCAGTCCTCGCCCACCGGATCGACCCCGCACTCGTAGGTTAGGAGCTTCTCCGGCGAAAAGACCACCGGCCGCAGCAGGCGGTTGGCGGTGAACGCCACGGTCACGAAGAGCACCCCGATGACGGCCAGCAGGCCCATCGCGGCGTACGCGTCGAAGTAGCCGCTGCCGACCGCCGGGTCGGCAGCGACGGCAGCCGCCTGCTGCCCCTCCATGCCTTCGCCTCCACCTCGGCCGCGGCCCGCCCTCGGGTCGGTTCCACGGCGTTTGCTCACACGGTCTTAACCATGGCCAATGCGTGAGTCTAAGGGGACGGCTCGACTCCCCCCGAAACCCGCCCGCTCCGCAAGACGTCCGGTGGACACCTGAACGAACCCCGCGGGCCCGGCCGGGGGTGGGGATAACCCCCGGCCGGGAAGATGTATCACCCCCATGGCACACCACCACCCCGGTTCGGGATGCTGGGTCCCGCCAGCTCGAACGAGGGGACGGATCATCCGATGAAGCTGCACCGCCGCGCCGTCGACGCCATCAAGGAGCAGGACGCTCGGATGGAGCGCCCGCCGCTGTACGGCGCGCGGATGTGGCGCCAGGTCGGACACCTGATGCTGAACCTCCCGCTGGGCATCGCCGGCTTCGTGCTGTCGGTCACCGCGCTGTCGGTCGGCCTGGGCCTGTCGGTGACGGTGATCGGCCTGCCGGTGCTGGCCGCCGGCCTGTCCGGCTCCCGCGCCCTGGGCGCGCTGGGCCGCAGCCGGGCCCGCACGGCGTACGGCTCCCGGATCCACGAGCCGGAGCCGGTGACGCCGCGCCGCCCAGGCATGGTCGGCTACACCATCGCCCACCTCACCGACCTGCTGAACTGGCGCTCGGCGCTCTACAACGTGCTGATGCTGCCCTGGGGCATCCTGAGCTTCACCCTCGCCCTGGTCTCGGTGATCGCGCTGTGGCCGGTACTGCCCGTGGTGGTGCGGGCGATGGCCGCGGTCGACCGGATCCTGATCGAGTCACTGCTCTTCCCCGGCGCGCTGGCCGAACGGGTGCGCGAGCTGGAGGACGACCGCGGCACCGTGGTCGACACCGCCGCCGCCGACCTGCGCCGGATCGAACGCGACCTGCACGACGGCGCCCAGGCCCGGCTGGTGGCGCTGGCGATGGACCTCGGCATGGCCAAGGAGCGGCTGCGCGAGGTGGAGAGCCAGGAGGACATGGCGGCCGCCACCCGGATGGTCGACAACGCGCACGGCGAGGTGAAGCTGGCCCTCCAGGAGCTGCGCGACCTGGCCCGCGGCATCCACCCGGCGGTGCTCACCGACCGCGGCCTGGACGCGGCGCTGTCCGCGGTCGCGGCCCGCTGCACCGTCCCGGGCGGGGTCAAGGTGAACGTCGACCTGGCCGGGCCGGACGGCGAGCCGGAGCGCCCGGACTCGGCGGTCGAGGGCATCGCCTACTTCACCGTCAGCGAGCTGCTGACCAACGTCTCCAAGCACGCGGGCGCCGGCACCGCCTCGGTCGACGTCTGGCGCTCGGACAACCAGCTGATGGTGCTGGTCCAGGACGACGGCAAGGGCGGGGCCGCCCCCTACCCGGGTAGCGGGCTGGGCGGACTGGCCGAGCGGATCCGGGCGGTGGACGGGGTGTTCCTGGTGGAGAGCCCGGCGGGCGGCCCGACCACCGTCACCGTCGAGCTGCCCTGGCGCACCCGCGCCGCCCGGCGCTGACGCCGACCTCCCCCGCGAACGCGAAAGGGCGCCGGGTCCTCGTCGAGGCAGCGAACGAGCACCCGGCGCCGGTCCGGTGCGGCGGCCGCCCCGCGGAACCCTTGCGCGGTGTACGGGCCGGCCGGCGCACCGGGGCTCCCGGGAGGGGCTGGGCCCTGTCCGGCCGGACAGGGCCTAGGAGCCGCTCTCCAGCGTGCCGAGGGTGACGTCGGCGGTCTTGCTGGTGCCGTCCCTGGTGTAGGTGACGGTGACCTTGCTGCCCGGGGTGAGCGAGGCGAGCGCGGTGGTCAGCGCGTTCAGCGAGTCGACCGCGGTGTCGCCGATCTTGGTGATGACGTCACCGGCCTGGAGCCCCGCCGAGGCGGCCGGGCCGCCCTGGCTGACCGCCACGATGACCGCGCCGGCCGGCTGGAACTGCTGGTTGAAGCTGGTCCGGGCGGTGATGCCGAGCGCGGCCCGGCCGGAGTTGGTGACCTTGCCCTGCTTGATCAGCTGGTCGGTGATGCTGGTGATGGTGGACGCCGGGATGGCGAAGCCGATGCCGGGGGCGGCCGCGCCGTTGGTCTGCGGCTCGGTCGCGGCGAGGGTGTTGATGCCGATCACCTGGCTGTCCAGGTTGACCAGCGCGCCGCCGCTGTTGCCCGGGTTGATCGCGGCCGAGGTCTGCACCATGTTGCCGATGGTGGCGCCCGGCGAGCCGCCACCGCGGGGCTCGGAGACGGTCCGCCCGGTGGCCGAGACGATGCCCTGGGTGACACTGCTGGAGAGCCCGAGCGGACTGCCCATGGCGAGGGTGATCTGACCGAGCTGGACCTTGCCGGAGTCGCCGAAGGCGGCCGGCTTGAGGCCGCTCGGCGGGCTGCCGAGCTTGATCACCGCGAGGTCGGAGTCCGGGTAGCTGGCGACCAGGGCGGCGTCCAACGACTTGGTGGAGTTGGCCAGCGTGACGGTGAAGGTGGTCGCGGTGCCGACCACGTGGGCGTTGGTGACGATGTCGCCCTTGTCGTCGTAGACGATCCCGGAGCCGAGGCTGTCGCCGGTGGTGATCTGGACCACCGAGGGCAGCACGTCGGCGATCACCTTCTGGTACGCGTCCTGGAGCTGGTTCGCCCCGCCCGGCTGGGCGCCGGGGGCGGCGGAGGCCTGCTTGGTGCCGGCGGAGGAGCCGGACGGCGAGGAGGCCGCGGCGGAGGAAGAGGAGGGCGAGCTGCTGCATCCGGCCAGCGCCAGCGCGAGCGCCGTCGCCGCCGCGACCGCGCCCGGCACGAAGAACCGCCGCTGCGCCGCCCTGGGGCCGGTCGGCCGGGGGCCGGCCGGCAGCGGGCGGTTGTGTTCCTTCGTTCGGCTCACCTGGCTGCCTCCGATTCGTCACCACGCCGAAGGCGCGGGCATGAGAGCACGGGAATCTTTGTCAGCATTTCACCGATTTGTCCGTTTCGCTGGCGCGACTCGCCGCGCCTGGCCCCCGAAATCGAACGCCGGGCGTGTCTGACAATTCGCGTCGGATCAGCGCGCGGCGTCGGGGTGCGTGCATCGCAAGGCGGAGGAGGGAGTCCATGCGGAGCATCGGCGACCGACGACAACGCGGCGAGGCGCGTGCCCCGGGGTCGCGCGCCCGGCGGGAATTGTCAGACACGCCCTAGGATTGCCGCATGACTTGGTTGATCACCGGCGGTGCCGGATACATCGGCGGGCACGTCGTCCGCCAGCTGCTCGACGCCGGTGAGCGCGTCGCCATCCTGGACGACCTCAGCACCGGCGACGCCTCCCGGGTGCCGGCCGGCGTCCCGCTGATCGAGGGCTCCACCCTGGACCGCGCCGTCCTGGACGCCGCGATCCGCGAGCACGGCATCGAGGGCATCCTGCACTTCGCCGCCAAGAAGCAGGTCGGCGAGTCGGTCGAGCAGCCGTTCCTGTACTACCGGGAGAACATGATCGGCCTGCAGACGGTCCTGGAGGCCGCGGCCGAGGGCGGCGTCAAGCGCTTCCTGTTCTCGTCCTCCGCCGCCGTCTACGGCATGCCGGACGTCGACCTGGTCACCGAGTCCACCCCCTGCGCCCCGATGAGCCCGTACGGCGAGACCAAGCTGGCCGGCGAGTGGCTGGTCGCCGCGGCCGGCAAGGCCCACGGGATGTCCACGGTCGCCCTGCGCTACTTCAACGTGGCCGGCGCCGCCTCGCCCGAGCTCTCCGACACCGGGGTGTTCAACCTGATCCCGATGGTCTTCGAGCGGCTGACCGCCGGCGAGGCCCCGCGGGTCTTCGGCGACGACTACGCGACCCCGGACGGCAGCTGCGTCCGCGACTACATCCACGTCTCCGACATCGCCTCGGCCCACGTGGCCGCCGCCAAGCGGCTGGCCGCCGACCCGGCCGGCGAGACCTCGCTGGTGCTCAACATCGGCCGCGGCGAGGGCGTCAGCGTCAAGGAGATGATCGACGTCATCGGCAAGGTCACCGGCTACGACACGACCGCCGACGTGACCCCCCGCCGCCCCGGCGACCCGGCCCGGGTGGTGGCCGCCGCCGACCTGATCCACCGCGAGCTGGGCTGGAGCGCCTCCCACGACGTGGCGGACATGGTCTCCTCCGCGTGGGAGGGCTGGTGCAGCCGCCACCCCGGGGCCCGCAAGGCCTGAGCTGACGCCTCCCGGCGGTGTCCGCCCCGCTCAGCGGGCGGGCACCGCCGTGCCGTAGTAGGCGTCCAGCGCGTACACGCAGCGGTCCTTGGAGCCGACGAAGACCCGCCCGCCGACCGCCACCGGGGAGCCGGTGAGCTCGCCCTTGGTGCCGAGCTCCCAGCGCAGCTGACCGGTCGCCAGGTCCAGGGTGTGCAGCGAGTGGTCCCGACTGCCCAGGTGCACCAGGCCGTCGGCCACCGCCGGGGAGCCGACGATCTCGCCGCGCGCCGGGTAGCGCCAGCGCTCCCGGCCGGTCGCCGCCTCGAAGGCGTACAGCACCTCGCCGCTGCCCACCAGCACCATGCCGTCCCCGACCACCACCGGCTCGGCGCCCTGGCGGCCGCCGGTGGCCCCGCGCCAGCGGTCCAGGCCGGTGGCCGCGTCCAGCGCGTAGACGGTGCCCAGGTAGTCGGCCACGTAGACCGCGTCGCCGTCCAGCGCCGGCGGGGTGAACAGCACCACCGGGGCGTCGAAGCGCCAGCGCTCCGCCCCGCTGGCCGCGTCCAGCGCGTACACCCGGGTGCCGGCCGTCACGTACAGCACGCCGCCGCGCTCGACCGGGTGCGAGGGGACGTCCTCGCCGACCTGGAAGGACCAGCGCAGGCCGGCGCCGCGCGGGTCCACGCAGCGCAGCCGTCCGGCGCCGTAGTAGTAGGCCGAGCCGCCGACCAGGACCGGGCCGGACTGGGGGTTCTCGTAGTCCTGCTGGGCGTCGTCGGCGCGCCACAGCTCGGCGCCGGTGGCGGCCGCGCGCAGCTGGACGCCGCCGCCGCGCACACCGCAGCAGAGCACGCCGTCGGCGGCGGAGAGCGAGTACACCCAGCCGTCCAGCGAGGTGCGCCAGCGCTCGGTGCCGTCCGCGACGTCCACGGTGTAGAGGTGGGGGCCGTCCGCGGCGTGCATCCGGCCGGCGTCCACGGCGAGCGCCCAGGCGACGTCCCGGGTCTTGTAACGGCGCTCGCCGGAGGCGACGTCCAGCGCGTGCACCTCGAAGCTGGAGACGAAGAGCGTTCCGTCGGCGACCACCGGGGTGCCCCAGACGTCGTTGGACATCCGGAACCGCCAGGGGCGCCAGCGGGCGGCCGGGGCCGGGGAGGACGTCGGGGCCGGGGTCGGCGGCGGGGTCGGGGCCGCCCGGCGGACCCAGTCGGTGGTGGCCGGGGCGGTGCCCGGGCCGGGCTGCTCGTGCTCGGCCCGGGGCCCCGGGCCTATCCGCACCGAGGCACCGGAGAGCTGCACCTCGACGGCCACCGCACCGGTGGGCGCGCGGTGCTTGTTCTTGGAGGGGATCTTCGCCGTCGGGATCCCGTCGTCCGGGCCCCCGGGGCGCGAGCCGGCGTGCACCGGCCCGGTGGGCGGCGCGTGCCCGGCCCCCGGGTAGGTGCGCGGGTCGTCCGCGCCGGGGGGCTGCGGCAGCACCTGCGGCTGCGGCGGCGGGCCCTGGGGCTGTGCCGGCTGCGGCGGCTCGACCGGGCCGGCGTACGGGCGGGGCGCGCTCGGACGGCGGCCGCGCTTGCGCTCGATCAGCTCCAGCGCGTGGCCGGGCAGCCAGTCACCGACCTCGCCGCCGGCGTCGTCCCGGGAGAACAGGTGCGGGGCCAGCTCGGCCTGGATCTGCGCGGGAGTGGGCCGGCGCTCGGGCGCCTGCTGCATGCAGGCCCGGACCAGGTCCATCAGCTCGGGCGCCATGCCGGTGAGGTCCGGCTCCTCGCGCAGCAGCTGGAACACCGTCTCCACCGGGTTGGAGCCGCGGAACGGCGGGTGCCCGGTGGCACAGAAGACCATCAGCGAGCCGAGCGAGAAGACGTCGCTGGCGCCCCGGACGGTACGGCTGTCCCGGGCCTGTTCCGGGGACATGTAGGCGGGGGTGCCGACCGCGACGTTGGTCATGGTCAGCCGGGTGCTGGAGACCCCGGCCGCGATGCCGAAGTCGATCACCTTGGGGCCGTCCTCGACCACCAGGACGTTGGAGGGCTTGAGGTCGCGGTGGACCAGCCCCGCCGCGTGGATGGACTGCAGCGCCTCGGCGATGCCGGCCACCAGCCAGCGGGTGGCGTCCACCGGCAGCGGACCGCACTCCTCGACCAGGTCCTCCAGCGAGGGCGCCGGGATGTACGCGGTGGCCAGCCAGGGCACCCGGGCGTCGGCGTCGGCGTCCACCACGGCCGCGGTGTAGAAGCCGCCGACCGTCTTGGCCGCCGCGATCTCGCGGGCGAACCGGACCCGGAACAGCTCGTCCTCGGCCAGCTCCCCCCGGACGGTCTTGATGGCCACCCGGCGCCCGGAGGCGGAGCGCGCCAGGTAGACCAGCCCCATCCCACCCGCGCCGAGCCGCCCCAGCACCTCGAAGGGCCCGATCCGCCTCGGATCGTGCGCCGTCAGCTGGTCCACTCCGCAGCCACCTCCCCGTTGTCCGGCACCCGCCGCGTGGTGCCGGACCCGATTCTCCAATGCCGCCCGGCGCATCTCCAACCTCCCCCACCGGGAGACGCCGCCGCCCCGGGCCGCCGGTCCGTCGGTCAGCCATGACGGAACGGCCGGATTCTGACGCCAGCTCCGGCCGCGGCTTGCGTCCCGGCCCCCGGACCGTCGAGGTGACGGCCGGTACGTTCGGTCACGCTCTGTCACTCGATCACCCCTCAGCGGACTCGCCGTCACGCTCTGGGGTCAAAAGCACACGGGGGGGCTTCAACAGCGCCTTCGGGGCCCGGTGAATATCCGTCCGAAGTGCTTCGGACCCCTATACCAACCCCCCGTGCGGAGTAATAGTCGCATCACCGAATCGCGCCAAGATCGTGCCACGGTAAGCTGACGGCATGACAGGACAAGTTCGCACCGTCGACGGTCGCGTCGCCGGGCGACGCGGACAGGAGACGCGGCAGAAGCTGCTCGACTGCCTCCGCGAGATGCTCAGCACGTCGCCCTATCGGGACGTCAAGGTCATCGACGTCGCCCGTATGGCGGGTACCTCCCCCGCGACCTTCTACCAGTACTTCCCGGATGTCGAGGGCGCAGTCCTCGAAATCGCCGAGGAAATGGCCAAGGACTCCGACACCCTCAAAGAGCTGGTGGCCGGAAAGTCCTGGGCAGGGAAGTCCGGACCGACCACTTCGGAAGAACTGGTCGACGGATTCCTCGCCTTCTGGCGCAAGAACGACGCCATTCTCCGAGTGGTCACGCTCGGTGCCGCGGAAGGGGACAAGCGGTTCTTCAAGATCCGCATGACCGTCCTCAACTCGGTCGCCAAGCCACTCGCGGAGGCCGTCAAGGAACTCCAGGCGAAGGGTCAGGCCGACAAGTCGCTCGACCCGAACGCCGTCGCCGGGGCCCTGGTCTCGCTGCTCGCCTCGGCGGCCGAGCACCAGAAGGCCTTCACCTCCTGGGGCGTCAAGGTCAAGGACCTCAAGCCCAACCTCGCTCCCCTGGTGTACCTGGGCGTCACCGGCAAGAAGGCGCCCAAGTAGGACCATCCGTACGATCCACCATCCGCTCCGCGCGCAGCCCCGGCCTCCTGTCCGGGGAACGACGGACGGCGGCCGTGTCCTCGGGGGAGGTCCGCCGACGTACCGCACGCGCGCCAGACATGCCGGTGGGCGGGCACCCCTCACACAGGGTGCCCGCCCACCGGCTGTTACTCGCCCGCTCGCCTCCGGGGCGCTCCGACCCGGCGCCGACGGTCGGCACTTCCTCGCTCCTTCGTCATACTCGCCCACTCGCCTCCGGGGCGCTCCGACCCGGCGCCGACGGTCGGCACTTCCTCGCTCCTTCGTCATACTCGCCCACTCGCCTCCGGGGCGCTCGGACCCGGCGCCGACGGTCGGCACTCCCTCGCTCCTCCGTCGCTCCCTCGCGCTCTCCCTTTCGGCGCCGGCGCGCCCCTTCGGCTCGGGGCGGGGCCCTTCAGCTCGGGGCGGGTTGCTTCGGCTCGGGGCGGGCGGGTCAGGGGCAGCGGACGACCTGGCCGGCGTAGGCCAGGCCGCCGCCGAAGCCGAAGAGCAGGACCGGGTCGCCCGGGGAGAGCTGGCCGCGCTCGACCAGCTTGGAGAAGGCGAGCGGGATCGAGGCGGCCGAGGTGTTGCCGGAGTCGACCACGTCCCGGGCCACCACGGCGTCGCCCAGACCCAGCTTGGCGGCGATCGCGTCGATGATCCGCAGATTGGCCTGGTGCGGGACGAAGCCCTTCAGCTCGGCCGGGTCGATCCCGGCGCGCTCGCAGGCCTGCCGGGCCAGCGGGGCGAGCTGGGTGGTGGCCCAGCGGAACACCGACTGGCCCTGCTGGCTGATCACCGGGTCCCAGCCGGTGATCACCACGGCGTCGCCCCGTTCCGGCTCGGAGCCCCAGACCACCGGGCCGATGCCCGGCTCGGCACCCTCCTCCTGGGCCTCGACCACCGCGGCGCCCGCACCGTCGCCGAAGATCACGCAGGTGGAGCGGTCGGTCCAGTCGAGGGTGTCGGACATCCGCTCGGCGCCGATCACCAGGGCCCGCCGTGCCGCGCCGGCCCGGATCGCGTGGTCGGCGGTGGCCAGCGCGTACGAGAAGCCGGAGCAGACCGTGTTGATGTCGTACGCGGCGGGCGAGGGGACGCCCAGCCGGGCGGCCACCGCGGCGGCGGTGTTGGGGCTGCGCTCGATCGCGGTGCAGGTGGCGACCACGACCAGGTCGATCTCCGCCGCCGTCCGGCCGCTGTTGGCCAGGGCCTTCTGGGCGGCCTCGGTGGCGAGGTCGACCAGGGTCTCGCCCTCGGCGATGTGCCGGGTGCGGATGCCCACCCGACTGCGGATCCACTCGTCATCGGTGTCGACGAGTGCCGCCAGGTCGTCGTTCGAGAGGACCTTGGGGGGCTGGTAGTGCCCGAGTGCCACAATGCGCGAACCGCTCATGCTGCCATGGAACCGGGTTACCCGCTGGTCAGTCGGGCATGACCGGCTACAGGATCCGCACCGGTGATCTGTAGGGGCTCCACAAGGCCCTTGGGGCGCCTGGGTCCGGTCGTACGCCGAGGTCAGGCTGCCAGCGAGGCGGCGTCGCCCATCACGATCACCGGGTGGGCCGCCGGGTCCAGGGTGCGGATCAGCTGGGCCATCTTGTCCTCGGGTATCGACACGCAGCCGTGGGTCGGGCCGTCGTGGTCGACGTGCAGCCAGATGCCGCCGCCCTTCTTGCTGCCCATCGGGCGGCGCATGTCGAGCGGGGAGCTGCCGGCGACCCGGTTGTAGTTGATCGCGACCACGTAGTCGAAGGAGCCGGCCAGCTGGTCGCCGAAGAAGCCCGTCCCGGAGACCACGAAGCTCGCGTCCTTGTCGTACGGGAGCTTGCTGCCGGGGTTGGCGTTGCGGCCGCCCGCGTCGGTGAGGTCGAAGACGCCGATCGGGCTGCGCAGGTCGCCCTCGTTGTGGTCGGTGGTCCAGCCGTTCTTGCCGTTGTGGCCCTGCCAGGTCTCACCGGCCAGCCAGCGGCCCTCGGGGGTGCGGGTCCACAGGGTGACGTTGTTCTTGTCGGTGTCCTTGCCCTGGCCGGTGGCGACCACGACCTGGTTGGTGGTGGCGGGGATCTTCGCGGTGAAGGCGGCGCCGAGGCCGGGTATCGCGGCCAGCGAGCCGTCCGGGCGGGTCTCGCCGCGGCCGGCCGCCGGGGCCGCGGACTGCCGGTCGGCGGCGGCCTGGACGGCGGCGGGGGCGGGCGGCGCGGGGTGGTCGGGCTTGCTGACGCCCTCCGGCCCGGGGCCGTCGGCGGCGGCCGCGACGGACTTGGCGCCGTCCTGGCCGACGGTGTACCAGCCGGCGGCGGCCGCGACCAGCAGCGCGGTGCCGGCCATCACGGCCTTGCCGTGGCGCTTCTGCTTCGCCTTGCGCCGGTGCCCCCGGGCGGCGGCCCGGCCGCCCGGCGCGGGGGCCGCGGCGGGGGTCACGGAGGCGAGCGGGACGACCGGGGCGAGCTCCTCGTACACCGGCTGCTCGTACACCGCCTGCTCGTACACGGGCTGCCCGTACACCGGCTGCCCGTACACCGGCTGTTGGTGGGTCCGGTCCTGGTAGGCCTGGGCCGGCTCGGCCCCGTACGGCTGGAACGGCTGGTCGTACGCCTCGTAGTAGCCGTCGGCCGGCTGCCGGTACTCGCCGTAGCCGTCCTGCGGGACGGGCTGCGGGTAGGGCTCGTACGCGTTGTACGGCGCCTCGTGCGACTGCTGCGGCACCCCGTACACCGGCTCTTGCATCGGCTCGTACGGCGGGTACTCGGTGGCGCGATGGGAACCGGACATGCCGTCGATCCTGCCAAACGCCCTACCCGTTGGTAAACCCGGGTCACGTGCGGGAGCCGTGAAGACGCCGCCGCCCGGATCGCGGGGCGGTCCGGGCGGCGGGAAGTTCGCAGGTCAGAGGCGCATCGCCTGCGGGGTCTCGCGGCGCGTCAGGTCCGGGCCGTCGTACTCGCGGATGACCTCGTAGCGGGTGTTGCGCTCCATCGGGCGGAAGCCGGCGTCCCGGATCAGGCCGAGCAGGTCCTCGCGGCCCAGCTTGTTCGGGGTGCCGAAGTTGTCCGCGTCGTGGGTGATCTTGTACTCGACCACCGAGCCGTCCATGTCGTCCGCGCCGTGGCTGAGCGCCAGCTGGGCGGTGGTGACGCCGTGCATCACCCAGAAGACCTTGACGTGCGGGACGTTGTCGAAGAGCAGCCGGGAGACCGCGAAGGTCTTCAGTGCCTCGGCGCCGGTGGCCATCTCGGTACGGGCCATCAGCTTGTTGCGCACGACGCCGTCCTTGGAGTCGTGGAAGTCGTGCTGGTAGCGCAGCGGGATGAAGACCTGGAAGCCGCCGGTCTCGTCCTGGAGCTCGCGCAGCCGCAGCACGTGGTCGACCCGGTGGCGGGGCTCCTCGATGTGGCCGTACAGCATGGTGCAGGGCGTCTTGAGGCCCTTGGCGTGCGCCAGGCGGTGGATCCGCGACCAGTCCTCCCAGTGGGTGTCGTGGTCGACGATGTGCTGTCGGACCTCCCAGTCGAAGATCTCCGCGCCGCCGCCGGTCAGCGACTCCAGGCCGGCGTCGATCAGCTCGTCCAGGATCTCGTCGGCGGACAGGCCGCTGATCTTCTCGAACCAGTGGATCTCGGTGGCGGTGAAGGCCTTCAGCGAGACGTTCGGCAGCGCGGCCTTCAGCTCCCGCAGCGAGCGCGGGTAGTAGCGCCACGGCAGGGTGGGGTGCAGGCCGTTGACGATGTGCAGCTCGGTGAGGGACTCGCTCTCCATCGCCTTGGCCAGGCGGACGGCCTCCTCGATGCGCATCGTGTAGGCGTCCTTCTCGCCCGGCTTGCGCTGGAACGAGCAGTACGCGCAGGACGCGCTGCACACATTGGTCATGTTGAGGTGGCGGTTGACGTTGAAGTGGACGACGTCGCCGTTCTTCCGCGTCCGCACGTGGTGGGCCAGCCCGCCCAGCCAGGCCAGGTCGTCGCTCTCGTAGAGCGCGATCCCGTCCTCGCGGGTCAGCCGCTCACCCGCGTAGACCTTCGCCTCCAGCTCGCGCTTGAGCCCTGCGTCCATGCGGTGACCCGCCTCCTCCGACATTCGAATCCTTGCCGGAAGGAGCCTACGCCTATGCAGACAGGAGCTCCGCGAGCAGGACCGGGTCGATGTTGCCGCCGCTGACCACGGCGGCCACCGTGCGGCCACCGGTCTCGGCGGCGCGGTGGAAGTAGGCGGCCGGGGCGACCGCGCCGGAGGGCTCGGCGACCAGCCGCCCGCGACGGGCCAGCAGGGCGACGGTGGCGCGGATCTCGTCCTCGGTGACGGTGACGATGTCGTCCACGTAGGTGGTGAGGTGCTCGTACGGCAGCGCGCCGACCGAGGGGGTGCGCAGCCCGTCCGCGATCGTCCGGTAGGTGTCGGCGACCGGCCACTCCACCCGGCGCCCGGACCGCAGACTCTCCTGCGCGTCGGCGGCCAGCTCCGGCTCCACGCCGATCACCCGGACCTCCGGGCGGGTGAGCTTGAGCGCGGCCGCCGTCCCGCTGATCAGGCCGCCGCCGCTGACCGGCACCAGGACGGTGTCCAGCCCGGCCGGGGCGTCCTCGGCGATCTCCAGGCCGACGGTGCCCTGGCCCGCGATGATGAACGGATCGTCATACGGCGGCACCCAGACGAAGCCGTGCCTCTCGGCCAGCTCGCCCGGCAGGGCGTCCCGCTCCCCCGGCGGGACGAGGATCACCTCGGCGCCGAACGAGCGGGTGGCCTCCACCTTCACCGCCGGCGAGGTGTCCGGCATCACGATCACGGCCTTGATGCCCAGCAGCTGGGCCGCGTAGGCGACCGCCTGCGCGTGGTTGCCGCTGGACTGGGCGACCACGCCGCGGGCGCGCTCGTCCGCGGTGAGCGCGGCCAACCGGTTGTACGCGCCGCGGGTCTTGAAGGCCCCGGTCGGCTGGAGGTTCTCCGGCTTCAGCCAGAGCCGCCGCTCGCCCTCGGACGCCCAGGGGGCGGGGACCAGCGGGGTGCGCACGACCACTCCCGCGATCCGCTGCCGGGCCGCGCGCAGCTCCTCCAGACCGACCAGTGCCATCTCGTCACTCTCCTACGAACGGGAGTTCGCTCACCCGGTTCTCCCACTTGGTGGAGAGTACGACGGTGGTGCGGGTACGGGCTACACCCTTCGTGCCCGAGATCCGCTTCACCACCGACTCCAGGCCGGCCACATCGGCCACCCGGACCTTGAGCATGTAGGAGTCGTCACCCGCGATGAACCAGCAGTCCTCGACCTCGTTGAGGTCCTTCAGCCGGAACGCGACGTCCTCGTGGTCGGCCGCGTCGGTGAGCTGAAGGCCGATCAGGGCCGTGACGCCGAAGCCGAGCGAGGCCGGGTTGACCGTCGCGCGGTAGCCGGTGATCACACCGGCCTGCTCCAGGCGGTTGATGCGGTCCGTGACGCTCGGGCCGGAGAGTCCGACCAGCCGGCCCAACTCGGCGTAGGACGCACGGCCGTTCTCCCGGAGCGCCTGGATGAGCTGTCTGTCCACCGTGTCCATATACCGTCCGCGTCCTTCCGAACCTCGCCAGACCCACAGATCATTATCCGGATTCCAAGGCGCCATGCGCTGACCGACCCGGATATCGCAGAGAAGATACTCTCCCGCCCTCGGTCTCCTTACTCCCCCTCAGCCCGAGCGGCCTCCGCGTCGCCCGGTTTGCGGGCCGCCGCGCCCAACTCGCCCTCCCAGCGCAGGTACAGGGAATGCGGCACGTCGACCGCGTCCAGCACCCGGCCGGCCACGAAATCCACGAGTTCGCGCACGGTGGAGCCGCCGGCATAGAAACCGGGCGAGGCGGGCAGCACGACGGCGCCCTGCGCGTCGAGCTCCAGCAGGTGCTTCAACGTCACCCCGTTGAGTGGTGTCTCGCGCACGCAGACGACCAGCGGACGGCGCTCCTTGAGGGTGACGCTGGCCACCCGCTGCAACAGGTCCTTGCTCAGGCCGAGCGCGATCCCGGCCACCGCGCCGGTGGTCGCGGGCACCACCAGCATGCCCTTGGCGGGGTACGAGCCGCTGGACGGGCCGGCCGCGAAGTCCCCGGCGGACCAGTAGCGGACGTCGGCCAGGCCCTCCGCCGACCCCAGCCACCGCGCGAGATCGGTGCGCCAGTGGGCGTCCCGGAAGGAGATGCCGGTCTCGTCCAGGATGGTGAGCCGGGCGGCCCGGCTGACGATCAGGTCCACCGCCTCACCGGCGGCGAGCAGCGCCCGGATCACCGAGGCCGCGTACGGCGTCCCCGACGCTCCCGAGACCCCGACCACCCACGGCTGACGCTTCGCAGTTCCCATGGGTCAATTCTGTCCCGGCCCCACCTGCGGATTCGCCCCGGGCACGGCAGGACCGGGTCCGGGAGGGCGCACCCCCTGGGAGGATGGGCGCATGGCAGCGACCCTCGTCGACCTCACCCATCAGGTGACCACCGCGATGCCGGTCTACCCCGGCGATCCGGCCGTCCTGCTGGAGCCCGCGCTCACCACCGCCACCGCCGGGGTGAACGTGCTGGCCCTGCACCTCGGCTCCCAGTCCGGAACGCACGTGGACGCGCCGTACCACGTGGACGTCACCTGGCCGACCCTGGACGGGCTGCCGCTGGAGCGGTTCACCGGCCCGGCCGTGGTCGCCGACCTGCGCGGACTGGAGCCCCGGACGGCCGTCACCCCCGAGCTGCTGACGCCCGCGCTGGAGCGCTGCGGCGAGGGCACCGTCCTGCTGCTGGCCACCGGCTGGGCCCGGCACTGGGGCACCGACGCCTACCTGGCCCACCCCAGCCTGACCGCGGCCGCCGCCGAGGCGATCGTGGCCGCCGGGGTGCGCACGGTCGGCGTGGACGCGCTGAGCGTGGACCCCACCCCCGACCCGGGGCCGGAGGACCCGGCGGTGGCCGCGCTGCTCGCCGACCTCACCGACGAGCACGACGGGCCCGACCCGGCCGAGGAGTCGACGCTGGCCGCCCACCGGGTGCTGCTGGGGGCGAGCGGCGGCGGGGTGATCGCCGAGAACCTGACCGACCTGCGGGCGCTGCTGGCGGCCCAGGAGGCCGGTCGGCCGGTGGAGGTCTCGCTGTTCCCGCTGCGGCTGGTGGCGGCGGACGGGGCTCCGGTGCGGGCGGTGGCCCGACTGGGCTGACCGGCCGGGGGCGAGCCGGGGCGGGGCCGGGGCCGGTGGACTCCACAGGCCCGCACTTGGTCTAGACCAACTCCGGTGGCGCCACTAGGCTGTCCGGCCATGGCTGAGATCATCGGAGTGGTCGAGCGACTCTGGCGCTACCCCGTGAAGTCCACCGGCGGCGAGCGGCTCGACTCCGTCGACGTGGACCTCCGCGGCCTGGCCGGCGACCGCCTCTACGCCGTCCGCGACGCCTCCGGAAGGCTCGGCTCCGGCAAGAACACCCGCCGCTTCCGCCGGATGGACGGCCTGCTCCGGCTCTCCGCCCGCCTCGGCCACCGGATCGACGGCCCCGAGCTGTTCGACCCGCTCGGCCGCCCGGTCGACCACCCCACCGCCTTCCTGCGCGCCTACCTCCAGCGCGACGACGTCGAACTCGCCCGCGAGGACGCCGTCCCGCACTTCGACCGGCTGCCGGTCAGCGTGCTCACCACCGCCACCCTGGACTGGGTCCGCGAGGCCGTCCCCTCCGCCGTGGTCGACGAACGCCGCTTCCGCCCCAACATCGTGCTGCGCACCCCACCCGGCACCCCGCCCTTCGTCGAGGACACCTGGCTCGGCCGCCGGGCCCACGGCGAGACGACGGACAGCGCCCGGCTCGCCTTCGTCACCTCCAGCGAACGCTGCGCGATGTCCGGCGCCCCCCAGCCGGGCCTGCCGCACGCACCCGAGATCCTCAAGGCGATCGTGCACGCCCACGACGGCCGCCTCGACGCCCTCGCCGAGGTCGCCGCCCCGGGACGGCTACGGCTGGGCGACCGGCTGGTACTGGACTGAGACGACCCGCCGCCGGATCGGGGCGCACCGCCTTCGAATGGAAAACCGCAGGTCAGGGGCTTCTCAAAGATTTCCGGAAAAAACTTCGAACCGAGCTGCAACCCCTGCGGGCCCGACGCGTCTATGTGAGTGAGCGGCGGGGGAAACCCGCCGGAGCGGACCGCAGGCCACACCGGGAACACCACCCCGGACCTCGGGTCCGACCACTACCGCGCTGATCCGCCAGCGGCACGTCGCCGCCGGTGCAACACCCTGGGGGGTATTCAGAATGTCCATTGTGCGTGCACGTCGTTCCCGCTCCGCCGTCCTCACCGCCGCCACCCTCGGCGTGCTGCTCGCCACCGGCGCCGTGGTGGCCTCCCCGGCCGCCTATGCCGCCGACGCCCCGGCCGCCGCCACCGCCGCCCCGACCGCCGCCACCGCCCCGACCGCCGAGCCGACCGCCAAGGCCACCGCCGACAAGCCGTCGCTGCGGGTCGACGCGCCGGCGACGGTCGGCCGCGGCGGCCAGCCGGTCGAGTTCACCGAGACCATCACCAACCCCGGCACCACCGAGGCCTCGTACCAGCTGCGGATCGGCACCAGCGGCGCGGGCCCCGTCTCGGCGAACGCCATCAAGGTCGACTACCGCGACGCGGACGGCACCTGGAAGCCCGTCACCGGCACGGTCCCCGGCCTGACCGTCGCCGCCGGCGCCGCCAAGACCGTCCAGCTGCGCCTCACCACCGAGCTCGCCGCCTACTGGTCCAACCGGGACTCGACCGTCACGCTCAGCTCCGCCGTCCTCGACGCGACCAGCGGCGGCGTCCTCGCCGAGAGCACCGACCAGGTCGCCGCCAAGGCCATCGGCCTGCAGGTCAAGAACGCGCCGACCACCGCCGTCGTCGGCGGTGCGCCGGTCGAGTTCGACGTCGTCATCAACAACGCCAGCGCCTCCCGCTACACCAACGTCTCCAAGATCGTGGAGACCGACCAGCACAGCACCCTCCAGGTCCGGAAGGCCGACGGCAGCTGGCAGAACATCACCCCCGTCGCCCTTCCCCACGCGTCGGGCCGGGTCGACTACTTCCTCGCGGACGACCAGGAGATGGCGCCCAACGAGACCTTCAGCAAGCACGTCCGCCTGGCCTACACCGCCGACGCCCCGGTCGGCGTGAACTACATCCACCCGTGGGCGGTGCTCCACCAGGGTGACGGCGAGGAGACCGTCGGCCCCCAGTTCATCCAGGTCAACCTCACCTCCGGCCCGACCCTGTCGGTGCAGGAGCCGGCGTCGGTCGGCAACGGCGGCAAGCCGGTCGAGTTCACCGAGACCGTCACCAACCCGGGCGGCACCGACGCCTCGTTCACGCTGAAGCTGGACGCCAGCAACCCGGGCGCCCGCTCGAAGGACCGCATCACCCTGGAGTACCGCGACGCCGACGGCACCTGGAAGCCCGTCACGCTGAACTTCAGCCAGGTCGACAAGACCTTCGACTTCGCCGGTGAGATCCCGGGCGTGACCGTCGCCGCCGGTGCCACCAAGACCGTCCAGCTGCGCCTGGCCACCCCGGTCAACAACGACTGGGCCGCCACCGGCGGGACCATCAAGCTCCACTCCGCGATCGTGGACGCCGGGCACACCGTCGTCTCCGAGAACACCAAGGACGTCGCGCTGAAGGCCCTCGACGTGCAGGTCAAGAACGCGCCGACGACCGCCGTCATCGGCGGCGCCCCGGTCGAGTTCGACGTCACCGTGAACAACTCCAGCGCGTCGGAGTACGACAACCTCTCCCCCGTGCTGCTGGCCGACCAGCACAGCACCCTCCAGGTGCAGAAGGCCGACGGCGGCTGGGAGGACGTCACCGGCACCCCGAGCCCCCAGTCGGGCGGCCCGGTGAAGTACCACCTCACCGCGGACAAGAACCTGGCGGCCAACGCCTCCGTCACCAAGCACGTCCGGCTGGCCTTCACCACCGGTGCCACGGTCGGCAAGACCCCGGTCAACGCGGGCGTCATCCTCGCCGAGGGCGGCCCGGCCATGGACGCGTACGTCGGCCCGCAGGGCTTCCAGGTCGACCTGACCACCGCGGCGGCGGCCGGCTCCGCCGTCAAGGCTGGTTTCTCCACCACCGACTCCGGCACCACCGGCACCACCGGCACCACCGACGGCACCATCGACACCGCCCAGCCGGTGGGCGGCTCCCTCGCCCACACCGGTTCGGAGGGCGTGCTGCCGGGCCTGGCGGCCGCCGCGGGCCTGCTCGTCAGCGGCATCGGCGCGGTGTTCTTCTCGCGCCGCCGCCGCAGCGCCTGACACCTTCGCTCCGCTGAGCACCCGAGCCCCGGCTCCCGGCACCGTCCGGGAGCCGGGGCTCGACGCGTCCTAGCCGCGGACCGGGCAGAAGGGATGGCCCGCCGGGTCCGGGCAGTCGAGGACCAGGCACTGCAGCTTGCCGATCACGAGTCATCTCCGGGGCCCTCGGGGCCGGGGCCGGGCAGGGTGACGGCCCGGAGGTAGGCCTCGGCGAACAGGTCCAGCACATCCTCCAGCGGTGGCAGTGCGGCGCCGAAGGCGGGCTCCAGCACCGGTCTCATCAGTACGTGGTTGACCAGCGGGCCGAGCAGCAGCTGGACCAGCACCGGGAGCGGCAGCGGCCGCAGCCGGCCCGCCTCGACGTGCGGCAGCAGCAGACTGGCGAGGCCGTCGAACATCCGCGGCAGGTGGGCCGCCATCATCCGGGCGGCGGGGCCGTCCGGGCGGCCGAAGAGGTCGGCGAAGACCGCCGGGACGACCCGCGGCTCGTTGTCGAAGGCCGCTGCGAAGGTGTGGTGGATCGCCCGGACGGTGTCCTCCAGGCTCCCCGGCGGGTCCGCGGCGAGCGCTTCCAGGTCCGGCAGCGGGCCGTACTGGAGGAAGACGGCGGCGAACAGGCCGTCCCGCCCCTCGAAGACGGTGTGCAGGCTGGGCAGTGAGCACCCGGCCCGGTCGGCCACGGCGTCCAGGGTCACCCCGGCCAGTCCGCGTTCGGCGACCAGTCGGGCCGCCGCCTCGATCGCCCGCTCCCGCACCGGCGGCCGTCCGCCCGGGTCGACGCCGGTGCGCCGGACGGCCTCGTCCAGCGGGGCGCGGGAGCCGCCGAGCCGGCGCAGCAGGGTGCTGCGCGAGATGCCGGCCGCCGAGGCGATCGCCGTCAGTGGGACGTCCGCGACGTCCTGCCCCCGTTCCTTCGCCGCCGCGAGGGCGGCGGCCACCAGATCGTTCATGTGAGACATCGTACTACTTGACACCTGAGACGGTTCCAGAGACGCTCTATATGCAAGTTCCAAGCACGAGTGGCGAAGGAACGAAGGGGAGAGCCATGAGCGTGATCGTCTCCGGGGGCGGACCGGCCGGAATGATGCTGGGCCTGATGCTGGCCCGCGCGGGGGTCGAGGTGACCGTGCTGGAGAAGCACGGCGACTTCCTGCGCGACTTCCGCGGTGACACCGTCCACGCGTCCACCGTGCGGCTGATGGACGAGCTCGGCCTCGGCCGCAAGTTCGCCGCCCTGCCGCAGAGCCGGCTCGGCAACCTGGTCGTGCCGGTGCCCGGCGTCGGCGACGTCACGCTGAGCGCCTACGACCGGCTGCCCGCGCCGTACAACTACATCGCGATGATGCCGCAGTGGGACCTGCTCAACTTCCTGGTCGAGGAGGCCCGGCGGGAACCCGGCTTCAGCGTGCGGATGAACACCGAGGCGACCGGGCTGCTCCGCGAGGGCGGCCGGGTGGTCGGGGTCCGCTACCGCACCCGGGACGGCGAGGAGGGCGAGCTGCGCGCCGCGCTCACCGTCGCCGCGGACGGTCGGCACTCCACCCTGCGCAGGGAGGCCGGACTGGTGCCGGAGGAGTACCCGGTGCCCTTCGACGTCTGGTGGTTCCGGCTCCCCCGGCACGCCCACGAGCAGGCCACCCCGCCCAGCCTGGTCCCCGGCTTCGGCGACGGCGAGATGGCGCTCAGCATCACCCGCGACCAGTACTTCCAGATCGCCTACTTCAACGCCAAGGGCGCCGACGCCCGGCTGCGCGCCGAGGGCGTCGAGGGCTTCCGCGCCCGGATCGCCCGGATCCTGCCGCAGTACGCCGACCGGGTCGACCAGTTGACGGCCATGGACGACGTCCACCTGCTCGACGTCAAGCTCAACCGGCTCGACCGCTGGTACATCGACGGCTTACTGCTGATCGGCGACGCCGCCCACGCGATGTCCCCGGCCGGCGGGGTCGGCATCAACCTCGCCATCCAGGACGCCGTCGCCGCCGCCACCCTGCTCGCCGAACCGCTGCGCCGCGGCCGGCCGACCGTCGCCGCGCTGGCCCGGGTGCAGCGGCGCCGCTGGTGGCCGACTGTGGTCATGCAGCGGTTCCAGCGGGTCCTGCACGGCGTGATGTTCACCCCGGTGCTGACCGGCCGCCGCTCCGGACCGCCCACCGCCCTCGCCACCCTGTCCCGCCGGGTGCCCGCCGTCCGGCTCGGCATCTCCCGGCTGATCGCCCACGGCCCCCGCCCGGAGCACGCCCCGGCCTTCGCCCGGCGTCCGGCGGGCTGAACCGGCCCGGCCACCGCGGTGCCGCCCGGCGCGGCGCCGAGGCGCCGCACCGCACCGCGAAGGCCGGTGCCCGGACCGGCCGTTCGGACGGGTGGTTTCCGGGGAACGACCCCCGGCATGACGATCCCTCACCGCGTCACCGGCACCGGCGACCACCACGTCCTCGTCCTGCACGACTGGTTCGGCACCAGCGCGGGCTGGGGCCCCTTCCTCGACTACCTCGACGGCCGGGCCTTCAGCTACGCCTTCCTCGACTACCGCGGCTACGGCGAACGCAAGGACGTGACCGGCGCGTACACCCTGGCCGAGATCGCCGCCGACGCGCTCGCCCTCGCCGACCAACTCGGCTGGGACCGCTTCTCCGTGGTCGGCCACTCGATGGGCGGCAAGGCGGCCCAGCAGCTCCTGGCCGAGGCCCCGTTGCGGGTGCGCAAGCTGGTCGGCCTGGCGCCGGTGCCCGCCGGGGCGTACCCGCTGGACGAGGCCGGCGAGGCGCTGTTCTACGGCGCCGCCGGGGACCGGGAGAAGCGGTACGCGATCCTCGACCTGGTCACCGGGCAGCGGGCCGGCCGGATCTGGCTGGACCGGATGGTCGACCAGTCCCTGCGGCTGTCCACCGCCGAGGCCTTCGACGGTTACGTCCGGGACTGGACGACCGCCGACCTGGAGCGCCGGATCAGCGGGAACCCCGTCCCGGTCAAGGTCATCGTCGGCGCCCACGACCTCGCCCTGACCGCCGAGGTGATGCGGGGGACCTGGCTGGAGCACTACCCCAACGCCGAGTTGGAGGAGATCGACGGCAGCGGGCACTACCCGATGTACGAGACGCCGGTGGCACTGGCCTCGTCACTGGAGGCCTTCCTGCACAACTGACCCGCACCGGGGGCGCCGTGGAGCACGCGCCGCCGTTCCGGTGGGCCCCGGGGGCGGTCGGGCCCCGGGGGCTCACCGGAACGGCGGCGGTCAGACCCCGAGGCCGCGGATGACCAGGTCCACCAGGGCGAAGAAGAACAGCGAGACCCCGACGAAGCTGTTCGTCTGGAAGAACGCCCGGTTGAGCTTCGACAGGTCGTTCGGCTTCACGATGGTGTGCTCGTAGACGAAGGCACCCGCGACGACGACCAGGCCGGTCCAGAACGCCGGGCCGGCGTCGGTGAGCACCGCGAACCAGCCGAGCAGCAGCGTCGTCAACAGGTGGCAGACCCGGGCGCCCCAAATGGCGGCCGGCACGCCGAACCGGGCCGGCGGCGAACCGACCCCGTGCTCCCGGTCGGACTCGACGTCCTGGCAGGCGTAGATCAGGTCGAAACCGCCGATCCAGATGCCGACCGCGACGCCGAGGACCACGGCCTCCCAGGACCAGCTGCCGGACACCGCGAGCCAGGCGCCCACCGGGCCCATCGCCTGGGCCAGGCCCAGGATCGCCTGCGGGAAGTTGGTGAACCGCTTGCCGTACGGGTAGACGACCATCGGCACCACGGCCACCGGCGCGAGGGACAGGCAGAGCGGGTTGAGCATCGCGGCCGCGCCGAGGAACACCACCAGGGCGACCGCCGAGCCGACGTACGCCGTCCTCAACGAGACGGCGCCGGTGACGAGTTCGCGGCCGGCGGTGCGCGGGTTCCGGGCGTCGATCTCGCGGTCGATGATCCGGTTGGCGGCCATCGCGAAGGTGCGCAGGCCGACCATGCAGACGGTGACGACGAACAACTGGCCCCAGTGCACCCGCTTGTCCGCCAGGAACATGGCGGTCAGCGCGGCGATGTAGGCGAAGGGCAGGGCGAAGACCGAGTGCTCGATCATCACCAGGCGCAGGAACGCCCTGGTGCGCCCCGGGGTCTCGACCGCGGCCGTGCTCACAGCCCGTATTCCTTCCAACGACGGGACACCAGCGCGGCGGTCGCCGGGTCCGAGGACACCATCTCCGGCCAGCCGCCGTCCCGGGTGTAGCCCTCCTCGGGCAGCTTGCGGGTGGCGTCGATGCCCGCCTTGCCGCCCCAGAACTGCTGGTAGGAGGCATGGTCGAGGTGGTCGACCGGGCCTTCGACCACGGTGAGGTCGCGGCTGTAGTCGACGTTCCCGAAGGCCCGCCAGGCGACTTCCTGGTAGTCGTGGACGTCGCAGTCGGAGTCCACCACGATGATCAGCTTGGTGAGCGACATCATGTGGGCGCCCCAGATCGCGTGCATCGTCTTCTGGGCGTGCTTGGGGTACTTCTTGTCGATCGAGACGATCACGCAGTTGTGGAAGCCGCCGGCCTCGGGCAGGTCGTAGTCGACGATGTCCGGGATGATGATCTTCAGCAGCGGCAGGAAGAACCGCTCGGTGAACTTGCCCAGCGGGCCGTCCTCCGTCGGCGGGCGGCCGACCACGATGGACTGCAGGATCGGACGGCGGCGCATCGTCACGCAGTCGATCGTCAGCGCCGGGAACGGCTCCTGCGGGGTGTAGAAGCCGGTGTGGTCGCCGAACGGGCCCTCGGGGAGCATCTCACCGGGCTCCAGCCAGCCCTCCAGGACCACCTCGGCGTCGGCCGGGACCTGCAGCGGGACGGTCTTGCAGTCGACCATCCGGACCCGCTCGCCCGCGACGAAGCCGGCGAACAGGTACTCGTCGATGTCGCCGGGCAGCGGAGCGGTGGCCGCGTAGGTGACGGCCGGCGGGCAGCCGAAGGCGATCGCGACCGGGAGGCGCTCACCGCGCTTGGCCGCGACGGCGTAGTGGTTGCGGCTGTCCTTGTGGATCTGCCAGTGCATCCCGATGGTGCGGCGGTCGTGCCGCTGGAGCCGGTACAGGCCGAGGTTGCGGACGCCGGTGTCCGGGTCCTTGGTGTGGGTCAGGCCCAGGTTGAAGAAGGAGCCGCCGTCCAGCGGCCAGGTGAACAGCGCGGGCAGCTCGTCCAGGTTGACGTCGTCACCGGTGAGCACGACCTCCTGGACGGGGGCGTCGCCCGACTTCACGTTCCGGGGCGGGACGTGCGCCATCGAGGCGAGCTTGCCGAAGGCGTCCCGGAACCCGGTGAAGCCCTGCGGCAGTTCGGGCTTGAGCAGACCGGCGATCTTCTCCGAGATGTCCTCCGGGCCCTTGAGGCCGAGCGACTTGGCGAGCCGCCGCTCGGTGCCGAAGACGTTCATCGCGAGCGGCATCGACGAGCCCTTGACGTTCTCGAACAGCAGCGCCGGGCCCTTGGCCTTCTGTACCCGATCGACGATCTCGCCGATCTCCAGGTGGGGGTCCACCTCCGCCTTGATGCGCTTGAGGTCGCCCTCGCGGTCGAGGGCCCGGAGAAACGAGCGGAGATCGTCGTATGCCATGCCTGTCAGTATCCGCCACCCGATAGCCTGGCTTGCGTCAAGGGCCCCGGCAGGCGCCCGCCGCCACCGCCCTCGCTGGGGGAGATCACAGCCGTGCTGAGGATTCTTCTGACCATCGTCCTTCCGCTCGCGCTGTGGGTCTGGGCGTTCATCGACTGCCTGGTCACGCCCGAGGGCGAGGTGAAGCACCTGCCGAAGCCGATCTGGCTGATCATCGTGCTGCTCTTCCCGCCGCTCGGCCCGATCGCCTGGCTGGTGGCCGGCAAGCAGCGCGGCTTCCTGCGGGCCGGCGCGCCGGACGGGCACCCGGGGCGGCCGGCCTCCGACGGCCGGCCGGGGTTCGGCGCCCCGCGCGGCGGGCGGCAGGTGGCGCCGGACGACGATCCGGAGTTCCTGGCCTCGCTGGGGAACGAGTCGCCGGGGAACGAGTCGCCGGGGAACGAGTCGCCGGAGGCAGAGTCGGCGGGGAAGTCGCCCGGGAAGGGCGGGTCGTTGCAGAAGGGCGACAAGGACCACGAGGACATGCTCCGGCGGTGGGAGGCCGATCTGCGCCGCCGGGAGCAGGAGCTGCGCCGCGGCGACGAGCCCGAGGACGGGCGAAAGAGCTGATCGGAGCGGTTCGGCCGCTCCCCCGGACAGCCCACCCGGGCAAGCTCGGGTGGGCTGTGGCGTTTTTGGCGCTTCCCTACGACTGCGAACCCACTGGCACGAATCGGGGCCTTCCCGGCGCCGGGATTGAGCGGAGCTTGAGCCGCACCCTAGACGGCCGCCCTACAGTGCTGCGAGACGGCCCTGACCTGCGCTTTTCTTCATGCTCAGATCATCGGACCATCATCTGCCCGACAACTCCCAGTATTCGAACGGACACCGAGCGCACCGTCTTCGAACCGACCGCTTCTGTACAGGCCTGACAGCTAAACGAACTCGACCTTGTACGGAATCGACGCCGAAACCAGCGCACGGCCCCTCGTACAGTCATAAGTGAAGAAGTTGATTCGCAGCTGGGGGCACAGCAGACGTTGGCTGTCGGACAGTTCCCTCACCCTTGGAGTGGTTCGAGATGACGGTTGTGCATGAGGCGCCGGTCGGCGGCGAGGTCCCCGAGGTCCCGGTCGACGCCAAGGGGCGGGTCGCCGAGCTCCACGAGCTCCGCGAGAAGGTGCGTCGCGGCCCGAGCGAGAAGGCCACGGAGGCCCAGCACGCGAAGGGCAAGCTGACCGCCCGCGAGCGCATCGAGCTGCTGCTGGACGAGGGCTCCTTCCGCGAGGTCGAGCCGCTGCGCCGGCACCGCGCCCAGGGCTTCGGCCTGGAGGCCAAGAAGCCGCACACCGACGGCGTGATCGTCGGCTGGGGCACCGTGCACGGGCGCACCGTCTTCACCTACGCGCACGACTTCCGGATCTTCGGCGGAGCGCTGGGCGAGGCCCACGCCCAGAAGATCCACAAGATCATGGACATGGCCATCGCGGCCGGCGCCCCGCTGGTCTCGCTGAACGACGGCGCCGGCGCCCGCATCCAGGAGGGCGTCACCGCCCTGGCCGGCTACGGCGGCATCTTCCAGCGCAACACCAAGGCCTCCGGCGTCATCCCGCAGATCTCGGTGATGCTCGGCCCGTGCGCCGGCGGCGCCGCGTACTCCCCCGCGCTGACCGACTTCGTCTTCATGGTCCGCGAGACCTCGCAGATGTTCATCACCGGCCCGGACGTGGTCCAGGCCGTCACCGGCGAGAAGATCAGCCAGAACGGGCTGGGCGGCGCCGACGT
Source organism: Kitasatospora sp. NPDC030952 (assembly GCF_055571335.1). NCBI lineage: Bacteria > Bacillati > Actinomycetota > Actinomycetes > Kitasatosporales > Streptomycetaceae > Kitasatospora > Kitasatospora sp. NPDC030952. The sequence goes on from NZ_JBVIFM010000001.1 coordinate 320,746, forward strand.
GCACGCCGGTGTCTCGGGCGTCTCGCACTTCGTCTACGACGACGAGCAGTCCTGCATCGAGGAGGTCCGCTACCTCCTGTCGCTGCTGCCGCAGAACAACCGCGAGATGCCGCCGTCCGTGGTCAGCGAGGACCCGGTCGAACGCCGCAACGACAGCCTGCTGGACCTGGTGCCCGCCGACGGCAACCGCCCGTACGACATGCGCAAGGTCATCGAGGAGATCGTCGACCACGGCGAGTACCTGGAGGTCCACGAGCGCTGGGCCACCAACGTGCTGTGCGTGCTGGCGCGGGTCGACGGCCACGTCACCGGCATCATCGCCAACCAGCCGCAGTCGCTGGCCGGCGTGCTGGACATCAACGCCAGCGAGAAGGCCGCGCGCTTCGTCCAGATGTGCGACGCCTTCAACATCCCGCTGGTCACCCTGCTGGACGTGCCCGGCTTCCTGCCCGGCGTCGACCAGGAGCACGGCGGCATCATCCGGCACGGCGCCAAGCTGCTGTACGCGTACTGCAACGCCACCGTGCCGCGCATCTCGCTGATCCTGCGCAAGGCCTACGGCGGCGCCTACATCGTCATGGACTCCCGCTCCATCGGTGCGGACCTGTCCTACGCCTGGCCCACCAACGAGATCGCGGTGATGGGTGCCGAGGGCGCCGCCAACGTCATCTTCCGCCGCGAGATCAACGGCGCCGAGGACCCGGACGCCATGCGCGCCCAGAAGATCAAGGAATACAAGAACGAGCTGATGCACCCGTACTACGCGGCCGAGCGCGGCCTCGTGGACGACGTCATCGACCCGGCCGAAACCCGCCAGGTGATCGCCTCCGCCCTGGCGATGCTCCGTACCAAGCACGCCGACCTGCCCAGCCGCAAGCACGGCAACCCGCCGATGTAGCGGCGCGGTTCGCCACAGCGGACCGCACCGGGCACCACCAGGCACCACCAGGCACCACCAGGCACCACCACCAGCACCACACACCACAGCAACCGGGGGAGAAACCAGGACATGACCGCTTCCGCCGAACCCCTCGTCCGCATCGTCCGCGGCAGCCTCTCCGACGAGGAACTCGCCGCCCTCACCGCCGTCCTGGCGGCTCGCGCCGCCATCGCGCAGCAGGCCGCCGCCACCGCGCAGATCGAGCCGATCGCCAGCTGGCAGCGCCTGGAGCGCCGCCCGGCGTACTACTCGCCGGTCAGCTGGCAGCAGGCCGCCTGACGGCTCCGGGTCACCGGGCCCGAGAGACAGGCCCCGACGGCCGGTCACCCCCTTCGGGTGACCGGCCGTCGGGCTGTCCGGCGGGGCCCGCCGCGCCGTTCCCGCGCCGTTCCCGCGCCGTTCCCGCGCCGTTCCCGCGCCGTTCCCGGGAGCGGGCAGCCGCCGTTCGTGGCCGACCGACCGGGCCCGGAGCGGCTCGGTAGGATACCTACCGGACGGTTTCGCGCCCGTCGCCCCGTCGGCCCCCTTAGGATCGACGGCTGCCGAGGTAGAGAACTTTCCAGGGAGGCTGCGATGGCCAGGCAGGCCCGCGCGCTGGCGACCCGCCAGGCGGTACTCCTCGCGGCGGCCGAGGTGTTCGACGAGCGGGGCTACGCCGCCGCCACGATGTCCGAGATCCTGGACCGGGCCGGCGTCACCAAGGGCGCGCTGTACTTCCACTTCCACTCCAAGGAGGAGCTGGCGCTCGCCGTGATCGAGGGCCAGGGCGCCTGGATCGCCTCCTGGGAGCCCTCCTCGGACAGCCCGGTGCAGACCCTGATCGACCTCGGGTACGCGTTCGCCCGCGCACTCCAGGAGGACCCGCTTGTGCGCGGCAGCATCCGGCTGACGATCGAGCACGGCAGCTTCACCCAGCCGCAGATCGCCGCCTACCAGGGCTGGATGGACCTCGTCCGGGCGCTGCTGGAGCGCGCCCGGGAGGCCGGGGACCTCCACCCGGGGGTCGACCTGGCCGCCGCCGCCGGGGTGATCACCGGCGCGGTGACCGGGATCCAGCTGAGCTCCCAGGTGCTGGCCGAGCGGCGGGACCTGATCCAGCGGATGGCCGACCTCTGGACACTGATCCTCCCGGGACTGGTCCAGCCGCACGCGCTCGCCCGGCTGAGCGTCGCCGAGCGCGGCTGAGCCCGTCCCCCGGGGTTCAGACCCGGTAGCCGGCGCAGTCCGCCGGCCGCACCAGGGCCGGCAGCGCGGCCGTCCAGAGCCGCCGGACGGCCTCCGGCGCCGGTCGGCCGGGCTCCTCGGCGGCCAGCAGCACCTGGCCGGCCGCCGCCGCGGTGAGCAGTTCGGCGCAGGCCCGCCGGTCCGCCCCCGGGCGCAGTTCGCCGGCCTGCTCGGCACGGTCCAGCAGGCGCTGGACGACGGCGGCGAGGCTGCGCCAGGCGGTGTCCGGCCCGCCCGGGCCGCCGTCCGGGCGCGGGCCCTGGCGGCCGAGCCGGACGCCGGCCCGCACCACCACGTCCTCGCGCAGCAGCCGGGCCAGCTCGTACGAGAAGTCGATCAGCCCCTGGACGGCCCGGCCCTCGGAGCGCAGGACGCGCAGGGCGGCCGAGCCGATCTCCCGACCGGCGGCGGCCCGCACCCCGTCGGCCAGGGCCTGCTTGGAGACGAAGTGGAAGTACAGCGCGCCCTTGCTCACCCCGGCCCGGCGACTGATGTCGACCAGGCTCGCGGCCTCGAATCCGACCCCCGCGAAGGTGTCCGCGGCGGCGAGCAACACGGCCTGCCTGGTTCGCCCCGCGCGTTCCTGCTTGACCACTGACCCCTCCGGACTCCGCCGGACGCGCTCCCCGCCCCACCCGGCCGTTGTCGGCGCGCCCTCGATCGGAGACGGCGCCTCGCATGCGGACGACACCGGCCGAAACCGCATGGTTGGTATCTAATCTAGCGCCTGTGTCGACCCCGCCGTCCAGCGGGGACCTCCCCCCGCCCAAGGTCTGCCCTCCCCGTTTCGGGCATCACCGCAGACCAGGGGGCAGGTAGCGTGGTCGGTCCGGGTCTTTGCGGCGGGGACACCCCGGCCGCAGAAGACAAACCGGGTGGTATGTATGTTTTGCTGGGGCGTCCGTAGCGGACGCTCGACCGACACCCTGGAGCTGGGGCCAGTCATGCCATTGATCGTAGAGCCGGACTCGCTCGGCCCGTACGCCCACCCCGGCCCCCGTTCCGGCCCCCGCCCCGGCTACGACTTCCACGACCGGACCGTCTCCCGGCACCTGGTGCACCGCGCCGCCGTCTCCGAGGTCTTCCTCACCGGCTGGCAGGCCACCGGCCCGTACGACTTCCTGCTCGGCGCCCAGTGGCCCCGGCTGCACGGCTTCTACCGGCTTCCCGGGGACCGCTACCACGACCCGGTGCTGATGGCCGAGACCGTCCGGCAGGCCGGGCTGCTGATCGGCCACGCCGGCTTCGGGGTGCCGCGCGACCACCACTTCGTCATGGAGGACCTCGGCTACGCGCTCGGCGAGGCCGGCCTGCCGGGCCTCGCCGTCACCGCCGGCCCGGCCGCGCTGATGCTCACCGTCGGCTGCCAGGACGTCCGGATGCGGCACGGCCGACTGGCCTCGCTGCGGGTGCACGCCGAGATCACCCGGGACGGCCTGCGGATCGGCCACGGCTCCGGCCAGCTGCGGGTGATCACCCCCGCCTCGTACCAGCGGCTGCGCGGCCCCGGCCGGCACGCCGTCGCCCCGCCGCTGCCGCCGGAACCCGCCGCGCCCGAACTCGTCGGCCGGGCGCAGCCCGCGGACGTGGTGCTCAGCCCGACCCTGAGACCGGACACCTGGCTGCTGCGCGCTGACGCCGGACACCCGGTGCTGTTCGACCACGAGCTGGACCACGTGCCCGGGATGCTGGTGCTGGAGGCCGCCCGCCAGGCCGCCCAGCGGCTGCACCACCCCGAGCCGGTGGCCCCGGTCGAGCTGGTGACCTCCTTCGACCGCTACATCGAGCTGGACCGGCCCTGCTACGTGCGGGCCGTCCGGGAGCGGACACCGGACGGCCGCCGCACCCCCGTCCTGGTCCGACTGCTCCAGGACGGGCGGACGGCGGCCGAGTGCCGGCTGCTCACCGAGCCGGTGGACGGTCCGCGGGTGCCGGTCCGGCGGGACGCCTTCGAGGGCCGCCCCGCCGTGCCCGGACTGCTGCCGCTGGCGGGCTGAGCCCCGCGCGTCCGCGTCAGGCGGCCACCAGGGTGGCCGGTCGCCCGGCGTGCATCACGCTGAGGTTGGCCGCCAGCCGGACCGGGTCCTGGGCCAGCCAGAGTCGCAGCGCCGCGCCCAGCGCCGCACTGGCCGACTCGATCCGGACGTCGGTGATCTGGGCGATCCGGGCCGCGCCGGGCGCCAGCAGGTCGGCCAGCGCTGTCGGGAGCCAGACCGTCAGCGCGCACGGCGCCGGCGTCCCGAGGGCGCCCAGCAGCCGGTAGGCGTCCCCCGGCGCGCTGAGCGTGGGAATGATGTCCAGCAGAGCGTCGGCCACCACTTCGGACACGTCGCTCCGGTGCCCCTGGGCGAGCCGACGGAGCAGCAGCTGCTCGGCGGCGGTGATTCGGACGGTCAGCATGACCTCTTCGCACTCCATTGCGCGATTTCCTCCTCGTTCCTCCCCGTACCGGCGCGGACGGCCGGCACGCACTACCCCTGTTGCATCCGAGAGACAGGCCCCGCCCGACCTTCTGCGGAAAGTCGGGCCGACGGGTGGGTGCCCTCGGTCAGATCCCCGCGTACGAGTGCTTGCCGGTGACGAAGATGTTGACGCCGTAGTAGTTGAAGAGCCAGCAGGCGAAGGCGGCCAGCGCCAGGTAGGCGGCCTTGCGGCCCTTCCAGCCGGCCGTCGCGCGGGCGTGCAGGTAGCAGGCGTAGGCGACCCAGGTGATGAACGACCAGGTCTCCTTCGGGTCCCACTCCCAGTACTTGCCCCAGGCGGACTCGGCCCAGATCGCGCCCGCGATGATGGTGAACGTCCACAGCGGGAAGACCAGGGCGTTGATCCGGTACGACAGCTTGTCGAAGGTGGCCGCGGCGGGCAGCCGACGCCAGATCGAGGCCGAGGTGCCCAGCGGGCCGGTGGTCAGGCCGGCCGCCGTGCGCTTGTCGAAGGAGTCCTTGCCCAGGTACAGCAGCGTGGCGATGAACGCCGCGTAGAAGGCGCCGCCGCAGAAGATCGCGGTGGAGACGTGGATCGCCAGCCAGTACGAGTGCAGCGCCGGGACGAGCTGCTCGGAGTCGGTGTACAGCACCTGGGTGGCGATGCCGAGCGTCAGCAGCACCGCGACGGTGACCGGCAGGCCGAGCCAGCGCACGTTCTTCCGCGCGGCCAGCAGGACCACGTACGCGGCCGTCATCGCGAAGGCGAAGGCGCAGGAGAACTCGTACATGTTGCCCCACGGCCAGCGGGACACCGAGAGGCCGCGGGCGACGATGCCGCCGCCGTGCAGCAGCAGCGCCAGGACGGTGAGCGAGATCGCGATGCGGCCGGCCAGGTCGGCCTTCTCGCTGGTGCCGGCCGCGCCCGGGCCGTCCACGTCCTCGTCGCCGCGGCCGCCGGTGACCACCGTCGCGCCCTCGCCCGCCAGGACGGTACGGGTGAGCGTGGTGGTGCCGCCCTTCGCCCCGGCCACGGTGACGGTGACCTTCTTGGCGGCCTTGGGCTCCGCGGCGGCGACGGTCTCGGCCAGGTTGCCCGACTGCTCCTTGGAGCGGACGGCGACCGCGCCCTTGCTGCCGAACGTCCACTCGAACATGTGGGCGAACATAGCGATCGTGTAGACCGCCATCGCCGAATAGATCAGCTTGTTGGAGAGGTCGGCCAGCTGTGGGTCGACTCCCGAGGCGAGGTGCACCGTCTACTCCTTGGAGTTCTGGTCGGCAGGGGCTGTGGGGTCTTCTGCTGCGGGGTCTTCGGGTGCGGGGTCTTCGGGTGCGGGATCGTCGGCGGCGGGGTCTTCGGGTGCGGGCTCCCCCTCCGCCGTCGGCGGCGGCGCCGGGGAGTCCTCCTCGTCCTCCTCGTCCTCCTCCGACGCCGGGGCGTCGTCCTGGAGGTCCACCGCGAGTTCGGCCAGCTCCTCGGCGATCTTCGCCGACTCGCTGCGGGCCAGGCCGGCCAGCTCCACCTGGGTGCCGCCGCCCGGCAGGGCCACCGCCCGCACCCAGATCCGGCGGCGCTGGATGAACAGCGAGCCGATCAGGCCGAGGATCGCCAGGACGGCGCCGGTGAGCGCGATCTCGTTGCCGGGGCGGTGCGAGACGTTGAAGCTCGCCCACTGCTTGTAGCCCTCGAAGGTGACGCTGCCGTAGCCGTCCGGGAGGTCCCAGGCCTGGCCCGGCTTGAGCAGGGCCTTGGCCGGCTGGTCGTCCTGCTTCAGCTGGGTGAGCTTGGCGGTGTTCAGCTGGTAGATGTTCTGCGGCAGGCCGGAGTCGGTGCCGAGGTCGCCGGAGAAGGCGTTCAGGACCAGTTCGGGGGCGGCGTCGCCGGGGAACAGCGAGATCGGGCCGGTGCCGGCGAAGCTCAGCGGGGCGGTCGGCAGGAAGAAGCCGGAGAAGCCCAGCTGGGTCTTGTTGCCGTCCGGGCCGACGCCGTAGTCGGAGACCTTCACCACGCCGGTCGAGGTCAGGTTGGCGTCCTGCGGCAGGAACGGCACGACGTCGTGGTAGACCACGTCGCCCTTGCCGTTCTTCACGGTGATGACCGGGGCGTAGCCGTGGCCGATCAGGAAGACCTTGCTGCCGCCGATCTCCAGCGGGTGGTTGACCTCGATCGTGCCCTTCTTCAGCTTCGACTCGTCGCTGCCCTGGTAGTACTCCACGTTCGCGGTGAACTGCCGGGCGGCGCCCATCTGGTCACCGGTGTTCTGGAACTTGGAGGTGAAGTCGTCGAGCTTCAGGTAGAAGGGGTCCAGGTCCTGGTTGCCGTAGAACCGGGTGCCGGTGAAGTCGTCGAGCTGGGTGATGGTGTTGGAGTAGCCCTGGCCCTCGACCATCAGCTTGCCGCCGGTGCCGGAGGCCAGGCTGGCCCAGGCGAAGCCGCCGAGCAGCGCGAACAGCGACAGGTGGAACAGCAGGTTGCCGACCTCGCGCAGGTACCCCTTCTCGCCGGCCACCGAGTCGCCGGCCAGGTTGGCCCGGAAGCCGCGCTTGCGCAGCAACCGGTGGGCGGCGGCGTTCACCTGCTCCGGGTCCGCCCCGGTGCGCCAGGCCGCGTACACCGGCATCCGGGTCAGGTTGCGCGGTGCGGCCGGCGGCTGGGAGCGCAGCACGCCGACGAACTGCCAGGTGCGCGGGATGATGCAGCCGGCCAGCGAGACGAACAGCAGGATGTAGATCGCGGAGAACCAGACCGAGCTGTAGACGTCGAACAGCTGGAGCTTCTCGTAGATCGGCGCGACCGCGGTGTGCTGCGCCTTCCAGGTCTGCACCTTGAACTGGTTCTGGCCGTTCTGCGGGATCAGCGAGCCCGGGATGGCGGCCAGCGACAGCAGGAACAGCAGGATCAGCGCGACCCGCATCGAGGTCAGCTGACGCCACATCCAGCGGGCCCAGCCGAGCACCCCTATGCCGGTCGGTCCGTCGGACTCGACCGGCGCGGTGCTGAGCCGTTCGGCGGCGGTGTCGTCCGGCGCCGGGGGCAGCTCGGTATCGGTCGTGGTCTTGCTCACGGTCAGATTCCGATCTGGGAGTCGGCGGTCCAGGACTGCAGTTCGCTCATCCAGGAATCCCAGATCCCGGTGACGAGCAGCAGACCGACCGCGACGAGCATGCCGCCACCGATCCGCATCACGAGCGGGTAGTGCCGCTTCACCCACCCGAAGGCACCCAGCGCCCGGCGGAAGGCCAGCGCGGCCACGATGAACGGTACGCCGAGGCCCAGGCAGTAGAAGGTCATCAGCAGGGCCCCGCGTGCCGCGTCCGCCTGGTTCAGGGACAGGGTCTGGACGGCGGCGAGGGTCGGGCCGATGCAGGGCGTCCAGCCGATGCCGAACACCATGCCCAGCAGTGGCGCGCCGAGCAGGCCGACGGCCGGCCGCCGGTGCGAGCGCACCTCGCGCATGCTCAGGCCGGGGACGAGGCCCATGAAGGCCAGGCCCATCACCACGGTGAGGGCGCCGAGCACGATCGAGATGACCCGCTTGTGCTCCTGCAGGGTGTTGCCGAACTGGCCGAACAGCGCCCCGCCGGAGACGAAGACCACGGTGAAGCCGAGGATGAACAGCGTCGCCCCGAGCAGCATCCGGCCGCGCCTGGCGCCGCGGGCGTCCGCGAGGTCGGCGGCGGAGAAGCCGGTCACGTACGAGAGGTAGCCGGGTACCAGGGGCAGCACGCAGGGCGAGAAGAAGGACACCAGCCCGGCCGCCAGCGCGACCGGCGCGGCGGCGAGCAGCGCTCCGCTCTGGACCGTGGTGAAGGTGTCGGCCAGCGGGAGCGCGGCGGGTTGCAGTGGCCCACTCACTGCTGCTGCTCCGCGACCACCGGCTGGACGATCGACTCCAGCGCCTCCTGGGTCGTCCCGCCGACGGCGCGGGCGGCCAGCTTGCCGTCGCGGTCGACGACCAGGGTGGTCGGGATGGACTGCGGGTTGAGGCTGTTCCTGGGGAACTTGAGCAGCTGGGTGCCGGCCGGGTCGAAGATGCTCGGGAAGGAGACGCCCTGCTCCTGCTCGAAGCGGACGGCGTTGGTCTTGTCGGTGTCCCGGGTGTTGATGCCGAGGAACTGGACGCCCTTGTCCTTGTACTCGTCCGCGACGGCCTGGAGGTTCTTCGCCTCGGCCCGGCACGGCCCGCACCAGGAGCCCCAGACGTTCAGCACCACGACCTTGCCGCGGTAGTCGGAGAGCTTGACCTGGTTGCCCTCCAGGGTCTCCCCGGTGATGTCCGGCGCGTCCCCGCGCTTGCCGGCGTCCGCCTTCGCCAGGTTGGTCCCCTTGACGGTGACGAAACCGACCTGTCCTTCGCCGCTGCCGGACGAGCCCGAGGAGGAACAGCCGGTGAGGACGAGCGCAGCTGCGGCGACTGTGGCGGCGGCTGCGGCGACACGAGGACGGGGGCGCGTCATGGCAGACATGTGAAAAGTTTCGCATGGAGTTCCGAGCGGGTTCGCCGGGGTCCTACCTTGCGCGCCACACCATGTCTGACCTGCGAAGACTTCGGGTCACCCGGCGCTCGCCAGGTGACCCGAAGTCATACTTACGCACCGCTTACGAGCGTCAGGCGCCGAAGCTCCTACCGACCGGCTTGTCGCCCTTGCGGCCCTTGCCGACCAGGTGTGCGGGCAGCAGGTCGCGGGCCGGCTCGCGGTAGCCGACCGAGACGATCTTGTCGCCCTCGAAGGTGAAGCTGGTCAGCGAGGCCAGCGAGCACTGCCGGTTGCGCGGGTCGTGCCAGAGCCGACGGCGCTCCACGAAGGAGCGCAGGATCCAGATCGGCAGCTGGTGGCTGACGCAGACCGCCTCGTGCCCGCGGGCGGCGTCCCGGGCGGCGCCGAGCGCGCCCATCATCCGCACCACCTGGTCGAGGTACGGCTCGCCCCAGGACGGCTTGAACGGGTTGGTGAGGTACTTCCAGTAGCCCGGGTTGCGCAGCGAGCCGTCGCCGACGCCGAAGGTCTTGCCCTCGAAGACATTCTCCGCCTCGATCAGCCGCTCGTCCGCCGCGACGTCCAGGCCGTGGGCCTTGGCGATCGGCGCGGCGGTCTCCTGGGCCCGCTCCAGCGGGGAGGCCACCACGTGGGTGACGTCCCGCCCGGCGAGGTCCTCGGCGACCCGGTCGGCCATCTGCCGGCCCAGCTCGGACAGGTGGTAGTCCGGCAGCCGCCCGTACAGGACGCCCTCCGGGTTGTGCACCTCACCGTGGCGCATCACATGGACGACGGTGATCTCTTTCGCGCTCACTTCTCGACTACTCCTGAACTCAGGCCGTTGCGGCGGCAGCGGCGCGGGCGGCGGCCGGGAGGGCCGCGGCGACCCGCTCGATCGCCCGGGCGTCGTGGGTCGCCGAGACGAACCAGGACTCGAAGGCGGACGGCGGCAGGTAGACGCCCTCGGCCAGCATGGCGTGGAAGAAGGCGGTGAAACGGTACGCCTCCTGAGTCCTGGCCTCGTCGTAGTTGGTCACGGCGGCGTCGGTGAAGAACACCGAGAACATGTTCCCGGCGGTCTGCAGCCGGTGCGCCACGCCCTCCTTGGTGAGCGCCTCGGAGACCAGGCCGGAGATCTCGGCGGAGACCCGGTCCACCGTCGCGTACACCTCGTCGGTGCAGCCGCGCAGCTGGGCCAGGCCGGCCGCGGTGGCGACCGGGTTCCCGGACAGCGTGCCGGCCTGGTAGACCGGGCCGGCCGGGGCCAGGTGGGCCATCACGTCGGCGCGGCCGCCGAAGGCCGCGGCCGGGAAGCCGCCGCCCATGACCTTGCCGAAGGTCAGCAGGTCCGGTGCCCAGCCCTCGTTCGCCGCCTCCAGGCCGTACCAGCCGGCCTTGGAGACGCGGAAGCCGGTCATCACCTCGTCGGAGATGAACAGCGCGCCGTTGTCCCGGCAGAGCCGGGCCAGGCCCGCGTTGAAGCCGGGCAGCGGCGGGACGACGCCCATGTTGCCGGGCGAGGCCTCGGTGATCACGCAGGCGATCTCGCCCGGGTGGGCGGCGAAGGCCTGCTCGACGGCGGCCAGGTCGTTGTACGGCAGCACGATGGTGTCGCCGGCCTGGGCGCCGGTGACGCCCGGGGTGTCGGGCAGGCCGAAGGTGGCGACGCCGGAACCGGCGGCGGCCAGCAGCGCGTCCACGTGACCGTGGTAGCAGCCGGCGAACTTGACCACCTTCGCCCGGCCGGTGAAGCCGCGGGCGAGCCGGATCGCGGACATGGTGGCCTCGGTGCCGGAGGAGACCAGGCGGACCTGCTCGACCGGGGCGACCCGGGCGACGATCTCCTCGGCCAGCTCGACCTCGCCCTCGCCGGGCGTGCCGAAGGACGTACCGCGGGAGACCGCCTGCTGGACGGCGTCGATCACGGCGGGGTTCGCGTGGCCGAGGATCATCGGCCCCCACGAGCACACCAGGTCGACGTATTCACGGCCGTCGGCGTCGGTGAGGTAGGGGCCGGCGCCGGACACCATGAAGCGCGGCGTGCCGCCGACCGCGCGGAAGGCGCGCACCGGGGAGTTGACGCCGCCGGGCGTGACCACGGAGGCGCGATCGAACAGCGACTGGGACTGGGGGGCTTCGTAGGGGTAGCTCACGGGAGACATGGTCTCAAATCGTGTCCTTGAGCTCTGCATGTCCGGCCCGATCATCTGGAACGATGATCCGGGCACCGTTGTCTGTACGGTTGTCCGTGACGGTCGTCCGTGGCGGTCGTCCGTGGCGGTGGCCTACGGGCGGGGCCGCTGGTTGTTCCGTAACGCGGACCAGTCAGACTGTGTGCACAGAGTGCGCGAGCGCTCCGGTTGTGTGCAGGGGTGTGGAGAGGACTGCCGCGTACCGCGGATGGGTACGGCGGCGCATGACGGGTAAGGAGCACGTCCGGCGGGACGCCGGGCGTGCGGGGGTCTGTCGATTCCGGCGAATTCCGGTGAGGATGGTCCGAGTGTCCGAGGCGCAGGACGGCTTCGACGAGGCCGCGGGTGGGCCCCGCAAGCCCGCCGAAACCGCACGCGGGGGTACGGGAGCGGGTACGGGTCGTGGTCGCCGCGGCGGCGAGAGGCGGGGTGAGGGACGCGTGGGGGTGACGTACAAGTACTTCGGCGCACCCGACCGTGCGACCGCCGCCAGAGTCCCCACCGCCCTCGGCCCGGGCGGGCTCGGCCTGGACGCCGGTGAGCTCGGCGCACTGGGGCGGCTCGGCGACCTGATGGAGACCAGCGGCTCCCCCACCGGCCACCTCTCCACCAAGATCAAGCCGGAGACCATGAGCGCCATGGTCCTCACCGGCATCCAGGGCGTCCCGCTGCACCAGGTGCCACCGCTGGAACTCGTGGTGCTGCACCCCGACTACGCCGTCGTCCAACTCCCGCACAACGTGGTCGAACCGCTCCGCAAGGCCGACGAGACCGAGCTCGGCGCCGCCGCCTTCATCTGGTCCACCGTGCCGGACCGGCGCGGGCCCCGCGACGCCTTCGTGATCTACAGCATGCTGCACGAGTGGCAGGACTTCGCCAATCGCCTCCACGACGCCGGGCACCAGCTGTACTGCCTGGTCTGGCCCTGAACCTCCGCCCCCGGGGCCGGTGAACACGGCCAGGGGTGGGGTGAGTTGACATTTCCTCAGATCCTGACGACGGGGCGGAGCACCGGGCGCGACCGGAGCACCCGGGGCGCGGTCGCTCAGCCGCGGGCGCGCCGGGCGCGGCGTACGGTCCGTTCGCTCTCGACCGGCTCCGCCAGGTGCCCGTCGACCAGCCGGGTCAGGGCCGACACGAAGACCTGCTGCTCCGGCTGTGGCAGCGCGTCCAGCAGCTCCCGGTGGACCCGGTCGGCGATCGCGGTGCCCTGCTCGACGGCGCGCTCGCCCGCCTCGGTGACCGAGATGATCCGGGCCCGGCGGTCGGTGGCGGACGGGCGGCGCTCGGCCAGGCCCGCCTTCTCCAGCTCGTCGACGGTGACCACCATGGTGGTCTTGTCCAGGTCCGCCAGCTCGGCCAGCTGGATCTGGGTGCGCTCGGCCTCCCGCGCGTGGAACAGCACGGAGTACGCGCGGGGGGTGATCCCGAGCTCGGTGAAGGCGGCCGCCATCCGGGTCGCCAGCACGTGGCTCGCGTGGTCCAGCAGCCCGGAGATGTCGCGGATCTGGCGCACGGGCGGGGTCGTCGTCATACGTCCGAGATTAGCAACGGCCCGTCTGCTGCCGGATGATCCCGTAGCCAACCAACACCGGGGTTACGGGATGCCCAACTCGAACAGCGCATAGCCCGCGTACCAGCCCGCCGCGATCACCGGCATCGCGAACAGCCCGATCAGCGAGGAGGTCCGCACCCGGCGCAGCACCACCGCCAGGCCGATGAACAGCGGGAAGGCCGGCAGCAGGTAGCGCGAGATGTTGCCGAAGATCTGGTTGCTGCTCAGCGCGGTGAACAGGGTCAGCGCGGTGTAGACCCACAGCACCAGCGGCGGGCGGGCCCGCGCGAGCAGCACCAGCAGGCCGGGCAGGGCGATCAGCAGCGCGATGGCGATCAGGTCCGGCACCGGATTGGACTGCCAGAAGTCCCAGTGGCCGGTGATCACGTCCATCACCGTGCGCAGGGTGGAGGCGCCGAAGTCGAAGTAGCGGTTCCAGGCGCCGCGCTGGAGCTTGAAGTAGCCGCCCCAGTCGCCCATCCGCCAGCCCACCCAGGCGACGTAGCCGAGCAGGCCCCACGGGGTGATCAGCATCGCGGTCAGCGGGCGGGCCACCCCGTCGGTGCGGCGGACCAGCGCGACCAGCGCGGCGATCGACACCGCGGCGATCAGCGCGGCGGCGGTCGGCCGGTTCAGGCCGGCGACCAGGGCGATCAGTCCGGCCGCGACCCAGCGGCGGGTCATCACGCAGTAGCAGGCCCAGGCGGACAGCGCGACGAACAGCGAGTCCGAGTAGACCGCCCACTCCACGCCCGAGCCCGGGAACAGGCCCCAGATCACCGCGGCGATCACACCGGCCCGGAAGCCGGCGAGCCGCTCGGCGATCGCGAAGATCCCGGCCGCCGCGACCAGCGAGGCCAGCACCGAGACCACGATCCCCGAGCCGTACGGGCCCAGCCCGGTGACGGTGCCGACCAGCCGCATCAGCCAGGGGTAGAGCGGGAAGAAGGCGGCGGAGTTCTCGTAGTAGGTGGCCAGCGGGAAGCCGTGCAGCGGGATCAGCTGCGGGTCGTAGCCGTTCTCGGCGATCCGCTGGTACCAGACGCCGTCCCAGGTGCCCAGCACGTCCCACGAGTGGGCGCCGCCGCCCCGGCCGACCTGCTTCTTCAGGTAGTCGCCGGTGTGCTCCAGCAGCAGCAGGAAGACCGTCAGGCCGATCGCCTTGACCACCGCGTACGCGCCGACCGCGGGCGCGAAGCGGTCCACCAGCGTCATGAGGCGGCCGGGCGTGCGGTCCGTCCGCTCCTCGGCCCGCTCCCCCGCCGCGGCCACCGGCCCGGCGCTGGGCGGTGCCGTGCTGGACGGTTCCGTGCTGGACGACTCGGTGCTCGATGCCGTGCTCATCTGCTCTGGGTACTCCCCGCCCCGCTCGTGGTGCGCGCGGCTCCGGCGCCAACGACGTTCCCGAGAGCCTACGGCACGCCCCCGAACGCCTGGCCGCCCACGCCCGCCCCGGGACCCCGTGGCGCCCGGCGGGTGGGGCCGTCGCCGGCCGGGTGGGCGCGGCGACGGCCGTAGGGTCTGTCCGGCGGGGTCGGTCAGCTGTGCAGGTAGACGATGCCGAGCTTGGTGAGCTGCCAGAGCTGGGCGGGGGCGCCGGTGTCGGTGGCGAGTTCGACGTAGGGGTTGCCCTTGGCGTCGAGGGTGGCGCTTGCCGCCAGGACCTTGGTGGGGTCGGCCGAGTCGGCGATCTTGTAGTTGCCGTTGCCGGCCGGCTTGAAGACCCAGTGCTGGTTGGCGCCGCCGTTGCAGCCCCACTGCTGGATCCGGGTGCCGGGGGCGGTGGCGGCCGCGTCGGCGTCCAGGCACATGTCGCGGTTGCCGCTGAAGTCCAGCTCGTAGCTGCCGCCTGCCTTGGCCTCCAGGACGAAGGACTGGTTCAGCCCGCCGGTCGCCGGGTAGCTGATCGCGGCCCGGCCGTTGGTGGAGTCGCCGTAGCTGCCGCCGCCGGTGACGTCGAGGGCGTTGCCGGTGGCCGCGTTGGTGAGCTGGTACCAGGAGCCGTCCTCGGGGGCGTCGCCGAAGGGCTTCCCGGGGGTGAGCGGCTGGATCGAGGTGGTGTTCTGCTGGTTGAGCGTGCAGTACGCCTCCTGCTGGTCGGCCTTGGTGAAGAACTGGCCGAGGCAGACGCCCTCACCGCGGTAGCCGGCCACCCGCAGGTGGTACGACTGGCGGACCATGTTCATGCACAGCCCGGGGATGCCGATCTGCGAGTCGCAGCCGTTGCGGGCCCACTCGGAGAGGTTGATGACGTCGCCGTTGCTGTACTCGTACGGCGAGGTCGTCCACTCCGCGCACACCTCGTGCCCGAAGGCGACCCTGCGCTGGTCCAGGTACCGTACGCCGGGCACCTGTTCGGCCGCGCCGCGGAGCGCGTCGCTGAACGTCGGCACCACCCAGTTGTGGCCCCAGGCGAGGTCCTCGGGGAAGGCCGGACAGCCGTCGGCGATCTTGCCGAGGTAGTCGTTGCGCCGGATGTCCGGGGTGATCGGGTTGAAGTACGACTGGTAGACCAGCTGGTACGAGGAGTCGGCGTAGCCGGCCCTGCGCATGGTCTGCCGGATGTTCTGCAGCGCGGCGACGACCTTGGGCTGGACGGCCCGGGCCCGGCGGCGGATCTCGTCGCTGCCGATGGTGTCCCGGCAGCCCTGGTCCTTGGGGATCGGGAAGTACTGCGCGAGGCAGTGCATCATGATGCCGCTGAAGTCGAAGTCGTCGTTGGCGCCGATCGTGACGACGACCATCTTGACGTCGTACTTGGCCGCCGTGTCGGCGAGTTTGACGTCCTGTTTGGGCTCGCCGTAGTCCCCGCTGCCGCCGCCGGTGATCTTGGCCAGCTCGGGGTCGCTGACCAGGTCGCCGGTCTGGGCGCCGGAGCAGGCGAGGTCGATCGGGGTGACCCCGGGGATGTCGGTGGTGAAGATCTCCGACTTGGGGTGGCGGTGGCAGTAGTTGGTCGGGCTGTCGGTCTCCGGGAAGTAGCCGTCGTTGGTGTCGGTGCCGGCGCCCTCCCCGGAGATGGCGCTGTCGCCGAGGGCGACGATCGCGGCCGGGCGGGTGGCGGCCGGGTCCGGTGCCGGCGCGCTGTCGGCGAGGGCGGCGGGGGCGCCGGCCAGGCCGAGGGTGGCGATGAGGACGCCGGCGGCGAGCAGGGCGGCGGAGCGGGACGAGCCCGTTCGCGCCGGCCGCGCCGCGGACGTGCGGAACCTGATCACACGCGACTCCTTGCGGGGGCGGGGGAACCGTCCGGCTGGGGGTGCCGAGCGGTGCGGAGCAGGAGAGGTGCCAAAAGGTGAGCAGGTCTCACATTCTAGGTACTGACAAGTAGTGCAACAAGGCTCGTGACATCACCGGGAACTGACGCGACCGCAGCCGTACGGCAACGGAAAAGAGCCGCCGTTCCGCGCCCCAGGAGGGAAGCGCGGAACGGCGGCTCTCACCGGCCGAACCGGTCGTGGGTTCAGCCCAGGTTGGCGCAGTGGTTGCCGAACGCCGGGTTCAGCAGACCGATCACGTCCACGGAGTTGCCGCACAGGTTGACCGGAATGTGCACCGGCACCTGGATCTGGTTGCCCGAGATGACACCGGGGGAACCCGCGGCGACACCCTCGGCGCCGGAGCTGGCCATGGCGGTGCCGGCGCCGGCGGCCACGATGCCCACCACGGCCGCGCCGACGGCGGCGGTCTTCTTGATGCTCATGCGAGCCTCCTGACTGTTCATACAGAGATGCACGGGGAGTGCGACATCTAGAACGACACCCGTCCGGACCGGTTGCGACGACGCCCGCACTGTCACCCGTCTGGCCCAATGCACCGTCCGCCCGGCATTCGGGTGATCACCGGACCGGACCGTTTCCCCGCGCGCGCTGCCTCGTTCTCCCTGACGAAGACGGATCCACCCGGCCCTGCTCAATGAATCGAGTACCGCCCATGCGCAGCTCGCCCACGGCCTCGACGGCACCGAGGCCCCCGGCAAGTCGGTCGACGTGGCGGGCCCCCCAGAACCCGGCGTTCGGCGACACCGCCTGAACGCCTGACCGGGAATTCCTGGTCGCACCTGCGCCGAACCGTTCCCGGCCGTGCGGGAAATGTTCGCGAGGTGCTGGAAGAAACGCGGCGGCCGCGTCGACGCCCGAGCCATGGGCGGAACACGCCGGTGTGCGCCGCCGGAGTGACAATCACGGCAATCCAAGAAGCCTTCGGGTGAGTATTCCTGCTCGCCCGTTTCCCGACATTCATCTTCCGTCGGGCAGAAATCGGAGGAAGAACCATGCGCAACCTCAAGAAGGCCGCCGCCCTCTCCCTGGCCGCCACCGGCCTGGTGCTCGGTGCCGCCGGCGGCGCGTTCGCCAGCTCGGGTGCCGAGGGCGTGGCCGCCGGCTCCCCCGGCGTGCTCTCCGGCAACCAGATCCAGATCCCGGTGCACGTTCCGGTCAACGTCTGCGGCAACAGCATCGGCGTCATCAGCATCCTGAACCCGGCGTTCGGCAACTCCTGCCTCAACGCCGGCTGAACCCGCGGTCGCCGACCCGGCGACAGCTGATTCACCGAGCCCGTGCCGCGCCCCGCAACGCCGGGGCGCGGCACGCTCCACCCGTGTGTGATCGAGGAGATCAACCCCATGCAGAACGTCAAGAAGGTCGCCGTCCTCTCCGCCGCCGCTGCCGGCCTGGTGCTCGGTGCGGCGGGCTCCGCCGCCGCCAGCTCGGGCGCCGAGGGCGTGGCCGCCGGCTCCCCCGGCGTCATCTCCGGCAACCAGCTCCAGGTGCCGATCCACATCCCGATCAACCTGTGCGGCAACTCCATCAACGTGATCGGTGCGCTGAACCCGGCCTTCGGCAACAGCTGCGCCAACGTGGACGTGCACCCGCAGCCCGCGGACGACTGCTGATCCCCGATCGGCACGCGTTTCGGCCGTACTGCCCCCCGACCAGCCGGCCGGGGGGCAGTTCGGCTTCTCCGGACGGGACGTCCGGAACCTCAGGGCCCGTCCCTCGGGTTTCGTCGGGCCGGGCACCACTCCACCGAAGGGTGATCCGCATGGTTTCGAAGAAGGGCGGGGCCGGGCTGGCCGCCGCCGTGGGCGCCGTGGTGCTGCTCGGTGCCGGTCCGGCGCAGGCCGCCACCGCCGGCTCGGGCCCGGAGCCCGCGGCCGGACCGGCCACGCTGGCCAAGACCGACGTCGGGCAGGCGCTGAACGGGACGACCTCCGGCCTCGGCTACGGCATCGCGCCGATCAAGAGCCTGCGCCTGGACCCGTGGGCCAACTCCTCGGCCGACGTGCTCAACAACGGCGCGACCGTCCAGCCCGACCAGGGCCTGGCCCCGGTGGGCACCGGGACGCTGACCGGGCCGCTGAGCGCCGGCGGCGGCGTCAAGGACCTCCCGGTGGTCGGCGGGCTGTCCGGCGTCCTGCCCGGCTGAGGACGCGACCGCGGACGCGCCGGAGCCCGGCACCCCTGGTCACCAGGCGGGGTGCCGGGCTCCGGCGCGTCCGGCACCCCGGCCAGGGCCCCGTCAGAGCCGGGCCAGGTCGACCAGGCCGCTCTGCTGGACGAGACCGGTGGCGGTCGAGGTGGCCGTGTCGGTCGCGTCGGACTGCCGCAGCACGCCGGTGGCGGTCGCGGTGGTGGTGTTGGCCAGGTCGTTCACCTCGTCGGTGACGGAGAGCCGGCTCTGGTCGCCGCCGAGGCTCGCGGTGGCCCCCGGGACGGTCTGCACGGCACCCGGCACCAGGTGCGGGTCCACCTCGTCCACCCGGAGCCGGCCGTCGGCGAGCTGGCCGGTGCCGTCGTGCACCAACGCCAGCGGCTTGCCCACGTCCAGGCCGGGCGTCTTGGCCTGCAGCGGCGCGGCCGGGGCGTCCAGCAGCACCTCGCCGAGGTCGGCGCCCTGATCGACCAGCGGGAGCGGCAGCTGGGCCTTGGCGCTCGGGCCGACCTTGCCGGTGGCGAGCTGGGGCACCAGGTGGTCCGGCAGCAGCCCGTTGTCGGTGGTCCGGCCGGACGCCGGCGGCATGACCAGCGAGGTCGGGATGCCGGCCGTGACGTGGCTGCCCAGCGGGGTGAGCGGCACGTCCGCCGGGACCTGCTGGGTGGACAGCTTGTCCTCCAGGGCTCCGACCTGGTCGGGGCTGACCGAGGCGGCGGAGGCCGCTCCCTGGGAGGCGAGCACGCCCGCACCGACCGCCAACAGCATCGCGCCGGCCCGCTTGGAGAACTTCATGCTTTTCACCGTTCTGCCTGTCCGTACTGGGGACGTCCTGGTGGTCCAGTACCGGAGTTCCTTCGGGGAGGGCTGCGGGACCCGCAGCCGGAAAGCAATCTGCGCAACGAGTGACCGTGAGTTCGGATTGCGGGCGTTAACCGGTTCGGCCTAATAATCCGACCGGAAACCACTCCCGGACGCGCCTCCCGGACTCTTTTCAAAAATCCCCGTAACCTTCCGTGCCGTCATTCTTTGATCTGGACGTCAGTGACTGCAGACCGGGTCTGAGCGTTCGACGCGTTGCTACGCACGGAAACCGAAAGCATTTCAGAGAGGGATCTCCCCATGATCCAGAAGTCCTTCGCCGCCGCCGGCCTGGCTGTCGCCGCGCTGGCCGGCGCCGCAGCTCCCGCCTCCGCCATCGGTGACGCGGACGGCGCAGCCGCCTCCATCGAGGGCAACGGCGGCACCAACTTCACCGGGACGGTCGGGAACAACAGCCCGAACTTCCACTTCCTGGACAACGCGAACGTCTGCCTCCCCGAGATCCACAACATCGCCGTCGGCGTCCTCGGTGTGGCCGTCCCGGTCGAGGTCCCGATCGCCAACAGCGGTGGCAAGCAGTACTGCACCCAGGGCCAGGGCACCCAGAGCCACGGCGACGCGGGCGTGTCCCACCTGGTCGGCTGACGTTCCCACAGCCCACCTCCGCACCAACCCCCCTGAATCACCCTCGAATCGCTCCCCGATTCACCCTTGAGAGGAAAACCGGAAATGATCAAGAAGTCCCTCGCCGCCGCCGGCCTGGCCGCCGCCGCCATCGCGATGTCCGCCGGCTCGGCTTCCGCCATCGTCGACTCGGACGGCGCCGCCACCTCCGTCCAGGGCAACGGCGGCACCAACCAGACCGGCACCCACGGCAACGGCAGCCCGAACTTCCACACCCTGGACAACGCGAACATCTGCCTGCCGGAGGTCCACAACATCGCCGTCGCCGTCATCGGCGTCGCGGTTCCGGTCGAGGTGCCCGTCCTGAACAGCACCCCGAAGCAGATCTGCAACGTCGGCCAGAACACCCAGTCCTCGGGCGACGCGGGTGTCTCGCACCTGATCGGCTGATCAAGGGGCATGGCACGGACGGAGGGCCCGGGGAGGAAGGTCTCCCCGGGCCCTCCGGGCTTGACCGAGGTGTCCGGCCCGGCCGCCGAACCGCTGCGGCCGACCGGGTGACCGTCCGTCCGGACCGGCGCGTGGGACGTCGGCCGGACGGGCCGAGGTGATCACCAGTCACAGCAAGGGCGCCCGTGGGGGCGCCCCCACAGAGAGGGCAGATCCATGAAGAGCAAGCTGGCCAAGGCCGCCCTGACCGCCACCGCCGCGCTCGCGCTCGCGGGTGCCGCCACCCCGGCGTTCGCCCACGTCGGCCTGGCGGGCGGCGGCGGCCTCGTCGCCTCCGGCGACCACCCGTTCGTGGCCGGGATGGAGTGGGGCGTCGGCCACACCTCCAACACCATCGCCGGCGGCTTCGGTGGCGGCGCCGCCACCGCGACCGACCTGATGGGCGGCGGCGAGGGCTTCGCGCACATCAACGGCTGGAAGTAACAGCCGGAAGGCCGGGCCGCCCCCGTCGGGGGTGGCCCGGCCTTCCGCTGTGCGCGTCCGCTACTTGAGCATCCCGGCGGCCTCGACCGCCCAGTAGGTGAGGATCTGCTCGGCACCGGCCCGGCGGAGCGAGGTGAGCGTCTCCATGATCATCCGCTCCCGGTCGATCCAGCCGTTCGCGGCGGCGGCCTCGACCATCGCGTACTCGCCGGACACCTGGTACGCGGAGACCGGCACCGGGGAGGCGTCGGCGACCTGGCGCAGGATGTCCAGGTAGGCCATGCCCGGCTTGACCATCACCATGTCGGCGCCCTCGGCGAGGTCCTGCTCCAGCTCGCGCAGCGCCTCGCGGGCGTTGGCCGGGTCCTGCTGGTAGGCCTTGCGGTCGCCCTTGAGCGAGGAGCCGACGGCCTCCCGGAACGGGCCGTAGAAGGCCGAGGCGTACTTGGCGGTGTAGGCGAGGATGCCGGTGTCCTGGTGCCCGGCCTCGTCCAACGCCCGCCGGATGACGGCGATCTGACCGTCCATCATGCCGGACGGGCCGACCAGGTGGACGCCCGCGTCGGCCTGCACCCGGGCCATCTCCGCGTAGCGCTCCAGGGTGGCGTCGTTGTCCACGCTGCCGTCGGCGGCCAGCACGCCGCAGTGGCCGTGGTCGGTGTACTCGTCCAGGCAGAGGTCGGACATGACCACCAGGGAGTCGCCGACCTCGGCGACGACGTCCCGGATCGCCTGCTGGAGGATGCCGTCCGGGTTGGTGCCCTCACTGCCGATCGCGTCCTGCACGACCGGGACGCCGAACAGCATGACGCCGCCCAGGCCGGCCTCGGCCGCCTCGACGACGGCCTTGCGCAGGGTGTCGCGGGTGTGCTGGACCACGCCCGGCATCGAGGCGACCGGGACGGGCGCGCTGACGCCCTCGCGGACGAACAGCGGCAGGACCAGCTCCGCGGGGTGCAGCCGGGTCTCGGCGACCAGTCGGCGCATCGCCGGGCTCTGCCGCAGCCGGCGCGGGCGAACGTACGGGAATTCAGCGGACACGGCTTCTCTCTCCGAACGGTTGTGCAGCGCTGGGGGCGACGAACTGCCGCCCCCAGCACCGTAGTTGGGAATCCTGTCGGGAATCCTCAGCGGGCCTTGCGGCGGGATCCCGGACGGCGCTCGCTGGGCCGGTAGACCGGCTCGCCCGCGGCCGTCGCGGTGTCCCGGCGCTTGGCTCCGAAGTCTGCCAGCGCCTGGGCCAGCGCGGCCGCCGACGGCGCCGGGGCCATCACGTCGACCCGCAGGCCGTGCTCCTCGGCGGTCTTGGCGGTGGCCGGGCCGATGCAGGCGATGACCGTGACGTTGTGCGGCTTGCCGGCGATGCCGACCAGGTTCCGGACGGTCGAGGACGAGGTGAACAGCACCGCGTCGAAGCCACCGCCCTTGATCGCCTCGCGGGTCTCGGCCGGCGGCGGCGAGGCGCGCACCGTCCGGTACGCCGTCACGTCGTCGACCTCCCAGCCGAGCTCGACCAGGCCGGCCACCAGGGTCTCGGTGGCGATGTCGGCGCGCGGCAGCAGCACCCGGTCGATCGGGTCGAAGACCGGGTCGTACGGCGGCCAGTCCTCCAGCAGCCCGGCGGCGGACTGCTCGCCGGAGGGCACCAGGTCCGGCTTCACGCCGAAGTCCACCAGGGCCTGGGCGGTGGTCTCGCCGACCGCCGCGACCTTGATCCCGGCGAACGCCCGGGCGTCCAGGCCGTACTCCTCGAACTTCTCCCGGACGGCACGGACGGCGTTCACCGAGGTGAAGGCGATCCACTCGTAGCGGCCGGTGACCAGGCCCTTGATGGCCCGCTCCATCTGCTGCGGGGTGCGCGGCGGCTCGACCGCGATGGTCGGCACCTCCTGCGGCACCGCGCCGTACGAGCGCAGCTGCTCGGACAGGCCGTGGGCCTGCTCCTTGGTGCGCGGCACGAGGACGTTCCAGCCGAACAGCGGCTTGGTCTCGAACCAGGAGTGCGAGGCGCGGTGGGCGACCTGCTCGCCCACCACGGCTATCACCGAGGTCGCCGGGTCCACCGGGGCGGAGACCGGCGAGGGCAGCACCCGGGCCACCTTGAGGTCGGCCGCGATGGTGGACAGCGTGGAGGTGAAGGTGCGCTGGCGGGTGGTGGTGCCGGAGAGGGTGGCGCTCAGCGCCGACTCCGGCTTGCGGCCGTTGGAGACCAGCGCGCTCGCGGTGGCCGGCAGCTGGCCCAGGGTGGTGCGGACCACCAGGGTGGTCTCCGGCGCGCCCAGGTCGACCGGGGCGCCGGACAGCAGCTGGCCGCCGTCCACGAAACGGACGTCGGTGCCGGCCGCGCCGCGCAGCGGGACGCCCGCGTACGCCGGGACGCCGACCGACTGGGCCACACCCGGGATCACCTCGAAGGGGATCCCGTCACCGGCGCAGCTGAGCATCTCCTCGGCGGCGCAGCCGTCCAGGCCCGGGTCGCCGTCGACGGTGCGGACCACGTGCTTGCCGGCCCGGACGGCCTCGGCGACCAGCTTGGCCAGGTCGAAGCCGGTGCCCTCGGCGGCCGGGGCGTGCACCTGCACACCGGTCGGGCAGTGGGTGCGCACGGCCGCGGCGGTCAGCGGGTCGGCGACCAGGATGTCGGCCGAGGACAGCACCTCGACGGCGCGCAGGGTCAGCAGGCCCGGGTCACCGGGGCCCGCACCCAGGAAGGTGCACCGTCCGGTGGGCTGCCCGGCCGGGAACAGGGCATCGGTGGCGGCGGTGGGGCTCATGCGCCCACCTCGCTACGCTCGGCGGTCTCTTCGCGAAACGCGCACCTCTTCATGATTCGCTCGCTTCGCTCGCTCATCGGGCTCGCTCCCCCATCAGGGTGGCCGCGCCCGCGTCGAGCAGCCGGGCGGCCAGGGCGTGGCCGAGGGCCCGCGCCTGCTGCTCGGCGGTCTCGTCGAGGACGATCGGACCGTTGGCGGACATCTTCAGCAGGGCGGCGCCGTCGGGGTCGCCGACCACGCCGTCCAGCTGCAGTTCGTTCTCCCGGCCCCAGGTGGCCAGTGCGGCGACCGGGGCCGAGCAACCGGCCTCCAGGGCGGCCAGCAGAGCGCGCTCGGCGGCCACGGCGACCCTGGTGGGGGTGTGGTCCAGCAGGGCGAGCGCGGCGGTCAGCGAACCCCCGTCGGGAAGCACAGCGGCGGTGGTGCACTCGATCGCGAGCGCCCCCTGGCCCGGGGCCGGGACCATCAGCTCGGGGTCGAGGTACTGGGAGATCTCGGCGCTGCGGCCGAGCCGGTTGAGTCCGGCGGTGGCCAGCACCACGGCGTCCAGCTCGCCGGCGCTCACGTAGCCGATCCGGGTGTCCACGTTGCCGCGGATCGCGACGGTCTCCAGCTGGGCCTCGCGGGCCCGGGCCCAGGCGTTCAGCTGGGCCATCCGGCGCGGGGAGCCGGTGCCTATCCGGGCCGGGCGGCCGGCCCCGGCCAGCTTCTCCACCAGCTCGTCCAGGGTCAGGCCCTCGGCGGCGACCAGGGCGTCCCGGGCGTCCTCGCGCGCCGGGACGGCGGCCAGCGTCAGGCCTTCGGGCGCGGCGGTGGGCAGGTCCTTGAGCGAGTGCACGGCGAAGTCGATCCGGCCCGCCAGCAGGGCGTCCCGCAGTGCGGAGACGAACACGCCGGTGCCGCCGATCTGCGCGAGCGCCTCCCGGGAGGTGTCGCCGTAGGTGGTGATCTCGACCAGCTCGACGGGGTGGCCGGTGAGCCTGGTCACCTCGCGGGCGACCATGCCCGACTGGGCCATGGCGAGCGCGCTGCGCCGGGTGCCGAGCCGCAGGGCGGCGGCCGGAGCCTGCTCGGAGAGCGGTTGACCATTCATGAGGTGATCGTCCCGGTGGTACTCGTGGGATGGCTGACGGTTCATCTGGTGCTCCCGGCCGAAGGCTGGGGGCGGCCGCCGACGGGCGTGCCCGACACGGCGTGCACGGCCGCCGGGTCGAGGTCGAACAGCTCGCGCAGGGCGTCCGCGTAGGAGGCGCCGCCGGGCTCGGCGGCCAGCTGCTTCACCCGGACGGTCGGGGCGTGCAGCAGCTTGTCGACGACGCGGCGGACGGTCTGGGTGATCTCGGCGCGGGAGCGCTCGTCCAGGTCGGGCAGCCGGGTGTCCAGCCGGCCCAGTTCGGCGGCGACCACGTCGGAGGCCATCGCCCGCAGGGCGACCACGGTCGGCGCGATCCGGGCGGCCCGCTGGGCGGCGCCGAAGGCGGTCACCTCGTCGGAGACGATCCGGGTGACCTCGTCGACGTCGCCGGCGCCGGGGCTGGCGGCGTGCGCGTGGGAGAGGCTCTCCAGGTCGACCAGCAGGGCGCCGTCCAGCTCGTGCACGGCGTGGTCGACGTCGCGCGGCATGGCGAGGTCGAGCAGGGCGAGCGGCCGGGGCGAGCGGCGCACGGCCACCGCGGCGGCCACGTCCTCGGCCCGGACCACCACGCCGGCCGCGCCGGTGCAGGAGATCACCAGGTCGACGTCGGCCAGTGCCTCGGGCACCTTGGCGAGGTCCAGGGTGCGGGCCACGTCCGGGCCGAGGATCTCCACCAGGCGCTCGGCGCGGGCCGGGGTGCGGTTGGCGATCAGCAGGTCGGTGACCCCGGAGCGGACCAGGGTGGCGGCGGCCAGCGAGCTCATCGACCCGGCCCCGACCACCAGCGCGCGCTTGCCGGCGATCTCGCCCGCGCCCGCGGCGACCTGCTCCAGGCCGAAGGTGACCAGCGACTGGCCGGCCTTGTCGATGCCGGTCTCGCTGTGCGCCCGCTTGCCGACCCGCAGGGCCTGCTGGAACAGCTCGTTCAGGTCGCGCCCGGCGGTGTGCTCGTCCTGGGCCTTGGCCAGCGCGTCGCGCAGCTGGCCGAGGATCTGGCCCTCGCCGACCACCATCGAGTCCAGGCCGCAGGCCACCGAGAAGAGGTGGTGGACGGCGCGGTCCTCGTAGTGGACGTACAGGTGGGAGGTCAGCTCCTCCAGGTCCACCCCGCTGTGGTGGGCCAGCAGCAGCGACAGCTCGGCGACGCCCGCGTGGAACTTGTCCACGTCCGCGTACAGCTCGATCCGGTTGCAGGTGTTGAGCAGCGCGGCCTCGGCGACGGTCGAGGACGCGGCCGCGTCGTGCAGCAGCCGGGTCGGGACCTCACCGGTCAGCGCGGCGCGCTCCAGCACGCCGACCGGGGCCGTCCGGTGGCTCAGTCCGACGACGAGAAGACTCATGCCCGTCCCCCACAGCTTTCGGTGTTCATGCGGGCATCACCGCGGACAGCTCGCCCTCGCCGCCCTTGGCGGACTTGCCCTTGGCCGACTGCTCGGCCTGGTCCTTGGCCGCCGGCTCGGCGCCGCCGCGGCCCTTGGCGGTGCCGCCGGCCGCCCGGCGCAGCTTGGCCGCGGCCGCGCGGACCGGGCCGGGGGCGCGGTCCAGCACGGACTCGGTGCGGTCGGGCTCCTCACCGGCCTTGCGCTGCTCGTGGAAGGCGAGGATCTGCAGCTCGATGGAGAGGTCCACCTTGCGCACGTCGACGCCGTCCGGGACGGTCAGCACGGTCGGGGCGAAGTTCAGGATGCTGGTCACGCCCGCCTCGACCAGCCGGTCGCAGACCTGCTGGGCGGCGCCGGGCGGGGTGGTGATCACGCCGATGGAGACGTGCTGGCTCTCGACGATCGCCTCCAGCTCGTCCATGTGGCGCACCGGCAGCCCCGCGGCGGTGGAACCGACCACGTTGGGGTCGGCGTCCAACAGGGCGGCGACCCGGAAGCCGCGGGAGGCGAACCCGCCGTAGTTGGCGAGGGCGTGGCCGAGGTTCCCGATGCCGACGATGACGACCGGCCAGTCCTGGGTCAGACCGAGCTCGCGGGAGATCTGGTAGACGAGGTACTCGACGTCGTAGCCGACACCGCGGGTGCCGTAGGAGCCGAGGTAGGAGAAGTCCTTGCGCAGCTTGGCCGAGTTCACGCCGGCGGCGGCGGCCAGCTCCTCGGAGGAGACGGTCGGCACCGAGCGCTCGGAGAGCGCGGTGAGGGCCCGCAGGTAGAGCGGGAGCCGGGCGACCGTCGCTTCCGGGATGCCCCGGGCACGCGAGGGTCGGCGCGCGGCGCCCTGGTCGGGCGTCTGCGAACTGCTCTGTGGTGATCGGCCGATTGCCACGGTGCTCCTGTGGGTGAAGCTGGGCTTTGGCAGCCAGGCTAAGCGTTTGTGAACGTGTGCACAAAGATGGTGTCCGTTTTGTCCCCGCACAGTGATGCGCATCACGCCGTTGTACTCATAACACCGGCCTGGGTCAGAACCAGCTCCGGGGCCGCGGAACCGGGCAGCCAGGGGCCGTACGGGGCCTCCCGGCGCACCAGCGGGACGGCGCCGCCGGACGGCCGGGACCGCGCCCGGCCCAGCCGCGGCCAGGGCACCCGGGCGGCCTCGCGCAGCGGGCCGGTCCAGTCGTCCGGCGGGCAGGACGGGGCGCCCGCGCAGTGCCGCAGCAGCTCCGCCGTCACCCGGGCGTCGCCCAGCGCGGTGTGCGCCGGGTACCAGCCCAGACCGGCCGCCTCCACGCAGGCCGCCAGGCCGTGGCTGCGGGCCTCCGGCAGGTGGGCGCGGGCCAGCCCCATGGTGCACAGCAGCGGGACGGGCGGCAGCGGCACCCCGATCCGGGCGAACTCACGGTCCAGGAAGGCGTGGTCGCAACTGACGTGATGGCCGACCAGCACCCGGCCGGCCAGCAGCTCCAGCAGCCGGGGGGCGATCTCCCGGAAGCGCGGGGCACCCTCGACGTCGGCCTGGTGTATCCGGTGCACATGGGTCGGGCCGACCGGACCCAGCGGGTCCAGCAGGGTCGCGAACTCGCCCTCGGGGCGGAGCCGGGCGTCCAGCAGCACCACCGCGACCTCGACCACCCGGTGCCGCCACGGACTGCGGCCGGTCGCCTCCACGTCCACCACCGCGAAGCCCTCGCAAGCTACGGGCGTCCCTGGGACCGGGCGGGGAAGCATGACGGCACTCCTCGTGTGCTCAGCCCCCCACGGGCGCAAACGCGTTCGATCGTAAGCCGACCGAGGCGCCCCGCCCCAAGCCCGGACGGAGTGTCTTTGGCAACGATTCGGCGAACCGCCCCCGCCGGTCGGCGGGGGCGGTGGTGCCCGTACGAGCGTCTCGTCAGGCGCCCAGGGCCTTGCGCAGACGGCTCTCGTCGACCCGCCAGAAGTCGTGCTGGCGACCGTCGATCAGGGTGACCGGGATCTGCTCCCAGTAGCGGCGGTACAGCTCCTCATCCCGGGTGATGTCCTTCTCCTCGAAGGTCGCGCCCAGCTCCGCCGCCACCCGGACGATCACCTCCCGGGCCTCGTCGCACAGGTGGCAGCCGGGCTTGCCGACCAGGGTCACGGTACGGTCCGCCGGCTCGGGGCTCTTACGTCGCAGCAGTGGGCTCACCCCGTCATTGTGGCGGCTGCACACCCGCCCGCCCCCGGGGCGGTGGCGGGGAGCTGTTCACCGCACGGGCACGGCTCCGTCACGGCCGCTCCCCGCCCGGCTGGATATGCTCGATGACATGGCCGTGCTCCGAAGGCTCACCCAGGCGAGGCGCTCCACCACCGAGCGGAGCGCCCTGGCGGGCGAGGCCGCCGCGGCGGCCGCCGAGGCCGCGCTGCGCGCCGAACCGCTGCTCTCCCCCGCCGGCCCCGCCGGGGACGACACGGCCGCGAACGGCACCCTCGCGAACGGCACCCTCGCGGACGACACCCTCGCGGACGCTCCCGCCGGGAACGCCGCCGCCGGGCATGCCCCCGGGACAGAGGCCCCCGAGGCCGCGGCGGCGGGCAAGGCCGGGAAGGCCCCCAAGGCCCCGGCCGGGAACCACACCCCCGACCGGGACGACCCGCGCGCCGCGGCCTTCTTCGACTGCGACAACACCATCCTGCGCGGCGCCGCGATCTTCTACCTCGGCGTCGGCCTCTACCGGCACGGCTTCCTCACCCGCCGCGACATCGCCCGCTTCGCCTGGCAGCAGGCGCTCTTCCGGCTGAACGGCACCGAGGACCCGGACCACATCTCGGACGCCCGGAACACCGCCCTCGGCATCGTGGCCGGCAAGCGCACCGCCGACCTGGAGGTGATCTGCGAGGAGGTCTTCGAGCAGGTCGTCGCCGACAAGATCTGGCCCGGCACCCGCGCCCTGGTCCAGATGCACCTGGACGCCGGCCAGCGGGTCTGGCTGGTGACCGCCGCCCCGCTGGAGGTGGCCCGGATCATCGCCCGGCGGCTCGGCATGACCGGCGCGCTGGGCACCGTCGCCGAGGCCCGGGACGGCCACTACACCGGCCGCCTGGTCGGCGACCTGCTGCACGGCCCGGCCAAGGCCGCCGCGGTGAACGCGCTGGCCCGGCGCGAGCGGCTGGACCTCGACCGCTGCGCCGCCTACAGCGACTCGGCCAACGACATCCCGATGCTCTCGCTGGTCGGCCACCCGTACGTGGTGAACCCGGACGGCGCGCTGCGGCGGCACGCCCGGGCGCAGGGCTGGCGGGTGCGCGACTTCCGGACCGGCCGCAAGGCGGCCCGGGTGGGGCTGCCGGCGGCGGCCGCGCTCGGGGTACTCGCCGGGGCGGCGGCGGCCGGGGTGGCGCTGCAGCGGCGCCGTCGGCGCGGCTGAACTCCGGCCGGCCCGGGGCCGGCGTCGGGACGAACTCCGGCCGAACTTCCGTCGGATCCGGCCCGACCCCCGTCCACGGAACCGTTTCTGCCGCTCTTCCCACCGCTCCCCCGCGCGGGTGAGAAGGCGTCAATCAGGGGCCTGACCTGGCCCCTCGTACGAGCGAACTCCCAGCTCCGACACGGCCGTCCGGGCCGATTGTCCGAACCTGTCACCCGGTGACCGGTTCTGATCGTTCGCCAGGCCGGGAAAGTCAGGGGTTGCCGAGCCCCAAGGCTGGGAAACCGCCCCCAGTACCGCCGAATTGGTCACCCTGGGCGCCCGAACGGTCACGTTGAGCCGGATGAACGATGACATCTCCGGTCAGTGTCAGCCGAATATGCACAACAAATGGATCCCAAACGACCACTTCGACCACACGGTGTAGCTGTCATTGCACAAAGCGTTATTCTCTCCTGGATGCACGTCACCCATGCATCCCGCTCGAACGGGTGTCATGGGGAGTGCTCTCCGCGCAGGCGGAGGTGATCCGTCCACAGTTCTGCCTCTGGGAGTCCCGTGTACCCACCCGTCCGGAACGACGCGCCTGCACCCTCCCGCCCGTCGTCCGCGTCCCTGCGCCCCCGCACCGGCCTCCGCGGCCGCCCGGCCGCCGAGCGGCAGATCTCCACCGGCCTGGACCTGTTGCGCACGCTGCTCCTCAGCCAGCTCGCCACCACACCCCAACTCGTGCCCGCCGGAGGCCCGTTCGGCCACCAGCACAGCCCCGGGACGGCGCTGCGCACCACCGCCGCCGGCTCGACCGGCACCGGCTCGCGGGGCCGCACCGGCAGCTCCGGCGTCGGCCGCAGCCGTACCCGCACCGCGCCGAGCCCCGGCTACGAGACCGAGCACAACCCGATCATGGAGCTGGTCGAGCGGGCCCAGGCCGGTGAGAGCGAGGCCTTCGGCCGGCTCTACGACCACTACGCGGACACCGTCTACCGCTACATCTACTACCGGGTCGGCAGCCGGGCCACCGCCGAGGACCTCACCAGCGAGACGTTTCTGCGCGCGCTGCGCCGGATCGGCACCTTCACCTGGCAGGGGCGGGACTTCGGCGCCTGGCTGGTCACCATCGCCCGCAACCTGGTCGCCGACCACTTCAAGTCCAGCCGGTTCCGGCTGGAGGTGACCACCGGCGAGATGCTCGACTCCAACGAGTGCGAGCGCAGCCCGGAGGAGTCGGTGCTGGAGTCGCTCTCCAACGCCGCCCTGCTGGACGCGGTGCGCCGGCTCAACCCCCAGCAGCAGGAGTGCGTGACGCTGCGCTTCCTGCAGGGCCTCTCGGTGGCCGAGACCGCACGGATCATGGGCAAGAACGAGGGTGCGATCAAGACCCTCCAGTACCGCGCCGTCCGTACCCTGGCCCGACTCCTCCCGCCCGACGCGCGGTGAGGCGACGGTGACCGAGGGGGCGATAGCCCGGCGACGGAGCCGCCCCGACGGCCCGTCACCACGCCCATCCGACCGACACGTCCGGGTGAACGGTCGGTCCGATGATCAGCCGTGCGTAACCGACCGCCCGCACCGCTCGTTGGCCAACGTGCAAGCCCCCACCAGGCGTACGGTCAAGCCGAATTGTGACCTATCACCCGATGGAGTGGCTTTGGCCCGCCGGGGCAACCGTCCGGCAGGCCGGGGTGTCGACAACGACGAAGGGAGGTGTGGCCCGTGACGGCAAACGTGCTGGAGCACCGGCGGGCGAAGGCCTTCGCCGAGGCGCTGGAGGCCCACCAGGCGGAGCAACGCCGCGCGGCCGACGCCGAATCGGCCAACGCCGCTGCCGGCGAGGCCGGTTCGGTCGCGATGGCCGAACTGGTCGGTCTGGCCGACGCACTGGGGGCACTGCCCGGACCGGCCCTGGACCAGGAGGTCCGGACGGTCCAACGCGCCCAGCTGATGGCCGCGTTCGAGCAGGCCTTCGCGGGCGGGCCGGGCGCCACGGTGCCCCGCCAGCGCCGCCACCGGGCGATCCGGACGGCGCCGCGCGGCCGGTGGAGCCGCCGCTTCGCGATCGGCGGGCTGGTCGCCGGGCTCGCCGTCGGCAGCCTGGCCGGGGCCGCCGCCGCGAGTACCAACGCCCTCCCCGGGGACACGCTGTACGGCATGAAGCGCGGCCTCGAAGGGCTCCGGCTGGACCTCGCGGACTCCGACTCGGAACGCGGCGAGCTGCTGCTCGGCAACGCCGCCACCCGGCTCGGCGAGGCCAACACCCTGGTCGGGCAGACCGGTTCGGCCACCGGGCTCAGCCCGGCCACCGTCGACCGGGTCCGCCGGGCGCTGGACGACATGCACGCCGACGCCCTCAAGGGCCGCGACCTGCTGCGCTCGGTCTACCGCAGCAACGGCTCGCTGGACCCGATGCGCGCGCTGGCCGGCTTCGCCCAGGACGAGGACGGCCGCTGGAGCGAGCTGCAGGGCCGGCTGCCCGTCCAGCTCACCGATCAGGCCCACCTGGTGAACCAGCTCTTCGACGACATAAGCGAGGACGTCGCGCCCCTGCGCCTGGCCCAGCCCCCCGCCAAGAGCGGTGGCGCGGCCGGCACCGGAGCGGGCGACGACTCGTCCTCCTCGACCGGCGGATCCCCGGCCGGCTCCGGAGCGAACGGCTCCGGCACCGCCCCCGGCTCCGGGCAGCCCCAGGACGGCACCGGCAACGGCAGCCGCCCCGGCAGCACCGACCGCTCCCCGGCCGACACCGGCGGCACGGTCGGCAGCGGCGGCAAGGGCGGTGGGCTGCCGAGCACCCTGCCCAGCAGCGCCCCGGACGCCGTCAACGGCCTGGTCGGCAACCTCACCAACGGGCTCACCGGGGCCGGCCGACCCTCGCCGAGCGCCGACGCGGCCCCGCCGCAGGTGCCGCAGCCGCCGTCGGGTGCGCCCAGCACGCCGAGCGGCGCCCAGCAGGGCGTGGACGTGCCCCCGCTGATCCCCGGCCTGCTGCCCGGGCTGCGGATCCTCGGCGGCAGCTGAGCGGCACGCGACCGGCCCCGGCGGACGTTCCGCTGGGGCCGGTCGCGTCGGGGCCGGTCGCATTGGGGCCCCTGAAGGGGCTCAGCCGGGCCGACTGGGGCTCAGCGGGGTCCGGAGGGGCCGGGACGGGTCAGAAGAACACCGAGCGCCGCTGCACCAGCAGCTGGTACAGGGTGTGCTGGATGGTCTCCCGCACCTCGTCGGCCAGGTCGAAGACCAGCATCGGGTCGTCCGCCGCCTCCGCCGGATAGCCGTCGGTGGCGATCGGCTCGCCGAAGCGGATCGTCCACTTGGTCGGCAGCGGCAGCACCCCGAGCGGCCCCAGCCACGGGAAGGTCG
This sequence comes from Kitasatospora sp. NPDC030952, assembly GCF_055571335.1. NCBI lineage: Bacteria > Bacillati > Actinomycetota > Actinomycetes > Kitasatosporales > Streptomycetaceae > Kitasatospora > Kitasatospora sp. NPDC030952. The sequence continues at coordinate 353,399 of NZ_JBVIFM010000001.1, forward strand.
GCGTGACCGGCACGTACGGCAGTCCGAGCAGCCGGGCCAGCGTCCTGACGTTGCCGATCATCGGGTAGGTCTCCTCCGCCCCGACGATCGAGCACGGCACGATCGGCACCCGCGCCCGCAGCGCCGAGGAGACGAAGCCGCCACGGCCGAAGCGCTGGAGCTTGTAGCGCTCCGAGAACGGCTTGCCGATGCCCTTGAAGCCCTCCGGCCAGACCCCGACCACCTCGCCGCGCTCCAGCAGCGCCTGGGCGTCCTCGTTGCAGGCCAGGGTGTGGCCGGCCTTGCGGGCCAGTTCGTTGATGCCCGGCAGCACGAAGACCAGGTCGGCGGCGAGCATCCGCAGGTGCCGGTGGTGCGGGTGGTGGTCGTGGATGGCCACCTGGGTCATCAGGGCGTCCAGCGGGATGGTGCCGGAGTGGTTGGCGACGATCAGCGCGCCGCCCTCGGCCGGGATGTTCTCGATTCCCTGGACGTCGATCCGGAAGTACTTCTCGGCCAGCGGGCGCAGCAGCGAGAGCAGCACCTCCTCGGTCAGCTCCCGGTCGAAGCCGAACTCGTCGACCTCGTAGTCGCCGGTGATCCGGCGGCGCAGGAAGGCCAGCCCCTCGGTGGCCCGGCCCTCCCAGCCCTTGCCGAACAGCCGGGTGGCCGCCGGGCCGAGCTGCCCGGACAGCGCCCCGCCGACGGCCCCGGCGAGCCGCTCGGCCAAGCCGGGGCCCTCGGGCGAGGTGTAGCTGGGGGCGGACTCGATCGGGATGACCTTGGCCTCGCCCGGCGTGTTCTCGGCAGCGGCACTCATCGCGGGTTCAGCTCCTCGGGCGGTGGGTCGGTACGGCGTCGCCGGCCCCTTCGGGGCCGAGCAGGGCGGTCAGCCGGTCGGTGACGGCGGCCAGCCGCTCGGGCGGCAGCAGGCCGGGGCCCAGGGCGGCGGCGAAGTCGGCGAACGCCTCCGGGGTGCTGAACGCCGGGCGGTAGCCGAAGGTCTCCCGCAGCCGGGTGGTGTCCACCACCCGGCCGTGGGTGAGCAGCCGCAGCTGTTCCGGGGAAACGTCCACCAAGCGGGTCTGCCGGGCCAGCACGGCCATCCAGCTGACCGCGGGCAGCAGCAGCGGCAGGGTGGGCCGGCCGAGCCGGCGGGCGCACTGGGAGAGCAGCAGCACGCCCTCGCCCGCCACGTTGAGGGTGCCGGTGTTGACGGTGCCCGGTACGGGCGCGTCGGCGGCCCGGCAGAGCACCTCGACGGCGTCGTCCTCGTGGACGAACTGCAGCCGGGGGTCGTAGCCGAGCACGGTCGGCAGCACCGGCAGGGCGAAGTACTCGCTGAGCGGGGTGTCGGCGCCGGGGCCGACGATGTTGGCGAAGCGCAACACCGTCACCGCGACATCCGGGCGGCGCCGGGCGAAGCCGCGGACGTAGCCCTCGACCTCGGCCGCGTCCTTGGCGAAGCCGCCGCCGGGCGGGTCCTTCGGCTGGATCCGCTCGCTGAACACCGCCGGGTCGCGGGGCGCGGAGCCGTAGACGCCTGTGGTCGACTTCACGACCAGCCGGCGCACCCCGGGCGCCTTCTGACAGGCGCCGAGCAGCTGCATGGTGCCGATGACGTTGGACTCCTTGACCGCGGAGCGGTTGGTGGAGCCCAGTCCGGTGGCGCTGACGCTCAGGTGCACCACGGTGTCCACCCGGTGCTCGGCGATCACCCGGGAGACCGCGGGCCGACGCAGGTCGAGCTGGTGGAAGGTGTACGGCGCGACCGGTCCGGCCGGCTCCTCGACCGGCAGCCGGGGCGGCTGCACGTCCACGCCGACGACCCGGTCCACCCCCGGCCGGCGGCGGACCTCGGCGGCGAAGCGGGCGCCGAGATGGCGTGCCACGCCGGTGACGAGCACGACCACGCCCACGGTGCTGCACCCCATTCCCTCGGCCCGAGCGGCCCTCGTGCACCGTACCGCGCCGCCCCGGGGGGCCGTGAAACGACACCGCCCGCCCTGGCCACGAGGACCAGGACGGGCGGCGAAAGCGCTGGGCGCGCTGGGCGCGGCCGGGGGCGCTTACTTCTTGTTGCGACGCTGAACGCGAGTGCGCTTGAGAAGCTTGCGGTGCTTCTTCTTGGCCATACGCTTGCGACGCTTCTTGATGACAGAGCCCACGGAACAACCCTCGCTCACTGAGACTCTCGTCCGTGAGAGACGGAGTCCATACGACTGACGTGAGGGCCTAGCCTACCGTCCGTGTGGCCGGGGCTGTAAATCGCGCTCCCCGTGACCGGGAAACTCATGGGAAATCCGGGGCGAACGGGGGCGGATCCACGGCTGTGGCCCGCCCCCGTCCGCCCGTCGGCTACGCGCTCTCCAGCCGCACGTAGGACTCCTTGAGGTACTCGTGCACCGCCTGCTGGGGCACCCGGAAGGACCGTCCGACCCGGATGGCCGGCAGCTCTCCGCTGTGCACCAACCGGTACACCGTCATCTTGGACACCCGCATGACCGCGGCGACCTCGGCCACGGTCAGGAAGACGACTTCCTGCAGGGGGCGCTCGACGGAACTCATGACCATCACCCGACCCTTACCCGTGTGCAAGGCACCGGCTTCCCCTCCGGTGACTCCACCGGCACACGTGTATCCCCAGAGTAGTTATGGGTGGTACCAGTGGGAAGAGGGGAGGTGCAGTCCTCGTACGGTGAGAGATAGGACCGTTGCAGTACGTAGTCACCCCCCGGATGGCACCGGTGGGCGTACGCACGGCCCGCCCGGCGCGCGGCCGGGGCGGCGGTTTCAGGCCAGCAGACCGTGGTGCGGGAACACCGCGCGGCGGCTGGCGAGGATGGCCTGATCGAGTCGGTCCGCCGGATCGTAACCCGCGTCGAAGTCGCGCCAGGCCGGTCGGGCGCCGTCGGTCATCCGCAGCGGGGCCGGGCGGCGGGTGCGGCGGTGGACCTCGGCGCGCCAGCTGTCGGGGGTCTCGGTGGCCGGGTCGACGGGCCGGCCGGCGGCGGTGGCGACCAGGTGGGTCCAGGTCCGCGGGACGACGTCCACCACGGCGTAGCCGCCCCCGCCGGTGGCCACCCAGCGGCCGCCGGTGAGCCGGTGGGCCAGCTCGTGCAGCTCCTCGGCGATCAGCCGCTGGGCGTCCACGGTGACGGCGAGGTGGGCGAGCGGGTCCTCCAGGTGGGTGTCCGCGCCGTGCTGGGTGACCAGGACCTGCGGCCGGAAGGCGGTGAGCAGTTCGGGCACCAGGGCGTGGAAGGCGCGCAGCCAGCCGCTGTCGCCGGTGCCGGCCGGCAGCGGCAGGTTGGCGGCGGAGCCGGGGGCGTCCGGGCCGCCGGTCTCGGTGGACCAGCCGGTCTGCGGGAAGAGCGTGGCCGGGTGCTCGTGCAGCGAGACGGTCAGTACCCGGGGGTCGTTCCAGAAGGCCTCCTGGACGCCGTCGCCGTGGTGGACGTCCACGTCGACGTAGGCGACCCGCTCGGCGCCGAGTTCGAGCAGCCGGGCGATGGCCAGGGCCGGGTCGTTGTAGATGCAGAAGCCGGAGGCCTTGCCGGGCATCGCGTGGTGCAGCCCGCCGGCGAAGTTGACGGCGTGCGGGGTCTCGCCGCGCCAGACCGCCTCGGCGGCGGCGACCGACTGGCCGGCGATCAGCGCGGAGGCCGAGTGGACGGCCGGGAAGGCCCAGTTGTCGTCGGTGCCGAGCCCGTGCCGGGGGTCGGTCTGCTCGGGGTGCGCGGCGGCGTGCTTGACCGCCTCGACGTACTCCCCGGTGTGCACCAGCCGCAGGGTGGAGTCGCCGGCGGGCGGCGCGGACCGGACGGTCACCCCGGGCCCGGCGGCCAGTCCGAGGTCCTCGACCAGGCGCATGGTGAGCGCCAGCCGGGTCGGGTCCATCGGGTGGCCGGGGCCGAAGTCGTAGGCGGTGACGGCCTCGTCCCAGAAGAGGTGCAGGCCGCAGGGGGTGTCACGCTCGGCTTCGGGCATGGCCTCCACCGTAGTGGGTGGGGGCGTCGGGCCTCACCGAACCCCCGCCGTCACGCGGCGGCGGGGGCCGCCACCGGGGCCGGGGCGAAGCGCTCGGCCAGCGGCAGCACGGCGAGCACCAGCAGCATCGGGGCGAGCAGCGCCCAGCGGTACGAAGCGCCGTCCGCGATCGCCCCGACCAGCGGCGAACCGACCAGGAAACCCACGTAGTTGAAGAGGTTGAGCCGGGCCACGGCGGCGTCCGAGTCGGCCGGGAAGAGCCGGCCGCCGGCCGCGAACACCTGCGGGATGATCGCGCAGATGCCGAAGCCCAGCACGGTGAACGAGGCGATGCCGGCCCAGGGCGCGGGCGCCACCGCGGCCAGCCCGAAGCCGAGCGCGGCCAGCGCGGCGCCGCCGCGCACCACCGGGACGGCGCCGAAGCGCTGCACCGCGCGGTCCCCCAGGGCCCGGCCGAGCAGCATCGCGACCATGTAGCCGAGGTAGGACAGCTTGGCGAGGTCCTCCCGGCTGCCCAGGCCGTCGGTGAGGTACTTGACGCTGTAGTTGGAGACCGAGGCGTCCGCGATGTAGGCGAAGGCCATCGCCAGGCACAGCGGCAGCAGCGGGCGCCAGGGGATGGACCGGGCGGCGGCCGCCGCCGCCTCCCGTACGGCGTCGCCGAGTTCGGCCGGGCCGGCGAACCGGGTGCCGGTCAGCACCGCGAGCGGCGCGATCACCGCCGCGGCGGTGCCGAACAGCACTGGCAGGCCCAGGTCGTAGTGCGAGCCGAGGCCAGCGATCGCCGCGCCGAGGATGCCGCCGAGGCTGAACGCGGCATGGAAGCCGATCATGATCGAGCGGCCGTAGCGGTGCTGGAGGCCCACCCCGAGCATGTTCATACTGGCGTCCAGCGCCCCCACCAGCAGCCCGAACCAGCCCAGTGCGAGAGCGAGTTGCCACAGCGAGTCGCCCAGGCCGGCGCCCGCCAGGCTGAGGCAGACGGCCGGCTGGACGACCCGCAGCACGGCCCGGGCGCCGGTGCGCTTCACCAGCTGCTCGGAGAGGATCGAACCGACCCCGGCCAGGATCGGCACCGCGGCCAGGAAGACCGGCAGCAGGCCGTCGCTCAGCCCGTACCGGTGCTGGATCTCCGGGATGCAGGTCACCAGCAGCGCGAAGGTGATGCCCTGGAGCAGGAAGCTGACGGCGAGCGCGGCCCGCCCGGCGCGCAGGCCGGGCGGTGTCGCGGCCGGGGCGGGCACGGGCGGTGCGGCACTCATACGGACCTCCACGCACGGGCCCGCGCGAGCCCCGTACGGGCTCCGCTACCGGCCGGTAGAACGATGTTGGCCGAGAGCGTAGGCGGTGCGCCGCCTTTGCGGGAGGGGTCGCGCAGGGACTTCCGCGGCCGGTGCCCGCGGGCTACTTCCCGCCGGAGGCCAGCTCCCGGGAGCGGTCCCGGGCCGCCTCCAGGGCGCCCAGCAGCGCTGCCCGCACCCCGTGGTTCTCCAACTCGCGGATGGCCGCGATGGTGGTGCCGGCCGGGGAGGTGACCGCCTCGCGCAGCTTCACCGGGTGCTCGCCGGAGTCGCGCAGCATCACCGAGGCGCCGATCGCGGACTGCACGATCAGGTCGTGCGCCACCTGCCGGGGCAGGCCGAGCAGGATGCCGGCGTCCGTCATCGCCTCGACCAGGAAGTAGAAGTAGGCCGGGCCGGAGCCGGACAGCGCGGTGGCCGCGTCCTGCTGGGACTCCGGCAGCCGCAGCGCCTTGCCGACCGAGCTGAAGATCTCCTCGGCGCGCGCCAGGTGCTCCTCCCGCGCGTGCGAGCCGCCGGAGATGACGCTCATCCCCTCGTCCACCAGCACCGGCGTGTTGGGCATCACCCGGACCACCGGGGTGCCCGCCGCCAGCCGCTCCTCGAACCAGGCGGTGGGGACGCCGGCCGCCGCCGAGATCACCAGCCGGTCCGGGCTGATGTGCGGGGCGAGTTCCTCCAGCAGGCTGCCCATGTCCTGCGGCTTGACCGCGAGGATCAGGGTGTCGGCCAGCTTCGCGGCCTCGGCGTTGGAGACGGCCACCACCCCGTAGCGGTCGGCGAGTTCGGCCGCGCGCTCGGGGCGGCGGGCGGTCACCAGGACGTCCGACGGGTCCGTGCCGGCCCGCAGCAGACCGGAGAGCAGGGCCTCGCCGATCTTGCCGGTGCCCAGGAAGGCGATCTTCTGTCCGTGCGCTGCGCTGCTGCCCATGGTCCGCTCCTTGCCTCGGTACTGCGGCCATCCTCGCACCGGGCGGCGGCGCCCGTCGGGACCGTCCGGTCCGTGGTCCCCGTCCGGCCCGTGGTCCCCGGCCGGCCCGTGGCCCCCGTCCGGCCCGTGGCCCCCGCGCCCCCGCCGCGCACAGGTCGTGCCCGCCCTCGCCCCTAGGGAGAAAACTCGGGGGTTTCCCCTATGGCCTCCCGGCCCGCGCGGGCGCACCGTGGAGCCATGGCACACGACGGAATGTCCCGACGAGAGAACCGGCAACTCGCGGTCGCCTCGGCGACCGTGGGCCCGTGGCGGACGGCCGCGGGAGTCGGCGCGGTGGTGGGGGCGACGTCCCTGGGGATCGAGGCGATCTCCGGGAACTGGTCGCTGAGCATGCTGGCCGGGCCGGCCGGCTGGGGCCTGTTCTTCTTCTTCCTGATCGGCAGCGTCGGCGGCCAGCTGCGCCGCGACACCGCCGACCGGCGACTGCGCCGCTGGGCGGAGGCGCACCCGTGGAAGTCCGCCCTCCCGGCGGCCGGCGGACTGCTGGTGCTCAACATGCTCGCGCAGCTGTTCCTCGGCGACGCCGGGCTGTTCGGCGCCTTCTTCGTCTCCCTGCTGCCGGCCGGCATCCTGCTGGCGATCGCCGGAGTGGTCGGCTCGGTGAAGCAGGCCCGCGGCAAGGGCTGAGCCGGGGGGCGATTTTCAGACAAACAGTGGCGAACCTCCCGGCGCCGCACACCGGTTCACCACAAGGCGTGCCCCCGATCGACGAATCGTCACACCCCGTCGGCATACTGGCGCGATGCCGATAGCCGAAGATCCGGAACCGCGCCCCTCCGAGGGCCGCGAACCGGGCGGGTCAGACCCGTCCGGAGCGGGCGGGAAGGACCCGTTCGCCGACCTCGTCCTGGACGAGCAGTTCATCAGGGCCGCCAGCGTCAAGGAGCAGTCCGCACGCACCCGGATGCTGTCCGCCCGCTGGAAGCACACCCCGCCGGTCGACCCGGGCGGCCGACGCTCGGTCAACGACGGCCCGGCGCCGGCCAAGCGCCGGTTCGGCCGCAGGCCGAAGCTCCAGGTGGTCGACCCCTGGGGCAACCCGCGCCCGGCCGAGCGCCGGCGCGGATTCGAGTGGCGCGCGCCGCTGTTCATCGCGCTGACGGTCGCGGTGCTGCTGGCCGCGCTGAACGTCGACGCGCTGCGCAACCTGCTGCACAAGGACACCGACGGCGGCTCCTCGGCCGCCCACCTCCCGGTGCCGACCGTGGCCCCGGAGACGGCCAGGCCGACCACCGCCCCGCCGTCCACCGATCCGAAGCAGCCCACGGTCACGCACCCCTGGGCGGGTTCGCCTGCCGAGAGCTGGCCGTCCGGCGAGGCCGGCATCGAGATGCCCCCGGCGAAGGCCGTCGGAGTCTTCGACGAGGACCAGGTCACCGCCCAGTTGAAGCTGGTGAAGGACTTCCTGGTGGCCTCGAACCTCGACCCCCGGGTGACCAGCGGTGGACGGCCCGACGAGGCACTCGCGCTGATGGACACCAAAGCGCGGGAGAAGCCCACCCAGAGCCTGGACGCCCCCTCCGCCGACACCAGTCCGACCCGGTGGTTCTCCCGTTTCGACGCCCGGGACGCGATCCCGGTCGGCGACTCGGTCAAGGTCCAGGGCTGGGCGACGCTGGACGGCGACGGCGCAGGAGGGGTCCTGGTGCACACCGACTACACCTTCGTGTACGCGCTGCGCCCCGGCCCGGATGCCGCGAAGATCGAGGCGGCCGAGCCGACCGGGGCTCCGCGGTCGAGCACGTCCACGGCGAAGCCCGTGAGCTGGACGGCCACCACGGCCGCGGACGTCGCGAGCGACACCTGGACGACTCGCACCATCGTCCGCCGGGTGGCGGACTTCCGGTTCTACGACCCGGCCAAGTACCGGAACGACCCGCAGAAGATCAACATCAGCAAGACCAACAGCCTCGCGGGCAACAGCTCCTGCACGCTGTACGACGGGTTCTTCCACCCGCACTTCGCCCAGTTCTCCCGCCCCCGCCCGGAGCAGACCGGACCGACCACCGACCCGTACGACCACAGCAAGGACCTGGACGGCGTCTCCGGCTGCCACACGCTCAGCCGGGAGTGACGGTCAGCGCTTGCGCTTCCCGCCGGGGCGGCCGCTGCGGCCGGCCCGGCGCCGCTGGTGCTGCTCGACGGCCTTCTGGTGGGCGTCCCGCCGGACCGCCTCGCCGGGGGCCTCGACCAGGCTGCGGGCGAAGTAGGCGGCCAGGCTGCCGGCCCCGCCGATCAGCCAGACCGCGCCGAGCGACTTGTCCTCGGCCATCCAGCCGGTCAGCTGGTCCTTGCCCTCGGTGAGCACCTTCCAGGTGCGTCGGACGGCCATCAGCGAGCAGACCGCGATGGCCGCGGTCAGCAGGCCGTTCAGGAAGCCGCCGTTGTCGGAGAGGGCGATGCCCTCGACGCCGAAGCGCAGCACCAGCACGGCGGCGGCGGTGGCGACCAGGGCACCCGCCGAGACGCCGACCCGGCGGAGCCAGTAGCCGTTGTCCCGGTCGACCCAGCTGGTGCCGAAGAAGCGGATCGGCTCCGGCTCGGGGGCGCCGGTGGACGTGGGGGCGGGGGCGGGGGTGGGGGGCTGCTCGCTCACGCCGTCGATTATCACCCGACCGGCACATACGACGGAGGAGCCGTCCCGGGCGGCGGGACGGCTCCTCCGGTCGTACGCGGGGTTCAGTCGAGCTTGCCGACGTCCCGGACGGCGCCCTTGTCGGCCGAGGTGGCCATCGCCGCGTAGGCCCGCAGCGCCTGGCTGACCTGGCGCTCGCGGTCCTTGGGCCGGTAGCCGTGCCCGGCCTCCAGCGCGCTGCGGCGCTCGGCGAGGACCTCGGCCGACACCTCCAGGGAGATCGTCCGGGCCGGGATGTCGATGGCGATGACGTCGCCGTCCTCGACCAGCGCGATGGTGCCGCCGGAGGCGGCCTCCGGGGAGGCGTGGCCGATGGACAGGCCCGAGGTGCCGCCGGAGAAGCGGCCGTCGGTGATCAGCGCGCAGGCCTTGCCGAGGCCGCGGCCCTTGAGGAAGGAGGTCGGGTAGAGCATCTCCTGCATGCCCGGGCCGCCCTTGGGGCCCTCGTAGCGGATGACGACGACGTCGCCCTCCTTGATCCGCTTGGCGAGGATCGCCTCGACGGCCTCCTCCTGGGACTCGCAGACCACCGCCGGGCCGCTGAAGGTCCAGATCGACTCGTCCACGCCGGCCGTCTTCACGATGCAGCCGTCCTCGGCGAGGTTGCCGTACAGCACGGCGAGGCCGCCCTCGACCGAGTAGGCGTGCTCGACGCTGCGGATGCAGCCCCCGGCGGCGTCGGTGTCCAGTGACTCCCAGCGCTCGGACTGCGAGAAGGCCTCGGCGGAGCGCTTGCAGCCGGGTGCGGCGTGCCACAGCTCGACGGCCTCGGCGGAGGGCGAACCGCCGCGCACGTCCCAGTTCTTGAGCCACTCGGCGAGCGAGTCGGTGTGCACGGTGCTGACGTCCTCGTTGAGCAGCCCGCCCCGGTACAGCTCGCCGAGGATGGCCGGGATGCCGCCGGCCCGGTGCACGTCCTCCATGTAGTACGAGCCGTTGGGCGCGACCTTGGCCAGGCAGGGCACCTTGCGCGAGATGGCGTCGATGGCCCGCATGTCGAAGTCCAGCTCGGCCTCCTGGGCGGCGGCGAGCAGGTGGAGGATGGTGTTGGTCGAGCCGCCCATGGCGATGTCCAGGGCCATGGCGTTCTCGAAGGCGGCGCGGCCGGCGATCGCGCGCGGCAGCACCGAGGCGTCGTCCTGGCCATAGTGGCGGTTGGTGATCTCGACGACGGTCCGGCCGGCGTTCTCGTACAGGGCGCGGCGGGCGGTGTGGGTGGCGAGCACCGAGCCGTTGCCGGGCAGCGAGAGGCCGATCGCCTCGGTGAGGCAGTTCATCGAGTTGGCGGTGAACATGCCGGAGCAGGAGCCGCAGGTCGGGCAGGCGTTCTCCTCGATGATCGCGATGTCCTCGTCGGAGACGCTCTCGTTGACCGCCTGGGACATCGCGTCGATCAGGTCCAGCCGGCGCACGGTGCCGTCGACCAGGGTGGCCTTGCCGGCCTCCATCGGGCCGCCGGAGACGAAGACGGTCGGGATGTTGAGGCGCAGCGCGGCCATCAGCATGCCGGGGGTGATCTTGTCGCAGTTGGAGATGCAGATCAGCGCGTCGGCGCAGTGCGCGTTGACCATGTACTCGACCGAGTCGGCGATCAGGTCGCGCGAGGGCAGCGAGTAGAGCATGCCGCCGTGGCCCATCGCGATGCCGTCGTCCACCGCGATGGTGTTGAACTCGCGCGGGATGCCGCCCGCCTCCTTGATCGCCTCGGAGACGATCCGGCCGACCGGCTGGAGGTGGGTGTGGCCGGGGACGAACTCGGTGAAGGAGTTGGCGACCGCGATGATCGGCTTGCCGAAGTCCTCGCGGGCTACGCCGGCGGCCCGGAGAAGCGCCCGGGCGCCTGCCATGTTGCGACCGTGGGTGACCGTACGGGACCTCAGCTCGGGCACTGTGCTCCACTCCTTCGGGGCTCTCGCCGGCGCCCCGCCGGTGAGGAGGGTGCGGGGGCCGTGTGGTGTCCGAGCCTACGCCCGCCGTCCGGCCGGCGGACCGGGCGTCCGCGATGCGGGCAGCGGGCGGGCCCGGTGCGGGCTGCGGGCGGGCCCGGTGCGTCAGCTCGGTTTGACGGCCACGGTGAGGTCCAGGGTGTACGGCTCGATCACCACGCCGTCCGGGAACTCGGCGAGGGTGGCCTCCCGTTCGGCGGCCAGCACCGGTGCGCGCTCCTCGGGGCTGAGCGAGGCCAGGTAGGAGCGGGAGGTGAGGTCGGTGAGCAGGTGCTCGACGGTGATCCGCCGCTCCCAGCGCAGCACCGTGCGCTCGACCGCGAGGCCGGCCGGGGCGAAGTGGCCGGTGTGGGCGCTGATCCCGCCGTAGCCGTGGTAGCGGTCGGGCAGGGCGGCGGCCAGCCGCTCGGCCCGGGCCCGGACCCAGGGCACGGTCTCGTCCTGCACGTTCCACCAGGTGGCGAGGGCGCCGCCGGGCCGCAGCACCCGGACCGCCTCCGGGACGGACAGCTCGGGGCGGGTCCAGTGGAAGGCCTGGGCGTAGCCGATCAGGTCGACGCAGGCGTCGTGGAAGGGCAGGTCGTCGCCGGTGCCGCGGACCAGCGGCAGGGTGGGCGAGGAGGCCAGGAACTGGGCGGCCATGCCGCCGCTGGGCTCCACCGCGACGACCTCGGCGCCCCGGGCGGCCAGCAGCCGGGTCGCGATGCCGGTGCCGGCGCCGACGTCCAGGACTCTGGCGCCCTTGAGGCGCCGGCCCCACAGCCGCTCCAGCGCGTCGAACAGCTCGTCCGGGTAGCCGGGGCGGCCCCGGTCGTACTCGGCGGCGACCGCGCCGAAGCTCAGGGCTATTTCCCGGTTTTCCTGACGCTGCGCCATGTCTCCCCCTCCGTACGGAAGTTCGCGCCCGGCCGGGCCCGACGGCTCAGCGTACGCGCGAGGGAGTCGCCAGGTGCAAGCGGGTGAAGGCGAGGGCCTCGGCCAGATCGGCCTCGCGTTCGGCGGGGGACGCGGAGCGCCGGGTGTTGACCTCCAGCACCACATGGCCGTCGAAGCCGGTGCGGGCGAGGTGCTCCAGGAGTTCGGCGCAGGGCTGCTTGCCCCGGCCGGGGATCAGGTGCTCGTCCTTGCCGGAGCCGCTGCCGTCGGCGAGGTGGACGTGGGCGAGCCGGTCGCCCATCCGCTCGACCATGGCGAAGGTGTCGATCCGGGAGGTGGCGACGTGCGAGAGGTCGATGGTGAAGTGCCGGTACTCCTCGTCGGTGACGTCCCAGCCGGGGGCGTACGCCAGCACCTCGCGGTCGCGGTAGCGCCACGGGTACATGTTCTCGACGGCGAACCGGACGTCGGTCTCGCCCGCCATCCGGTTGATGCCCTCGACGAACTCCCGGGCGTACTGCCGCTGCCAGCGGAACGGCGGGTGGACGACGACGGCGCTCGCGCCGAGCTTCTCGGCCGCCGCCCGGGCCCGGACCAGCTTGGTCCACGGATCGGTGCTCCACACCCGCTGGGTGATCAGCAGACAGGGCGCGTGCACCGCCAGGATCGGCAGCTGGTGGGCGTCGGAGAGCCGGCGCAGGGCCTCCAGGTCCTGGCTGACCGGGTCGTTCCAGACCATCACCTCGACCCCGTCGTAGCCGAGCTTCGCGGCCAGCTCGAAGGCGACGGCGGTGCTCGCCGGGTACACCGAGGCGGTGGACAGCGCCACCTTGGTGTCCGGGATGTGCAGGGTCGGGTGCTGGGGCAGCACCAGCCGGTCGGTGGTGCGCAGCAGCGGCGGGCGGGCGGCGTCCCGCTTGGCGGCCTTGACCGAGCGGACGGACTGGACGGCGGCCTTGGCGGCGCCGGCGGCCCGGGCGGTGCGGGTCTCCTTGGGCGGCTGCTGCCGGGTGCCGGGGGCCGGCTTCGCGGCGGGGGTCTTCTTGGTGCCGACGGTGTTCTTCGCGGTGGCGGTCTTCTTCGCCGTCTTCGCCGCGGTCTTCTTCGCTGCGGTCTTCTTCGCTGCCGCCGTCTTCGCCGCGGCCGTCTTCGCGGTGCGCTGGGCCGCCTTGACGGCCTCGGTGGCCTTGGCCGCCTGGGCGGCGGTGGCGCCCTTGACCGCCTTGCCGAGCCCCGTCTTGCCGAGCCCCGCCTTGCCCAGGCCCGTCTTGCTCAGGCTCGTCTTGCCCAGCCGGCGGCGCGGGCTCTCCGGCCGCGGCTGCCCGTCTCCGGGAGCGCGGCCCTCCTGCGTTCCGTCCTCGCCCGCTGGTTGCACCACGGGAGACAGCGTAAGCGGAGCACGCGGCGAACGGGGTCGGATGCCGGGCGGAGTGACCACCGGCACGCTCCCGCCGGGCCCTACGGGGTGAGCGCGGGCCGGCGGTGGTCGGCGGGGCTGTCCATGGCGTCCAGCTCGCGCAGGATGATGCCCTCGCGCAGCGCCCACGGGCAGACGTCCAGCTCCTCCAGGCCGAACAGGTCCATCGCGGCGTCGGCGACCAGCGCCCCGGCCAGCAGCTGCTTGGCCCGTCCCTCGGAGACGCCGGGGATCTGCGCGCGCTCGGCGACGGTCATCGTGGACAGCCGCGGCAGCCAGGCGGAGAGCCCGCTGCGGGTGAGCCGGCGGTCGGCGTACGGGCCGGCGTCGGCGGGGGCGGCGCCGGTCATCCGGGCGAGCTGCTTGAAGGTCTTGGAGGTGGCGACGGCGTGCCGCGGCGGCCCGAGCCGGGAGACCTCGCCGACCACGTGGGCGATCTCGGCCCGGATGTGCCGTCTGAGCTCGCGCAGCCCGTCCGGGTCGGCGACGTCGCCCGGCAGCCAGCGGGCGGTCAGCCGCCCGGCGCCCAGCGGCAGCGAGCAGGCGACGTCCGGCTGCTCGTCCAGGCCGCAGGCGATCTCCAGCGAGCCGCCGCCGATGTCCAGGTTGAGCAGTCGGCCGGAGGACCAGCCGAACCAGCGGCGGACCGCCAGGAAGGTGAGCCGGGCCTCGTCCTGCCCGGAGAGCACCCGCAGTTCGATCCCGGTCTCGGCGGCGACCCGGCGTAGCACCTGCTCGCCGTTGGCGGCCTCGCGGACGGCGGAGGTGGCGAACGGCAGGATGTCGACCACCCCCTTGTCCTCGGCGACCCGCAGCGAGGAGGCGATGTGCCCGATCAGCCGCTGGACGCCGGCCTCGCTTATCGCGCCGGACTCGTCCAGCAGCTCGGCCAGGCGCAGCTCGGCCTTGTGCGAGTACGCGGCCAGCGGAGCGGCACCCGGATGGGCGTCCACCACGAGGAAGTGGACCGTGTTGGAACCTACGTCGAGCACACCGAGTCGCATAACTCTCCACGCTACGCGATTCGGCTGTGGAGGTGATCGGTTGTGACGGCATGAGTGCTGGTCCCGGTCGTTCGCGACCGTTCCGGGTGCGATCGGTGGGGCCGGTCCTGTCCTCCCGGCGACCGCTCAGTGGCCGCGCGGCCCGGCCCGGCGCTCGGTACGGCAGTTGGCGTCCACCCAGCGGCGGGCCGGGCCCGGGGTGTCGGTGATCAGACCGTCGGCGTCCCGGGCGGTCATCAGCTGCCAGGCGTCCGCGTCGTCCAGCGTCCAGACGTAGACCTCGCGCCCGGCCTTGCGCTCGGCGGCGATCCGGGCGGCGGTGGCCAGGCCCGCGTCCAGGGCGATCCCGTCCAGTTTGAGGTCCTTCGGGTCCTCGGCGATCCCGCCGCTCTGGATCAGCACCACCGGCAGCCTGGGCGCCACGGCGTGGGCCTGGCGCAGGTGGTCGGCCGAGAAGGAGTAGAGGACGACGTGCGCCCGGCTGTCGGCGGCGATCCGGGCGATCCGGGCGACGTCCTCGGGGCGCTGCCACTTGATCTCCATCAGCAGCGTGGTGCCGCTGCCGGAGAGGCGCCCGAGCAGCTGCTCCAGGGTCGGGACGGGCTGGGCGGCCCCGGGGCCGACGGTCACCCGCAGGGCGGCGACCTGAGCGGCGGTCAGGTCGGCGACGGCGCCCTTGCCGTCGGTGGTGCGGTCCACCGTCGGGTCGTGCATCAGTACCGGGACGCCGTCCCGGGTGGTCTGGACGTCCGTCTCCAGCCAGTCGGCGCCCTGGCCGAGGGCCGTCTCGAAGGAGGCCATGGTGTTCTCCGGCGCGTTGAACGGCGCCCCGCGGTGGCCGATCACCACCGGGGAGCCGCACACCGGCGGCTCGGCGGCGGAACGGGCCTGCAGCGCGGGGCCGCCGGAGGCGCACCCGGCGGCCAGGACCGCGAGCGCGGCGAGGACGGCCGTCCGGGCGGCGCGGGGCGGGGCGGTCACGGCTTGGTGCTCCAACTGCGGTCTCGGTGGCGGCGGTTCGGACCTGCTCGGCCCGGCTCGGCCCTGCTCGGTCCGGGGGTCGGTGGCCGGTGGTCGGCGGCCGGGCGCACCGGCTGAGGTCGGATCAGAGCAGGCCGTCCCACAACTGTTCCACGATGACGGCCCACCAGTTCTCCGGATCGCCGTAGACCGTACCGTCCAGCCGGGCCAGCCCCCGTTGCAGGGCGTCCACCGCGGTGCCCGCCGCGGCCGGGTCGAGTCCGTGCAGGGCGGGCCACCAGCCGGCGAACAGCTCCAGGCAGCGGAGGAAGGCGCGCAGGTCGGCGTTGCAGTGGCGGGCGGTCGCGTGGTCGGGGTCGACGGCCCGGACGGTTCCCTGGCGGGAGTCCAGGGTGATCAGCGCCCAGCCGTCCGTTCCCAGCACCGACTGGCCGGCGAGCGCCGAGCGCTCCCGTTCGGCCGCCCTGGCGCCCCGGCCGAGCGCCGCGAGGTGCGGGGCGAGCGGCGGCAGCACGGTGCCCGGCCGGGAGCCGTCCGCGATCGCCTCGACGCCCGGGTGGTGCAGCGCGAAGAAGCCTTCCAGCGCCTTCGGCACGCCCACCGTCAGCAGCAGCGCGGCCGCGTCCCCCGGCAGCTCCGCGCGCACCACGTCGGCCGGCTCGAAGCGCTGCACACCCGCCGGGCCGAAGCGCCCGGTCAGCCACTCCGCCAGGGCGGCGTCCGGCTCCTCCGGCAGCGGCGGCACGGCCCGCGGGAAGGGCACCCGGTTGCGGCCCGGCCCGTCCGGCTCGGCGGGCAACTCCCGTACGGCGGCGGCCCGGTGGTCGAAGCGGGGCCCGTACGGCAGGTCCGACTCCAGCCGGGCGTGCGGCAGTTCGGCCGCCAGCGCGTACGACCAGTAGCCGCCGGGCAGCGCGGCCATCCGCAGGTCGGTCCGCACCGCGAGCACGTCCTCGGCCGCGACGCCCTGTTCCCGCAGCCACCACCAGCCGCGCAGCGCCGGGTGCGGCAGGCCGGCGGCCGAGCGCAGGGCCAGCGAGCGGGTGCCGTCGGCGCCGTCCCGGTAGGTCAGTTCGGCCCGGGCGCCCCGGCCGGTGGCCGGCGGCCTGGTCGGGTCGTAGCCGCCCGCGCCGACGAAGTCCCGGTAGAGCCCGACCACTTCGTCCACCGGGACGGACGGCCACACCGTGAACCGCCCGCTCTCCCGGTCCACCACCGCGCACGCGGCCCCCACCTCGACGGGCGCCCGCCGCTCCCCCGTCCGCGGATCCACCTCCGGCCTCGGCGGCTCCGCCCACACCACCCACCCCAGCTCGAACTCGTGCGCACACACCCGCCGCACGGCCCCGGCCCCCTGCGGCAGATCCCCGTTGATCCACCGGTGCCCCGCCTCCACCGCCTGCGCCCGCGAGATCATCCGCCCACCCCCGTCATCGATCCGGCCCCCATCATCACCCAGCTCCGTCCGGCTGCCGGCCGCGTCCGTCGGAGGAGGACACTGGCACCCGTCCCGCCCGACGAGATCCTCCGGAGGAACGGTGAGCGCTACACCCGTGCACGGCCACCAGCCCATCGCCCGCACCCAGGACGCCGTCGCCGCCGCGCTCCCCCCGGCCCAGCGGACGGAGTTCCACCGCGAGATGGGCGAGGCCGACGACGAGACGATCGGTGGCGTCCTGCGCCGCTGGTGGCCGCGCGCCCGGCTCTACCGCGACCCGGAGGGCGACCGCATCCACGCCGCCCTCCGGACCGGAACCGCTCCCGGCGCCCCGGCGTCCACGGTCCTGCGCCGGCTCGGCGAGGAGTGAGCGGCCACCTCGGGACGCCGGACGAGGCCGACCGTCTCGCTCACCGCCCGGCCCGTCCCTCGTCGATCGCGGTCGGCACGTCCTCCGTGCTGATGCCGGCGGCGGCCTCCCGGTCCAGGCGCGCGACCATCTCGGCCATGGTCGGCTTGGACGTCTCTCGCGCGATGAGATCGAGGACGTAGGCCTGGAGGGACTTTCCGGCCCGGGCGGCGCGCACCTTCAGGATCTGGATCTGGTCGTCCGGGACGCCCCGGACCATGAGGACGGTCATGTGTGCAGTCTGGCGCTTTCTGCCGGCGGGCTCACGCCGCTGCCAGGTCCAGGGGCCGGCCGTCCGGGGTGAGGGCGATGGCCCAGAGGCCCTGGGTGGCCGGGTGGAGCGGGGTGGGGCCGCGGCGGGCGAGTTGGTGGTCGAGGTAGGTGACGGCGTCCCGGTGGTTGACGGCGTTCCAGGCGTGCGGGCGGCCGTAGGCGTCGAGGGTGAGCAGGACGGCCTGGGCGCCGTGGCCGGCCCGGCGGAGTTCAGCGGCGAGGCGGGTGAAGGCCTGGCCGCCGTCGCCGAGGTCGCGGAAGGGGGCGCCGAGTTCGCGTTCGGCGCGGTCGCGGCCGCCGCGTTCGCCGGCGTCGCCCTCGGTGGGGATGCGCGGGGCCGCGCAGGTGGGGCGGCCGGTGTAGGTGTCGACGGCGGAGAGGGCGATCTCCAGGCTGTTGTTGGCCCGGCCGGGTTCGCGGGGGCCGCCGGCGTTGACGGCTTCGGTCCAGCCGCCGGACGGGTCGGGGTGGCGGACGGGCAGGCCGTCCTCGTCGCAGGGCACCCGGCGTTCGAGTTCGGCCTGGTGCGCGGGGTCGACGGGGCCGAGCCCGCCGGGCGGTCCGTACGGGCGGCTGTCGGCGATGGTGCGCGGCCGGGTCTGCGGGTCGTCGGCGAGCGGGCCGCGGCGGGCGCGCAGGGCGAGTTGGAGGGCCATCGCGTGGGCGGTGGCGACCGGGACGGCGCCCCAGACGAGGGTCGGGTCGGCGAGGGCGGCGGCGGTGTCCCGGCGGCGGCCGTCGGGGTGCTGGGGTTCGGGCCGGCCGATGACCGGGGTGGTGCCGACGATCGGCGGCTCAGCCGGGGCCGGCGGCGTGCCGACCGGGCCGGGGGCGGTGCCCGGATGGGGCGCGGCGCCGACCGGGCTGCGGGGCCCGCCGACCACCGGAGCACCCGCCACCGGAGCACCGGCCACCGGGGCACCCGCCGCCGGTCCGCCGGTCACGGGCGCACCGCCCACCGCGCCGCCGGGCGGGCCCGTACCGATGCCGCTGCCGAAGGGCGCCGCCGGGTGCCCGGGGAACCCGGCGCCGACCGCGAGCGGGCCGGGCCCGACGGTGCCGATCGGGCCGGTCACCGGGTAGCCGCCGGAGTACACCGGTGTGCCGAACTGCGCGGGCACCCCGACGACTCCGACCGGCCGGACCACCGGGGGCGCGTCCGGCGCCGGGTGGTAGACCGGGCCGCCGGTGGAGAGCGGGGTGGAGAGCGGAGCGGCGGGCGCGGGCGGCGCACCGACCGAGTCGGTCCGTACGGTCACCGGCGGGTAGCCGCCCCCGCCGCCGTGGGTGGGTGCCTGGAGCGGGTAGTCCCCGTCCGACCAGCTCGCCGCGACCGGGCCGCCGCCCTGGTGGCCGGGCCCGGCGGCCGCGCGGACCGACGGCCCGTCGTCCCGGGCGGGCGGCGACCAGTCGGCGGCGGCCACGGCCCGGTGCGAGCCGGGGTACGAGGGGCTCGCCGACGCCGCGGCCGGGGCGCCGTCGACCACCGGAGCGGCGATCGGAGCGGCCACCGAAGCGGCTACCGGCGCGACGGCCGGAGCCGCGGCGGAATCGACCCCGGAGAGCACGGACGGGACGGCGGGCGCGGCGGCCGGGTCCACCACCGGCAGCACGCCCGGTGCCGTGGGGTTGCGGGGATCGCGCGGGTCGCGCGGGTCGGTCAGATCGGCGAGCGGCAGCCCGGGCAGCTCCCGGCCGGCCTGGTCGGTGAGCACCGGCTGCCCGTGCTCGTCCAGCCGGACGGCCAGGTCGGCCACCCCGACCACCGGCTTGCCGTCCGGCCCGGTCGTCACCAGCAGCCCGGCGGCGTCGGCGACCGGGGTGCCGTCGGAGCGCAGGATGACCGGCTTGCCGTCCGGGCCGAGGACGGGCTGCCCGTGCCCGTCGAGCTTGACGCTCAGGCCGGGCACGCCGACCAGGGGCTTGCCGTCCCGCCCGGAGAGCACGATCAGGCCGGTGCCGTCCTTCCCGAGCACGCCGGGCTCGCCGAGGGCGGCGGGCAGTCCGGCGGCGAGCGGGTCGAAGCCGCCCCCGGTGCGGTAGGAGGCGGTGGTGACGCCCGGTGCGGCGGCGGTGCCGAGCCGCAGCAGGGCGACGGCGGCGGGGTCCTTGAGCGCGGTGGCCAGGGCGTCCTTCATGCCGCGGCCGAGTTCGGTGAGCAGCCCGGCGATCTTCAGGGCGGCGGTCTCCACCGCGACGGCCTCGACGCCCGCGGCGACCTGGCCGGCGGCGGCGTTCTTCACGTCGTCCGCGAGGCCGGCGACGGACTTCTCCAGTCCGCCGAACACCCCGGTCTGCCCGGTCCGTCCGGCGTTCCGGGCGACCACGGCGGCGGTCTGCTGGACCTTGGCGGCCTGCTCCCGGGCCTGCTGGAGCTCGGCGGCCAGGTTCTGCAGGGTGGCGATGATCTCGGCCTTGCCGCCGTCGACGGCCTGGGCGGCGGCGTCGAAGGCGGTGGCGACCAGCCCGACGGCGGTGTGGGCGTCCGCCAGCCGGCCCTTGCCGCCGTCGCTGTACGTCCGCCAGTAGGCGGTGAAGGCGTCGACCGCGTGACCGGTGTTGTCGGCGGCGACCCGCTGGGCGGACTCCCCGCCGCGACGGGTGATCCGGTCGGCCTCGGCGGCGAACTCCCGCCAGTGCGCGGCCGCCTTGCGCAGGGCCTCCTCGTCGGCCTGCGGCCACGGGTGGCCGGTCCTGGCCAGCAGCGGGACCAGTTCCTCGGGCAGTTTCCGG
Organism: Kitasatospora sp. NPDC030952; assembly: GCF_055571335.1. NCBI lineage: Bacteria > Bacillati > Actinomycetota > Actinomycetes > Kitasatosporales > Streptomycetaceae > Kitasatospora > Kitasatospora sp. NPDC030952. The sequence continues at coordinate 373,372 of NZ_JBVIFM010000001.1, forward strand.
GACACGCGTCTCTCCCCCTTCGAGCCGGGCCGTTCAGACCGACATGTCCTGGGGGACGGCCGGTGCCGCCCCCGGGGTTGCCCCGGGCTCCGCATTCACGGCCGGCTCCGCGTACCCGGCCGATCCCGGATGCACGGCCGCTCCCGAATAGACGGCCGGTCGGACGACCGGGCCGGTCGGGCCGGACGAGCCGGGGGTGCCCCCGAAGCCGTCCGCGGTCGAGGTGTCGGTGTCGGTGGTCCGCTCGGCCATCGTGTGCAGTCCGGCGCCGACGCCCCCCACCTGGCCGGCCAACGCCGTCAGCCCGCCGAGGAGTTCGCCGCGCGCCGGGCCGTACACGGCGGCGAAGGCGCTGCCGGGCTGGTCGGTTCCCCAGGGCGTGCCGAGCGCGGCGAGGTCCTTCTCCAGGGTGCCCACGGCCTTGCCAAGTTCGCGCCCGAGCTTCTCGAACTCCCGCCCCTCGCCGTGCAGTTCCCATGGCTTGAGGGCGAAGGAGCCGCCGTCGCCGTCGGTCTTCCCGGTGCTGCCGCCTGCCATCCCCGTACCTCCCCGTAGCGGACCGGCCGCCATCCTAGGCACGCCCGCGGCCGGGACCGGACCTCTTCACCCCGCCTTCACCGCGCCCCGGCGGAGACCCCGGGTCGCGACCCGGGCGCGACCCGGGCGCGACCACGGGCCCGTACGCCCCCGGAAAGCTCTACCCTTGCCGGGTGGCACCAGCAGAAACGTCCCAGAAGAAGGCCAAGGCGAAGCCGAAGGCCTCCCCCGCCCCCGTCGACCTCGCGATGCCGACCCTGCGCCGCGAGATCCCGCGCGACGAGGTCCCGCTCGACTTCCCGCGCGCCTGGGTCGAGTTCGCCGACCCCGCCGACGAGGAGCAGGTCTTCCGCTGTGACCTCACCTGGCTGACCTCCCGCTGGTCCTGCGTCTTCGGCCAGGGCTGCCACGGCATCCGCGAGGGCCGCGGCGAGTCCGACGGCTGCTGCACGCTGGGCGCCCACTACTCGGACGAGGACGACGAGAAGCGCGTCATGGGGCACGCGGCCCGGCTGACGCCCGAGCTGTGGGAGAACTTCGCCGAGGGCACCGACGCCAAGGGCCGGCTCCGGTCGGACGGCGGCGTCACCATGCTGGACGAGGACGGCGACCGCCAGACCCGCCGGGTCAACGGCGCCTGCATCTTCGTGAACAGCCCCGGCTTCGCGGGCGGCGCCGGCTGCGCCCTGCACGCGCTCGCCCTCAAGGAGGGCCGCGAGCCGCTGGAGACCAAGCCGGACGTCTGCTGGCAGCTGCCGGTCCGCCGCACCTACGACTGGATCGACCGCCCCGACGACACCCGCTACCTCCAGGTCTCGATCGGCGAGTACGACCGCCGCGGCTGGGGCCCGGGCGGCCACGACCTGCACTGGTGGTGCACCGGGGCCCCGGCCGCGCACCAGGGCGCGGTGCCGGTGTACGTCAGCTACCGCCCCGAGCTCACCGAGCTGATGGGCAAGGCGGCGTACGAGGTGCTGGCCGGGCTGTGCGAGGAGCGGATCGCCACCAAGGGCGACCGCAAGGTGGCCCCGCACCCGGCGGACCCGGCCCGGAAGAAGGACAAGAAGGCCTGACGGCCAGCCCGCCGGTGTGTTGGCCCACTCACCGGCACCGGCCTACTTGTCGATGTCGCCGACCACGAAGAACATCGACCCCAGGATCGCCACCATGTCCGCCACCAGCGTCCCCGGCAGCAGCTCGGTGAGCGCCTGGATGTTGTTGAAGGACGCCGAGCGCAGCTTGAGCCGCCACGGCGTCTTGTCGCCGCGCGAGACCAGGTAGTAGCCGTTGATCCCGAGCGGATTCTCGGTCCACGCGTAGGTGCTGCCCTCGGGCGCCTTGAGCACCTTGGGCAGCCGCTGGTTGACCGGTCCGGGCGGCAGGGTGGCGAGCTTGTCGAGGCAGGCGTCGGCGAGGTCCAGCGAGTTGAGGGTCTGCTCCAGCAGGCACTCGAAGCGGGCCAGGCAGTCGCCCTCCTCGCGGGTGACGACGGTGAGCACCTGCCGCAGTTCCTCGGAGCCGTACGCGAGGTAGGGCTCGTCGCGGCGCAGGTCGAGGTCGAGTCCGCTGGCCCGGGCGATCGGGCCGCTGACCCCGTAGGCCTCGGCCTGGGCCCTGGTGAGGATGCCGACGCCGGCGGTGCGGGCGCGGAAGATCTCGTTGCCGAGGACGAGGTCCTCGAAGACCGGCAGCTGCGAGCGGACGGTGGCGACGGCGGTGCGGACCCGGCCGAGCCAGCCGGCCGGGAGGTCCTCCTTGAGGCCGCCGACCCGGTTGAACATGTAGTGCATCCGCCCGCCGGAGGCCTCCTCCAGCACGTGCTGGAGGTCCTCGCGGCCGGTGAAGGCGTGGAAGATCGGGGTGATCCCGCCGAGTTCCAGCGGGTAGGAGCCGAGGAACATCAGGTGGTTGAGCACCCGGTTGAGTTCGGCGAGCAGGGTGCGGACCCACACCGCCCGCTCGGGGACCTCCATGCCGAGCATCCGCTCGACGCCGAGCACGACGCCGAGTTCGTTGGAGAAGGCGGAGAGCCAGTCGTGCCGGTTGGCCAGCATGATGATCTGCCGGTAGTCACGGGCCTCGAAGAGCTTCTCCGCGCCGCGGTGCATGTAGCCGATCACCGGCTCGGCGGTGACGATCCGCTCGCCGTCGAGCAGCAGCCGCAGCCGCAGCACGCCGTGGGTGGCCGGGTGCTGCGGGCCGATGTTGAGCACCATGTCGGTGGTGCCCGCCTCGCCGGTGAAGTTCTCGGCTCCCGCCCCGATGCCGACCGTGGTCTCCCTCATGACCCCAGAGTCTGCCATCCCGGCAGGGCCGCCAGGCTTTCCGCCCTCTCGAAGATGTCAAGGGGCGGCATGCGGACGGCCTGCAGGACCCACCCGAAGGCCCCCAGCCCGCCCGGGTCGGTGAGTTCGGCCGCCTCCCCCGCCCCGCTCAGCGCCCGCAGGTAGGCCGCCGGGTCGGTGGAGGCGAGCGCCAGCGGCGGGCGTCCGCCGCCGACCCCGAGCGCGCGCAGGGCCTCGCGCTGGGTTGTCCACAGGCTGTGGAGACCGGGGACGGCGACGGCGTCCAGCGCGACGTGCGCGGTCACGTCGCAGGAGCCGTCCGGCACCGGGGCGACCTCCCGGCCGTCCCGGAACCCGGTGAAGGTGCCGAACGGCGGCCGCCGCCCCGCGGTGTGCCCGTAGTCGACGGCGACGGCCAGTCCGCGGTCCAGCCCGGCCACGGCCCGGGCCCAGGCCGCGTCCCGGGGGGCGCCGAACTCCACCACCTCGCCGGGCTCGGAGACCGGCCACCAGCGTTCGGCCCAGGCCGCGTCCGCCGCCGAGACGGGCTCGCCGAGGCGCTCCGCACCGGTCCCGGTGTCCACCTCCCGGTAGCGCAGCACCCCGTCGTCGTCCACCTCGCCGACGTCCAGCGGCACGTTGTCCAGCCACTCGTTGGCGAACAGCAGCCCGGTCACCCCGCGCGGCGGCTCCGCCGTCCACAGGGCTGTGGACGGAAGTCCGTCGGGCCGCGCCGCCAGCTCCACGCCGTACGGGCGCAGCCGGGCGAGCACCTCGCCGGGCAGTTCGGCCAGCACCCCGGTCAGCAGTTCCCCCCGCCCGGCCCCGACGTCGACCAGGGCCAGCTCCTCCGGACGACCGAGGGCCGCGTCAACCTCCAGCAGCAGCCGTGCCACCGCACGGGCGAACCGGGGCGAGGCGTGCACCGAGGTGCGGAAGTGCCCGGCCGGGCCCTCCGGCCTGCGGTAGAAGCCGCCGTCCCGGTCGTACAGGGCCCGTTCCATGGCGGGCGCCCACCGCATCCACGTCATGGGGCGGGACGCTACCCGGCACCGGGCGACCCCTCCCAACCGGAGCCATGACGTCTCCGACCTACGGAGTAGGGCGGATCGCCCTACCGGCGGACCTGGGCACCTCGCGCGACTGCCTAGGCTGGACACGTGCATCGACTCAACGCCTGGCTCCGCCGTCACCCCATGGTGGTCGACGCCGTCTGGGCGTCGTTCGTGCTCCTCCTCGGCCTGCTGCCGAACGGCGACTTCCCCGACGACGGCTGGGGCCGCGACTCCGAGCTCCTGATCGCGGTGCTGCTGCCGCTGCTGATGGTCTTCCGCCGGCGCTTCCCCGACGTCACCGTGGCCGCGGCCACCGGCATCGGCCTCGGCCAGGTGGCCGCCGACGTCACACCGGGCGGCTCCGCCATCGCCTACCTGGTGTTCGCCTACACCGGCGCCGCCTTCGGCCAGAAGTGGACCTCCCGGCTCGCCCTGGTGGCCGGCCTGGCCGCCGGGCCGCTGGAGTTCTGGCGGCTGCACCCGACCAAGACGGTCGCCACCGGCGGCGGGCACTACGTCTCCCGGTCGTTCGGCCTCGGCGAGTCGGTGCTGTACGCCCTGCTGATGAGCACCCCGTTCATCCTCTGCTGGGCCTGGGGCCGGCTGACCAGGGTGCGCCGCGCCTACCTGACCGAGCTGGAGGACCGCGCGGCCCGGCTGGAGCGCGAGCGGGACGCCCAGTCCAAGGTGGCGGTCGCCGCCGAGCGGGCCCGGATCGCCCGTGAGCTGCACGACGTGGTCGCCCACAACGTCTCGGTGATGATCGTCCAGGCCGACGGCGCCGCCTACGTGCTCGACAACTCCCCGCAGCAGGCGAAGGAGGCGCTCGGCACCATCGCCTCCACCGGACGGCAGGCCCTGGTCGAGATGCGCCGCCTGCTGGGCGTGCTGCGCACCGCGGACACCGCCGACGAGTACGTCCCGCAGCCGGGCGTCGAGGAGCTGCCGGACCTCCTGGAGCAGGTCCGCACCGCCGGGCTGCAGGTGGACTACGCGACCTCCGGGCACCCGCGCGAACTGCCGCGCGGCGTCGAGCTGACGGTCTACCGGATCGTCCAGGAGGCGCTGACCAACGTCCGCAAGCACGGCGGCCCCGACGTCCACGCCCGGGTCGCGGTCGACTTCGGCGACCGCGAACTGGCCGTCCTGGTCGAGGACGACGGCCGCGGCAGCACCGACGAACAGCTGGCCGCCGGCGGCACCGACGGCCTGGGCCACGGCCTGATCGGCATGCGCGAGCGGGTCGGCATGGTCAGCGGCAGCCTCGACGTGGGCCCCCGCCCCGGCGGCGGCTTCCGGATCCGCGCCGTCCTCCCGCTCAAGACGGCGCACTAACCCCCCGCCCCCTGTTAGGAGCCACCTTGACCATCCGCGTGATGCTCGTCGACGACCAGGAGCTGCTGCGCACCGGCTTCCGGATGATCCTCCAGTCGCAGGGCGACATCGAGATCGCCGCCGAGGCGGGCGACGGCGCCCAGGCCGTGGAGCTGCTGCGGCACACGAAGGTGGACGTGATCCTGATGGACGTCCGGATGCCCCGCCTGGACGGCGTCCAGGCGACCCGCCGGATCTGCCTCGCCGAGGACGGCAGCCCGCTGCCGGACGCCCCGCACGTGCTCATCCTCACCACCTTCGACCTGGACGAGTACGCCTTCGCCGCGCTCAAGGCCGGCGCCAGCGGCTTCCTGCTCAAGGACGTCCCGCCGACCGAGCTGGTGGCCGCGATCCGCGCGGTGCACGGCGGCGACGCCGTGGTCGCCCCGACCACCACCCGCCGGATGATCGACCGCTTCGCCGAGGTGCTGCCCACCCCGCAGAGCGCCCCCGGCTCGGACGTCCTGGGCCCGCTGACCGAGCGCGAGCGGGAGGTGTTCCTGCTGGTCGCCCAGGGCCTGTCGAACGGCGAGATCGCGGCCCGACTGGTGCTCTCCGAGGCCACCGTGAAGACCCACGTCGGCCGGATCCTGGCCAAGCTGGGGCTGCGCGACCGGGTCCAGGCGGTGGTGCTGGCGTACGAGGCCGGGCTGATCCGGGCCGGGGCCTCGGACTGATCCGGGCCGGGGCCTCCGACTGAGGCCGCCCGTACACTGGGGCGGTACGTCCGGTACCCGCAGATGGACCGGAACGGTCATTCAGGACAAGGGTGGACATGGACTCGTCCGACTTCGCCGACTCCGGTGAGTTCGCCCCGCTCGCCGACGGCCTCGGCGACCCGGCCTTCGGAGATCCCCGCGACCCCGGCAACCGCCCGGCCCGGCTGGCCGTGGGCGTGGTCGGCACCGGCCGGGTCGGCCCCGCGCTGGGCGCCGCCCTGCAGCTGGCCGGGCACACCGTGGTCGCCGCCTCCGGGGTGTCCGGCACCTCCCGCCGGCGCGCCGAGGCGCTGCTGCCGGGCGTGCGGATCGTCACCCCGCCGCAGGTCATGGCCGCCGCCGACCTGGTCCTGCTGACCGTCCCGGACGACGCGCTGGCCGACCTGGTCACCGGCCTGGCCGCCACCGGCGCCGTCCGCCCCGGCCAGCTGCTGGTGCACACCTCCGGCGCGCACGGCGTCGGCATCCTGGAGCCCGCCACCCGGGCCGGGGCGCTGCCGCTGGCCCTGCACCCGGCGATGACCTTCACCGGCACCTCCGTCGACCTCGCCCGGCTGGCCGGCTGCCCGTTCGGGGTGACCGCCCCCGAGGAGCTGCGGCCGGTCGCCGAGGCCCTGGTGGTGGAGATGGGCGGCGAGCCCGAGTGGGTCCCCGAGGAGGTCCGCCCGCTCTACCACACCGCCCTCGCCCACGGCGCGAACCACCTGGTCACCCTGGTCGCCCAGGCGATGGACCTGCTGCGCACGGCCGGCGTCGCCGAGCCCGGCCGACTGCTCGGCCCGCTGCTCGGCGCCGCCCTGGACAACAGCCTGCGCTCCGGCGACGCGGCCCTCACCGGCCCGGTCGCCCGGGGCGACGCGGGCACCGTACGGCGCCACCTGGCGCAGCTCAGTACGGTGTCCCCGGACATCCCGGCGGCCTACCGCGCGATGGCCCGTGCCACCGCCCAGCGGGCGCTCGCCAACGGGACGATCGACGACGCGTCGGCGGCGGCGCTGCTGGACGTACTGAACGAGGAGAAGCGCTAGATGGCACGCGGTAAGCAGCCGAGCAAGGCCCAGCGGGCGCCGAAGGTCCACCGGGCCGTGGTCACCCACACCGTGGACGACTTCGAGGCCGCGTTCTGGCCGGACGAGCAGCCGGTGGACAACGCCGTGGTGATGACCATGGGCGCCCTGCACGAGGGCCACGCCGCGCTGATCCGGGCCGCCCGCAAGCAGGTCGGCCGGGAGGGCCGGGTCGCGGTGACGGTCTTCGTCAACCCGCTGCAGTTCGGCCCGGCCGAGGACCTGGAGCGCTACCCGCGCACCCTGGACGCCGATGTGAAGCTGGCCGAGGAGAACGGCGCCGACGTGGTCTTCGCGCCGTCCGTCGACGAGGTCTACCCGAACGGCGAGCCCCAGGTGCGCCTGGCGGCCGGCCCGATGGGCGAGCGCTTCGAGGGCGCCACCCGCCCCGGCCACTTCGACGGCGTGCTGACCGTCGTCGCCAAGCTGCTGCACATCACCGACCCGGACTACGCGTTCTTCGGCGAGAAGGACGCCCAGCAGCTGGCCCTGATCCAGCGGATGGTCGCCGACCTGGACTTCGACGTCGAGATCGTCGGCGTGCCGACCGCCCGCGAGGAGGACGGCCTGGCGCTGTCCTCGCGCAACCGCTACCTCTCCGAGGAGGAGCGCGGCCAGGCGCTCGCCCTGTCCAAGGCGCTGTTCGCCGGCCGGGACGTCGCCGCGCAGGGCCCGAAGGCCGTGCGCGAGGCCGCCTCCGCCGTCCTGGACGGCGCCGAGGGCGTCACCCTCGACTACCTCGCCCTGATCGACCCGCACGCCTTCACCGAGGCGGCGGACGACTTCCAGGGCGAGGCGGTGCTGGCCGTCGCCGCGAAGGTGGGCTCGACCCGCCTGATCGACAACGTCCGCATGATCGTCCGGTAGCACCGACGGCTCGTCCGGCGGCACCGGCAGTAAGAACCCCCCTTCAGGCATGCACTCACAGGAGGCGTGACCCGCAATGCTCCGCACCATGCTCAAGTCCAAGATCCACCGGGCCACCGTGACCCAGGCCGACCTGCACTACGTCGGCTCGGTCACGGTGGACGAGGACCTGCTCGACGCCGCCGACCTGCTCCCCGGCGAGCTGGTCCACATCGTCGACATCAACAACGGCGCCCGGCTGGAGACCTACACCATCGCCGGCCCGCGCGGCACCGGCGTGATCGGCATCAACGGCGCCGCCGCCCGCCTGGTCCACCCGGGCGACCTGGTCATACTCATCGCCTACGGGCAGATGGACACGGCCGAGGCCAAGGGCTACGAGCCGAAGGTCGTCTTCGTGGACGAGCGGAACCGGATCACCGGCCTCGGCGGGGACCCGGCCGAGGCCCAGGAGGGCACCGGACTGCTCCGCGGGGACGCGGCGTACCGTGGCGAAGACGGCGCGGTCACCGCCGCCACGCGCTGAAGGAGCCACTGAGCCATGTCCGTTACCCATCGCCTCACCGCCCCGAACCCCGGGTGGACCGCCACCACCGACGTGGTCGTGGTCGGCTCCGGGGTGGCCGGTCTCACCGTCGCCCTCAACGTCCGCAAGGCCGGCCTGCGGGCCATGGTGGTCACCAAGTCGATGCTGGACGAGGGCTCGACCCGCTGGGCCCAGGGCGGCATCGCGGCCGCCCTGGGCGACGGGGACACCCCCGAGCAGCACCTGGACGACACCCTGGTGGCCGGCGCCGGCGTCTGTGACGAGGAGGCCGTACGCACCCTGGTCACCGAGGGCCCGGACGCCGTCCGCCGGCTGATCGCCACCGGCGCCCTGTTCGACCGGGGCGAGGACGGCGAGGTCCTGCTGACCCGCGAGGGCGGCCACCACCGCCGCCGGATCGTCCACGCGGGCGGGGACGCGACCGGCGCCGAGGTGTCGCGCGCCCTGGTCGCCGCCGTCCGCACCGACCCCGGCATCGAGCTGATCGAGCACGCGCTCGTCCTCGACCTGCTGACCGACGCCGAGGGCCACGCCGCCGGGCTGACCCTGCACGTGATGGGCGAGGGCCAGCGCGACGGCGTCGGCGCCGTCCGGGCCCGCGCGGTGGTGCTCGCCACCGGCGGCATGGGCCAGGTCTTCTCCGCCACCACCAACCCGGCGGTCTCCACCGGCGACGGCGTGGCGCTGGCGCTGCGGGCCGGCGCCACCGTCACCGACCTGGAGTTCGTCCAGTTCCACCCCACCGTGCTCTGGCTGGGCCCGGACGCCGAGGGCCAGCAGCCGCTGGTCTCCGAGGCGGTCCGCGGCGAGGGCGCCCACCTGGTCGACGCGGACGGTGTCCGCTTCATGGTCGGGCAGCACGAGCTGGCCGAGCTGGCCCCGCGCGACGTCGTCGCCAAGGCGATCACCCGGCGCATGCAGGAGCAGGGCGCCGAGCACATGTTCCTGGACGGGCGGCACTTCGGCGCCGAGATGTGGGAGCACCGCTTCCCGACCATCCTCGCCTTCTGCCGCGCCAACGGCATCGACCCGGTCACGGAGCCGATCCCGATCGCCCCGGCCGCGCACTTCGCCTCCGGCGGCGTCCGCACCGACCGGCACGGCCGCACCACCGTCCCCGGCCTGTACGCCTGCGGCGAGGTCGCCTGCACCGGGGTGCACGGCGCCAACCGGCTGGCGTCCAACTCGCTGCTGGAGGGCCTGGTCTTCGCCGAGCGGATCGCCGCCGACCTGGCCGGCCGGCACGCGGCCGGCGAGCTGCCCGAGCGCGCGGTCGACGTCGCCGCCGCGCGCGCCGCGCAGCCCGTCCCGCTGCCGCCGTCCGAGGCCCGGGCGGAGATCCAGCGGCTGATGTCGCGCGGCGCGGGCATCCTGCGCTCCGCCGCCTCGATGGCCGACACCGCGGCCGGGCTGGCCCTGCTCGCCGAGCAGGCCCACTTCCACGTGGCCGAGGAGAAGCCGGCCGATCCCCGGGTGGAGACCTGGGAGGCCGCCAACCTGCTGCTGGTCGCCACCGCACTGGTCGCGGCCGCCGCGCAGCGCGAGGAGACCCGCGGCTGCCACTGGCGCGAGGACTTCCCCGAGCGCGACGACGCCCACTGGCGGCGCCACCTGATCACCACCCTCGCCGCGTCCGGCGACCCCGTCAGCACCCCCGAGGAGCAGTAGAACCATGACCCACTCGCACGAGGAACTCCCGCTGGCCGACCAGGGCGGCTGCGGCGACGGCTGCGCCTGCGGGGACGGCGAGGGCTACGAGACCGGCCTGGACCCGCAGCTCGCCGAGCTGCTGGAGGCGGCCGGGCTGGACCCGATCGAGGTCGAGGACATCGCCACCCTGGCGCTGGCCGAGGACCTGGCCGGCGGCGAGGACGTCACCTCGGTCGCCACCGTGCCCGCCGAGGCCGTCGCGACCGCCGACTTCACCGCCCGCCAGGCCGGCGTGGTCGCCGGTCTGCGGGTCGCCGAGGCGGTCGTCTCGCTGGTCTGCGAGGACGAGTTCGAGGTCGAGCGGCACGTCCAGGACGGCGACCGGGTGGAGGCCGGCCAGGTGCTGCTGTCGGTGCGCTCCCGCACCCGCGACCTGCTGACCGCCGAGCGCAGCGCGCTCAACCTGCTCTGCCACCTGTCCGGCATCGCCACCGCGACCCGGGCCTGGGCGGACGCCCTGGAGGGCACCGGCGCGGTCGTCCGGGACACCCGCAAGACCACCCCGGGCCTGCGCGCGCTGCAGAAGTTCGCGGTCCGCTGCGGCGGCGGCGCCAACCACCGGATGGCGCTCTCGGACGCCGCCCTGGTGAAGGACAACCACGTGGTCGCGGCCGGCGGCGTGGCCGAGGCCTTCCGGGCCGTCCGGGCCGCGTACCCGGAGCTGCCGGTCGAGGTCGAGGTGGACGAGCTGGCGCAGATCCCGCCGGTGCTGGACGCCGGGGCGGACCTCATCCTGCTGGACAACTTCACCGTCGACCAGCTGAAGGAGGCCGTCGCGCTGGTGGCCGGCCGGGCGAAGCTGGAGGCCTCCGGCGGACTGACCCTGGCCAGCGCGCGCGAGGTCGCCCAGACTGGTGTCGACTACCTGGCCGTGGGCGCGCTGACCCACTCCTCGCCGATCCTGGACATCGGCCTGGACCTGCGCGCCTGACCGTCAGGTCGAGAGCGGTTCCTGCCCCGATCCCGTCCCGACTCGCAGAAAGCGTCCCCGTGCTCCTCACCATCGACGTCGGCAACACCCAGACCACACTCGGCCTGTTCGACGGCGAGGAAGTGGTGGAACACTGGCGGATCTCCACCGATCCGCGCCGCACGGCCGATGAACTGGCGGTGCTGCTGCAGGGGTTGATGGGCAACCACACCGCGGTCCGGGAGGCCGCGGTGGAGGGCCTGGCGATCTGCTCCTCCGTCCCCGCCGTGCTCCACGAGCTCCGCGAGGTGACCCGCCGTTACTACGGCGACGTCCCCGCGGTGATCGTGGAGCCCGGCGTGAAGACCGGGGTGCACGTCCTGATGGACAACCCCAAGGAGGTCGGCGCGGACCGGATCGTCAACGCACTGGCCGCCAACCACCTGTACGGCGGCCCGTGCATCGTGGTCGACTTCGGCACCGCGACCACCTTCGACGCCGTCAACGCCCGCGGCGACTACGTCGGCGGCGCGATCGCCCCCGGCATCGAGATCTCGGTCGAGGCGCTCGGCGTCCGCGGCGCCCAGCTGCGCAAGATCGAGCTGGCCCGCCCGCGCAACGTGATCGGCAAGAACACCGTCGAGGGCATGCAGTCCGGCATCCTCTACGGCTTCGCCGGGCAGGTCGACGGCCTGGTCGAGCGGATGGCCCGGGAGCTGGCCAAGGACCCGGACGACGTCCAGGTGATCGCCACCGGCGGCCTCGCGCCGCTGGTCCTCGGCGAGGCCGCCACCATCGACGAGCACGAGCCGTGGCTGACCCTGATCGGCCTGCGCCTGGTGTACGAGCGCAACCGACCGACGAGCTGAGCCCGGCCGGGCCGATCGTGCGGAATTCCGCGCGACGTTACCGACAAATCGGATATTCGTCACGTAGTGTCAGCCCATGCCTACGCCACACGGATCGCGCGGCGGCATGGCCTTCAGCGCCGACGAAGTCCGCGTGCTGCGCCGAGCCCTCGCCCAAGCCCTGCACCCCGCAGTCCCCGTCCACCTCCAGCTGCCCGACCGGACGGCGTTCGCCGGGCCGGGCGCCGAGCTGTGGGCCGAGGACGTCCAGGACGCCCTGCGTCTGACCGAGGCGATCGACGAGGCCGTCCAGGAGGGCGGCCGACTGCGCGCCTTCCTGCTCGCCGACCTCGGCCGCTACCGCGCCGCCCTCCCCGGCAGCGCCGCCGGCTACCTGGAGCGGCTGGAGGAGGCCGTGACCGACGGCTACCTGCCCGGCCCCGAGGACCTCACCGCGCTGCGCGGGCTGTCCCGCCAGCCCTGCGGCCACGGCGAGCGGGCCCGCCGCTCCCGACTGGCCGGGCGCTGCCACGCACTGGCCGAGGCCGCCGTCCGCGAGCGGCTCGCGCTCACCACCGGGCACCCCCGCCACCTGGTGGCCGTACCGAACCCCGCCGCACCACCGAGCAGTCACCCCACCCCTGTAGGAGGACGGACCACGATGAGCAGCACCGACTCCCGGGACTCCCGCCCGGAGCAGCCCGCCGCCACGCAGACCCCGCCCCGCCCGCACCGGATGCCCACCCCGGCCGAACTCTTCGGCCGCCGCCCCAAGCCCCCGACCCACCCCGCCCCACCGGCCGACCAGTCCCCCGAAGAGATCGAACTCCGCACCGGCACCGGCTGATCCCGCCCCGCCCCACCCCCGGAGGGGAGGCCGTCGACCCGACGGTCTCCCCTCCGGTGTCATCCGGTCGCGGAGCACGGCGTACGGCTGGCTACCCTTGTGGGGTGAGCGATCAGAGTCTTGTTCCCGCGACCGACGACCTTCCCGAGCAGATGCGCGTCCGGCGCGAGAAGCTGGACCGGCTCCGGGCGGCCGGGGTCGACCCGTACCCGGTCGGATTCCCCCGTACCAGCACCATCGCGGACCTGCGTGCCAAGCACCCGGACCTCGAGCCCGACACCGCGACCGGCGAGCGCGCCGGGATCACCGGCCGGGTGATCCTGTCCCGCACCGGCGGCAAGCTCTGCTTCGCCACCCTGCGTGACGGCAGCGGCGACCTCCAGGTGATGCTCTCCCTGGACAAGCTGGGCGCCGAGCGGCTGGCGGCCTGGAAGGCCGACATCGACCTCGGCGACCAGGTCGGCGTCGAGGGCGAGGTGATCACCTCCAAGCGCGGCGAGCTGTCCGTGATGGTGGACCGCTGGGAGCTCACCGCCAAGTGCCTGCGTCCGCTGCCGGACAAGCACAAGGGCCTGACCGACCCGGAGGCCCGGGTCCGCCAGCGCTACCTCGACCTGATCGTGAACCCCGAGGCGCGCGAGATCCTGCACCTGCGCAGCAAGGTCGTCCGCTCGATCCGCCGCACCTACGAGGACCGCGGCTACATCGAGGTCGAGACCCCGATGCTGCAGCCGGTGCACGGCGGCGCCAACGCCCGTCCGTTCAAGACGCACATCAACGCGTACGACATCGACCTCTACATGCGCATCGCCCCCGAGCTGTACCTCAAGCGGCTGGTGGTCGGCGGCGCCGAGAAGGTCTTCGAGATCAACCGCAACTTCCGCAACGAGGGCGCGGACGCCACCCACAACCCCGAGTTCACCTCGCTGGAGTCGTACGAGGCGTACGGCGACTACAACACCCAGGCCGAGCTGATCCGCGAGACGATCGTCAACGCCGCCCGGGACGCCCTGGGCACCACGGTGATCAAGGGCGTGGACGCGCACGGCGTGGAGCACGAGATCGACCTGGCCGAGCCGTGGGAGGAGGTCGGCGTCTACCCGGGCATCTCCGCCCACCTGGGCGTCGAGGTCACCCCGGAGACCACCGTCGAGGAGCTGCGCGCGCTGGCCACCGAGCACGGCATCCCGTTCGAGAAGGACTGGGGCCACGGTCAGATCGTGCTGGAGATGGTCGAGCGGCTGCTGGAGGAGAACGCCGTCCGGCCGACCTTCATCAAGGACTACCCGACCGAGGTCTCCCCGCTGACCCGCCAGCACCGCTCGGTCGCCGGCGTGGCCGAGAAGTGGGACCTGGTGATCTTCGGCACCGAGATCGGCACCGCCTACTCCGAGCTGGTCGACCCGGTCGAGCAGCGCGCCCGGTTCACCGCGCAGTCCCTGCTGGCGGCCGGCGGCGACGTCGAGGCGATGCAGCTGGACGAGGACTTCCTGCGCGCCCTGGAGTACGCGATGCCCCCGACCGGTGGCCTCGGCCTCGGCGTGGACCGCCTGATCATGCTGCTGACCGGCAAGAACATCCGGGAGACCGTGCTCTTCCCGCTGGTGAAGCCGGAACCGAAGGCTTCCGCCGCGACGGCGGAGAAGACCGAGGAGGACTGACCTGATGGACTACGTCAGCGCGATCGTGCCGCCGCTCGTCATGGCGATCGGCTTCGGATTCCTGGTGCGGGCCATCGTCCGCAGCCAGGGCGGGGCCCAGAAGGCCAAGGAAGACCTGGACTGATCGACTGACGCCGTCAGCCGCCCGAACCACCGCGCGCCGTCATTCCCGATTCCCGGGGGTGGCGGCGCGCCGGTTTGGCGCACTTCACAAGATTTGCCCCATTCACTCCCTATCCTGGCGGACTATGGTCCGGCAACTCGGCGAACTTGAGAACGCCATCATGACCCGGGTGTGGCGGTGGAACCGACCGGTGACGGTTCGCGAGGTTCTCCTGGATCTGCAGTCGGAACGCGAAATCGCGTACACCACGGTGATGACCGTCCTGGACAAGCTGCACAGAAAGGGCTGGTTGCGCCGCGAGCGGGCCGGCCGGGCCTATCGATATGAACCGGTCTCCTCGCGCGAGGCGTACACGGCGGCCCTGATGAACGACGCCTGGGCCACCAGTGACAATCCCGCGGCGGCGCTGGTCCACTTCTTCGGCCTGATGTCGCCGGAGCAACGCGAGGCACTGCGGGACGCGTTGCGGGTGGCGGCTCTGTTCCCGTCCGATCCGCCGGCCGCGGAATCCCCCGCGGACGGCACGGATACCGGCGGCCCGGATACCGGCGGAGCGGATACCGGCGGGACCGCGCCGGGCGCGACGCGATAACGTCCCGCCATGGAGGTCACCATCCGCCGCGCGCGGACCACGGACGTACGGACCGTACGCGGGCTCATCGACGCCTACTCGCGCGACGGCATTCTGCTCGACAAGCCCACAGTCACACTGTTCGAATCCGTCCAGGAGTTCTGGGTCGCGGAACGCGACGACAACGGCGCGGTGGTGGCCTGCGGCGCCCTGCACGTGATGTGGGAGGACCTCGCCGAGGTCCGTACGCTCGCGGTCGATCCGTCCTGCCGGGGCTTCGGGATCGGGCACCTGCTGTTGGAGAAGCTGGTGCAGACGGCTCGCTGGCTGGGCGTCCGTCGGATTTTCTGCTTGACGTTCGAGGTTCCGTTCTTCGCGAAACACGGTTTCGTCGAGATCGGGGAGCTCCAGGAAACCGATGATGGTACGACAGACCCGGCGGCGATCGCTACGGATGTCTATGAAGAACTTCTCCGCTCGTACGATGAAGGTGTCGCCGAGTTCCTTGACCTCGAGCGCGTGAAGCCCAACACACTGGGCAACTCACGCATGCTGCTGCACCTCTGAGCGGCTCCGAGCCGGTCAAGGGTTTGTGTTTTCCGGAGAAAGGCGCTTTCCTTTCCTTAGGCAATGGGTCGTTTAGCGGAAAGGGAAGCCCGTGGCACAGAGGGTGCAGGTCATTCTTGAAGACGATCTCGATGGCGGTTCGGCGGACGAGACGGTGACGTTCGCGCTCGACGGCGTTGCCTACGAGATCGACCTGAAGAGCGCCAACGCGGACAAGCTGCGCGGTCTGCTGGCGCCCTACCTGGAGAAGGGCCGCAAGCAGAGCGGCCGGCTCGCCGGCACCCGGCGTCCGGGCCGCGGCACCGCGGCCCGCCCGTCCGGCAGCGCTCCCGACACCGCGAAGATCCGCGCGTGGGCCAAGGAGCAGGGCATGGAGGTCAACGACCGCGGCCGGGTGCCGAGCACCGTCCGCGAGGCCTACGACAAGGCCAACGCGGCCTGACCCCGGCGCCACCGGCCCGCCGGAGCGGATGCGGGGCCCCGGCGACCGCGTACGGCACCGACGACACACGCGCGGGGCGCGGAGGGGACACCTCCGCGCCCCGCGGCGCGCACCCGGACGACCGGGGCGCCACCGGTACCGGCGGCCGCGTCGGCACCGGCGGCCGGGGCGGCGGGCTCGGGCGGCGGAACAATCACGAGCTGTGCAACGCTGTAGGGGCGAAGCGGTAACGCGGACACCCCGGGACGGCGTACAACCGGCCCCGGCCGCCGTCGAACCACCGCCACCGCGGCCCGACTTCTCGCCAGGCGAACACCGCCACCGCGGAAACTGCGCGAGAACCGCCCCGATACCGGGTATGAATGCAGGTGGACGGGTTCTTCGACCTGTCCAGGGGCAGCATGTACGACCGGCCGAAGAGGGTCCGGCTCCGCCCCGGCGGCTCTTGTTCGCCGATGGCGTAGCGGTTTCCGGTGCATCCGGCCCACCTGTGGGAACACCGATTCCCAGCATCAGGTTGGGATTGGTGTCGGCTGGTCGCGCAGCATCTCGCTCCTCTACCGGGGGAGTGAATCCGTGGGCCGCGCCGCTGAGCGGGACTAGCATGCGGAAGGACAGGGCGGGGACGGACCCCGAACTGCCCGACCGCTCTGAGGAGCGATAAACGATGTTCGAGAGGTTCACCGACCGCGCGCGGCGGGTTGTCGTCCTGGCTCAGGAAGAAGCCCGGATGCTCAACCACAACTACATCGGCACCGAGCACATCCTCCTGGGTCTGATCCACGAGGGCGAGGGCGTCGCCGCCAAGGCCCTGGAGAGCCTCGGGATTTCCCTTGAGGCGGTGCGCCAGCAGGTCGAGGAGATCATCGGCCAGGGCCAGCAGGCCCCGTCCGGTCACATTCCCTTCACCCCCCGGGCGAAGAAGGTCCTGGAGCTGTCGCTCCGGGAGGCCCTGCAGCTCGGCCACAACTACATCGGCACCGAGCACATCCTGCTCGGCCTGATCCGCGAGGGCGAGGGCGTCGCCGCCCAGGTCCTGGTCAAGCTGGGTGCCGACCTCAACCGGGTGCGCCAGCAGGTCATCCAGCTGCTCTCCGGTTACCAGGCCAGCGGCGGCAAGGAGTCGGCCACGGCCGGCGGGCCCGCCGAGGGCACTCCGTCGACCTCGCTGGTCCTGGACCAGTTCGGGCGCAACCTCACCCAGGCCGCCCGCGAGGCCAAGCTCGACCCGGTCATCGGGCGCGAGAAGGAGATCGAGCGGGTCATGCAGGTGCTGTCCCGCCGCACCAAGAACAACCCGGTCCTGATCGGTGAGCCCGGCGTCGGCAAGACCGCCGTGGTCGAGGGCCTGGCGCAGGCGATCGTCAAGGGCGAGGTCCCGGAGACGCTCAAGGACAAGCAGCTCTACACGCTGGACCTGGGCGCCCTGGTGGCCGGCTCGCGCTACCGCGGTGACTTCGAGGAGCGCCTGAAGAAGGTGCTCAAGGAGATCCGCACCCGCGGCGACATCATCCTGTTCATCGACGAGCTGCACACCCTGGTCGGCGCGGGCGCCGCCGAGGGCGCCATCGACGCCGCCAGCATCCTCAAGCCGATGCTGGCCCGCGGCGAGCTGCAGACCATCGGTGCCACCACCCTGGACGAGTACCGCAAGCACCTGGAGAAGGACGCCGCGCTGGAGCGCCGCTTCCAGCCGATCCAGGTCGCCGAGCCCTCGCTGCCGCACACCATCGAGATCCTCAAGGGTCTGCGCGACCGCTACGAGGCCCACCACCGGGTCTCCATCACGGACGCCGCCCTGGTCGCCGCCGCCACCCTGGCCGACCGGTACATCTCGGACCGCTTCCTGCCGGACAAGGCGATCGACCTGATCGACGAGGCCGGTTCGCGAATGCGCATCCGCCGGATGACCGCGCCGCCGGACCTGCGCGAGTTCGACGAGAAGATCGCCGACGTGCGCCGCGAGAAGGAGAGCGCGATCGACGCGCAGGACTTCGAGAAGGCCGCGTCCCTGCGCGACGACGAGAAGCAGCTCCTGCAGGCCAAGGCCAAGCGCGAGAAGGAGTGGAAGGCCGGCGACATGGACGTCGTCGCGGAGGTCAACGAGGAGCTCATCGCCGAGGTCCTGGCCACCGCCACCGGCATCCCGGTCTTCAAGCTGACCGAGGAGGAGACCTCCCGGCTGCTGCGCATGGAGGACGAGCTGCACAAGCGCGTCATCGGCCAGAAGGACGCCATCAAGGCGCTCTCCCAGGCCATCCGGCGCACCCGGGCGGGCCTCAAGGACCCGAAGCGCCCCGGCGGTTCGTTCATCTTCGCCGGCCCGTCCGGCGTCGGTAAGACCGAACTGTCCAAGACGCTCGCCGAGTTCCTCTTCGGCGACGAGGACGCGCTGATCGCGCTCGACATGTCCGAGTTCTCCGAGAAGCACACCGTCTCCCGGCTGTTCGGCTCCCCGCCCGGTTACGTGGGCTACGAGGAGGGCGGCCAGCTGACCGAGAAGGTCCGCCGCAAGCCGTTCTCGGTCGTCCTCTTCGACGAGGTCGAGAAGGCCCACCCGGACATCTTCAACTCGCTGCTGCAGATCCTGGAGGACGGTCGCCTGACCGACTCCCAGGGCCGCGTGGTCGACTTCAAGAACACCGTCATCATCATGACGACCAACCTCGGCACCCGGGACATCTCCAAGGGCTTCAACCTGGGCTTCGCGGCCACGGGTGACACCCAGACCGGGTACGAGCGGATGAAGGCGAAGGTCGGCGAGGAGCTCAAGCAGCACTTCCGCCCCGAGTTCCTGAACCGCGTCGACGACATCGTGGTGTTCCACCAGCTGTCCGAGGAAGACATCATCCAGATCGTCGACCTGATGATCGACAAGGTGGACGAGCGGCTCAAGGACAAGGACATGGGCCTGGAGCTCAGCGTCGAGGCCAAGAAGCTGCTGGCCAAGCGCGGCTACGACCCGATCCTGGGTGCCCGTCCGCTGCGCCGCACCATCCAGCGCGAGATCGAGGACCACCTCTCCGAGAAGATCCTCTTCGGCGAGCTGCGGGCCGGCCACATCGTGGTCGTCGACGTGGAGGGCGAGGGCAAGGAAGCCAAGTTCACCTTCCGCGGCGAGGAGAAGTCGGCCGTCGCGGACACCCCGGCCGCGGTCGCCTCGTCCGGTCCGGACCTGACGAAGTAAGCCAACATTTAACAGACAACTTCACAGCCACCGAGCCCCCGGCGTTCGCGCCGGGGGCTCGGTGCGTTCCGGCGCCCGTCCACTCCCCTGACCAGAGCACTCCCGACCAGAGCTGTCCTGACCGGACGTCAGCTGACGGGAAATCGGCGAGCATAGCGCCGTGGCCATGTCAGGGTCAAGGTCTATCTTTTCCCGCCCCACTTCGGTCAAATGACGTCCACCTGTCTTTCATATTGGTTTACCGGGCCTTGGCCAAGAGTCGGCTCGGTCGGGGAGGGCGTCACAACGTTGAAGACCACCAGGAGAGCCGCTGCGGTCACCACCGCCGCGGCGGTCATAGTCACGCTCGGCGCGGGCCTGTTCCCGAGCAGCGCCGTCGCGGCCGGCTCGGCACCGGTTCCGAGGGACCCCGCCGACGCCGTCCAGTCCGTCAACACCGAGCACAACATCCCGGGCCCGCTGACCGCCAAGGTCGACGCCGAGAAGAAGGCCGCCACCGAGCAGCTGCTCGACGGCACCGCCCAGGTCGAGCAGCACAACGGCAGCACCAGCGTGAAGCTCGGCAAGGACAAGTACGTCGAGCTCGCCCGTGAGCGCACGGACAAGATCTTCACGATCCTGGTCGACTTCGGCGACCAGGTCGACAACACCACCAAGACCGCCGACGGCAAGGTCAAGTACGGCGGCGAGGCCGGCCCCAAGCACAACGAGATCGAGGCGCCGGACCGCGCCACGAACAACTCGACCGCCTGGCAGGCCGACTACAACCAGCAGCACTACCAGGACCTGTACTTCTCCAAGGACAAGCCCTCGCTGAAGACCTTCTACGAGAAGCAGTCCTCGGGCCGCTACTCGGTCGACGGCGTGGTCTCGGACTGGGTCCGGGTGCCGTGGAACGAGGCCCGGTACGGCTCCGACTACTGCGGCTCCAACGTCTGCGCGAGCGCCCAGGACCTGATCCGCGACGCCGTCGACATCTGGTACAAGGACCAGCAGGCGAAGGGTCAGACCGACGCCCAGATCAAGGCGACGCTGGCCCAGTACGACCAGTGGGACCGCTACGGCTCGCACCACGACGGGAACTTCAACCAGCCCGACGGGTACATCGACCACTTCCAGATCGTGCACGCCGGTGAGGACAAGTCGGCCGGCGGCGGCAAGCAGGGCAGCAAGGCCCTGTGGGCCCACCGCTCGTACGTCTACGGCAACCTGACGGGCCAGGCCGGCCCCGACGGCAACAAGCTCGGCGGCGTCCAGGTCGGCAACTCCGGCCTCTGGATCGGTGACTACACGATGCAGCCGGAGAACGGCGGCCTCGGCGTCTTCGCCCACGAGTACGGCCACGACCTCGGTCTGCCGGACCTCTACGACACCGCCGGCAAGGGCATCGACAACTCGGTCGGCTTCTGGTCGCTGATGTCCTCCGGCTCCTGGCTCGGCGAGGGCAAGGACAGCATCGGCGACATGCCGAACGACCTCGACGCCTGGAGCAAGTACCAGCTCGGCTGGCTGAAGGTCGACCGCGCCAAGGCCGGCACCGAGTCGACCCACCACATCGGCCCGGTGGAGTACAACACCAGCCTGCCGCAGGCGCTCCTCGTCGACCTGCCGAAGAAGAGCATCACCACCGACATCAACAAGCCCTTCGGCGGCAACAGCGAGTGGTGGAGCGGCAGCGCCGACAACCTGAACGTCACGCTGACCCGCGAGATCGACCTGACCGGCAAGACCAAGGCCAGCATCAACGCCAAGGCCTGGTACGAGCTGGAGCAGGACTTCGACTACGCCTTCGGCGAGGTCTCCACCGACGGCGGCAAGACCTGGACCGTCGTGGACGGCACCTGGAACGGCGCCGCGCTCCCCAAGGAGAACGGCCGCCCGGCCCTCAGCGGCCAGGCCGCGGCCTGGGGTGACCTGTCGTTCAACCTGGACGCCTACGCCGGCAAGAAGATCCAGTTCCGCTACCACAACACCACCGACGGCGGCCTGCACTACCGCGGCCTCGCGGTGGACAACATCGCGGTGACCGCCGACGGCGCCACCGTGTTCAGCGACGACGTGGAGAACGGCGACAACGGCTGGACCGCCGCCGGCTTCACCCGCTTCGGCGGCTCGTACACCAAGGACTACGCGCAGTACTACATCGCGGAGAACAAGCAGTACGTGTCGTTCGACCAGACGCTGAAGACCGGCCCGTACAACTTCGGTTCGGCCGCCAAGCCCGGCTGGGTCGAGCACTACTCGTACCAGCCCGGTCTGCTGATCTGGTACTGGGACGAGTCGCAGACCGACAACAACGTCAGCGCCCACCCGGGCCACGGCCTGGTGCTGCCGGTCGACTCGCACCCGACTCCGCTGAAGTGGACGGACGGCACCCTGATGCGTCCGCGCATGCAGGGCTTCGACTCGACCTTCGGTTCGCGCCGCGTCCCGGCGCTGACCCTGCACAAGGCCGACGTCGAGACGGTCATCCCGAAGTCCAAGGGCGTCGACGAGTTCTCCGACCTGAAGTCGTGGTGGTCGAAGGACAACCCGTACAGCGGTGTCGACGTGCCGAAGACCGGCACCAGCATCGAGGTCGAGAACGAGTCCGCGAACTACCTGGAGACCTGGATCCGGGTCCGCCCGGTCGACAACTGATCGTCCTGACGGTCAGGCCGTGATCGCGCGGCACTGAAGTCTCCCCGTCCGGCCCGCCCCCGCCATCGCGCGGGGGCGGGCCGGACGCTTTTCCGGCGGCGGTTCGAACCCCGGCCACCGGGTGGCACTCGTCACAGCGCTCCGGGATGGTACGACCGGGCCTAGTAGTCGGGCGGGGCGGGCCACCCGCACGGACCGGGCCGGTCGCGGGCGATCCGATCTCATGATCATTACGCCATCGGCTTGAATCCGGGTGCCGCTGCCGACTACACGGGGTAGTACATCGCCGTTTTGAGGCTCCGCTCAGTGACGGCTAAAGCTGAGTGGTCCCCCGCTCAGCGCAGCGCCCCGGTCGGGCGCTCCACGCTGCTGCCCCCGTACGACCGTGAGGTGCGACCGGCGATGTCCAACGTTCCGCCCGTGGGGCCGGCCCTGCGCCGGCTCGCCGTCCGTGCGACGGCCCAGGCGGCCGTCTGGCAGCCGCGGATCGGCCAGGCCGTCCGCAGCCACGCCGTCCCGCCGCTGCGGCTGCTCGCCACGCCCCGGCACACCACCCTGCCGGGCAGCCGGCAGCGCACCGAGCACGACCACGCGCTGGTCTCGGCCGGAGCGGCCGTGGCACTGCTGGCGGGCGTGCTGCTGGCGGCCGTACCCGGCAGCGCCGCGGCCCAGACCGTACGGCCGACCACCCCGGGCAGCTCGGCCTTCACCGCGCCGCGGGCGGAGGTGCCCAGCCCGGGCCTGGTGCAGGTGGCCGGGCCGAGCCCGTACAAGCTGCCGGACGACGCCGGCTCGGCGCAGGCCTTCGTGGCGGTGGCACCCAACCTGCAGCCGCTCGAACCGCCGGTCGCCGAGCCCGCGCCCGCCGATCCCGCGCCCGCCGACGCTCCCGCCGCGCAGCCGGAGGCCGCACCGGCCCCCGCGGCCGTGCCGGACTGGTCCGCGCCGGCGCCGGACGCGCCGACCAGCAATCCGTACGGGGTGGCCGACTCCGGGTACGCCGCCGGGTACCACACCGGGGTGGACTTCGCGGTGGCCCCGGGCACCCCGGTGCTGGCGGTCGGCGACGCGACCGTGGTGTCGGCGGCCTGGGACGGCGCGTACGGCAAGGAGGTCGTCCTGCGGCTCGCCGACGGGCACTTCGCCCAGTACGCGCACCTGTCCGCGCTCTCGGTCTCGCCGGGCGACCACGTGGCGGCCGGCGAGCGGGTCGGGCTGTCCGGGAACACCGGCAACTCCACCGGGCCGCACCTGCACTTCGAGATCCGCACCAGCAACCGCTACGGCGCGGTGGTGAACCCGATCGCCTACCTCTCCGAGCACGGCGTCACGGCGTTCTAGGGCCCGCCTCGTCGGGTCCGCCTCGAAGCCGGGCCGGGTGGCTCAGTCGGTGGTGCGGGCGGCTCAGCCGGTGGCGCGGGCGGGGTGGCCGATCCGGCCGCTGATCTCCAGCGCGACCTCGCGGGCCGCTTCGAGCGCCTCGTCCAGGTCGGCGGGCGGCAGCTTCTCGCCCCACACGTTCTCGGCGTGGCCGAAGTCCGCGCTGTCGTGCTTGAGCAGGAAGAACGCCGAGTGGGCGGTGAACAGCGCCATCGTGGCCCGCAGGCGGTCCTGGAACCCTGCCTCGGGCCCGTGCACCAGCTGCACCATGGTGATCACGCGGTCCCGGAAGGCCAGCCCGGCCGGGGAGTCGCGCAGCGCGGGCTGGTTCTCGTGGAAGAAGCGCAGCAGCGGGGCCCGCTCGGTCATCCCGTCCGCGTAGCGCCCGATCAGCTCGTCGCGCATCTCCGGGCTCCAGGTCTGCTCCCGGCCCCACGCGATGATCTCGTCGATCGGCGCGGCCATCCGCTCGACGATGCCCAGGACGATGTCGTCCTTGGTCTTGAAGTGGTAGTAGAGCGCGGCCTTGGTGACGCCCAGGCGGTCGGCGATCTCGCGCAGTGAGGTCTGCTCGTAGCCCTGCTCCGAGAAGAGCTCCAACGACACCTCGATGATGCGAGCCCGGGTGTCGCTGCGGGGGCTGTGCGGAGTGCCCATGGCCTGCCTCATGACTGCGTCGGTGACTACTGCTGCGGACTCCGGGGTGGTGTCCGCCCCGGGCTCATTCTCCCTGCCCAGGCGCCCGGTCTTAAAACTGGCTTGACGACCGGCTAGGAAACAACTTACCGTGCCGACGATCGATAAACTAGCCGGGCGTCAAGTAAGTGATCCGTCGCAAGGCCCGCCGCCCGTCCGAAACACCCCTCCGGGAGAGCCCACCCCATGTCACAGTCCAAGACCGCCGGCCCGGTACCGGAGGACAAGACGGCCGAGGAGGAGCAGCCGCGGTCACCCCGCGAGATCCGCCTCGTGATGGTCGGCTTGGTCGTCACGATGCTGCTGGCCATGCTCGACAACCTGATCGTCGGCACCGCGATGCCGACCATCGTCGGCGACCTCGGCGGTGCCGAGCACCTGTCCTGGGTCGTCACCGCGTACACCCTGGCCACCGCCGCCTCCACCCCGATCTGGGGCAAGCTCGGCGACATGTACGGCCGCAAGGGCACCTTCCTGACCTCGATCGTGATCTTCCTGGTGGGCTCGGCGCTGTCCGGCCTGTCCCAGAACATGAACGAGCTGATCGGCTTCCGCGCCGTGCAGGGCCTGGGCGCCGGCGGTCTGATGGTCGGCGTCATGTCGATCATGGGCGCGCTCGTCGCGCCGCGTGACCGCGGCAAGTACCAGGGCATGTTCGCCGCCGTGATGGCCCTCGCCACCATCGGCGGCCCGCTGGTCGGCGGCTTCATCACCGACCACCTGAGCTGGCACTGGACCTTCTACATCAACCTGCCGCTCGGCATCGTCGCGCTCGCCGTGGTCGTCGTGACCCTGAAGCTGCCGAAGGTCCGTAGCAGCGCCCGGATCGACTACCCGGGCGCGATCCTGCTCACCACCGGCATCACCTCGCTCGTGCTGATCACCACCTGGGGCGGTCAGCAGTACGCCTGGGGCTCCAAGGAGATCCTCGGCCTGGCCGCGCTCGCCGTCGCCTCGCTGATCGCCTTCTGCTACGTGGAGCAGCGGGCCCAGGAGCCGATGCTGCCGCTGAGCCTGTTCCGCAACCTGAACTTCACCCTGGTCTCGATCATCGGCTTCGTGGTCGGCTTCGTGATGTTCGGTTCGACCGTCTTCCTGCCGCTCTACCAGCAGATAGTCCAGGGCGCCTCGGCGACCAACTCCGGCCTGCTGCTGATGCCGATGATGTTCGGCATGCTGGTGGTCTCGCTGGTGGTCGGCCAGGCCGTCACCAAGACCGGCAAGTACCGGATCTTCCCGATCATCGGCACCATCGTGATGGCCGGCGGCCTGGTCCTGCTCTCCACCATGGGCACCGAGACCACCCGCTTCACCTCGGCCTGCTGGATGGTCGTGCTCGGTGCCGGCATGGGCTTCCTGATGCAGATCACCATGCTGGTCGCCCAGAACAGCGTCGAGCTCAAGGACATGGGCGTGGCCAGCTCCACCGCCACCCTGTTCCGCACCATCGGCGGTTCCTTCGGTGTCGCGCTGTTCGGCGCCCTGTTCAACAACCGGGTGAAGGACACCATGACCTCGCGGCTGGGCGAGCAGGCCTCGGCCGGCGGCGGGGCGAAGGACCCGGGCCAGATGAGCCCGGCCGAGCTGCGCAAGCTGCCCGAGGTCGTCCAGGACGCCTACCACCACGCGGTGTCCAACGGCATGCACACCGTCTTCCTGTGGGGCGCCGGGGTGGCCGTGATCGCCATCGCCGCCGCGGTGTTCCTGCGCGAGGTCCCGCTGCGCGGCACCGGCAAGGGCGAGAAGCCGGCCGAGGCCTCGCTGGAGGCGGCGGCCATCTGACGGCCGCCCCCGCCGACGTACGGCTGCGCGACGGCGCCCCCGGAAGGAGTTCCTTCCGGGGGCGCCGTCGTTCGAGCCGGGTCCTACCGGGGTCTCACCGGAGTCCTACTGGGGCAGGCGGTAGACGCCCTGCTCGACCGGTTCGACCAGACCGTCGGCGACCAGGCCGTCCAGGGCCCGGGCGCGCTGCACCGCGTCCGGCCAGACCGCGTCCAGCCGGGCCTGGGGCACCGTGCCGTGTGCCTCGCGCAGCACCGCGAGCAGCTTGCCGCGCACCTGGCGGTCCGTCCCCTCGTAGGACTGGCCGCGCCGGGCCGGGCCCTCGTACGGCGGGCGGCCGGCCCGCTGCCAGGCGCAGACGGTGAACAGCGGGCAGTCCCCGCACTCCGGGCCGCGGGCGGTGCAGACCAGCGCGCCCAGCTCCATCACGCCGACCGCCCAGGTGGCGGCCGTCGGGGCGTCGTCGGGCAGCAGGGCGGTCGCGGTGCGGCGCTCGGCGGCGGTGGTGGCGGTGGCCGGGTACTCGACGCCGGTCACCGCGCGGGCGAACACCCGGCGGACATTGGTGTCCAGCACCACGTGCCGCTGGCGGAAGGCGAAGGAGGCGACCGCGGCGGCGGTGTACTCCCCCACCCCGGGCAGCGAGAGCAGCGTGGCGTGGTCGTCCGGGACCTCGCCGCCGTGCTGCTCGGTGATCGCCACGGCGGCCGCGTGCAGCCGCAGCGCGCGGCGCGGGTAGCCCAGCCGGCCCCACATCCGGACCGCCTCACCGGGCGCCTCGGCGGCGAGATCGGCGGGGGTGGGCCAGCGGGTCATCCAGGCCTGCCAGGCGGGCAGCACCCGCTTCACCGGGGTCTGCTGGAGCATGAACTCGCTCACCATGACGGCCCAGGGGGACGCGTCGGGGGTCCGCCAGGGCAGGTCGCGCTTGCTGGCCTCGTACCAGTCGATGACGGTCGAGTGCAGCAGCGGCAGGGGCAGCGGCGGCGCGGGGGCGGCTTCGGTGGCGGTGATGGCAGTCATGGCCCTTCGATCCTCCCACGGCCGTGGACCCGGCCGAAGCGGAGGCAGAGGCTCCGGGTCGGTCGGTTTCCGCCCGGTTTTCCGGGTTCGGGGACTCCCTCGAACGGATCAAATGGCGGATCATGTGAAAGAAGGGGCGACTGTGCGGTGTTGGTGAGTCAATCGCCACACACAGTCCCATAGAGTTTGATCGTGCCCTCTTTGCGTCAACCCGTGGGACCGCTGCCCGCCTCGATCTACTGGCGTCGGCGCGTCGTCGTGCTCGTCGCCGTCGCGGCGGTCGTCGCGCTGATCGCCTGGCTGATGTCGGATCAGGGCGGTGACGGCGGCTCACCGAGCAAGGCCGCGCAGGCCGTACCGTCCCAGTCCCAGAGCCAGACGCCCGCCCAGGCGATCACGCCGGGCGCCTCGCCGAGCGGCCCCGCGGCGCACCCCGCCGGTGGCGGCGGCGGTGGGCCGGTGGCCAGCGGCGGCGGCAGCGAGGTCGGGCTCAGCGGCGGCGGGACCGGTGGTGGCACCGGCGGGGCCGGTGGCTCGGGTGGTGCCGGTGGCTCGGGTGGCGCCGGCGGCAACCCGGCGCCGGGTGGTACGGGCGGCTCGACCGGTGGGTCCGGTGGCTCGGGCGGTGGCGCCCCGGCGGTGAACACCCCCGAGGTGATGGCGCTTCCGGTCTGCTCCTCCTCGCAGGTCGCCCTGGAGCTGGCCGGCAGCCAGAACTCCTACCAGCCCAAGGACAAGCCGAAGCTGGCGCTGACGGTCAAGAACTCCTCCGGCGCCAACTGCCGGGTGGACCTGGGCCGTACCGCCTCGGTGATCACGGTCAGCAGCGGCAGCAACAACGACCGGGTCTGGTCCTCCGGCGACTGCCCGCCCGACAAGGGCAACATCTGGGTGCAGATCCCGGCGAACGGCAGCCAGACCGAGACCTTCACCTGGGACCGCAGCCGCAGCAAGCCGCAGTGCGCGACCGCCGACCAGGCGCCGCCGGCGAACGGGACGTACGTGGTGCTCGCCGAGCTCACCGGGCTCTCCGGGGACAAGGTGTCGGCCCGGACCTCGATCCGACTGGACAACTGAGCGGACGTCACCTTCGCACCTGGCCCCCGACCGCAGCGCGGTCGGGGGCTTCGGCGTTGTGGGGGCTCCGGCGGTACGGGGGCTCCGGCGGTACGGGCTTCGGCGGTGTGGGGACGGCGGCCCGGGACGCGGGACGGCCCCCGGGGAAGCGTTTCTCCGGGGGCCGTCCGAGCTTCGTCGCGCGTCAGGTCAGACGTAGCGCTCCAGGATGGACGATTCGGCAAGCCGGGACAGGCCCTCGCGGACCGAGCGGGCCCGGGTCTCGCCGACGCCCTCGACCGTCTGCAGATCGTCGATGCTGGCGGCGAGCAGCTTCTGCAGGCCGCCGAAGTGCTCGACCAGGCGCTCTATCACCGTGTTGGGCAGACGCGGGATCTTCGCCAGCAGGCGGTAGCCGCGCGGGGAGACGGCGGAGTCCAGGGACTCCGGTGAACCGGAGTAGCCGAGCGCCTTGGCGACCGTCTGGAGGTCCAGCAGCTCGGCGTGGGTGAGCGCCTCCAGGTCGGCCAGCACCTCGGTGACCGTGCGGCCCTTCTTGGCGGCGCGCTCCGGGAAGTAGTCCCGGGCGACCAGTTCGCGCTCCGGCTCCACGCCGGCGATCAGCTCGTCCAGCTGGAGCGAGAGCAGCCGACCGTCGATGCCGAGCTCCAGCACGTAGCCGGCGATCTCGGTGGCGATCAGCCGGACCATCTCCAGGCGCTGGGCCACGGCCGTGACGTCCCGGACCGTCACCAGGTCCTCGATCTCCAGGGCGGAGAGGGTGCCGGCCACCTCGTCCAGGCGCAGCTTGTAGCGCTCCAGGGTGGCCAGCGCCTGGTTGGCGCGGGACAGGACGGTGGTGGAGTCCTCCAGCACCCGGCGGGTGCCGTTGACGTACATGGCGATCAGCCGCATCGAGTGCGAGACCGCGACCACCGGGTAGCCGGTCTGGCGGTTGACCCGCTCGGCGGTGCGGTGGCGGGTGCCGGTCTCGTCGGTGGGGATGGTGGAGTCCGGCATCAGGTGGACGCCGGCCCGGACGATCTTGGTGATGTCCTTGTCCAGCACCACCGCGCCGTCGAGCTTGCACAGCTCGCGCAGCCGGGTCGCGCTGAACTCGACGTCCAGCACGAAGCCGCCGGTGCACAGGGACTCGACGGTCTTGTCGAAGCCCAGCACGATCAGGCCGCCGGTGTTGGCCCGCAGGACCCGTTCCAGGCCGTCACGAAGCGCGGTACCGGGCGCGATGGCGGTGAGGGAGGCCCGCAGCAGGGCCTCCTCACGGGAGGCCTTGTCCGCCCCCCGGTCGCTGGCTGCCACGTGACTCCTCCGGTCGACCCCGTGCCGCGCGCCTCGCGCCGTGCGCCGGTCCGCGGTCTGTTGCTCTGTCGCTCAGTACCGCTTCGGTACTGCCTTCTGGCCAATGAGACTGGGGGAAGTCTAACTGCGTGCGGCTTCGGCAGGGCT
Organism: Kitasatospora sp. NPDC030952; assembly: GCF_055571335.1. Taxonomy (NCBI): domain Bacteria; kingdom Bacillati; phylum Actinomycetota; class Actinomycetes; order Kitasatosporales; family Streptomycetaceae; genus Kitasatospora; species Kitasatospora sp. NPDC030952. The sequence goes on from NZ_JBVIFM010000001.1 coordinate 402,734, forward strand.
TGGGTCAGCGCAGTTCGTCGGAGTCGAGCGGCTCCCAGCCGTCCATCAGCTCCTCCGGGTACGCCGGGACCCGGGCCGCGCGAGGCGCCGGCGGGGCCGACGGAGCCTCACCACGCACCTCGGTACGGGCCTCGGCGCGCGGCTTGGCGGCGGCCCGGCGGCGGCCCGGGATGGCCCGCAGCGCCTCACCGATGTCGGCCACCTCGACCACCTTCATGCCCGGCGGCACCTTGCCCGGGTCCGGCGGGACCAGGGCGTGGGTGAAGCCCAGCCGGTGCGCCTCGGCCAGCCGGCGCTGCACACCCGTCACCCGCCGCACCTCGCCCGCCAGGCCGACCTCGCCGATCGCCACCAGGTTGCTGGGCAGCGGGGTGTCGGTGGAGGAGCTGGCCACGGCGAGCGCGACCGCGAGGTCCGCGGAGGGCTCGGTCAGCTTCACCCCGCCGACCGTCGCGGTGTAGATGTCCTGCTTGCCGAGCTTCACCCCGCCGTGCCGCTCGACCACGGCCAGGATCATCGCGATCCGGGGCGACTCCAGGCCCGAGGTGGTGCGCCGCGGGGAGGGGATCTGCGAATCCACCATCAGCGCCTGCACCTCGGCAACCAGCGGGCGCTTGCCCTCCAGGGTGACGGTGAGGCAGGTCCCCGGAACGGGCTTGTCACGCCTGGTCAGGAAGAGGCCGGACGGGTCGGCCAGGCCGACGATGCCCTCGTCGTGCAGCTCGAAGCAGCCCACCTCGTCGGTGGCGCCGTAGCGGTTCTTGACCCCGCGGATGAGCCGCAGCCGGGCGTGCCGGTCGCCCTCGAAGCTCAGCACCACGTCCACCAGGTGCTCCAGCAGGCGCGGGCCGGCGATCTGGCCGTCCTTGGTGACGTGGCCGACCAGCAGGGTGGCCATGCCGCGCTCCTTGGAGGCCCGGATCAGCGCGCCCGCCACCTCGCGGACCTGGGCCGGGCCGCCGGGGGCGCCGTCCAGCTCGGCGGAGGCGATGGTCTGCACCGAGTCCAGGATCAGCAGACCGGGGTTGACCGCCTCGATGTGCCCGAGCACCGCGCCGAGGTCCTGCTCGGCGGCGAGGTAGAGGTGCTCGGAGAGGGCGTTGATCCGGTCGGCGCGCAGCCGCACCTGGCCGGCCGACTCCTCGCCGGTGACGTAGAGCGTGCGGTGCCGGTCGGTGGCCGCCTTGGCGGCGACGTCCAGCAGCAGGGTCGACTTGCCGACGCCGGGCTCGCCGGCCAGCAGCACCACCGCGCCGGGGACCAGACCGCCGCCGAGCACCCGGTCCAGCTCCGGCACGCCCGTCGAGCGGGCCGTCGCGACCTGGCCGTCCACCTGGGCGATCGGGCGGGCCGGCGCGCTGACCGGGCCGGCCGCGGTGGTGCGGATCGGCACCGCGCCGTACTCCTCGACCGTGCCCCAGGCGTTGCACTCCGGGCAGCGGCCGACCCACTTGGGCAGCTGGTTGCCGCACTCGGTGCAGCGGTAGGCCGGGCGCGGCTTGGCGGTGGTCTTGGAACGCGGAGGCATGCGGCCCACGGTAGCGGCTGGGTGTGACAGCCGTGGTCCGCCGTGCTCCGCCGGTACTCCGGGCCCCGGGCGGGCGGGGCGCCCACACAGATGGGCGATGTTGTTACCCGAAAGAAGTACATACGCGGTGAATGGCGGGGACGGGCCGCCCGGTGTCCCTACCGTCGGACGGGTGACAACGCGAACTGTTGGACCCGTCGGGGCGCCGGACGCCGTGCTCGCGGGGTACGACCGGCAGGTGGACGGCCTGTTCACCTACTGCCTCTCGGTGCTGTGCGAACACGACGCGGCCGCCGACGCCCTGCGGGAGGTCCGCGAGCTGGCCCGGCGGCACGGCGGACGGCTGGCCGAGCCCGGACTGGTGCGGGCCTGGCTGTTCTCGCTGGCCCGGTACTGCTGCCTGCGGCGGCTGGCGGACGGGACCGGGCCGGGGGCGGGCGTCCGGCCCGACCAGGTGCCCGAGGCCGAGGCGACCCGGCGGCGGCGCGAGCTGGCCTCGCTGGCCTGGCCCGAGGCGGCCGGCACGGACCCGGAGCAGCGCGAGGCGCTGGAGCTGTCCGTCCGGCACCGGCTGACCCCGCTGGAGGTGGCGGCCGTCCTGGGCCTGCCGTTCGAACGCACCCGCGGGCTGCTCGCCACCGCCGAGGCCGAGGTGGCCCGGACCAGGGCGGCCCTGCTGGTACTCGGCGTGGGCAGCTGCCCCGAGCTGGACCGGCTGGGTGGGGCCGGGGCGGAGTCCTGGCGGGACTGGGTGCTCGGCCCGGCGCTGCGGCGGGAGCTGGTGCAGCACGTGTTGGACTGCCCGACCTGCCGGGGGACGGCGGAGCGGGTGGCCGCCGGGGAGGCGGCCGAGGGGGCGGCCGGACTGTCGGGACTGCCGTTGCTGACGGCGCCGCCCCCGGCGGGTGGGTCGGCGCGGCCCGCCCCGGTGGGAGCGGTCGGGCGGCGGGGGTCGGCGGCGGCCGAGCCGGGGCTGCGGTTCGACCACGGCGGCTTCCCCCGGCACCGGGCTCCGGACGCGGGCCGGGGGCTGGCGGTCCGTCGGCGGGTGGTGACCACCGGGGTGCTGGCGGCCGTACTGGCGGCGCCCGTGGTGGCGCTGTGGGCCGGGCACCGGGGCGGTGGCGGGGCCGGGTCGGCGGCCTCGGTCTCGGCGGTGCGGGTGGAGGAGGCCGGGCGGGAGACCGGGCAGCGGCCGGGCTCGCCGTGGGCGGCGGGGGTCGCCGCGGGGGCGGCGGTGGGCGCGGGGATGCCGGGGCTGGAGCTGGCGGGTGCGGGCGGGGGCGGTGCGGCCGGCGGTGGCGGGGGCGGAGCAAACGGTGCAGAAACGTTGCTTCCCGGTTTTCCGCGGCTCACCTTCCAGGGGCCGCTGGTCCCGGTGCCCGCCCGGGGCGCGACCCCGCTCGGCAGCCCCACGCTGGTCGCCGCCCCGGCCCCCGCGGTCGAACAGGCCTCCGCGCCGGGCGCGGGCGACCCGGCCCCGGCCGGGCTGCTCACCGTCGAGGCCGGGGAGTACGGCAGCCGGACGGTGCTCACCCTCACCAACTCCGGTACCACGGAGATCCGTTGGCACGCCGTGCCGGACGCCGGCTGGCTCCGGCTCAGCCGCGACTCGGGGACGCTCGCCCCCGGGCAGCGGATCACCGTGATCGTCACGGTGGACGAGGACCTCGCGCCCACCACCCACTGGACGGCCCGGATCGCGCTGCCGCCCTCCCAGGCGGTGGTCACCCTGGAGGGCGGGCCGGAGAACCGGGGCGGCCCCTCCTCCTCGGCGTCCTCCTCGGTGCCCGCGTCGGCGTCCGCGTCGGCGTCCTCCTCGGCGCCGGCGCCGACCTCCTCACCGACACCGGGCGGCGGGCCGTCGGCCACGGGCACCGGCACCGGCACTGGCACTGGCACTGGCACGCCCACGGCGACGCCGAGCCGGACGGGGTCGCCGTCGCCCTCCGGACCGCCGACCGGTGCGCCGAGCCCCTCGGCGCCGACGACCGGCAGCGCCTCCCCGCACCCGACGGGTACGGCGACGGGGCGTTAGGGAGTGTCCGGCGGCGGGGTCTCCGCAGGAGGGCAGCGGTGGATCGGGGGGACCTGGTAGCTGCCGTCGAGGACGACGGGCTTCGGCCGGTAGAGCCGGATGATCGGGCGGAACTCGCCGAGCGGGGTGGGGAGCCAGTTGGCGGCGGCCGTCGGGTCCTCCGGCGGCTCGTGCTGGAGGGTCACGGTCAGCGAGCCGTCGGCGCCGTACACCAGGCCGGGGGTGCGGTCGCCGATCGAGTAGCGGTCGATCGGGTTCTCCACCAGGTAGTAGTCCGGCACCGAGTACATCGTGACGGACCAGAAGGCCTCGGCCGGCGGGGGCTGCTCGAAGCGGAGGGTGTAGCTGTTGGCGCCGGTGAGCGGCCGGCCGTCGGAGTCGTCGTAGGTCATCGCGTACGAGGCCTCGTAGGCGTGGTTGCCCCAGAGGCCGGCCCGGGCGGCGGCGGCGCGGCTGAGGTAGGCGGCGCGGCGGTCGGGGATGCGCCACTCCGGGTCGTCCAGGGTGCCGGGGCCCAGGTGGTCGATGTTGTAGTCGAAGAGGTGGAGCGCGGAGCGCCACTCGCCGAGCGGGTGCTCCTCGGGCGGGCGGGTGGCGTCCTCGACCCGTTCGCGCCCGGCGGCCAGGCCCTTGGCGAGCGCCAGGGTCCACTCCGCGGCGGCCGCGCGGTACGGCGAGGCGCCGTCGTCCAGCAGGCCGAGCGGGGCGAAGCGGCGCTGGTACTCGATGTCGGGGGTGGCCGGCGGGAAGGCCTGCATCCACACCCGGAGGCGTTCGAAGAAGGCCAGCCGCTCGGGGACGTCCGGGTCGGGCTCGGGCAGTCCGGCGACCAGGCCGCCGGGCTCCAGCGGCTCCAGGAGGAGCCCGGCCTGCAGCGCCCGGACCCGGGGCAGGTCGTCCGGGCCGTTGCAGGCGAAGCGGCCGACGATGGTGCCGACGGTGGTGGGCAGTTCGATCACCCGGTCGGGGTCCGGCGCGCTGCCGTGCCAGTCGGGCGGGACGACCAACCAGGTCTGGGCCTCGGTGCCGGAGGCCCGGCTGCCCAGGTAGGCGACGTTGTCCGTCCAGGCGCCGATGAACTGCAGCACGTAGTAGGCGCCGGCGGTGTCCGGGACGTGCAGCACCTGCGGGCCCTCGGAGAGGTCCAGCTGGGCGATCGAGTAGATGGTGTCGTTGTTGACCGAGACGAAGCGGTCGGCCGGGCCGGCCAGCCGGGTGGCGTGGCTGAAGTGGTTGAACGGCGCCGCCGGGAGGGTGCCCAGGCCGCCGTTGGCGAAACGCTCGACCATGGTGAGGCCGGCGACGAGCGGATAGCCGTAGACGTAGGCGTCGGCGGCCAGGGCCTCCAGCTCGGGCAGGTTCATCGGGGGTCCTTCGTCGGAGTCGGTGGCGGCATCGGCGGCGGTATCGGCGGCGGGGCCGTTGACGGGTTCCAGGTGCCGGGCGGCGGGTGAGCGCGGGGTCAGCGCGGGGTCAGCGCGGGGTGAGCGGCGGGGGTTGCCAGCGGCCGTCCAGGACGGAGGCCTCCGGGCCGCGGATCCGGAGCACGACCGCGAACGGGCCGTCCGGGGCGGGCAGCCAGTTGGCGGAGTGCTCGGCGTCGGCGGGGCGCTTGTGCTGGACGTAGAGGGTGAGGCCGCCGTCCCGGTCGCGGACCAGGCCGGGGGTGTGGGCGCCGATCGAGTAGCGGTCCAGGGTGTTGTCGACCAGCCGGTGGCCGGGGAGCGCGTACGCCGTCGCGGACCAGAAGAAGCGGGCCGGCGGCAGGGCGTCCGGGGCGAAGCGGATCAGGTGGTCGCGGTCGGCGGCGTTCGGCGGGCGGTGGCCCTCGCTGTCGGCCGCCCAACGGCCGTACCAGACCTCCTCGGTGGGCAGTCCGTACGGGCCGAGTTCGGCGGCGACGGCCTGTCGGAGGAAGTCCCCGCCGAGCTGCGCGCGGGTGCCGAACAGACCTGTGGAGTCGCGGAGTTCGGCGACGGCGCGGGTCAGCCGGGCGCGGCCGTCGGCGATGCCGCGGTCGAGTTCGGCGCGGGCCTCCAGCGGGAGGGTGGCGGGTTCGAACTCGCCGCGGCCGTCGATGCCGAGGTCGGCCAGGCGACCGCGCAACTCGCTCTCGGTGGGCGGGAGTTCGCCGGTCAGCGGGAAGAAGCCGAGCAGGAAGTCGAGGAAGGTGAGGAACTCGACGCCGTCCAGGACCTCGTCGCGCCAGACCGGCCAGACCGGTTCGGGGGCGGGGTCGGGGGCCGGGGTGCCGGTGTACTCGTGCAGCGGGCGCAGCCGGTACTGCTCCTGGACGGCCTTCAGCTCGGCGAGCTCGGCGGGGCTGTTCCCGGTGAGCCGGGTGTGGGCGAGGACGCCGACCAGCCGGGTGGCGGTGCGGATCACGCCCGCGATGCCGGGCGGGGTCTCGCCCGTCCAGTCCGGGCCGGCCACCAGGAAGTCCCCGGCCTCCTGGCCGGTGGTCCGGGAGCCGATCAACCCGGCCAGCAGGGTGTCGAGTTCGTGCACCGCGAGGACGCGGTAGTCGCCGTCGGAGGGGACCGAGAGCACCCACGGCCCGGCGCGCAGGTCGAGCCAGGCGCGGGAGGGAAGGGTGTCGTTGTCGGGGGTGACGACGTCGGTGTCGGCGGGGGTGGCCGGCCGCGAGGTGTGGTGGAAGACGCCGAAGCCGCCGACGTAGCCGGGGTTCGCGTCGTCCAGGGCCTGGGCGTAGAGGGTGCGGTAGTTCCGTAGGACGGGGTGGGCGCGGATCCAGGCCTCGGCCGCGGTCGCGCGGAGGGTGGCCGGATCGACGAGTGCCGGGTTGACCATGCTGTCGCTCTCCCAGGCCGGATCAGGGCAGATCGGTACATCTGGGATGCTAAGGGGGGTGGGTGGGGGTGGCATGTCGGGCGGGCGCTCCCCACCGGGGGCGGGTGCGGCTCGGCTCGCGTTCGGCTGGGGCGCTCGGCTCAGGCCTTCGGCTGGGGCGCTCGGCTCAGCGCTCGGCTGGGGTGCTCGGTTCTGGCGTTCGGCTGGGGCGTCTGTCGGGCGGGCGCTCGGTTCGCGCTCTGCTCAGCGCGAATCCGGGCGTACGGGTGGGCCGGCGCTGACATGCTGGCCGGCATGAAGATCCTTCTGCTCGGGGGTTCGTCCTTTCTCGGACGGGCCTACGCCACCGAAGCGCTCGCACGCGGCCACCAGGTCACCACCTTCAACCGCGGCCGCAGCGCCCCCGACCTGCCCGGGGTCGAGTCCGTCCGGGGCGACCGCGACAGCGCCGAGGATCTCGCCCGGCTGGTCGAGGGCCGCCACTGGGACGCCGTCGTCGACACCTCCGCCCGCCAGCCCGCCCAGGCCGCGCTCTCCGCCCGACTGCTGCGCGAACGGGCCGACCACTACACCTTCGTCTCCTCGGTGCACGCCTACGCCGACTGGGCCACCCAGGTGATCACCGAGGACTCCCCGCTCCTCCCCTGCCCCGCCGACACCCCGCCCGACCAGCCCTTCGGCCGCGAGCTGAAGGCGGGCGCCGAGCGCGCGGTGCTGGCGGGTTTCGGCGCCGACCGCACCCTGGTGCTCAGCAGCGGACTGCTGATCGGACCGTACGAGCTGGGCGGCCGGCTGCCCTGGTGGCTGGAGCGGATGGCCCGCGGCGGCCGGGTGCTCGCGCCCGGCGATCCGGAGCGGACCATCCAGGTGATCGACGTCCGGGACTTCGCCGCCTTCGGACTCGACCGGCTGACGGCCGGGACGGCGGGGCGCTTCATCACCACGGCGCCGCCCGGGCGGCTCACCTTCGGGCAGTGGCTGGAGACCTGCCGGGAGCTCGCGGGCGCGGCCGGCACCGAGCTGGTCCGGGTCGACGACGCCGCGCTGCTGGCCGAGGGGCCGGACCAGGTCGAGCCCTGGCTCGAACTCCCCTTCTGGGCGCCGGACCTGCCGGAGTGGAAGTACATCTGGCAGGTCGACAGCGGCCGCGCCGAGGCGGCCGGGCTGCGCTGCCGGCCGTTCGCGGAGACCGCGCGGGACACCTGGGAGTGGCTGCGCGCCCGGGGGCCGGCCGAGGACACCGACGCCGAGGGGCGGAAGCTGGTACCGGGGGCACCGTTCAAGCAGGGCATCGAACCGGCCAAGGAGCAACGGCTGTTGGCCGCCCACGGGTGAGGTGCCCGGGGTAGCGCCTCGAGTGAAGCGCCTCGGGCGAAGCGGGAGACGCAGCGGCGGGAGACGCAGCGGGAGACGCAGCGGAGCGGGAAGTCGACCGGGCCGACTTCCCGCTCCGGCGACGCACTCAGTGGGTGCGGCGGGTCACCAGCTCGGCCAGCGCCAGCAGTTCATCCGCCGCGGACGGCTCCGGGACGGCCACCGCCAGCTGCGCCATCGCCGCCGCCATCCGCTCGCAGGACTCGCCCTGCGCCCAGCCGCGCCCGCCGGCCGCCTCGACCGCGGCCGCGCACTGGTCCAACTCGCCGGGGGTGAGCGCCCGTTCGAGCGAGTAGAGGTCGGCGAGCCGGGCGCCCTCGGGGGTGCCCGAGCCGAGCGCCTTGACCACCGGCAACGACTTCTTCCGGGCCACGAGGTCCGCGCCGACCGGCTTGCCGGTGACCGCCGGATCCCCCCAGATGCCGATCAGGTCGTCGATCAGCTGGAAGGCCAGGCCGATCTCGCGGCCGAAGCCGTCCATCGCCTGCGCCGCCTCCTCCGAGCCCCCGCCGTACAGCGCACCCATCGCGCAGGCGGCACCGAGCAGCGCGCCGGTCTTGGCCTCGGCCATCGCCAGGCACTCGGTGAGCGAGACGTCGTTGCGCTGTTCGAAGGCGCAGTCGATCTGCTGGCCCTCGCAGAGCTCGACCACGCAGTCGGCGAGGCGGCGGATCGAGCCCCGGGCGGCCGGGTGGGAGTCCTCGGCGACCAGGCGCAGCGCGAGGGAGTGCATCGCGTCGCCGGCCAGGATGGCCTCGGTGGTGCCGAACACCCGCCAGGCGGTGGGCCGGTGGCGCCGGGTTTCGTCCCGGTCGATGACGTCGTCATGGAGCAGGGTGAAGTTGTGGACCAGCTCCACCGCGGCGGCCGCGGCGACGGCCGTACCGGGGGCGCCGCCGAGGGCCTGGGTGGCGGCGAGGACCAGGGCGGGGCGGATCGCCTTGCCGGAGGAGGACGCGGAGGGCGTGCCGTCCGCCTCCCACCAGCCGAAGTGGTAGCCGGCCACCTTGCGCATCGTGCCGGGCAGCGAGTCGACGGCGGCGCGCAGCACCGGGTCGACCAGTCCGCGGGCGCGGGCGAGGATGTCCGCCGCCTCGTGGCCCTCTTTGTGGTCCCGCTCCAGCGTGGAGCTCGTCATGGGTTCCTCCCCCTGTAGGACGTGATCCGAAAGACACGCCCTGGGGCGCGTGGGACGGCCGGCCCGTCGGGCGGCCGGATGGTGCCGGGGCGGCGGGCCGGTGGCCGTACGCACCGCGGCGCGCCGCCCGGCCGGGGACGGTGCCCCTGGCCGGGCGGCGCGGTTCCGGGCTCGGAGCCCGAGCCGGGTGCCCGTCGTCAGCGCTGCGCGACGTCCACGTTCTCCAGTACGCCGATGGCGTCCGGGACCAGGATCGCGGCCGAGTAGTAGGCGCTCACCAGGTAGGAAATGATGGCCTTCTCGTCGATTCCCATGAAACGCACCGAAAGGCCCGGCTGGTATTCATCCGGAATTCCGGTCTGGTGCAGCCCGACGACGCCCTGGTTGTGATCGCCGACGCGCATCGCGATGATCGAGGTGGTGTGCCCGCCGATGATCGGGATCTTGTTGCACGGGAAGATCGGCACTCCGCGCCAGGCGTTGACGTGCTTGCCCTCGACCTCGACGGTGCCCGGGTTGAGGCCGCGCTTGTTGCACTCCCGGCCGAAGGCGGCGATGGCCTTGGGGTGGGCCAGGAACATCTTGGTGCTGCGGCGGCGGCTGAGCAGCTCGTCCATGTCGTCCGGGGTGGGCGGGCCGGAGTGGGTCTGGATCCGCTGGTCGTACTCGGCGTTCTCCAGCAGCCCGAACTCGGGGTTGTTGATGAGCTCGTGCTCCTGGCGCTCGCGCAGGGCCTCGATGGTCAGCCGGAGCTGGTGCTCGGTCTGGTTCATCGGCTGGTTGTAGAGGTCGGCGACGCGGCTGTGCACCTTGAGGATGGTCTGGGCGACGCTCAGCTCGTACTCGCGCGGCTTGAGCTCGTAGTCCACGAAGGCGCCGGGCAGGTCGTACTCGCCCTGGTGGCCGGCGGAGAGGTCGATGGCGGCCTCGCCGTGCTTGTTCTGCGCCTGCTGGAAGCCGTTCAGGTACTCCATGATCTGCAGTTGCAGCGACTCGGAGCGGTCGTGCAGCTCCTGGAAGGAGGGCCAGGAGAGCGCCATCACGGTGCCGGAGGTGGCGGCGCGGACGGTGTACGGCCAGGAGCCTTCCTCCTCCTGGAGCGCCTCGTCGCCCAGGTGGTCACCGTCGGCGAGGGTGCCGACCACCGTCTCCTCGCCGTACTTGCCGGTGCCGAGCCGGTCGAGCTTGCCGTGCGCGATGAGGAAGACCTCGCTGATCGGCGTGCCGGCGGTGACCAGGACCTCCCCCGCGTCGAACTGCCGCTGCACGAAGCGGCCGGCCAGCTCCTCCAGCACCGCCTCGTCCTGGTATCCGCGCAGCACCGGCACCTCGGCCAGGGTCTGCGGGACGACCCGCACCGCGGAGCCGGTCTTGACGAAACTCACCCGGCCGCGGCCGACCTTGTGGCGCAGGCGGCGGTTGACCCGGTAGGTACCGCCGGAGACCTCCACCCAGGGCAGCATCCTGAGCAGCCAGCGCGGGCTGATGCCCTGCATCTGGGGCGCGGACTTGGTGGTCGTGGCGAGGTTCCGCGCGCCCGCCGTGCTCAGGGACTGCTGCTGCCGGATCTCCGGCTGCGCGCCCGGCGCAGGAATTCCGGCATTGGTTTCGGTCGACATAAGGGGAGCCCTTCGCATGCCCGATGAATCGTCGCCTTGCACATTCGTGTTACGGCTTCATGGTGGGCCCGTTCGGGGGCGTCCCGCAATCACTCATTCGAGTGGTTCCGAATAACCGAACAAATAGTACGACTAGATCACCTGATCGATATTTGTTCGACTATCTATTCGAAACTACCGGAATACCGGCCCCCATCCTCCCCCATCGGCGACCCCGGCGGGTGCCGGTCAGACCCACGACGGCTAGAGCGGCCCGTTCCAGTCCAGCGTCGGCTCCAGCACTCCCTCCAGGGTGAGCAGCCAGCGCTTGACGTCGATCCCGACCCGTCCGCCGCCGAAGCCGCCGATCCCGTCCGCCGCCACCACCCGGTGGCAGGGCACCAGCAGGGCGACCGGGTTGGCCGCCATCATCTGCCCGACCGTGCGGGCGGCCAGGCCGGGTTCGGTGACGTCCTCGAACACCCCGCTGCGGGCGGCCAGTTCGCCGTAGGTGATGGTCCGGCCGTACGGCACCTGCTCCCAGAGCGTGCGCAGCACGGCGCGGTGCGGCCCGGAGCTGAGGCTCCAGTCGATCGGCAGGCCCAACTCGCGGGTGCGGCCCGCCAGGTAGGCGCCGAGCCGCTCGGTGACGGCGGCGATCTTCGCCGGGTCGGTGCACGGCGGCACCTCGCCGTCCCGTCCCCCGTATCCGGCCGCCGCCACGCCCAGCGGCGTCACCGCGATGTGCATCGGGCCGCTGGGCAGCGGGGTCGGCACGGTCAGCCAGGACAACGACCAGGACTGCGACACGTTCGGGCCCCCACCCTCCACCAGGCCGGCCACCGGCCGGTCCGGCAGCCGGGGCGCGGCACCGGCCGGTCCGCCCCGTTCGCCATCGTACGGCGGACGGGGCGGGCCTCCGGCGGGTCCGGTCGGCGGGTGCGGTCGGCGGGTGCGGCCGGTGGGTCCGGTCGGCGGTGCCCCCTCAGTGCCGCCCGCTCAGCGCCGCCCCTTCAGTTCGGTGGACAGCGCCCTCGCCCAGTGCGACAGTTCGGCGCGGTCCGGGGTGCGGCCCTCGCAGAGCACGGCGAGCTGCGCCTCGTTGATCCGGTTCGGCCCCGGGATCTCCAGCAGGTACGCCAGCTCGGCCAGCACGGTGGCCAGCCGCTCCGCGTCCGCGTGATCCAGGGTGGCCGCGGCCTGGTGGTGGCTGATGGTGAGCGAACCGGGCATGGTCAAACCTCCTCTGACCCCCACCGTCCACCGTACGACCGACCCGGCCACCCCGCCCGCCGCGGAGGCACACACGCGTGGGCGGAGCGACCGGCGGCACTCCGGAGCCGGCCGGGCACGGTGCGCGGTGGGCCGCACCGATGGTGGCCGGGGGTGCGCCCCGGAGCCGTCCGAGGGGTGAGTCAGGTGCTCGGGCCCTCCTCCCAGCGACGATTCCGTACGGCCGGTACGCCCAACACTACGGCCCCGGCCACCACTTGCCAGACCGCCCCGAGCAACAGCACCCCGCCGGTGCCGAACCGGTCCGCCGACGGACCGGCCGCCGCCAACCCGAGCGGGCCGAGGACGAAGGCCCCCAGTGCCCCGAAGGAGGTCAGCCGGCCCAGCAGCTCGGCCGGGACCCACCGCTGCATCGTGGTGCCGTACAGCGTCCCGCAGACCGCCGAACCGACCCCGGCCAGCGACGCGCCGGCCACCAGCCAGGGCAGCGGCGCCCCCGTCGCCAGCGCCGCCGAGGGCAGCGCCCAGGCCAGCCCGGCCAGCGTCGCCACCGCGAGCGGGCGCCCCGGCCGGCGGCCCAGCATCAGCAGCCCGCCCAGCACCGCGCCGACCCCGTACACGCCCATCACCAGGCCCCAGGCCCGGGCGCCGCCGAGCTCGCGCTGCGCGGTGAGCGGGCCGAGCACCAGGAACGGGGCCCAGACCAGCAGGTTGAAGAGGCCCATCTGCGCGGTGGTGATCCACAGCCACGGGCGGGCGGCGAACTCCGACCAGCCCGCTCGCAGTTCGTGGACCGTCGAGGTCCGGTCACCGGCCGTGGCCGGTCGTACCGGCACGGGCAGGCGGAGACCGGCCAGCGCCAGGGCGCCGACCCCGTACGTCACCGCGTCGATCAGCAGCACCGCCCCCGGGCCCCGCGTCGCCGTGACCAGACCGGCCAGCGCGGGCCCGGCCACCGTGGACACCGAACGCGACAGGCCCAGCAAGGTGTTGCCGTCCGCCAGCAGCTCCTGCCGGCGCACCAGACCGGGCACCACCGCGCCGAACGCGGGCATGAACAGCCCCTCGCCGATCCCCCACACCGCCACCAGCGCGACCATCGCCGCCACCGGCGCGTGCCCGGCCGCCAGCAGCGCGGCGAACAGCCCCTGGACCAGGCCGCGCAGGACGTCCGAGCCCAGCATCAGACGGCGGCTGCCCAACCGGTCGGCGATCACCCCGCCGGCCAGCAGCACCAGCACCACCGGGAGGATCCGGGCGGCCATCACCCAGCCGAGCCCGGTGCCCGTCCCACCGCCGTCGAGGACGGCGAAGGCCACCGCGACCGGGGCCATCGAGGAGCCGAGGAGGGAGGTCGTGTAGCCGATGAGGAAACGGCGGAAGTCGCGCTCGCCCAGCACCGCGAGACGCTCTCCCAGGCGCCTCGGACGGACCGGGATCCGCTCTGTGTCCATTGCCATGGGCAGTCAGTCTGCGGCCGGGGGGAACTGGGTTCAAGGGTTTCCGGGCCAAAACCTGAGCCTTTTGGCATCAATTTTTGCGACCCTGCGGGCTATCGCAGTAAATTCGACCGCTGATGGGCTTCCACCTGCTGTTTACTGCGCTTTACGGATATCCTGGAGCGGCATTCAGGGCGGTCATTTACTGCGGAAGAAGGCGATCGTGACAGAGCTCCCCCCGGTCGAGTACGGCCTCGCCGTCGAGCGCTACCTGACCGCCTCCGGGCTCGCCGAGGGCTCCCGGCGGATCTACCGGATCGCACTGGACACCTGGGCCTGGGCCCTCGCCGACCGGCCCGCCCCCACCGGCCCCACCCGGCGCCGCGCCCGCCCGCCCGTCCTGCCGCTCGCCCTGCTCGACCACCCGGACGCCGCCGAGCGGCTGCGCGCCGCCGCCGGCCGGCGCGCGGCCGACACCGACCCGCGCACCCTCAACCGCGAACTCTCCACCCTGCGCGCGGCGGTGGCCTGGTGGCGCGCCCAGGGCTGGATCGACCGGGACCCGAGCACCGGACTACGCCCCCTGCCACTGCCCCACCCGGCCGAGGCCGCCGCACCGTTGGCCCCCGAGCAGCTGCGCGCCCTGTTCGCCCGCCGGGCACCCCTGCGCGAACAGGCGCTCTGGCACCTGCTGCACGAGTCCGGCGCCGCCATCGAGACCGTACTCGCCCTGGACACCGACCAGTTGGACCTCCCCGGCCGCCGCACCCGCCCCCGGCCCGACCGCGTCCAGGTGCACTGGGGCACCGGCACCGCCCGGCTGCTCCCGCTGCTGATCGCCGGTCGCGCCGGCGGCCCGCTCTTCCTCACCGACCGCCGCGCCCCGGCCGGCACCCCCGCCGCCGACCGCTGCCCCCACACCGGCCGGGCCCGGCTCTCCTACCGCCGCGCCGCCGAGCTGTTCACCGCCCACACCCGGACACTCGGGCAGGGGTGGACGCTCCGGCAGCTGCGGACGGGGCGGCGGCGCACGGACTAGGGCTGTGGCTCCCGTCCTGTCAGGGAGCGGGTGCGTCGTGCGGCGGAGGTGGGGGCACCGCCCGGCGGCCGCGGGGGAGCAAGTCGTCCAGGGTGTCGGCCAGTTGGGGAAGGGTCGGCCGGTCGGCCGGGTCGAGGCGGAGGCTGGCGTCGATGGCCCCGGCGAGCGGGCCGGGCAGGCGGCGGCGCCGGGACACCGGGGCGGCCGGGCTCAACGGCGGGCCGCCGAAGGGAAGTTCGCCGGTGGCGGCCCGGTAGAGGGTGGCGCCGAGACCCCAGACGTCGGTGGCGGCGGTGAGTCGGCCGCCGACGGCCTGTTCGGGGGCGAGGTAGCCCTTGGTGCCGAGGCCCGGGCGGGCCGGGCCCGGTGGGCGGGCGATGCTGAGGTCGAGCAGCTTGGCGCGGCGGCAGTCGATCACGATGTTGGCGGGCTTGAGGTCGAGGTGCAGCAGCTTCTTGCCGTGCAAGTACCGTACGGCGGAGATGAGTTGCAGGCCGAGCAGGGCCAGGTCGGTGGCCGCCGGGCGGCGCGGCCGCCGGTCGAGCAGGTGGGCCAGGGTCTCGCCGCCGAGGGTCTCCGACACCGCGTACGGCTGGGGGCGTTCGCCGGTGCCGTAGCCGCGCACCAGGTGGGGGTGGGTGAACTCGGTCAGCCAGCGGCCCTCCCGGAGCAGCCGTTCGCGCAGGTCGCGGTCGCGGCGGCGGTCCGGCCGGAGCACCTTGACCACGCAGCGGCAGTCCCGTTCCTCGCTCCAGGTGTCGTAGACGTCCAGCCAGCCGGTGCGGCAGAGGTGGGCGAGCACCCGGTAGCCGGGGGCGATCGACGCCCCGGCGGGCAGTGGCCGGGTGACGGTCATCGGGCGGCCCCCGTCGGGGTCGCGGCCCGGGCGAGCCGGGCGTAGCCGTCGTCGTGGGCGAGCAGTTGGCGGTGATTGCCGCAGGCGGCGACCCGGCCCTCGCGCAGCAGGACGACCCGGTCGGCGTTCCGTACGGTCAGCAGGTTGTGCGAGATGATGATCGTCGTCCGGCCGTTCATCAGCCGTCCCAGCGGCTCCAGGATCCGCCGTCCCGACTCCGGGTCGAGCCCGGTGGTCGGTTCGTCGAGCAGCAGCACGGGTGCGTCCCGGATCATCGCCCGGGCGATCGCGATCCGCTGGCGCTGGCCGCCGGACAACAGCCGCCCGTGCTGGCCCACCACCGTGTCGTAGCCGTCCGGCAGCCGGCTGACGAACTCGTGGGCGTCGGCGGCCCGGGCGGCGGCGGTGATCTGCGCGTCGGTGGCGCCGGGGCGGCCGTAGGCGATGTTCTCCCGGACGGTGCCGTGGATGACCAGGGTCTCCTGCAGCAGCACCGCGAGGTGTTCGCGCAGGTCGGTCAGCGCCAGTTCGCGCAGGTCGATGCCGTCCAGCCGGACGGCGCCGCGCTCCGGGTCGTAGAAGCGCAGCAGCAGCTTGGCGACCGTCGACTTGCCCGCCCCGCTCTCCCCCACCAGCGCCACCGTCTCGCCCGGTTCGGCGCGCAGGGAGACGTCGCACAGCGCCGGGCGGGCCGCGCCCGGGTAGCGGAACCACACCCCGTCGAGGGCCACCGCGCCGCGCACCCGGGCCGGGCGCAGCGGGCGCCGTGGAGTGGCCACCTGCGGTTGCTGGTCGAGCAGTTCGATGATCCGCTCGGCGGCCGCCGAGGCCGAGAAGAAGCCGTTGCTGAGCCGCCCGATCCCCTGGATCGGACTGTAGAGCCGGCTCAACAGGGCGACGAAGACGAGGAGTTCACCGAGGGTGAGCCGGCCGCGGACCAACTCCCAGGCGCCCAGCCCGAGGACGATCAGCGCGCCGACCAGCTCCAGCAGCTCCACGATCGGCGCGAACAGCGCGCGCAGCCGGGTGGCCGCCATGGTCGCCCGGAACCGCGCCCGGTTCTCCCGCAGGAAGCGGTCCTGCTCCCAGTCCTGCCGGTTGTACGCCTGCACCAGCGCGATGTTGCCCAGCGTCTCCTCGGCGAGGGCGCTGACCGAACCGCTGCGGCGCCGCCGCTCCCGGGACGCCGCCCGCACCCTGGTGGAGAACCGCCGGGCGGTGAGCCAGAACAGCGGGGCGACCACCAGCGCGGTCAGCGCGAGGTCCCAGCGCAGGTAGAACAGCACACCCAGGAAGACGGCCAGCTCGGCGACGTACGCGACCGCGTCCAGGACGCCCGAGAGCAGGAAGGTCTCGACCGCCTCGACGTCCGCGGTCAGCCGCGACAGTACGTCGCCGAGCCGACGCCGCTCGAAGAAGCCCAGCGGCAGGCCCTGCAGGTGGCGGAACACATCCGCCCGCAGGGCCAGCAGGAAGCGCTCGCTGACCCAGGTGGAGAGCGTCTCGTCCGCGAAGTCCAGGGCCCCTGCCAGCAGGGTCAGCCCGGCGTAGCCGAGCGCGACCGGCAGGAACAGCCCGAGTCTGCGCGGCACCAGGACGTCGTCGACGACCACCTTGAACAGCCAGACCATGGCGGCGTCGACCACCGGGCCGAGCAGGACGAGCACCACCAGCAGGGTCAGCCAGCGCCGTCCCGCTCGGGTGTAGGGCCAGAACCGCCGGAACGTCCGCCGCAGCGACACGGGCGGCGCCGGAGCGACGACCGGGTCCACCCGGCCGTCGCCGTCACCGGTGCCGGCAGCCGTCGACCGCCGCGGCGACCACACCCGCTCGTCCTAGCCCGGAGACCGTGTCCGTCAGCCGTCAACGCCGGCCGTGCTTGTTCTTGCGGCCGTGCCGACGACGACCGTGACCGGTCGTGTTGTTGGTGTTGTTCCGCTCCTCCCGGTCGTTTCCGCGATCCCGGCGGGACTCCCGCATCGCCGGCAGGAGGTTGGCGAGGATGCTCATCACTGCCACCTTTCTCTCGCTTGCGTCCCCACCGAGGAGTACGGACGGGCGGGCGGGGATGCTCAGCGCGGGTGCGGGTGGGTCACCGGCTCGGTGCCGGGTGGGTCACGGCCTCGGTGCCGGGTGGGTCACGAGGCCGTTCCGGCCGGTCCGGAGACCGTTACGCAGCCGATGGGCGACCGTGACACGGCCGGGCGGGGACCGCGACACGGCCCTCCTACCGTCACTGACGACGCATCGGCCGTACGAGCACCACGGGCCGCACCGGCCGTACCCGGCCGTACGAGCACCGCGGACCGTACCGGCCGCAGGCGTCGGCGAGAACCGCGGTCTCGCCACCGACGCGTTCACCAGAGCCATGAAGGAGCACCCCCGATGAGCAGGACCCGCACCGACCGTTCGCCCGCCCGCCGTCTGCTGGCGGTCTGCGCACTGACCGGCGCCGCGCTGATGACCGTCGTCACCGGCGGACAGGCCTGGGCCGACGGGACCCCGGCGGCCCCCGCCAAGCCGTCCGCCGCTCCCGCCGCCCCCGCGGCACCGGCGGGTGCGGCGGTCGGCGGGGAGCGCACGACCCCCACCGCCACCCCCGCCCCCGTCCGGACCGGCCAGCCGGCCCCGGCGGTCGCCACCGGCACCCCGTCCCCGGCGCACGCCCCGGCCGGCTCCCAGCCGCAGGTCCGCGAGGTGCCCAAGGGTGCCGCCCAGGCCGGTGACGGCTCGGCCGCGACCGACGGCAACGGCCTGATGCTGGCCGGCGGCGGCGCCGTCGCGGCCGTCGGTGCCGGTGCGCTGGGCTTCGCCCTCCTGCGCCGCCGTTCCGGCGCGCGTGGCTGACACCCGTCCCGAGTCCGCCGGGCACCCCGGCGTCCTTCCCCCGCACCCGGCCGGGCGGGGAAGCGGCGCCGGGGCGCCCCCGGCGGCGGGGACCGACCAGCGGGGCGGTCGCGGGCGGCGGCGCGCCCCGCGCCCCGGCCCGAGCCTCCTGCAGCGAAGTGTCTTCGGCACGGCCGGCCTGCTCTGCCTCGCCCTCGGCAGCACCCTCGCACTGTCCGGCCGGGACACCCCAGTGGTGCAGATCGAGACCTCCGGCCACGACCCGGCGGCCACCGCGCCCGCGGCGAACACACCCGGCACGACCACCACCCCCGCCGGAGCGCCCACGGCCCCCGCCCTCGCCGCCTCGCCGCCCGACCGGCTGCTGATCCCCGCCATCGACGTGGACGCCCCGGTGACCGGCCTCGGCCTGAACGCCGACGGCACGGTCCAGGTGCCCTCGGCCGACCACGCCGATCAGGTCGGCTGGTACCGCAACGGACCCGCCCCGGGCGAGGCCGGCCCCGCCGTCCTGATCGGGCACCTCGACACCAAGCACGGCCCGGCGGTCTTCCAGCGCCTGCCGGAACTCCACCCGGGCGACCGGATCGGGATCCGGCGAGCGGACGGGCGCACCGTGGACTTCACGGTCCGCAGCCTGCTCCAGGCCGCCAAGGACAACTTCCCCACCGACACGGTCTACGGCGACACCCCCGGCCCCGCGCTCCGGCTGATCACCTGCGGCGGGCGGATCGGCCCGGACGGCCACTGGACGGACAACATCATCGTCCTGGCGGACCCGGCCTGACCGGGCCTTTCCTGACCGGCACGGGCCGGGGCGGGACACGACGGACCTGGCCGGGCCCGCTGCCCGGGCCCCACCGGAACGGCCGCCCGGCCGGACCGGGTAGAACTGCAGGACGACAGAACCGAACCGCAGGCGCGGCAGAACCGCAGGACGACAGAACCGCAGGCGCGGCAGAACCGCAGGCACGACCGCCCGAGCACCAGGGGGAGCAGCGACCGTGGCACCACCGACCCCGCCCCGCCGCCGCGGCGCCGTGCCCGCGGCCGCCCTCGCCGTCCTCGCCGCCCTGACCGCCCTCGGCGTGCTGGCCTTCGGCCGACCCGCCCCCGGCGGCCTGCGGGACGACGGCCCGCGGGCGGCCGTCGCCCCGCCGAGCCCGTCCGCGGTGGCCAAGCCGCTCTGGCCCGGTCTGGCCACCGCGCCACCGCCGGCCACCTCCCCGGCCGACTCGGCCACCCAGGCCCCGCCGCAGCCCGTCCCCGACCTGACCGTCCCGGGGCGCGACCTCGCCGCGGTCGACGTCCGCACCCTCCTCACCAAGGACCCGGCGGTGACCGCCGAAGAGCGGCGCGCGCTCCAGTCCTGCACCGAGTGCGAGGTGCGGGCCCCGGAGTTCCGCGACCTCACCGGCGACGGCCGGCCCGAGCTGATCACCGCCGTCACCACCCCGGGATCGCTCGTGCTGCACGTCTACTCGCTCGCCGACGACCGGGTCCTGCCGATCCTGCGGGTCCAGGTCCAGCAGGGGTTCAGCGCCGCGACCATCGACTCCGACCTGTGGCTGTACGAGCCGACCACCTACACCACCCGCACCAGCAGCCACTACCACTGGGACGGGCACCGGCTCGCCCTGGTCGAGCGGCGGGTGGAGGGCGTCGGCCTGCTGCCGCCCGCCGACCAGAACACCGAACCCCCGACCGTCACCGGCCCCGACCGCGTGCCCGCCCCGGCCCGCCCCGCCGGCGGCGGCGCGAGGCAGCCCACCCTCACCGGCGTGCCGTCCCCGTACGCCCCGCGGGCCACTCCCCAGCCGTCCGGCGTCCCCGTCCTCCCGGAAGCGAAGCGATGACCAGCGCAGCCGCCCCCGCCCAGCCGCACATCCTGCTCGTCGAGGACGACGAGGTGATCCGGGAGGCCACCCGGATGGCACTGGAGCGCTACGGCTTCCCGGTCACCACCGCCGCCGACGGCCTGGAGGGGCTGGAGGCCTTCCACGCCGTCCGCCCCGACCTGCTCCTGCTGGACGTCATGCTGCCGCTGCTCGACGGGGTCGGCCTCTGCCGCCGGATCCGGGAGGAGAGTCAGCTGCCGATCCTGATGATGTCGGCCCGCACCGACCCGGTGGACGTGGTGTCCGGGCTGGAGGCGGGCGCGGACGACTACGTGGTCAAGCCGTTCGAGAGCGCCGTGCTGGTCGCCCGGATCCGTACGGTGCTGCGCCGCATCCGGGTCGCCCCGCCGGCCGGACCCGCCCAGGCCGAATCCGCCCAGGCCGCCCCGGCCGCCCAGCCCGCCCAGCCCGCCCAGCCCGCCCAAGCCACCCCGGCCGGCTCCGACGCCGCCCCGACCGGCGAAGCCGCCCGCTCCGTCCGCCACTTCGACGGCCTGCAGGTGGACACCGACAGCATGGAGGTGCGGGTGGACGGCCGACTCGTCCCGCTCACCCCCACCGAGCTGCGCCTGCTTCTGGAGTTCACCGCCGCGCCCGGCATCGTGCTGGAACGTTCCGGCCTGCTGGAGCGGGTCTGGGACTACGAGTGGGGCGCCGACACCCGGGTGGTGGACGTCCATGTGCAGCGGCTGCGGGCCAAGATCGGCTCCGGCCGGATCGAGACCGTCCGCGGCTTCGGCTACAAGCTGCGGCGCCCGGCATGATCCTGCGCCGGATGACCCTGCGCCGCCAGATCGCCGCCGCCGTCGCCGCCATCTCCGTGCTGGTGGCGGTGGCCGTAGGTCTGCTGGTCCACCAGGCGATGATCCGTCAGCACGTCGACCAGGCCCGCAGCGCGGCCCTCACTGCCCTCGGCTCGGCCCTGACCGACTACGGCCGCGGCATCGGCGCCCCCGGCGCAGCCCTGGACGACCCGGCCCTGCCCACCCGGCTGCACGACCTCGCCACCGGGGGCCGGCAGGGCTCGCTGCTGGCCGCCGACCGGCAGGGCGAGTCGATGTGGGCGGCGGGCCCGGTCCAGGACGGGGTGCTCTCCGTCCGGGTGGACTTCACCCAGGACCGCCGGGCGATCGCCGACCTGGACCGGATCATCCTGATCACCGTCGTCGCCGCGGTCTTCACCACCGTGCTGGCCGGCGTCCTGGTCGCCGACCGGATCAGCCGCCGGCTGCGCACCGCCGCCACCGCCGCCCGGGGCATCGCGGCCGGCGGCACCGACACCCGGATCGGCGAACTCGTCGACGGGAAGGACGAGGTCGCCGACCTCGCCGCCGCCGTCGACCTGATGTCCCGCACCCTGCACCGACGGCTGGCCGACGAGCAGCGCTTCACCGCCGACGTCGCCCACGAACTGCGCACCCCGCTCACCGGCCTGGTCACCGCCGCCGAACTGCTGCCGCCCGGCCGCCCCACCCAGCTGGTGCAGAACCGGGTCCAGGCGCTGCGCGCCCTGGTCGAGGACCTCCTGGAGGTCTCCCGGCTGGACGCCGACGTGGAGTCCCCCGACCTCTCCGCCGTCCCGCTGGAACGCGCGGTCCGCCGCACCGTCACCCTCACCGGCCTCGACGTCTCGGTCCGGATCACCGCCGGCCAGGAGGTCCGCACCGACCTGCGCCGCCTGGACCGCATCCTCGGCAACCTGCTGGTCAACGCCCACCGCCACGGCGCCGGCCCGGTCGAACTCCACGTCGACGGCCGCCGCATCACCGTCCGCGACCACGGCCCCGGCTACCCCGACGACCTCCTCCACCACGGCCCCCAGCGCTTCCGCACCAACGCCCCCGAACGCGGCCGCGGCCACGGCCTCGGCCTCACCATCGCCACCGGCCACACCCGCGTCATCGGCGCCACCCTCACCTTCACCAACCACCCCGCCGGCGGCGCCCTCGCCACCCTCACCCTCCCCCCGGACTGACCCCTCCCCCCACCAACGCCGAAGGGCCGGCTCGATCGTGATCGAGCCGGCCCTTCCCGCTGCGGAGCCCCCTGTCGGGTTCGAACCGACGACCCCCGCTTTACAAGAGCGGTGCTCTGGCCAGCTGAGCTAAGGAGGCACGGTGGCCGTCCGCGAAGGATCACGGCGGCACCGGGGGCAGTCTACCGGGCCGGGGTGGTGGGGTGGGGGGATATCCGGGTGTTGGCGGGCTGGGTGGGCGTGATGGAACCGATGCCTAAATCGGGGCGGACGGGGGCTGACAAGCGGCGGGAGCGCGGGTAGCGTCGCCGGGAGCCGGTCCGGTAGTGGTTCAGACCACTGACGGGCCGACGGAGACGAACGAACCCCCTTTACTCGGATCGTCCGGCACGTTCCTGCCGGTGAAGGAGAGAACGACCATGGCTTCTGTCACGTACGACCAGGCGACCCGCACCTACCCGGGGGCGACCAAGCCCTCGGTGGACGCGCTGGACCTGGAGATCGCGGACGGCGAATTCCTCGTGCTGGTCGGCCCGTCGGGCTGCGGCAAGTCGACCAGCCTGCGCATGCTGGCCGGCCTGGAGGACGTCAACAGCGGCGCGATCCGGATCGGCGACCGGGACGTCACCCACCTGCCGCCGAAGGACCGGGACATCGCGATGGTGTTCCAGAACTACGCGCTCTACCCGCACATGACCGTCGCGGAGAACATGGGCTTCGCGCTCAAGATCGCCGGCGTGAACAAGGCGGACATCCGCACCAAGGTCGAGGAAGCCGCGAAGATCCTCGACCTCACCGAGTACCTGGACCGCAAGCCGAAGGCGCTCTCCGGCGGTCAGCGCCAGCGCGTCGCGATGGGCCGGGCGATCGTCCGCCAGCCGCAGGTCTTCCTGATGGACGAGCCGCTGTCCAACCTGGACGCCAAGCTCCGGGTGTCGACGCGTACCCAGATCGCGGGCCTGCAGCGCCGCCTGGGCATCACCACCGTGTACGTCACCCACGACCAGACCGAGGCGCTCACCATGGGCGACCGGGTCGCGGTGCTCAAGGACGGTCTGCTGCAGCAGGTCGACACCCCGCGCAACATGTACGACAAGCCCGCCAACCTGTTCGTGGCCGGCTTCATCGGTTCGCCGGCCATGAACCTGGTCGAGGTGCCGCTGGTGGACGGCGGGGTGAAGTTCGGCGGCTCGGTGGTCAACATCTCCCGCGAGGACCTGGCCGGCGCCCTCACCGACAAGACGGTGACCGTCGGCATCCGCCCCGAGCACTTCCAGATCGTCCCGGCGGGCGGCATCGAGGGCGTCGCGGTGACGGTGAACGTGGTCGAGGAGCTCGGCTCGGACGGCTTCGTCTACGGCACCACCCAGATCGGCGGAGTGGACAAGGACCTGGTCGTCCGGGTGCCCGGCCGCCAGATCCCGGCCCGCGGCGAGACGATCCACGTCGTGCCGACCGCCGAGGAGACCCACGTCTTCTCCACCGGCACCGGGGCCCGCCTCGGCCGCTGATCCCCGGCGCGCAGACCCTCGCGCAGACCCTCCTGCGGAGCCCGTCGGACCGTCCCCGGTCCGACGGGCTCCGTCCGTACACCCCCGCGTCAACACGGTGCAGGGACGAACCCGGACACCGTGTCACTCGATGGCGTGACGGAGGGCGATCCGGCCCGCACCCACCGCTACTCTCCTGAGGGTGAAGCAGCTTGTGCGCCGTATCGGCCAGACCGTCGCCCTGACCCTGCCGGTCGTCCTGGTGACCACCGGCACCCTCGCCGTGACCCGGGTCCCCTGGGCCCCACCGACCGGGCTCGATCAGCAGGTCGTGGCGGCGTCCAGCGGCGACGGCGCCGGCATCGGGCGCTCCGCCACCGCCGCCACCAAGACCGACGGCCTCGCCCCGCAGGAGTCGCTGCGGGTGGCGCTGCTGGACGAGTTGCGCGCCAAGAACCCGTCCGCCGCGCTGGACCTGCTGGAGCGCTCGATGCGCGAGCAGCCGGCCCTGACGCCGTACTGCACCTCGCTGGCCACCGAGTTGGGCAAGGCGGCGGTGCGCAAGTACCAGGGCGACGTGCAGCGGGCCCGGTCCTTCGCCCGCCCGGTCTGCGACGGCTCCTTCGCGGCCGGCGTCGTCGGCTGACCACAGCCGGCTAGCCGCAGCCGACAGTCGGCGCTCACGACGGACCCCGACGGACCCCGACGGATCAGGACCGACCCCGACTGACCGCCGGACCGCGTCAACCCCCGCCGGGCGCCCTATTGTTCAGCCATGACCGCTGACTCCGGCCCCGCCGCCGACCTCGCGTCCCCGCAGCCCCAGCAGGCCCAGCCCCGGCCGACCACGACGCCCGTCACCCAGGCCGTGATCCTGGCCGGCGGCCAGGGCTCCCGGCTGCGCCCCTACACGGACGACCGCCCCAAGCCGCTGGTCGAGATCCCGGGGACGGGCACGCCGATCCTGGGCCACCAGCTGGCCTGGCTGGCCGCCGAGGGCGTCACCGACGTCGTGGTGTCCTGCGGCCACCTCGCCGACGTGCTGGAGGAGTGGCTCGACCGGGCGGAACTGCCGCTGCGGGTACGCACGGTGGTCGAGGCCGAGCCGCTCGGGCGCGGCGGCGGCCTGAAGTACGCGGCGAAGGCGCTGCCCCGCCCGGACGAGCCCTGGTACGCCACCAACGGCGACATCTGGACCCGCTTCAGCCTGCGCGACATGGCCGCCTTCCACCACGAGCGGGACGCCGTGGCGACGCTCGCGCTGGCCCGGCCGCGGATCCCCTGGGGGGCCGTGGAGACCGACCAGTTCGGCAATGTGCTGGACTTCATCGAGGCCCCGCCCTCGCCCTTCCTGATCAACGCCGGCCTGTACGTGTTCAGCCCGGAGTTCGCCGAGCTGCTGCCGGACGTGGGCGACCACGAGCGCACCACCTTCCCCCAACTCGCCCGCAGCAAGCGGCTCGCGGGCTACCAGCTGCCGCAGGGCGTGTACTGGCGCGCGATCGACACCGCGAAGGACCTCACCGAGGCGGCCAAGGAGCTGGCCGCCTACCGCGAGAGCTCCCGCTGACGCCCGGCGGGCACGCCACAGCACTACGGCCGGGCGGGCACGCCACAGCGCCACGCCCCGGCAGGCACGCCACAGCGCCACGGCCGGGCGGGCACGCCACAGCGCCACGCCCCGGCGGGCACGCCACAGCACTACGGCCGGGTGCTCCCCCACGGAGCACCCGGCCGTAGCGCGTCCGGCCGCCTCAGGTGGCGGTCGGCGTCCCCGGACGGGAGGACTGCCCGCCGGACAGGTCGGACAGCGGGCCGCTGCCCAGCACCGGACCGCTGCCCAGCACCCCGCCGAGCAGCCCGGAGCCGTTGCTCGGGCTGGGCTTGGGCGCCGTGCCCGAGCCGCCGGGAGCCGGGGTGCGCTGGGCGGGCGCGGAGCCGGAGCCGGCCTGCGGGGCGGCGGGCGCCGGGGAGGAGCCGCCGGCCTCGGCCTTGCCGGAGTGCTTGCCGCTGGGCGTGGCACCGGCCGACTTGGCGGGGGCGCTGGAGGGCGCGGTGGCGCTCGGCGTCGGGGTGGCCGGGCGCGGGGCGGCGGGCGCGGGCGAGGTGGACGTGCCCTGGCCGCCGGGGGCGCCGGAGGGGCCGCCGGACGGCCAGACCGGGGTGCCGTACTCGCCGGCCGGTCGGCCGGGTGCCTGGTGCGGCCGGGCGCCGGTGCGGACGGCCGCGCCCAGCATCGAGCCGAGCAGCAGGGTCAGGCCGACCACGACGGTGGTGACCACCGCGCCGCGCCGCAGCACCCGGCGGCGCAGGGCGCCCGGCGCGCCCGCGCCGATCCGGCGCCAGGCCTCCAGGTTGAGCCGCCCGTCGAGCGAGGCGAACGGCGCCCCGGCGATCAGCAGCGGGCTCCAGGCCGCGAGGAAGATCAGGTCGGGGGTGTCGTACACCGGGACGGCCCGCCAGCTGACGGTGAACAGCAGCGCGGCGGAGAGCAGCATCGCCGCCCCGGCGGCGAGCCGCTGCCACAGGCCGAGGAGGGTCAGCACGCCGACCACGATCTCGGTGAACGACACCACCAGACCGGAGCCGACGGGGTGGGCCATAGCGAAGGCCAGCAGCGGCTCGGCGACCTTCCACGGGTGCAGCGAGGAGAGCCAGCGCATCATCGAGCCGCGCTCGCCGCCGTCGAAGTACACCGGGTCGCAGAGCTTGCTGAACCCGGCGTAGACGGAGAGCGAGCCCAGCACCGCGCGCAGCGGCAGCAGGACCAGCCCGAGGTCGACCCGGCGGCCGGGGTACCAGGGCTGCTTGCCGTCGGCGGCGGTGGCGGAGACCTCGGGCAGTTCGCCGCTCGGGGTCCAGCCGTGCGGTTCGCCGACCGGGCCGACGCCGGCGTCGGTGGCGGTGCCGCTGCCCTCGCGCGGCTGGCGGGGGACGGTCCGGGCGCCGGCGTAGGCGGGCAGCACCTGGGTGTCCTCGTCCAGGTCGGCGCCGGCCGGGGCGCCGCTGGTCCGTACCGCCTCCAGCAGCCGGGTGGCCGCGAGGTCCCCGGGGGCGGCCTGGCCGGTCCAGGTGACGGCGGTGACCCGGCCCTTGCGGCGCGGTGCACCGCCGGTGGCCCCGGCCAGCGCCGGGACGGCGGAGGCCGGCACGACGACCTGCGGGGTGACCAGGGGACGGCGGATCAGGCCCTGGTTGGCGTACGGGTCGCCGAACGCGGCGCCGGTGGACAGCAGTCCGGCCGGGGCCTCGATCAGCGGCGCCACCGGGGTGCCGAGCCGGAGCCGGAAGCTCGCCTGGGTGTTGCTGAGCCGCGCGGGGTCCGACGACACCTTGACGGTGTCGAGCCCGGGGCCCGCGTCTATCCCGGTGCTGCCGCCGCCGAACAGGGGGCGCCGAGGTGTTCTGGTGTCCACGTCCACGCCCGTCTAACCGGGTGACGGCCGCTTAGGACACTCTCTCGGGTGGATGTCCGGCGCATACTTGAAGTGATCATGAGAAAAGCGATCGGACCCGGTCGGGCCCGATCGCTTTTCACTCGGATCGCGGAGAATTCAGAAGTTCTCCTGCGGGCGCGGTGCCCGCCGTGCTCAGCGCTTGGCGCGCAGTCGGGCGGCCTCGTAGAGCACGATGCCCGCCGCGACACCGGCGTTCAGCGACTCGGTCAGACCGCTCATCGGGATCCGCACCCGCATGTCGCAGGTCTCCGCGACCAGTCGGGACAGGCCCTTGCCCTCGCTGCCCGCGACGATCACGACCGGGCCGGTCAGCAGCTCCAGGTCGCCCAGCTCGGCCTCGCCGTCGGCGGCCAGGCCGACCACCATCAGGCCGGCCTTCTGGTACGCCTCCAGGGCCCGGGTCATGTTGGTGGCACGGGCGACGGGCAGCCGGGCCGCGGCGCCGGAGGAGGTCTTCCAGGCACCGGCGGTCATGCCGGCCGCGCGGCGCTCGGGGATGACCACGCCGTGCGCGCCGAAGGCGGCGGCGGAGCGGACCACGGCGCCCAGGTTGCGCGAGTCGGTGACGCCGTCGAGCGCGATGATCAGCGCGTCCTGGCCGGCGTCGGCGGCCTCGGCGAGCAGGTCCTCGGGGTGGGCGTACTCGTACGGCGGGACCTGCAGCACCAGGCCCTGGTGGTTCATCCCGCCGGTCATCTGGTCCAGCTGGGGCCGCGGGGCCTCCATCAGCGGGATGCCGCGCTCGTTGGCGGCCTGGAAGGCGTCCCGGACCCGGTCGTCGGAGTCGATGAACTGCTGGACGTACAGCGCGTTGGCGGGGACGCCGCCCTGAAGGGCCTCGACCACCGAGTTGCGGCCGAAGACCAGCTCGGCGCTGCCCGCACCGCCGCGGCCACCGCGGCCGCCGGCGCCGGCCCGGCGCATGCCGGCCCGGGCCTTGGCGTCCCGCTCGCGCTTGACCGCGGCGTTGGCGGCCCGCTGCTTGGGGTGGCCCTTGCGCTCCTCACCGGGCGGGGTCGGGCCCTTGCCCTGGAGCGCCTTTCGGCTGTGCCCGCCGGTACCGACAGACGCACCCTTCTTGGATCCGGGGTTGCGGCGGTTCCTGCGTGCACTGTTGCCGGCCATGGCTGTACTTCCTGTCTGTCCGGCATGCCCGGCCGTCCCGCTCGGTGCGGCGGCGGCCTACGGCATGCGCTACGTCATGCGGGAGGGCCGCACCGGTCCGGTACGGCCCACCCATCACCCCGATCGTCAGATGGGGTTACTGGCTGTTGATCGTCCAGCGCGGGCCGGACGGGGTGTCCTCGATCACCAGCCCGGCCAGGCCGAGCTGGTCGCGGATGGCGTCCGCGGTGGCGAAGTCCTTGCGCTGTCGCGCCGCCTGCCGCTGGTCCAGGACCAGACGGACCAGCGAGTCGACCACTCCGTGGAGGTCCTCACCGCGCTCCGCCCCGGCCCACTGCGGGTCGAGCGGGTCGAGGCCCAATACACCGAGCATCGCACGGACCTCGGCCAGTCGCGCCACCACGCTCTCCTTGTCGTCCGCGTTCAGGGCGCTGTTGCCCTGGCGAACGGCGGTGTGCACGACGGCCAGCGCCTGCGGGACGCCGAAGTCGTCGTCCATCGCCTCGGCGAAGGCCGGCGGCACCTCGGGCGCCGCGTCGACCTTGCCGCAGCGCTCGACGGCCCGCTGGACGAAGCCCTCGATCCGGCCGAAACCGGCCTCGGCCTCGCGCAGCGCGTCCTCGCTGTACTCGATCATCGAGCGGTAGTGCGCGGCGCCCAGGTAGTAGCGGAGCACGATCGGGCGCCAGCGCTGGACCATCTCGGAGACCAGCACCGAGTTGCCGAGCGACTTGCTCATCTTCTCGCCGGCCATGGTGACCCAGGCGTTGTGCACCCAGAAGGCGGCGAAGTCGTCGCCGTAGGCCTTGGACTGGGCGATCTCGTTCTCGTGGTGCGGGAAGATCAGGTCCAGCCCGCCGCCGTGGATGTCGAAGGCCGGGCCCAGGTACTTGTGCACCATCGCCGAGCACTCCAGGTGCCAGCCCGGACGGCCGCGGCCCCACGGGGTCTCCCAGTTCGGCTCGCCCGGCTTGGCGGCCTTCCACATCGCGAAGTCGCGCTGGTCGCGCTTGCCGGTCTCGCCCTCGCCCTCGGGCTGGCGCAGGTCGTCGAGCTTCTGGTTGGAGAGCGCGAGGTAGTCGGGGTACGACTTC
Source organism: Kitasatospora sp. NPDC030952 (assembly GCF_055571335.1). NCBI lineage: Bacteria > Bacillati > Actinomycetota > Actinomycetes > Kitasatosporales > Streptomycetaceae > Kitasatospora > Kitasatospora sp. NPDC030952. The sequence goes on from NZ_JBVIFM010000001.1 coordinate 431,675, forward strand.
ACGTCGAAGTAGACGTTGCCGTCGACCGCGTAGGCGTGGCCCTTCTCGATGAGCCCCTGCATCATCTCGATCATCTCGGGGACGTGCCCGGTGGCCCGCGGCTCGACGGTCGGCGGCAGGCAGCCCAGCGCGCTGTAACCGTCGTTGAAGGCGCGCTCGTTCTCGTAGGCGATCTGCCACCACGGCGTGCCGAGCTCGCGCTCCTTGGCGATGATCTTGTCGTCGATGTCGGTGACGTTGCGGGCGAAGGTCACCTGGTAGCCGCGGTAGGCGAACCACCGCTGCATGATGTCGAAGTTGAGCCCGGACCGGATGTGCCCGATGTGTGGCGCCGACTGGACGGTAGCGCCGCACAGGTAGATCGAGACACAACCCGGTACAAGCGGGACGAAGTCGCGTACCTGGCGGGTGCTGGTGTCGTACAGACGAATGCTCACAGCGTCAAGCGTAGTGGGCGGCGGGGGGTGCCCCGCGACATTAACCGGGAACGGACCGGGCGTTCCCCGGGGAACGGCGGGACCGCCCCGGGGAACCGCGGCCCGTCCGGACCGGTCAGATGCCGCCGACCACCTTGCGCGGCGAGAGCCGGACGACCACCCGGACGTCGTCCGGACCGTCGTACCCGTACTTCTCCTCACCGCGGTACTTGAGGCCCAGCTCGTCGATCAGCTCCCGGCCGCCCTCGGTGGTCAGCTCCACCGAACCGCGGACCTCCAGGTACTCGTACGGGTTCTCCGGCGGGTTGATCAGTAGCGAGACGCGCGGGTCCTTCACCAGGTTGAGGTGCTTGCGGCGGCCCTCGACGGTCGAGAACAGGATGTCGTCGCCGTCGCGCTTGACCCAGACCACCGAGGACTGGGGGCTGCCGTCCGGCTGGATCGTGGTGATCACGGCGAAACTCTTGCCGTCGATCAACGCCTTGGCACGGTCGGAGAGTTGGGCACTCATCGAAATCCTCTTCTCGTCGGCGGCGGTACCGGACCCGAGGGTGAGCTCCGCACGGGCCCGGACCGAACCCTACCGATTCGGACCCCTGCGACATCCGGTGAACACCCGTCAACACCGGCCTATTTCCGGCCGATCGACCGGCTGACCGATCGGCAGGTCGACCGGCCGATCGACCGGCTGCGAACTCAACGCCGTTCGTACACCAGGGCGGTGGCGATCGCGGCCAGCCCCTCGGCCCGGCCGGTCAGACCCAGGCCGTCGGTGGTGGTGCCGGAGACCGAGACCGGTGCGCCGACCGCGCCGGACAGCGCCGCCTGCGCCTCGGCCCGCCGCTTGCCGATCTTCGGCCGCACCCCGATCACCTGGACCGAGACGTTGCCGATCTCGAAGCCGGCCTCGCGCACCAGTCGGGCCGCCTCGGCGAGCAGTTTCACCCCGGAGGCACCGGCCCACTCGGGGCGGTCGGTGCCGAAGTGGGCGCCCAGGTCACCGATTCCGGCGGCCGAGAACAGCGCGTCGCAGGAGGCGTGCGCGGCGACGTCGGCGTCCGAGTGCCCGGCGAGCCCGAACTCGGCGTCCGGCCACTCCACTCCGGCCACCCAGAGCGGGCGGCCGGCCTCGAAGGCGTGCACATCGGTGCCGATCCCCACCCGGGGGATCAGGGGCCCAGCAGGAATCGACTCGGCAGGCATCGACCCAGTGAGCATCGACTCGGCAGGCATCGGCTCAGTAGGCATCGGCGGCCCTCCGGCGGGCGAGTACGGCCTCGGCGAGGACGAGGTCCAACGGACGGGTGACCTTGAACGCCTCCTCGTGGCCGGGCACCACGACGACCGTGCCGCCGTAGCGCTCCACCAGTCCGGCGTCGTCGGTGACCGGCGGGGCGTCGGCGCCGCCGGCGGACTCCTCGGCCAGCGCCTTGGCGTGCACCTCGACCAGGGCGGCCCGGTCGAAGCCCTGCGGGGTCTGCACCGCGCGCAGGGTGGCGCGCTCGGGCGTGTCGAGCACCGGCTCGGGGTGGCCCGGGTTCGGCTCGACCCGCTTCACGGTGTCGGCCAGCGGCACCGCGGGCACCACCGCCGGCGCCCCGGCCCGGACGGCGGCCGCGACGGCGTCCACCACCTCGACCGGGACGAGCGGGCGGGCCGCGTCGTGCACCAGGACGATCCCGACCTCCTCGGGGATCGCGGCCAGGCCCAGCCGGACCGACTCCTGACGGGTCGCGCCGCCGGCCACCACCCGGATGTCCTTGCCGTCCAGCCCGTGGCTGTCCAGCAGGGCGACCACCTCGGCCACCCCGTCGGCGGGCGCGGCGACCACGACCAGGCCGACCGCCCGGCTGCGGGCGAGGGCCCGTACGGCGTGCACCAGGAGCGGCACGCCGCCCAGTTCCCGCAGGGCCTTCGGGGCGCCGGGCCCCAGCCGCTCACCCCGGCCGGCGGCGGGCACCACTGCTGCTGCGACTGCTGCTGACGCGTTCAGGTTTCACTCCTTCGGCGAAGTGGGTATGGCCATGGCGTGCCCGGCGGGCGCGGGGCCCCTTCCGAAGAACCACTGGTCCACTGCCCGCCGCACAACTGCGCAGAAACGGTCTTGCAGGCCTGGACCGGCTCGGGTGGGGGGCGTCGTCCGGACACGCCTCAGCGCCCGGAGTGCCACTGCACCACCCCCGGACGGTTCGTCCTGGGAGCGGCACGCCGGCACCGGGCGCTGTGGGCGTTGGGCGGCAGCCCGACCGCACTACGAGGCGAGCACCTCGTCGAGCAGCGTCTCCGCCTTGTCCTCGTTGGTGTTCTCCGCCAGCGCGAGCTCGCTGACGAGGATCTGGCGCGCCTTCGCGAGCATCCGCTTCTCGCCGGCCGAGAGGCCGCGCTCGCGCTCGCGACGCCAGAGGTCGCGCACGACCTCGGCGACCTTGATAACGTCGCCCGAGGCGAGCTTCTCCAGGTTCGCCTTGTAGCGACGGGACCAGTTGGTCGGCTCTTCGGTGTACGGTGCGCGGAGCACCTCGAAGACCCGGTCCAGACCCTCCTGGCCGACCACATCGCGCACGCCGACGAACTCCGCGTTCTCGGCGGGCACGCGGAGCGTCAGGTCTCCCTGCTGCACCTTGAGCACCAGGTAGGTCTTGTCCACACCTTTGATCTGGCGAATTTCGATGGCCTCGATCAGCGCGGCCCCGTGATGGGGGTAGACCACCGTGTCGCCAACCTTGAACGTCATGTGACAGGACCCCTTCCGTGGCTTTCCAGAATAACACGCCTTGCGGCGCACCCGAAGGGCGTTTTCGCAGGTCAGGGCCGGTCTCGGGGCTTGACAAGGACCCCCATGACGTGCTGCGACCGATGTTCGAGACGGGCTTCCCGCAGGTCGGAGGCGGTTCCGAGGTCCGACGAAACCCTTGCGCAACACCCCCGCAGCCATGATTGGATCTTGAGCTTTCACCCCTTTCCGGGTCGTGATCAGATCGTTATTCGATCTTGGTCGAAGCTTGTCCTGCTGGTGACCGGTTCATGCCATGGGTACCGCCGTCCGGCCCCCGCGCGGCCCCCGGAGTGCGACACGGGGACCACCCCGTGAGGACGGCATAAGTGAGGTCGATAATCTGAGACCTGACCTGTCGACACTTGACCTAGGAGTTGCCGCCGCCGTGAGCCGCAGCCTTCGACGCGGCAGCATCGCCGCCATCGCCGCCATCGCCATCGCCTCGCTGTCCTCCTGTGCCGCGAGCAACACGCCGGACACCTTGCAGGTCAAGCCGGACAACGCGGCGGCGACCCTTGGGACCAACCTTCGACTGAACAACATCGTTGTCGTCACCGGGGTCGGCGCCTCGGGTGACTACACGGGCCCCGCCAACGTGGTCGTGAACATCTCCAACACGGCCACCACCCCGGCCGAGCTGCAGTCGATCACCGTCGGCAGCGCCAACGCCACCTTCGCGGACGCCGCGGGCGCCCCGCAGCCCACCATCGTCATCCCGGCCGGTGGCTCGGTGGCGATCGGCGGCCAGGGCAACCCGTCCGCCACCCTCGGCTCGGCCTCCGTCCACGTCGGCGGTTTCGCCCCCACCACCTTCGCTTTCAAGGACGGCCAGAAGGTCGACGCCCAGGCCGGCGTCAGCCCGGACTCCGACAAGGGCCTGTACCAGGGCTACGGCCCGACCCCGTCGGCCGCGCCCACCAAGAGCGCCTCCCCGGCCGCCACCGCCCCGGCCACGCCGACCACCGGTGCCACCACCCCGGGCGCTCCGGCCACCCCGGCGACCGGTGCCACCACGCCGGCCACCACGGGTGCCCCGGTCGCGCCGGTCTCCGGCACCACCGCTCCGGCCGCCCACTGACGCTGCGCACACCGCCTCCCGCCGACCCTTCCGGGTCGGCGCGGGGCTTCGTGCGTCCCGGGGACCGCTCCCCCGGTCAAGGCCGGTGCCGCACAACGCGAAGGCCCCCGCCGACAGTCGTCGGCAGGGGCCTTCCGCGTCTTCGCGGGCCCGCGGTTTACGGCTCGAACTTGTAGCCCAGGCCGCGGACGGTGACCAGGTAGCGCGGCGCGCCCGGGTCGGGCTCGATCTTCGCCCGCAGGCGCTTCACGTGGACGTCCAGGGTCTTGGTGTCGCCGACGTAGTCCGCGCCCCAGACCCGGTCGATCAGCTGCATCCGGGTGAGCACCCGGCCCGCGTTGCGCAGCAGCATCTCCAGCAGGTCGAACTCCTTGAGCGGCAGGTCGACCTTGGCGCCGTCCACCGTCACCACGTGCCGGTCCACGTCCATCCGGACCGGGCCCGCCTCCAGGGCGCCCGGGCCGCCGCCGTTCTCGCCCGCGCCGCCGTCCTCGCCGCGGCGCCGCAGCACCGCGCGGATCCGGGCGACCAGCTCACGGGTGGAGTAGGGCTTGGTGACGTAGTCGTCAGCGCCTATCTCCAGGCCGACGACCTTGTCGATCTCGCTGTCCTTGGCGGTCACCATGATCACCGGGACGTTGGAACGCACCCGGAGCTGGCGGCAGACCTCGGTGCCCGGCAGGCCCGGCAGCATCAGGTCGAGCAGGACGAGGTCGGCGCCGTTGCGTTCGAACTGCTCCAGGGCGTCCGGGCCGGTCGCGGCGACGGCCACCTCGAAGCCCTCCTTGCGGAGCATGTACGAGAGGGCGTCGCTGAACGACTCCTCGTCCTCGACCACCAGTACTCGGGTCACGATCAGGCCTCCGGGGCAAGCTGGGTTGTCTTTGTCAGGGGTTGTTCCCGCTCCCCGGCGGGGAGCGAACGGGCCGCACGGTGGGTGCGGTCCGTGGTGAGGGTCCGGGGTGCCGTGGCGGGCCCGGCGGTGTCGGCACCGGGCTCGTCGCGGGGTTCGTCGGTGGGGTCGTCGCGGGGTTCGTCGGTGGTGGACCCGGCGCCGTCGAGGTCCGGGTCGGGGCCGTCGTCGAGGTCGTCGTCGACGTCACCGAGGTCGTCGTAGTCCTCGAAGTCGTCGATGCCGTCGATGCCGCCGAGGTCGTCGTCGCCGTCGTCGGTGGGGGCCTGGCCGGCGGGCAGGCGGACGGTGAAGGTCGAGCCCTGCCCCTCGACGCTCCACACCGAGACGGTGCCGCCGTGCGAGGCGGCCACGTGCTTGACGATGGACAGGCCGAGGCCGGTGCCGCCGGTCTGCCGGGAGCGGGCCGGATCGACCCGGTAGAAGCGCTCGAAGACCCGCTCGCGGTCCTTCTCGGAGATGCCGATGCCCTGGTCGGTCACCGAGATCTCGATCAGCTCGCCGTCCGCCTCGCCGAGCGCGGCGGCGCTGGAGATCCGACGGGTGGCGATGGCCACCCGGGTGCGGGGCGGGCTGTAGTTGACGGCGTTCTCCACCAGGTTGCCGAGCGCCGCGGCGAGCTGGCCGCGGTTGCCGTGCAGGTAGAGCCCGGCGATGCCGCCGGCCGCGATCAGGATCTGCTTGGCGGCGGCCTGCTGGCGGCAGCGGTCGATCGCCTCGGCGATCAGCTCGTCCACCGCGACCGGCTCCGGGTCGACCATCAGCCGGTCGTCCTGGACCCGGGAGAGGTCGATGATCTCCTGCACCAGGCTGGCCAGGCGGGCCGCCTCGACCTGCATCCGGCCGGCGAAGCGCTGCACCGCCTCCGGGTCGTCGGACGCGTCGACGACCGCTTCGGAGAGCAGCGACAGGGCGCCGACCGGGGTCTTCAGCTCATGGCTGACGTTGGCCACGAAGTCCCGGCGGACGGCCTCCACCCGGCGGCGCTCGGTCTGGTCCTCGACCAGCACCAGCACCAGCCGGGAGCCCAGCGGGGCGACCCGGACGGAGACCGCGAGCGGCTCGGCCGCGCGGGCCGCGCCCGGGCGGGGCACCTCCAGCTCGACCTGCCGGATCTCGCCGTCCCGGCGGGTGGCGCGGGCCAGCGCGAGCATCGGGTCCACGGCGACGGCACCGCCGCGCACCAGGCCCATCGCGTACGCCGCCGAGCTGGCCTTGACCACCTCGTCGCCCTCGCCCAGCACGATCGCGCAGGAGCGGAGCACCGAGAGCACGGTGTCGACCCCCGGCGGCAGCGGGGGCTCCGGGGCGCCGGTGCCCAGTGCCTGGTACCGGCCGTATTGCTTTCCGCCGGTGTGCTTGCCCTTGGCCTGCTCGCGCTCGCTCCAGCGGAAGGCGATGGAGGCGGTGAGGCCGACGCCGAGCCCGGCTATGGCACAGGCGGCGGCAGCGGCCACATTCACGTCCATGTGGTCAGCGTAAGCGCACGGCCTGGCCACTCCCCAAGGGCTGAGTCAAGGCATCGACCATGCGTTGCCGAGAATTCACCTTCACGTAGCTGCCGATTCACCGCACCGGCCGTGCGTCGTCGCCCGAACGGCACAGAGTTGGCCAGGCAGCCCGTGTGGGAGAGATCGCTGCGCCGAACAGCGGCCACGGTCTCGGGTGTGCGCGTACCATTCGCGCCACCAGCAGCGGTCGCCCGAACCCCGGAACGATGGTCGGACGGGCTGACCGGTCGGCACCGCCACCGACACAGCTACTGAGGAGAGAACATGCGCGACGCGTACCACGAGGAACTCGATGCGATCGGCGACAGCCTGGTCGAGATGGCCCGGCTGGTCGGCTCCGCCCTGGGCCGGGCCACCACCGCACTCCTCGACGCGGACCTGGCGCTGGCGGAGGGCGTGATCGCCGCCGACGAGAAGATCAACGATCTCCACCACGAGCTCGAGAACCGCGCCATCGACCTGCTCGCCCGGCAGCAGCCCGTCGCCACCGACCTGCGCATCGTGGTCACCTCGCTGCGGATGAGCGCCGACCTGGAGCGCTGCGGGGACCTCGCCCGGCACGTCGCCAAGGTCGCGCGGATGCGCTACCCCGAGTCGGCGGTGCCGGCCGACCTGCACTCCACCGTCCTGGAGATGGGCCAGCTCGCCCAGCGCCTGGTGGCCAAGGCGGGCCTGGTGATCGCGACCAAGGACGTCGACAAGGCCCTGGAGATGGAGCAGGACGACGACCGGATCGACGCCCTGCACCGCGAGCTGCTGTCGCACCTGATCGACGAGCGCTGGCACCACGGCATCGAGACCGCCGTCGACATCACCCTGGTCGGTCGCTACTACGAGCGCTTCGCGGACCACGCGGTGTCGATCGCCAAGCGCGTGGTCTACCTGGTCACCGGCGAGCACGTGGCCGAGTTCGTGGCCGCCACCGAGGCCGCCGAGGCGGAGTGAGTCCCGCTCACTCCCGGGGGTGAGTAAACCTGTGGCGAGGGTGGTGCGGGTGCACGGTTTTCCGGGCGCTCCACCACTGCGCGCCTGTTGACGCTCCCTCCGAACGGCGGCTTCACTCGACGGTGGGGCACCGGAGTGTGCCCGTCACTAGGAGGGAAGCGCTCGATGAAGGCCAACCCGACCCGACCGGCACCCGCCCACACCACCGTCGAGCCGCCCGCCCCGAAGCTCTTGCCCGTCCTCGCGGCGGGCTGTGGCTGCGGCCCGGGCTGCGGCTGCGGCTGCCAGTCCGGGGCGCCCTGCCAGTGCGGCGGCGCCGACGGCGGCTGCTGCGGCGGCCACTGAGGCAGCCCGCCGCGAAGGAGCCCGGAGGCGTCCCGGGGTGCACGCCCGTGCACCCCGGGACGCCTCGTCTCCTGGCCGTCCGGGTCGTCAGAACCGGACGTCGGTGCAGGAGTAGAAGGCGTTGCCGGTGTCGGCGATGGTCCAGACCGCCACGACCACCTGGTGCCCGGTGCGCCCGCCGGGGACGGTCGCGGTGTGGCTGAGGGTGCTCGGCACCTGCTGCCCGCCGTAGGGGACGGTCAGGAAGGGCGTCAGGTCGAGGCTGTCCCGGGTGATCGGCTGGGAGGCGTCGTACCCGGGCTTGGTGAGGTAGTACTCGAAGTCGGTGGTCGCGTGCCGGGCGGTGAACTTCCAGGTGAAGGTGAGCTGCCGGCCGGCCGTCACCGGTGTGGTCGGCCAGGCGCCGCCGTGCGGGTCGTCCAGTTCGGCGAAGCGGGAGTTGCCGCCGGCGCAGATGGTGCCGTCCGAGGGCCCGGCCGCCGGGAAGCCCTTCGGGCCCTCGACGCTCTGCGGCTCCCACTGGATGTCGCCGCAGTCCCACGGGACGGCGCTCGCGTCCGCGTCGCAGAGCGCGGCCCGGCTGGGCGGGCCGGTGATGTAGCCGTGGGACTGGGCCGGGAAGGCCAGGGTGAGCGGGATCGCCAGCGCGGCGACGGCCGCCCCGACCAGATGACGTGTGCGCATGGTGCTCCTCCGTGGGGGTGGATGGAGAGTGCGCCGGGGCGCAGACGCGCGCGCGTTGGGGGTGCGGCGGCCGGGACATGGGGGAACCCTTGGCATGCCTGCGCCAGCCCGGTGCCCCCACGGTAGGAGCCGGCGCGGGCGGCCGTCAATGGTCTGAACCATTTTGGGCCGAGCCCCAACTGCCGCCCGGTACAAGCCGGTTGAACGACGAAGGCCCCGCCCCCGGCGAACCGGGAGCGGGGCCTTCACGGCAAGTGGGTTACTTCTTGCCCTGGGTCTGGCCTGTCAGTTTTCCGGGCCTGATCAAGGGTCTCTGACCTGGGACTGAGTCGTCGACAGCTGTCATCGTTGGCCGCCCTTGATCGACGCCGGACGGCCCACAGACGGCCCAGAAGCTAGCGCCACCCCACCCGGGAGGCACGCTTGCCACCCAGGAGCAATGCAGCGAGCGCAGCGCAGTCGACGAGCGCCTGATGCAGATACCCGGCCGGCACCGCGAGAACGATGACGACCACGATGACGGCGACAGCCCACGGAAGCCCGTCGACAGTTGACAGGGGATGCGGGACAGGGGTCAAACTCATAGGGATGCCTCCACGGCGTCAGCAGCCCGCACGCGTCGCTCTTGGCTTGGACCCCCTGAGCGGCGTGCGCGGGCTTTTTGCTTGAGCCACCATGATGGTCAGTCACCACCCCGCCAGCGCAAACCATCCCGCGGGCCCAGCAGGACGCCTCAACCGGCTAAAGACGTCGCACTTTACGGGCATCCAATCGGCGGCGCCTCGCACCACCGAACAGTCCTTGACCTGGGGCTATGACCCCCTACCACAGGCCGGGAGCAACCCGTTGTGACATGAAAAAGGATACCACGTAAAACGCACTCAATCCGATTGAAATGCCCGGTTTATAACCATATGCCAGTGACGCAAGTCACATAAAAGAATTCTGCTCGCGCTTCATTCCAATTGGCCTCACCGGCCACCTCAAGGCAGTCGACAAAACGCCACAGCAGCATCGTCGCCAGACTTGAATCGCGGCCACCGAAGCCCATCCGGGTCCGTGGCCTCGACCTTCCGGACCGCCGAAATCAGCCCATCGGCGCCGGCCTCCCGGAGCGTCGCGAAGGCGTCCGCCCAGGATGCGGCGCGGTACTCCGTGACGAGTCGCGAGGCTCCGTCGGACAGGACGACCGCCGCCCGGACGTCGGCCAGCGGCACCGTGCCCGTCAGCGCATGGTGTGCCGCTTCGCCGCTGGAGGCGGCCACCCAGTAGCCGTCCACGGTGTTCCGGGTGAGCCGCTGGGCCTCGACCATCCGGCGGACCGCCTCGGTGTGCTCAGGCGTCCCGGTGGCGAACCGTTCCGTCTCAACACGGAGTTCCGGCACCACGGTGTCCACCCGCAGGTCAGTGACCACCTGGTAGTCGTCGGCCCGCTCGAAGACGATCGGCGAATCGGCGAGAACCAGGTAGTCGAAGCGGTCGGCTCCGGCCCGCAGGACCGAGACCGTTGCCGATGGCGTACCGGGATTGCCGAGGTCGCACCCGGGGTGAAGCGCGGCCACCTGGTCGAGGGCCTGCTCCAGCCCATCAGCCAGCGGCCGGCCGGGCTCTGCCAGCGCAGCCACCAGATGGCCGCCCAACTGTGCGACGTACCAAGGGACTCCGTGACGACAGCCGGTGTCCAGCCCGACCGTGCTCAGGCCGTCGAGAACGACGGCGAACGTGGGCGTGGCCGCCACCCAGTCTTCGTTCGGGTTCGCGCCACCCGGAGCGGTGGCGATGGAGACGCGCATCTGTCAGCCCTCGTGTCGGTAGATCGGGGTAACCCTGCTGCTCTCCAGAACTTCCAGGGTCTTCGGGTCGTAACGGCAGGAGATGAGCGTGGAGAAACGCTTCGCCCGAACCTCGCGGTACAGCTCGCTGAGGTGGTTCTCCAGGTAGTGCACGACGCCGTTCGCGCCGATCGCGTGGATGCCCGCGATGTAAAGGAACGTCCCCTTGCCGTCGAGGCGAGGCAGGCGGGCAAGGTAGCCGACGTCCCCGGCCGTGCCGTCCACGTCGAGCGGGGATCGGTACTCGGTCTCGGTGTGCAGGTCCACCAGATGCCAGGCGTCGTCCTTGCGGAATCGCAGGTTGTCGTCGCCTTCGATCACCTGGGCCACGATCGGGGACAGCCGCGGGCCGCAGATGACGATCAGGTGCTCGCGGTTGAGATTCACGATGCCGGACGGCGGGATCACCTCGTAGTCCGAGTCGAGCTTGAGCCCCGTGAACAGCTTGCGCAGGTGCTCGTAGTTGCTCAGATCTTCCCTGGTCACGACCTCGCTTGGGTTCTCCTCCAGGGACTTCCCTGCCTCATATTTACCTGCGACCGCCACGGTCATCGGCCCCAGCCCGAAGAACGCGCGCTCCGGGGCGGGGCCGGCCGACGCGAGCTGACCGACGCGCCCACGGCTTACGCCGAGCAGAGCAGCGATCTCGGTCTGCGACATGCCCGACGCCGACGCCTCTTCGATGGCTTCCCGGCGGACGCGGGACAGCTCGACCACCCGGTTCTGGTAGTCGGCCATCAGGGCAATTGCCGCCTTGGCCCGTTCGATCGGGACGGCCACGTTGGCCACCCGCTCAAGCTCCTCGTGCATCGTGATCCCTTCACCGCTTAGGGGGGCGAAGCAAGCCTACCGCTAGAGGGGCTTGACGCACAGATAGCGACTGCCTACCTTGGGTATCGCAAGAGAGCGACAGCCCCCCTAAGCAGCACGGGGAACGGGCTTAGCGCTTCTCTGACCTGCCCAAACGCAGCGAAGCGGCGCCCCAACCGCCAAGTCAGTACGCCGCTTCGTGCCCCGGTGAAGGGAGTTCCATCATGCACGCTCCGCTGGTTTCTCAGCCGTCGCTGACGGTCGGCCCGATCGAGAACAACGTCTCGCTGTTCGGCGAGGCGGACCGAGGTGAGAGCGAGCCGCGCCTGTCGGTGCGGGTGTCGATGTCGCTGCGGTTCTTCGAGCTGGTGGGCCTGCTGGCCTTCCACCCGGAGATGATGCTCACCACCTCGGACCTGACGAAGTCGGAGGAGCTGGCGGAGGCGCTGCGGTTCGCGCTCGTCAGTTCCGACATCCGCCAGATCGAGGAGTACGCGGAGCTGGCCGAGACCGCGCTGTCGCACCCGCGTCGGGCGTTCCACGCCTCCACCAAGCTGGTGGCCGAGGCCGTGACCCGCACGTTCGGGATGACCGCCCCGCAGCCGCCCGCCGCCCCGGCGGTGTCCCTGGTGGCCCCGGCCGCCCGCAAGGCGGTGGCAGCGTGAGCACCACGGCGACGAAGGTGGCGGGCAACGCCCGGCTGCGGGCCGCACTGGTGACCTCGAACATGACCATCGAGGGCCTGGCCCACGCGGTGGGCACGGACCCGCGCACGGTGGAGCGCTGGCTCAACGAGCCCGGCCGCACCCCGTATGCCCGCCACGCCCACCAGGTGGCCAAGCTGCTGCACGCCGACCCCTACGAGGTCTGGCCGACCCTCGGCAGCCGCCGCAAGACCAGCGCGCAGCCCCGGGACGAGCTGTTGGCCTGGTACCCGACCCGGGGCGCCGCCCCGGCCGCCCTGTGGGCCACGCTGCTGCGTGGCGCGGGCGACCGGATCGACCTGGCGCTGTCCTGCGGGCTGTTCCTCGCCGACGCCGTCCCGGACCTGGTCGCCCTGCTGGCCGAGCGCGCCGCCGCCGGGACCCGCGTGCGCCTGGCGCTGCCGGACCCGACGCAGGCGGCGACGCAGAACGAGGCCACCCGCCTGCTGCTGGTCGAAGACCTCTACACCGCCCTCCAGGACGTGCCCGGCGTCCGCCTGGTCCGCCACGGCGGCCTGGCGAACGACGTCGTGCGGGCGGACGAGCAGCTCCTGGTGATGCCGAAGGTGGACGGCTGCCCGCCGGCCGCCGCCCCGGTCCTGCACCTCAAGCGCCTCGACCACGCCCCGCTCACCGGCGCCTACCTCCTCGGCTTGGACCACGTCTTCACCACCGCCGTGCCGCTGGTGAGCATCCGCCGACTCGCCGCGGCCTGACCACCACCTTTCGGAGCAGCCATGAACAACCCCGACCCGCACCTGCCCTCGCTCGCCGAGCTGGTCAGCCACACCAGCCGGGAGCCGCTGACGGTCAAGCAGATCGCCGCCGCGCTCGGCACCACGAAGTGGACCGTGCACCGCGAGATCAACTCCGGCCGCCTGCCGCACTACCGCATCGGCTCCCACATCCGCGTCCAGCGCTCGGTCTTCAGGACCTACCTGAAGGACTTGAACGTCCCCGTCGGCATCACCGGCATCGCCGGCTGACAGACCCGGCTCCAACAGCGCTCACGCCCGCTCACGGGCGCTCACGGACCGCTCACCGAGCGCCGCTGAAGTCCGGAGGGCCGGGCCTGAAACGGTCGCCGGTGAACCTGAAACGGCGCCCGGTCCGGGCGGGTGTCCGCCGGTGCCGCCGGGGTGCTCATCCTCGCTCACAGGCCGCTCATCGGGCGCTGTTGAAGCCGGGACGGGTGGACCTGAAGAAGCCACCGCCGCGCCTGAAACGGCCCGGGATCGGTACGGGCGTTCGCCGGTGCCGCCGGGGTGCTCATCCTCGCTCACGGCTCGCCCACCGACCGGGGCTGAAACCCCGGCCCCGTCCTTGAAGCGGCCCGGGGTGCGGTTGAAACGCCCGGCCGTGGACCTGAAACCGCTGGTCGGAAGCCATGAATGCCGATGAGTATCCGGCTCAGGCCGGAGGACAGCGGTGCTGGAGGAGCGCTTCTCCAGCCCCGCCATCAACCCGCCGGCCACCGGCCCGGCCACCGTTTCAGGCGCGGCGGTGGCCTCTTCAGGCCCGTCCGTGAGCGCCGGTGAGCATCCGACCGGCGGCCGGTGAATGCCTCCCCTTTAAGAGCGCTTCTCCTCGGCGGACCGGGGCGAGCGTGCCCGGCCGAGCATCGCCAACTCCCCCAAGGAGAAGCGCTCTTAAGGGGGCAGTGAGCGCCCTGTCGAAGGAGTCCGAGCAGTGCGTGACCCACCACCCGACCACCCGTCCGCCCAGGCCGACCCGCCCCGCGAACCCGTCGGAGAACCCGTGTCTGTCGAAACCCTCCCCACCGCCACCGCTGACGGCCGACCACAGGCCGCCAACCCGCTGTACGACCCCGCCACCGGCATCGACCGCCCCGACCGGCCGGGCCCCGTCCCGGACCCGGAGGTGTTCTGCGGCTGGGCCGGGGACACCGTCCGCGACCTCGACCCCACCAGCGAGGCCGACCCCGTGGGCGTGCTGGTGAACCTGCTGTCCGCCGCCGGTGCCGCGATCGGCCCCAGGCCGTTCCTGTGGATCGGCAACGACCGCCACCCCGCCCTGATCTGGGCCCTCACGGTCGGCGCCACCGCCGCCGGACGCAAGGGCGCCGCCACCAACACCGTCAAGCGCCTCCTGACGGCCGCCGTGCCGGACTTCATCGCCACCAACGCCCGCTCCGGCCTCTCCTCCGGCGAAGGCCTGATCGAGGCGGTCCGCGACGGAGACGGCGACAAGGACCCCGGCATCACCGACAAGCGCCTGTGGGTCATCGAGTCCGAGTACGGCGTCACCATGGCCCGCGGACGCCGCGAAGGCTCCTCCCTGAGCGGCATCCTGCGCCAGGCCTGGAACGGCGAAGACCTCGGCGTCATGAACCGCGAGGCCCTGTCCGCCACCGCCCCGCACATCGCCGTCATCGGCCACATCAGCCCGCGCGAACTGCGGGCCAAGATGCAGGACGCCGAGATGGCCGGCGGCACCTACAACCGCTTCCTGCCGGTCTTCGTCCACCGCAACCTGCTGCTGCCCGACGCCACCGGCGCCCCGGACGGCCTGATCGACAACCTCGCCACCGCCTGGCGCACCGTCCTCTCCGACGCCCGGCAGGTCAGCGAAGTCCAGCTCACCGAGCAAGCCGCCCAGCTCTGGCGCGAGGAGATCTACCCCGCCCTGTGCGGGGACGAGGCCGACGACGGCCCGCTCGCCGAGTTCACCGCCCGCGCCGCCCCCTACGCCAAGCGCGCCGCCATGGTCTACGCCCTGACCGACCACACCGACCGCATCGGCGAGACCCACCTCCGGGCCGCCTGGGCCCTGGTCCGGTACGCCCGCGCCAGCGCCGCCCACATCCTCGGCGCCATGGCCGACGGCACCGGTGACCCGGACCTGGACAAGCTCGCCGCCGCCGTGAAGGCGGCCGGGCCGAACGGGCTGACCGGTGACGAGGTGTACCGGCTGTTCAAGCGCCGCAACGCCGCCTACCGCTCCGACCTCACCGCCCGCCTGTGCGAACTCCCCGGCTTCGCCGCCGTCCAGGTACCCGGCGACGGCCGCCACCGCACCGTCTACCTCTTCGCACCCCCCGGGTGAAAAGGGTGAGAAGGGTGGAAAGCCCGCTGACCTGCGAAAACGCCGGGTGAAAAGGCGGGTGGAAAGGGGTGGAAAGCCCCCGACCACCCGCAGCCCCCGACCCTTTCCACCCCTTTCCACCCCTTTCCACCCCGCTTTCCACCAGCCAAAACCGCAGGTCATCCCCCTTATCAACCTTTCCACCCTTTCCACCACGCACCCCAGAACGGAGAACCACCGCCATGACCCGCCCCACCGCCACCAGCCCCGGCCGACCGTCCAGCACACCGGCCACCACGACGCCCCGCGCGCGCTCCCCACCACCCTCGGCCGGGGAGAAGAAACCACCCCGCCCCCTCGGCGGTCGGGTGGCCTCTTCAACCCCCGGCCAGACGGCCACCGGACCCGCCGGCCGACCGGCCCGCCCACCGTCCTCCGCGACGCTTCGTAATCTCCCCCCACCCACCCCCCACCCGAAAAACCCCTCCCCCACCCGCTCAGGGGCCCGGGAGGCCGTTCTCCGGCCGGGTGGGGGGTGGGTGGGAGGTCACGCTCCGCGCTCACCATCACCGCCCGATCCGTGAATCCGGGAGCCCCACGTACGCGTACACGCGTACGCGCGAGGAAGCCCCCGGCCGACACAGCGTCACCGAAGGACCGACCCCCGGCCGTCAGGCCCCAGGTGCCAGAAACCCTCTGACGCCGCTGACGCCCAAACCCCCGGGTAACGCGCGCACGCGCGCGAGAAACCCCCCGCCTGACGCGTCTGACACCCCGTTCTGACGCCCCTGACGCCCCACCCGGCAGCCACCCTGACGGCCCTGACACCCCACCCGCCGACCGTCCTGACGGCCCTGACGCCTCTGAGCCGACCATCCGAGGACCGTTCTGACGGGTCCTGACGGCTCTGACACCCCCGACGCCATCACCCACCGCAACCACCCCGGTCGGCCCGGCACCGCCTGCCCGACCCACCTGTCACCTGTCGCCTGTCGCCCCCACCCCGAAACAGGCCCCACAGCCCCGAAACTACCCCCTGACCTGCGGACGACAGGCGACAGGACAGGTGACAGGCGACAGGTGACAGACAGGTGAGGCGACAGGCAGACGACAGCCCAACCGCCAAGGAGGACACCGTGGCCAACCGCCACACCCCGGACGACCCGCGACCCACCGTGGTCGCCCTGCCCACCCGCTTTCTCACTCCCGAGGACGTCGCCGCCCTCTTCGGCGTCCCGCTGGAGACCGTCTACCAGTGGCGCCGCAAGCGCACCGGCCCGCCCGCCTTCCGCGTCGGCAGACACCTCCGCTACCACCCCGACGCCGTCGCCCAGTGGGTCTCCGACCAGACCCACCAGGCCGCCGCCTAGGCCAACTGTCAGGTGACAGGCGCCAGTCGGCGACTGTCACCTGAGGCCGATTCCCCCAGGTAACGCGTGCGCGCGAGGGGTGACAGGCACCGACTGGCACCCCTCTGTCACCCCCGCTGGGACCTGATCTTCAACCCTCTGGCACCCCGCTACAGACACCACCACAAGGAGCGGCCCCATGGCCGGACACATCCAAGACCGCTGGTACAAGACCGAGAACGGCCCCGACGGCAAGCCGCAGCGCATCCGCACCGATCGCTACGGCACCGGCAAGCGCTACCGCGCCCGGTACGTCGCCCCGGACGGTACCGAGAAGAGCAAGAGCTTCCCCGACCGGCAGAAGCGGCAGGCGGAGGAGTGGCTGGCCCGGATCGAGGCCGACATGTCGCGCGGCCAGTACCTCGACCCGACGACGGCGAAGACCACGTTTCAGGAGTTCGCCGAGCAATGGCTGAGGAGCCAGACCAGCGACCCCAACACGCAGGCCTCGATGCAGTCGCAGCTGCGGCGGCACGCCTTCCCGCGGATCGGGGCCCGGCCGCTCAGTGCGTTCCAGCCCAGCCACATCCGGGAGTTCGTGGCTGAGTTGGAGACCTCCGGCATGTCGGGGTCGTACGCCCGGGTGATCTTCTCCAACGTACGGGCCGTGCTGAGCGCGGCCGTGGACGACGGCATCCTGCTCCGGAACCCGTGCGTCGCCCAGACCGTGCGCCCGCCGGTCGTCGGGGCCCGGCGGGTCGTCCCGTGGGAGCCGGAGCGGGTGTTCGCCGTTCGGGAGGCCATGACCGAGCGGTACCGGGCGACGGTGGACGTGGGCGCCGGCTGCGGGCTTCGGCAGGGCGAGATCCTGGGCCTGGCCGTGGACGCGCTGGACTTCGACGCGAGCACGATGCACGTCACCCAGCAGCTCAAGCTGAGCCGGAGCAAGCCGGTGTTCGCGCCGCCGAAGGGCGGGACGCTGCGGAGCGTGCCGCTCCCCCGGCCGGTGGCCGACGCGCTCAGGGCCCACATGGAGCGGTTCCCGGCGGTGGAGATCACGCTGCCGTGGATGAAGGTGGGTGGACCGCCGCTGACGAAGCGCCTGATCTTCACCAGCCTGTCCGACTCGATCGTCTGGCGCGGCATGCTGAACGAAGACCACTGGAAGCCCGCGCTGGCCGCCGCCGGGGTCATCCCGACGCCGGGCAAGGGGGAGTCCTACGCATCCGCCCGCGAGCACGGCATGCACGCACTCCGGCACTTCTTCGCGTCGGTCCTGCTGGACGCCGGGGAGAGCATCAAGGCCGTCAGCGAGTACCTGGGCCACGCCGATCCCGGGCTGACGCTCCGGGTGTACGCCCACCTGATGCCGGACAGCCGGCACCGGGCTCGTAAGGCGATCGAAGGGATCTTCACGCCCCAAGATCACGAAGGCTGACGGCCCATAGACGGCCCAGGAATGAAAACGGCCCTTCACCAGCGCCAAAAGCACAGGTGAGGGGCCGTTTCGGCAGGCGGATTACTTCTTGCCCTGGTTCTTGACCGCCTCGATGGCGGCCGCGGCGGCGTCCGCGTCGAGGTAGCGGCCGCCCTTGGCGACCGGCTTGAAGTCGGCGTCCAGCTCGTAGACCAGCGGGATGCCGGTCGGGATGTTCAGGCCCGCGATGTCGGCGTCGGAGATGCCGTCGAGGTGCTTGACCAGCGCGCGCAGGCTGTTGCCGTGGGCGGTGACCAGGACGGTCTTGCCGGCGGCGAGGTCCGGGACGATGGCGTCGTACCAGTACGGGAGCATCCGCTCGACGACGTCCTTCAGGCACTCGGTGCGCGGACGCAGCTCGCTCGGGATGTCGGCGTAGCGGGCGTCACCGGCCTGCGAGTACTCGGCGCCGTCGGCCAGCACCGGCGGCGGGGTGTCGTAGGAGCGGCGCCACAGCTGGAACTGCTCCTCGCCGAACTCGGCCAGGGTCTGGGCCTTGTCCTTGCCCTGCAGCGCACCGTAGTGGCGCTCGTTCAGGCGCCAGCTGCGGCTGACCGGGATCCAGTGCCGGTCGGCCTTGTCCAGGGCGATCTGCGAGGTCCGGATGGCGCGGCGCAGCAGCGAGGTGTGCACCACGTCGGGGAACAGGCCCTCGGCGGCCAGGAGCTCGCCACCGCGGGCGGCCTCCTTCTCGCCCTTCTCGTTGAGGTCGACGTCGACCCAACCGGTGAACAGGTTCTTCTGGTTCCACTGGCTCTCGCCGTGACGGAGCAGGATGAGTCGGTACGTCGTGTCAGCCATGGCCCCCAGCTTAGTGGAGGGCCCGAAAACCCCTGGTGGGGACCTTGGGCGGCTGGGTAATCTGTGCCGCGGCTATCTGCCGCTTACACCCGTCGGCTGACCGGGCCTGCCCGCGCCGCTCAGCGGACGCCTGCCCTCGGGAGCCCCCACATGCCCGTCGCCCCGGCCACCGACCCCCGGTTCCGAAGAATGGTCCGCGAGACGACGGGCGGGTTGCCGCGGGCGTTCTGGTGGCTCTGGGTCTCGACGCTGGTCAACCGGCTCGGCGCGTTCGTGGTCACCTTCCTGTCGCTCTACCTCACCAGCGACCGGGGGTACTCGGCTTCCTACGCGGGCCTGGTCGCCTCCCTGTTCGGGCTCGGGGCGGCGATCTCGTCGATCGTCGCCGGCATCCTGGCCGACCGGATCGGCCGCCGGCCGACCCTGCTCGGCGCCCAGCTCGGCACCGCCCTGTGCACCGCCGTGCTCGGCTTCACGGACGGCCAGGTGGCGATCGCCGTGGTGGCCTTCCTGGTCGGCTTCTGCAACAACGCCACCCGGCCGGCCATCTCGGCGATCATCGCGGACATCGTCCCGGCCGCCGACCGGGTCCGTGCCTACTCGCTGAACTTCTGGGCGATCAACCTGGGCTTCGGCCTCTCCTCGGCCGTCGCCGGCCTGATCGCCACCTACGGCTACCTCACGCTGTTCCTGCTGGACGCGGTCTCCACGCTGCTCTGCGCGGTGGTGATCTTCGTCAGGATCCCGGAGACCAAGCCCGACGCCCCGGCGGCGCGGGCGGACGAACCGGCGGTCGGCCTCGGCACGGTGATCCGCGACAGCCGCTTCATGGCGGTGGTCGGGCTCACCCTGCTGCTCGCCCTGGTGATGCAGCAGTCCTCCACCACGCTCCCGGTGGCGATGGGCGAGCAGGGGATCACCTCCTCCCAGTACGGCCTGGTCATCGGCCTGAACGGGCTGCTGATCGTGCTGTTGCAGATCCCGCTCACCCGGTGGGTCGAAGGGCGCAGTCGAACGGCGATGCTGGCGGCCGCCGCGCTGCTGATCGGCTGGGGCTTCGGGATGACGGCCCTGGCCGGGACGTCGGCGTGGTTCTACGCCGTCACCGTGGCGGTCTGGACGATCGGGGAGATCGGCTACACGCCGACCCTGATGGGTCTGGTCGCCGAGCTGTCCCCGACCCATGCGCGCGGCCGCTACCAGGGCGTCTACTCGCTCTCCTGGTCGCTCGCCCTCTTCCTCGGCCCGGCCGTGGGCGGTGTGGTGCTGGACCACGCCGGTGGCGGGGTGCTGTGGGGCGCGTGCGGGGTGTGCGGCACGGTCGCCGCGGTCGGGTACGCGGTGCTGGGGAAGCGGTCCGGAGCCCCGGCCGGGGCGACCGGCACCGGGGTCGTGGCGGCCGTCGCGGTGGCGGCGCCCGGGACTGAGGCCGAGACGGCGGCCGGGGCGGCGGCCGAGACGGCTCCGGCGGGCGCCTGAGCGGCCCGGCCCGGGTCGGCCGGAGTCGGTCGGTCGGAGTCGGTCGGTCGGAGTCGGTCGGTCGGAGACCGGTCAGTCGGCGGTCGGGGCGGCCAGGTGGGCGAAGGCGGCCAGGTTGCGGGTGGACTCCCCGCGCTTGGTGCGCCACTCCCACTCGCGCCGGATCGCCGAGGCGAAGCCCAGCTCCAGCAGGGTGTTGAAGGGCTCGTCGGCGTTCTCCAGCACCGTGCCGAGCAGCCGGTCGACGGCGTCCGGGGTGAGCACCTCCAGCGGCAGCCGGCCGGCCAGGTAGACGTCGCCGAGCGCGTCCATCGCATAGGCGACGCCGTAGAGGCGGGTGTTGCGCTCCAGCAGCCAGCGGTAGACGGCCTCGTGGTTCTCGTCCGGGCGGCGGATCACGAAGGCGTTCACCGACAGGGTGTGGTCGCCGACCCGCAACGCGCAGGTGGTGCTCAGCTTGCGGGTGCCCGGGAGGGTCGCCACCAGGGTGTACGGGTCGGTGGCGGCCGGCTCCCAGGCCACCCCGGCGTCGTCCAGGGCGGTGCGCAGGAGGGTCAGGGCCTCGTCCTTGGTGCGGATTGCCATGGGGGTGACGTTACTCGGCGGTACCTCTCTCCGGCAGCCCGGGCGGACCCGCCCGGGCCCCTCAGGCCCGGCGGCGGGCCACCGCCAGCCGGCCGGCCGGGCGGGCCAGGCTGCCGGCGTACACCTCGGCGGTGGTCGCCGCGGCGGTGTCCCAGCCGAAGGCGGCCGCGTGCCGGGCCGCCGCCGCGCCGCGCCGGGCCACCAGCGCCGGGTCGGTGACGTACGGCTCCAGCGCGTGCGCCCACGCCATCGGGTCGTGGCCGTGCACCAGGGTGCCGGACTCGCCGTCCCGCACGGCGACCGGCAGGCCACCGACCGCGGCCGCCACCACCGGGGTGCCGCAGGCCTGGGCCTCCAGCGCGACCAGGCCGAAGGACTCGCTGTACGAGGGCATCACCAGGGCCGTCGCCGCGCGGTACCAGTCCGCCAGCCGGGCCTGGCCGACCGGGGGGTGGAAGCGCACCACGTCGCCGATGCCCAGCTGGGCGGCCAGCTTGTGCAGGCTCTCCGGGCGGGCCAGCCCGGTGCCCGACGGCCCGCCGACCACCGGCACCACCAGCCGCTCGCGCAGCTCCGGACGGCGCCCCAGCAGCGCGGCGACCGCCCGCAGCAGCACGTCCGGTGCCTTCAGCGGCTGGATCCGTCCGGCGAACAGCAGCACCGCGGCGTCCTGCGGCAGGCCCAGCCGGGCCCGGGCGTCGGCCCCGGCCCGCGGGCCGCCGGGGCGGAAGACGTCCAGGTTGACCCCGGGGTGGACGACGGCCAGCTGGTCCGGCCGGGCGGAGTAGTGCAGCGCCAGCTCGGCGGCCTCCTCGGTGGTGTTGGCGATCAGCCGGTCGGCCGCCTCGACCACCTGGGTCTCGCCGATCACCCGGGCCGCGGGCTCGGGCGTGTCGCCCTCGGCCAGCGCGGCGTTCTTGACCTTCGCCATGGTGTGCATGGTGTGCACCAGCGGCACCCCCCAGCGCTGCGCGGCCAGCCAGCCGACCTGCCCGGAGAGCCAGTAGTGCGAGTGCACCAGGTCGTAGTGGCCGGGGCGGTGGCCCGCCTCCGTCCGCAGCACCCCGTGGGTGAAGGCGCACAGCTGGGCCGGCAGGTCCTCCTTGATCAGACCCTCGTACGGTCCGGCGGTGACGTGCCGGACCAGCACGCCCGGGGCCAGCTCGACGGTCGGCGCGTCGTCCGAGCAGATCGCCCGGGTGAACACCTCGACCTCGATGTTGAGCTCGGCCAGGCGTTTCGCCAGCTCGACGATGTAGACGTTCATCCCGCCGGCGTCCCCGGTACCGGGCTGGTGCAGCGGCGAGGTGTGCACGCTGAGCATGGCTATCCGGCGCGGGCGGCGGCGGCCCGGGACCAGCGACTGCAGCCGGCCGCGCGCGGGCGCGGCGGACTGGGCACGGCGTACCGAACGGACGGGGTGCTGGATCACCTGGCTGAAGCCTCCTCGTGTGCGGCCCGTCTCGGCGGTCCGCGTGAACGGGCCGCCGCATGTCCGGTGTGCGCTGCCCCGTCCCGGGCACACATCACCACCAGTGTGCCAACCACCTCGCGGTCGTCCGGCATTCCCGGTCCCGGCGACCGGTCGGCCGGGGCGGCATCCGCACAGGTCAGGGCGGTGGCCGACCGGCTCCGCGGGCGCCGACTACCCTTCTGGGCATGGCTGCCTCCTTCGACCCCGCGACCGCCGCGCCCGCCCGCGGACGGACCGGACGGCCGGTCGGGACGGTCACCCGGGGCACCACCAACACCAACCGGCTGCGCCGGATGGACCGCTGGATCGCCCACACCCTGGGCCGGACGCTGCGCGCCGCCGAGCGGCCGCCGGTGGCGGTCGACCTCGGCTACGGCGCGGCGCCGTGGACGGCGGTGGAACTGGCCGGACGGCTGCGCACGGTGCGGCCCGACGTCCGGGTGGTCGGGATCGAGATCGAGCCGGAGCGGGTCGCGGCCGCGCTGCCCTACGCCGAGCCGCCGCTGCTCACCTTCCGGCGCGGCGGCTTCGAGGTGCCGCTGGACGGCGGCGGACCGGCCCAGCTGATCCGGGCGGCCAACGTGCTGCGGCAGTACGACGAGTCGGCGGTGGCCGGGGTGTGGGAGCGGCTGTGCGCCCGGCTCGCCCCGGACGGGCTGTTGGTCGAGGGCACCTGCGACGAGATCGGGCGGCGGCACGTCTGGGTCGCGCTGGGGCCGGAGGGGCCCCGGACGGTGACCTTCGCGGCCCGGCTGGGCGGCCTGGGCCAGCCCTCCGACCTGGCCGAACGGCTGCCGAAGGCGCTGATCCACCACAACGTGCCGGGGCGGCCGGTGCACGCCTTCCTGACCGACTTCGACCGGGCCTGGGCGGCGGCCGCGCCGTACGGGGCGTTCGGGGCGCGGCAGCGCTGGGTGGCGGCCTGCACCGCGCTGGCGGGCGGGTGGCCGCTGGTGGACGCGCGCGGGCGGTGGCGGCAGGGCGAGGTCACGCTGCCCTGGACGGCGCTCGCGCCGTAGCGGGCGGCTCGCGCCGTAGCCGCGCGTTCCGGGTGCGGGTGGGCGGCGAGGGCCTTCCCTTCGACTTTCACTCGAACGAGTTATCGAATATCTCTGGCGTGTTGACGCCTCGTCACGCCACGATGGACCCACCGGGCGGCGACACCACACGCCGCCCGGCGCTCACCCTGCCCGGCCCCACGGCCGGGTGTCAGCCCTCCGGCCCGAGCAGCTCCTCCC
This sequence comes from Kitasatospora sp. NPDC030952, assembly GCF_055571335.1. Taxonomy (NCBI): domain Bacteria; kingdom Bacillati; phylum Actinomycetota; class Actinomycetes; order Kitasatosporales; family Streptomycetaceae; genus Kitasatospora; species Kitasatospora sp. NPDC030952. Next base: position 455,158 of record NZ_JBVIFM010000001.1, read on the forward strand.
GGGCCCGTTCGAACACCCCGTACATCTCCGCCCCGAACAGCACGAACCGCACCTCCGCCAGCTCCGCCCCCGCCAGCGCGTCACCACCGCCCAGCACCTCGGCGACGGTGCCCAGCGCGATCCGGGCCGCGTCCGCCGGCGGCCAGCCGAAGATCCCGGCCGACACCGCCGGGAAGGCCACCGTGCGCGCGCCCAACCCGGCCGCCGTGCGCAGCGACTCGCGATAGCAGGAGGCCAGCAGCCCAGCCCGCTCCTCGTACTCCTCCGCCAGGTACACCGGCCCGACGGTGTGCACCACCCAGCGGGCCGGCAGCCGGCCCGCCGTGGTCGCCACCGCCCGCCCGATGGGCAGCCCCTTGCCCCAGTGCGAGGCCCGCAGCCGGCGGCACTCCTCCAGGATCTGCGGCCCGCCCTTGCGGTGGATCGCGCCGTCCACCCCGCCACCGCCCAGCAGGGACGAGTTGGCGGCGTTCACCACCGCGTCCACCCGCTGTTCCGTGATGTCACCCTCGACCAGGGTGATCCGTGTCACCACCACCTGCCCCCTTCCCCGGGCCCGTCCGACAGCCGCCGGACCGGGATCCGAGCCATTGTCCGAATCCGATCATCACGCCGCTACCGGCGTGGCAATAGCCACAACGGCGCCGGTCGGCCAGAGAAATCCCCGGAGATCACGTTATGGTCGCGAGAAGTTCCCCGAGGCGCGGTGCCAGGCGGGCACTGCGAACGGACGCCGGCCGTTACGCAGTCGGGGAAAGGGAGGAACCACCGATGCCCGCAACGGGAGACGGGCGGGCACCTGGTGCCGCGGACCTGCCGGGCGCCCACGACGGCGCCCCCGTCGGCCATGCCCGTACCCGCCAGGCGACCACCGGTCCGGCCACGGCCACTCCCCCGATACCCCACCCCCGCTCGCAGCCGCTCCGGACCGCGCACGGCACCCGCCACCCCTCCCACCCCGCCGGGACGGCGCCCACCCCGGCGGCCCCGGACGGTCCCGTCGACGGCGGCGACGCGCCACTGCGGCTGCTGGTCATCGAGGACGACGCCTCGGACGCCCAACTGATCAAGGCCGCGGTCGCCGACAGCGGCACCTCGATCGAGATCCACTGGGCCCGCGGCCTCGCACAGGCCACCCAACTGCTCGCCCAGTCCTCCCCCGCCGCCCGGCGCGGGCGCAACCGCGGCGGCGAGTTCGGCTGCGTGCTGCTCGACCTCGCCTCCCCCGCCGCCCGGGCCGGCGGGGCCTCGGACGGCCTGGAAGGCCTGCACGAACTGCTCCGCCGCGCCCCGCACCTGCCGGTGGTGGTGCTCACCGACGTCGCCGGGGCCGAACTCGGCGCCGCCGCCGTCGCCGCGGGCGCCCAGGACTTCCTGCTCAAGCACGAGACGGACGGCCCGCTGCTGGCCCGCGCCCTGCGCTACGCCGTCGAACGCAAGCGCGCCGACGAATCCCAACGCCGCCTGGTCGAGGCCGAGTTGCGCGGCCAGGAGAACGCCCGGCTACAGCGCCACCTGCTCCCCACCCCGCTGCTGGACGGCGCCGGCCTCTCCTTCACCCGGCGCTACCGGCCCGGCCGCCGCCGCGCCCTGCTCGGCGGCGACTTCTACGACGCCGTGCGCACCGACGACGGCACCGTCCACGTCGTGATCGGCGACGTCTGCGGCCACGGCCCGGACGAGGCCGCGCTCGGCGTCGCCCTCCGGATAGCGTGGCGCACCCTGGTCTTCGCCGGCCTCACCGGCGAGACCCTGCTCACCACGCTCCAGCACGTGCTGGAGCACGAACGGCGCAGCGACGAGATCTTCGCGACGCTCTGCATGCTCGTCATCGAGCCCAGCGGCGGCCGGAGCAGCGAGCCCGAGGGAGGCCGGAGCAGCGGACCCGGCGTCGGCCCGAGCACCGAACCCGGCGGAGGCCGGAGCAGCGGACCCGACGGAGGCCGGAGCACCGAACCCGGCGCGCTCGGCGGCCGCGAACGGGCCCGCCTCTACCTCGCCGGGCACCCGGCGCCGATGCTGCTCGGCCGCGACCACGCCCCGGCCAGCCTGCCCGCCGACCTCGCCGGGCCCGCGCTCGGCCTGCTGCCGTGCCACGACGGGGCGGCCGCCTGGCCCGCCCAAGAGCTCGAACTCCAGCCCGGCTGGCGGCTGTTGCTCTACACCGACGGGCTGATCGAGGGCCGGGTCGGGGCCGGGTCTCGCCGCCTCGGCCAGGACGGGCTCGCCGACCTGATCGCCGACCACCAGGCCGCCGGGCTCACCCGGGGGCGGCTGGTCGACAGCGCGATCGCCGAGGTCGAAGAGCTGAACGGCGGGGCGCTCACCGACGACGTCGCGGTGCTGCTGCTGGAACGGAATCCGGAGCAGCTGATCCTGGGCTGAGGCGGACAGACCGCAGCCCGGGCGGGGTGAACTCCCCTCCCGGGCTGCGGTGTTCCACTCGGTTCACCAGGGGCCGTACGGGCCGGTGTTGCTCCGGCCGCCGTGGCCGGTGCCGCCGGTCAGGGCCCGGATCGCGGGGCGGACGTCCACCACGTACACGATCGAGGCCACCAGGCCGGCCAGGGTGCCGATGCTGCCGAGGAAGTTCGCCCCGAACAGCAGGTCCCAGCCGAAGCTGATGCCCAGGACGGCCAGCCAGAAGCCCTTGGTCTTCTTGTCCGCCGCCCGGTAGGCGTCCTCCCGGCGGGTGGCCGCGTCGACCAGCGCGAAGAACTTGTAGCCGAGGATGGCCACGGCCATCCACCAGAACGGGTTCAGGTAGGAAAAGGCCAGGATCTGGAACACTCCGGTCATCGCGATCTCCTACGTCTCTCGGCTTGCTGCGCCCCGGCCGCCGCCCATCCTGGCACGGCGGCCGCCCGCACGGGGTGAACGTCCCGGCACCGGTGGATGTGCCCCGGGCGGCGGGCGCGTGCTCCGGGCGGCGGGGGGGGTGAGGTCAGTCGGTGGCGTCGGGGGTGTTCTTCCGGGCCTTCGCGGGCTTCTTCGGGGTGGGGATGGGAGCGGGGGCCGCGGCGGGGTCGTCCACGAGTTCGGCTTCGAGGGGCTCGGTGGGGTCGGCCTGGGGGCGGGCCTTGTCGACCACGACCTTGCCGCGCTCGGCCAGCTCGTCGTAGGTCTCCTTGGCGCGGACGGCCAGCTCCAGCGCGCGGGCCACCTGCTGCAGGGCGAAGCCCTGGGCCCGCTCCTGCAGGACCTTCAGGTCGGTGGGGAACGCGGTGACGGCCTCGGTGACCTTGGCCGGCGCGCCGGCCAGCAGCTCCTGCGCCTCGTGCAGCCTGGCGGTGGCCAGCTCCTGCGCGCCCTGGCGGTCTGCCGCCAGCGCCTCGACCTTGCCCGGCACCTCGCGCAGCTTCTCGTACGCGAGGTCCCCGGCGCCGGCCAGGGCGTACAGCGGGGTCGGGTCGGTGAGGGTCTTCTTGATCTCGTCGGTGATCGGCATGCTTACCGGTCCTCCCGGTGGGTGTTCTGGGTGGCCGCGCCGTCGGTCGTCGGGGTGGAGGCCGAAGCGGCGTTCTCCTTGAGGAAGGCGTCGTAGACCGCGAGCAGCGCCTGCTTCTGCTGCTCGTTGATCAGCGGATCGGCCAGGATCGAGGCCCGCAGTTCCAGGCCCTCACCCCGCCGCTCCTCCAGGATCCCGGCCTGGACGTACAGCGTCTCCGCCGAGATCCGCAGCGCCTTCGCGATCTGCTGCAGGATCTCCGCGCTCGGCTTGCGCAACCCTCGCTCAATCTGGCTGAGGTACGGGTTGGACACACCGGCGGCCTCCGCCAGCTGGCGCAGCGAGTATTGCGCGTTGCGGCGCTGTTCGCGGATGTACTCGCCGAGGGAGCCGACGTTGAGGGAGGCCATGGGGGTAGCTTGCGGGATTGTGCTTGCAATTGCAAGCAGGGTGCTAGCGGGGGGCTAGCGAGGGGGGCCGCTGCGCGGGGCTGTCGTTGGGGGGTGGGCTTTCGGGAGGGTGGGTGGCGCCGGGGGCGGTTCCGGGGGTGGGCGCTCCGGGGGCTGGGTGATTTTCCGACTGCCGACTCTGTGGGCGGGGGGTTGAGACCGTTGGCAGTCTGAAAATCACCCGTCACGCCCCTCTCCGCACCCACCCCCTCCACCGCCCCCTCCCGCAGCGCGTCCCTCTCGCCTGGGGCGGGTGGGGAGGGGGAGGGGGTGAGGTGGGGGGTGAGGGTGGGGTGGGGGGTGAGGGTGGGGGCGGGGTGGGTGCCGGAGACGTGCAGGAGGACGACTGGGGTTCCGGCGCCCCGGCGGGCGGCCCGGAGTGGGCCGCCCGCCGGGGGGCGGATCCTCATGCGGAGGGTCCGGGCAGGCGTTGCCTCAGGCGGGTTCGGGGAGGCGGATGGGCATCAGGACGGAGTAGGTGCCGGCGCGGCCGGGGGTGCGGATGGCGAGCGGGGCGATGGGGCCGCCGAGTTCGAGGAGGAGTTGTCCGGGGTTCGCGGCCTGGAGGGCGTCGAGGAGGAAGTCGCGGTTGAGGGCGATGTGGCGGTCGTCGGGGGTGGGGTCGTCGGTGACGGTGAGGTGGCCGTCCTCGGTGAGGGTCAGCACGGTGACCTGGCAGTCGGCGCCGTGCGGGCCGGAGGGGAGGGTGCGGGTGGCGCCGGTTTCGATGGCTGCGCGGAGGTCGGCGGCGGGCAGGGTGATCCGGTGCTGGGGGGCGAGGCGGGTGGCGGCGCGGTGGTCGGGGTAGTCGAGGTCGGGTGCGGTGCCCTCGATCCGGTGGCCGCCGGTCTCGGCGCGGAAGGTGCCGTCACCCAGGGCGAGGGTGACCTCGGCCGGGCCGTCGGGGAGCAGTGCGCGCAGGGCGTCGACCAGGGCGGTGGGGACGGTGGTGCCGGGGGTCGGCTGCTGGGGGGCGCCCATGGCGGGCAGTTCGGCGAGGGCCATCCGGTAGCGGTCGGTGGCGACCAGGCGCAGGACCGGGCCGTCCGGTTCGAACAGGACTCCGGCGAGGGAGGGCAGTTCGGGGTCACCGCAGACGGCGAAGCGGACCGCGTCCAGGGCGGCGGCCAGGCCGTCGGCGCGGACGGTGAGGCGCAGTTCGGCGGGGGTGGTGGTCATCGGGTGCTCCCTCTGCTCGATCATCGTGCGGATCAGGGAGAGCTCTCGGCGGGCGTCGGTCAGCCCGTCCTCCGGCCGGCGCAGGTGGGCGTCGAGGACCCGTTGGGCCCCGTGGCCGGCCAGGACGGCGCGGATGTCGGTCAGCGGCAGGCCGACCCGGCGGAGCCGGGCCAGCAGCCGGGCGTCGGCGAGTTGGCCCGGCCGGTACCAGCGGTAGCCGGTCTGCGGGTCGACCCAGGCGGGGGTGAGCACCTCGGCGCCGTCGTAGTAGCGCAGGGTGCCGACGCCCAGGCCGCTGGCGCGGGCCAGTTCGCCGATGCTGTGCAGCTCGCTCTCCATGCCGATGACTCTCGGGGCTCGACCTGGTCGAGGGTCAAGCGAGGTGGGTGAGCTTGTGGGGGTTGCGGACGGCGCGGACGGCGGAGACCAGGAGGGTGCCGTCCGGGCTCTCGGTGAAGTCGAGGACGGAGACGGAGTCGACGGCGCCGTCCACGGTGATCAGCAGGCCGGGCTGGCCGTTGACCAGGACCGGGCGGGCTTGCGCGGTCTCGCCCAGCTGGCGGAGCACGCCGAGGATGAAGCGGGCGACGTTCTCGGCGCCGGTGACCGGGCGGAGGGCGGCGCGGATCACGCCGCCGCCGTCGCTCCAGCTGGTGACGTCGGGGGCGAGCAGGGCGAGCACCCGGTTGAGGTCGCCGCCGACGCAGGCCGCCAGGAACTCGTCGGTGGCCCGGCGGCGCAGCTCCGGCGGGGCGTCGAAGCGGGGGCGGCGGGCGCGCACGTGCGCCCGGGCCCGGCTGCCGACCTGTCGGCAGGCGGCCTCGGTGCGGTCCAGGGCCTCGGCGATCTCCTGGTAGGAGAAGCCGAAGGCCTCCTTGAGGACGAACACCGCCCGCTCCAGCGGGGAGAGGCTCTCCAGCACCACCAGCAGGGCGAGCGAGACGCTCTCGGCGCGTTCGACGCCGTCGGTCGCGTCGGGCTCGGAGACCAGCGGCTCGGGCAGCCAGGGGCCGACGTAGGACTCGCGGCGGACGGCGGCCGAGTCGAGGCGGTTGAGGGCGAGGTTGGTGACCGTACGGGCCAGGTAGCCGGCCGGGCTGGCGACCGGGCCGGTGACCTGGCTCCAGCGCAGCCAGGTGTCCTGGACCAGGTCCTCGGCGTCGGCGACGCTGCCGAGCATCCGGTAGGCGATGCCGAAGACCATCCGCCGGTGCTGTTCGAAGTCGGCGAGCCGAGTGTCGAGGGTGTCGGTCACCCTCCGGACGCTACCGCAGGGAAGCCCCAGGGCGCGTCTGACAATTCGCGTCGGATCAGCGCGCGGCGGGAATTGTCAGACGCGCCCTAGGAGCGGAAGGCTTGGTAGGCGGGGGCGAGCAGGGTGGCGAGGTCGCGGCCGTGCACGGTGATGCCGGAGCGGCCGAGGCGGTGCAGCGAGGGTTCGTCGGGTTCGTCGGCCGGGGGTTGTGGGCGCAGGGTGAAGTCGCCGCGCCAGTAGGCGGCGACGTTGACCATCGGGGCCCTGGGGGGCGGTGGCTGGTCGGTCATGCGTCCTCCTCGGCGACGGCGTCCTCGCGGGTGAGGGTGACCAGTTCGCGCAGCGCTTCGGTGGGCAGGTCGGTGAGCCAGTGCTCGCCGGCGCCCACCACGGTGTCGGCCAACAGGCGTTTGGCGGTGAGGAGTTCGTCGATGCGCTCCTCGACGGTGCCGACGCAGGCCAGGCGGCGGACCTGGACGTCGCGGCGCTGGCCGATCCGGAAGGCGCGGTCGGTGGCCTGCTCCTCGACCGCCGGGTTCCACCAACGGTCCAGGTGGATCACCTGGTTGGCGGCGGTCAGGTTGAGGCCGGTGCCGCCGGCCCGTAGCGAGAGCAGGAACACCCGTGGGCCGTCCGGGGATTGGAAGCGTTCGACCAGTTCCTCACGGCGGGTGCGGGGGACGCCGCCGTGCAGGTAGAGCACCTCCTCGCCGAGTCGGCGTTCCAGGTACGGGCGGAGCATGGTGCCGAACTCGGCGTACTGGGTGAAGACCAGGGTGCGGTCCCCCTCGGCCAAGGCCTCCTCCAGCAGTTCGGCGAGCCGGGCGACCTTGCCCGACCGCTGGCCCAACGGGGAACCGTCGTGCAGCAGTTGGGCCGGGTGGTTGCAGACCTGCTTGAGCTTGCCGATCGCGGCCAGCACCGTGCCGCGCCGCTCCACGCCCCGGATGCCCTCGACCCGCTGGAGCAGGTCGGCGACCACCGCCTGGTAGAGGCCGGCCTGTTCGGCGGTGAGGTTGCACCAGACGGTCATCTCCTGCTTGGCGGGCAGCTCGGCCGCCACCGCTGGGTCCGACTTGAGCCGACGCAGCACGAACGGGGCGGTGCGGCGCCGGAGTTCGGCGGTGCGTTCGGGACTGCGGTGGAGTTCGACCGGGATCGCGTAGCGCTCCTTGAAGCGCTCGGCCGGGCCGAGCAGACCGGGGTTGGCGAAGTCCAGGACGGCGTGCAGTTCGGCGAGCCGGTTCTCCACCGGGGTGCCGGTCAGGGCGATCCGGTGCCCGGTGACGGGCAGTGCGCGGATCGCCCGGGACTGGGCGGTGCCGGTGTTCTTGATGTGCTGCGCCTCGTCGGCGACCACCCGGCGCCAGCGGATCGCGCGCAGCGCGGCGAGGTCCCGCTGCACCAGCCCGTAGGTGGTGATGACCAGGTCCGCGCCCCGTACGGCTTCGGCGAGTTGGCCGGCGGCGAGGCGGTCGGCGCCGTGGTGGACGTGGCGGCGCAGACCGGGGGCGAAGCGTTCGGCCTCGCGCTGCCAGTTGCCGACCAGGGACATCGGGCAGACCAGGAGGGTGGGGGCGGGTTCGGACCCGGCGGGCTGTTCGGCCTGTTCGGAGGCCAGCAGGGCCAGGGTCTGGACGGTCTTGCCGAGGCCCATGTCATCGGCCAGGACGGCGCCGAGGCCGAGCCGGGACATGGTCGCCAGCCAGGCGAGTCCGCGCTGCTGGTACGGGCGCAGTTCGGCGTGGAAGTCCGGCGGCAGGGAGGGGGGTTGGGCGGGGGTGGTGCCGGCGCCGGCGAGCAGGTCGCCGAGCGGGCCGTCCACCCGGACGCCGGTGACCGGCAGTCCGGCGACCGTGGCTTCCGGGTCGAGGGCGAGGCGCAGCAGGTCGGCGGCGGCCAGCAGGCCGTCGCGCTGTTCGGTGAGGAAGGCGAGCGCGGCGGCGATCTGGTCCGGGTCGGCCTCCAGCCAGGTGCCCCGGACCCGCACCAGGCCCTGTTTGGCGGCGGCGAGTTCGGCGAGTTCCCGTTCGGTGAGCGGGGTGCCGTCCGGGCCGAGGGCGGCCTGCCAGCGGAAGGCGACCACGGCGTCCCGGTCGACCTGGCTGGTGACGGCGAGGGTGCCGGGGGCGGGTGGGGTGGTGGCGCGCAGGGCCAGCCCGAGTCGGGGGCGGCGGCGCCACCAGGCGGGCAGCAGGACGCCGAAGCCGGCCTCGGCGAGTGCGGGGGCGGCGGTGCGCAGGAAGTCGAGGGCGCCGGAGCGGTCGAGCGGGAGGGCGGACGGGCGGGAGCGGTGGCGCAGCCCGTCCAGGGCGGGCCAGCGGTGGGCGGCGCGGGCGAGTTCGGCGACCAGGGTGTCGGTCGGGCCGGGGGCCTGCGGACTCTGCCCGGTCTTGCGGGCGAGGGCGGCGTGGGCCGGGCCGCCCTCGTGGACGTCGGCGGCGCGGACCAGCAGGGAGGGCTCGTCGACGGCCTGGAGCAGGAACTCCAGCCGCCAGGCGTCTTCGGAGGGACGGCCGTCGGGGTCGTCGTCGGCGGGACCGAGCGGTTCGACCAGGCGGAAGCAGAGTCGCAGGGCGGGGTCGGCGGGCTGGGCGGTGGCGTACCAGTCGTCGATCCGGCGGCGCAGCTCGGCGAGGTCCTCGGGCGGGGCTTCGACCTCGCCGGAGGGGGTGGTGAGGGCGTGCAGCCAGTGGCCGGCGGCGCTCCGGCCGGGGTCGGGGAAGGGGGTGTCGGCCAGCGCGGCGCGGGCCTCGGCGTCCACCAGGGCGGCCAGGGCGGCGTCGAGCAGTGCCTCGCCGGTGCCGGCGCCGGTGGGCCACTCGCCGAGCAGGACGGGTGGGCAGCCGGCCGCGAGTGCAGCGGCCTCGCGGCGGCCGGCCGGGGTGGGGTCGGGCTGCCAGCGGGCCCGGGGGCGGCCGTCGTCGAGGACGGGCAGGGGCAGCACCCGGCCCCGGCCGACCGTCCGCCAGGCGAGGTCGTGCACCCCGGTGAGCCAGCGCAGCGAGGGGCCGTAGACCACCTCGACCCGGCCGGTGCCGGGCAGGTCGGCGTCGGTGACGGCCCAGTCCGGGTCGTGGACCTCGCCGAGCAGTTGGGCGGCGGCGCCGGCGTCGAAGAGCAGCGCGGGCACCCGCCAGGGGGTGAGGACGGCGCCGCCGCGCGGCGGGGCGACGGGCAGGTCGGGCGAGGGGGCGGGCAGGGTGCCGACGGTGGGCAGCAGCAGGGTGGCCCAGCGTTCGGGAGCCTGGCCGGCGAGCCAGCCGAGGCCGGGGCCGATGCCGCCGAGCAGGGCGGCCAGGCTCGCGGCCGGGCAGGCGTAGGGGTGGGCGCGCGGGGTGGGCCGGTCGGGGCCGGGCTCGGCGACCCCGGGGTGGGCGCGGGCGTCCTCGGCCCAGAGCGCCAGCCGTCCGTCCGCCCGCCAGAGTGCGTGCAGGACGAACATGCGGGACCTCTCGGGGCGGGTGGGAACCGTCCTTCGCAGCCTAGCCGGGTGGTCGGACAGTGGCCGTCGGGTGGTTGGGCGGGCCGGGCCGTGGGCCGTTCGGGTGATCGGGAGGGGTTCTTCGGGGAGTGTGGTTGAAACTTGAACGAAAGCGTCGTACGGTGGAGCCAAGAAGTTGAAGCCTAAACAAATGGCTTCGAACCCGAGGAGGAGCCATGGGCCTGTTCAACCGCACCAAGACCGCCGCACCCGCCACCGCCCCCACCCCGGCCGGCCCGGACCTCTCGCACCTCACGGGCGACTGGACGATCGACGCCACCCACAGCGAGATCGGCTTCTCGGTCCGCCACGCGATGGTCACCAACGTCAAGGGCCGCTTCACCGAGTACGACGGCAAGCTGCACCTGGACGGCGCCACCCCGGGCAACTCCTCGGCCGACCTGGTGATCAAGGTCGGCAGCATCGACACCAACCAGGCCCAGCGCGACGAGCACCTGCGCACCGGCGACTTCTTCGCCGCCGAGACCTACCCGGAGATCCGCTTCCGCAGCACCTCCACCGAGGCGATCGGCGACGACTCCTACCGGATGACCGGCGAGCTGACCATCAAGGACGCCACCCGCCCGGTGGTCCTGGAGCTCGACTACACCGGCAGCGCCACCGACGCCTACGGTGCCGAGCGGGTCGGCTTCGAGGGCCGGACGGTCGTCGACCGCACCGCGTTCGGCCTGACCTACAACGCGGCGCTGGAGACCGGCGGCGTGCTGATCGGCGAGAAGGTCAAGCTCAGCTTCGACATCTCGGCCGTCAAGGCGGCCTGACCCGGCCGCTCCCCCAAGCCACCGCCCCTGCCTATCCCCCCGAGGCAGGGGCGGTGTCCTGTGCGCTATCCCCCCGAGGCAGGGGCGATGTCCTGCGCGACGGTATTCCGTACGGCGGCGACCAGCGCCGCGTCCGCCGGGGGCAGCCAGCTGCCCGCCGGGCGGGCCAGCCAGTCCTCGGCCGCGCCGAGTGCACCCGCCGCGGCGGCCAGTGCCCGCAGTCCGGGGTGGTGCTCGCCGGGCCGGTGCACCAGGCTGACCAGGCTCAGCGGCACCGGCTCCACCAGCGGCACGTTCACCGCCCCCGGGATCCTCGGCCCGCCGACCGTGGTCAGCATCGGGTCGCCGTGCCGGGCCAGGTAGCGGGCGGTCTCGTCCAGGCCCACCGGCGGGACGTACGGCTCGGCCGCGGTCAGGCCGTGTTCGCGCAGCAGCCGGGCGCCGAGGTCGGCCCACTCGGTGGTGGCCGGGTTGCCCGCGCAGATGTCGACGGGATGCCCGGCCAGGTCGGTCGGCCGCAGCACCGGCCGGCCGGCCAGCGGGTGGGTGTCCGCCATCATCACCGAGACGCGCTCCAACCGCACCGGCAGCTGGGCGAGTTGGCCGCGCAGCTGGGCGGGCAGCCCGGCGAAGCGGCCGAACGAGGCGTCCAGCCGGTGCGCCAGCAGTTCGGTGGCGGCCGCGGCCAGCCCGCCGTGGAAGCGGGCCAGCAGCTCGCCCTCGGGCCAGGCGGCGCGGGCCCCTTCGAGCACCCGGTCGGCGGTGAGGTCCGGACCGGTGACGTCGCTGTTGAGGTCGAGCAGCAGCGGCCGGGCGGCGGCACCGGCGCCGGTGCGGGCCTCGGCGAGGATCTCGTCGTGCAGGGCCAGCAGCCGGCGTGCCCGGGGCAGCAGTCGGTGCCCGGCCGGGGTGAGTTCGACGCTGCGGGTGGTGCGGGTGAACAGGGCGTCGCCGAGCAGGCCCTCCAGGGTGCGGATGTCCCGGCTGAGCGCCTGCTGGGCGACGTACAGCCGCTCGGCGGCCCGGCCGAAGTGCAGCGTCTCGGCGGTCGCGACGAAGCCGCGGAGCAGTCGGGGGTGCAGGTCACGGGGCATGGGCGGCAGATTAACAACACGGTGTTGTGGGTGGGGCGGAACAGGTGTTGGACGCCCGCCCGGCGATCGCCCGAGGCTTGGCACATCCCCCTTCCGCCCTGTGTCCCAGGAGCCCGATTGCCCCCGCGTGCCCTCCTCGCCTCCTACCGCCGGCTGTTCGCCGCCCCCGGCGCCACCGCCTTCACCCTGGCCGGGCTGCTCGGGCGGCTCGCGCTGTCGATGAACGGCGTCTCGCTGGTGGTGCTGCTCGCCGAGCGGCGCGGCTCGTACGCGCTGGCCGGGACGGTCTCGGCGGCCGGGCTGGCCACCGGCGCGATCGGGATGCCGCTGCTCGGGCGCCTGGTGGACCGCTACGGGCAGTCGCGGGTGGCCGTGCCGGCCGCGCTGTACAACGCCGTCCCGCTCGCCGCCCTGCTGCTCTGCGTCCGGCTCGGCGCCCCGGACTGGACGCTGTACGCCTGCTGGGCCGCCTGCGCGGCCGCGCCCAACCTGGGCGGCATGGCCCGGGCCCGCTGGGCGCACCTGCACCGGGACGACCCGGCCGCCCGGCACCTGGCCAACTCCTTCGAGCAGGCACTGGACGAACTCTGCTTCATGGCCGGGCCGGTGCTCGCGATGCTGCTCTGCACCACGCTCGCCCCGGAGGCCGGACTACTCACCGCCGGCGCCCTCGGCACCACCGGCGCCCTGCTGTTCGCCGCCCAGCGGCGCACCGAACCGCCGCTCCCCGCCCGGGCTCCGTCCGGGCTCCGGCACGGCTCCCCGCTGGGGGCGCCCGGGCTGCGGGTGCTGGCGCTGACCTTCCTCGCCACCGGCACGGTCTTCGGCGCGACCGAGATCACCACCGTCGCCTACACCGACGCGCTCGGCCACCGGGCGGCGGCCGGCCCGCTGCTGGCCCTGGTGGCGGCCGGATCCTGCGTGGCGGGGCTGGCATTCGGGCTGCTGACCCCGCGTCGGGCGCCCGGGGTCCGCTTCCTGCTCGGGGCGGCGGCGATGGCCGGGGTGCTGCTGCTGCCGCTCGCCGCCGGGCTCGGCGGTGCCGGGCTGCCGGCGCTCGGAGCGGCACTGTTCGCGGCGGGCACCGCCACCGCACCGACCATGGTGACGGGCATGACGCTGGTCCAGGAGCTGCTGCCGCAGCGGCAGTTCAACGAGGGGATGGCGGTGGCGGTGTCCGGCATCGTGGTCGGCATCTCGGCCGGGGCGGCGCTCGCCGGGACGCTCGCCGAGCACACCACGCCGGGCACCGGCTACGCCCTGCCCGCCGGGGCGGCCGCGCTCGCCCTGCTGATCGCCCTGGCCGGGCGGCGCCACCTGCGCGTTCCCGCGGGCGGCCCCGACGGCGGCCCCGACGGCGGTCCCGAGGACGGACCCGGTGCGCGGGAAAATGCCGAGCGGGTTGTCAGTGCCTCCGTCTAACTTCTAGGCATGGCGGAAATCACCTACGTCCGAGGCGATGCCACCGCGCCCCAGGGCAAGGGCGTGAAGGTGATCGCGCATGTCTGCAACGATTTGGGCGGCTGGGGGAAGGGCTTCGTGCTCGCGCTCTCCAGACGCTGGCCCGAGCCCGAGGCGGCGTTCCGGCCCGGGCCTGTCTTCGGACTCCCGTCGTCCGCCCGAAGGGCGGGCCGGGCGGCGGTGGGGTGCGTGCATCGCAAGGCGGAGGAGGGAGCCACTGCGGAGCATTGGCGACCGACGACAACGCGGCGAGGTGCGTGCCCCGGCGTCGCCCGGCAGGCGGGAGTCCGAAGACAGGCCCGTGGGCATCGGGAGCGGGCGAAGAACGACTTCGGCCTCGGCGGCCTGCAGCTGGTGCAGGTCGAGCCGTACGTCTGGGTGGCCAACCTGGTCGGCCAGCGCGGCATCCGAACGGGCCGCTCCACCGGAGTGCCCGTGCGGTACGAGGCCATCGACACCGGGCTGGCCGCCCTGGGCGAGCGCGCGCTCGAACTCGGCGCCTCCGTCCACATGCCGCGGATCGGCTGCGGACTGGCGGGCGGGCGCTGGGCGAAGGTCGAGCCGCTGGTGGCGGCCCGGCTGACGGCGCGCGGCGTGCCGGTGACGGTCTACGACGTCGACTGAGGTCTACGGCCTCAGCGCGCTCCCGGGCGTGGTCGCGGCTTCGGCGGCGGCTTCAGTCCCGGCTTCGGTCGCGGCCGGCCAGGCGTACACGTACTCGGGCAGCAGATAGCCGCCCGGGAACACGCCCTCCTGCGCCCTGATCCGCACGCCGCCCTCGCGCTCGTAGAAGGCGACCGCGCGGGTGTTGGCGCGCAGCACCTCCAAGTACAGCCCGGCGCCGGGGTGCCGCTCGGCCACCTCGGCGCGGGCGGCGGCCAGCAGTTCGCGGCCGATGCCACCGCCGGTGAGGCCCGGGCGGACGTGCAGGTTGTCCACCAGCACCCCGCCGTCGGGCTGCGGCACCAGATAGACGAACCCGGCCGGCTCGCCGGCCCGTTCGGCGATCAGCAACACGGGCGTGTTCTCCGGCGTCCCGTAGTCGACCGTCAGGCGCAGCTCCCACAGCTCGCGCCGCTGGGCGGCCAGCCCGTCCCCGATCGCTTCGTCGGGGACGATCCCGCGGTAACTGGTGCACCAGCTCTCGGTGTGCAGCTCCGCGACGCGTACGGCGTCCTGCGCTCCGCCGTGCCGAATGGTGATCCGTCCTGAACCGGTCATGTGACGAGCCTCCCACAGAGATGGAGTTGAACATGTTCAACCGATACGTCTACAGTTCTGCCAAGCTTTTGAACGCGTTCGAAATCATGGGGGCGGTGTGCGCGGCACCGGATGCGGAGGGGGCATCCGGTGCCGCGAGCACCGACAGCACCGACACCGGGTGGAACCTCGTCTCCGGCTAGGCTCGTGCCCGTGGACGACCTGGCAGCGACGAACCGAACGGACGACGAGAAGGGTGCGGCCGACGCCCCGGCCGCACCCGGCCCGGACGGCGGGCCCATGCCCGGCGGCCGGGCCCAGCCCAAGACCGACAAGAGCGAGGCGACCCGGGCGCTGATCCTGGAGACGGCCATGCGGCTGTTCCAGGAGCGGGGCTACGAGAAGACCACGATGCGCGCCATCGCCACCGAGGCGGGCGTGTCGGTCGGCAACGCCTACTACTACTTCTCGGCGAAGGAATTCCTGATCCAGGGGTTCTACGACGGGATGACCCACGACCACGCGACCGAGGCCCGGATCCGGATGGCCGGCACCCGGGACTTCGGCGAGCGGCTGGAGATCGCGCTGACCTCCTGGCTCGACACCGCCGCGCCGTACCACGAGTTCGCCGCGCAGTTCTTCCGCACCGCGGCGGACCCGACCAGCTCGCTGAGCCCGTTCTCCAACGAGTCCCACCCGGCCCGGGCGACGGCCGTCGAACTGTTCCGTGACGTCCTCCAGGGGTCGGAGCTGGCGCCGAAGCTGGACGCCGAACTGGTCGAGTTGCTGCCGGACGTGCTCTGGCTGCACCTGATGGTCGTGGTGCTCTACTGGGTCTTCGACCGGACCGAGGACACCGAGCGGACCAGGGAGTTCGTCCGGCGGTCGACGCCGATGGCCGCCCGGGTGATCAACCTCTCGCGCTACCGGGTGTTCCGGCCGATCGTGCGGGACGCCAAGGGGCTGATCCAGGACTTCATCCTGCCGACGATCGGAAAGACGGCCGTCAAGTAGGGCTCTGCGGTGGTGAGTTGAGGTACGGCGGCGGCTGTCCCGCGGGTTCGCGGGCCGGCCGCCGCCGTGCTTCCGGGCGGCTCAGAACTCGGTCGGCGTCCAGGCCCGCAGCGGGGTGCGCAGCAGCAGGTCGGCGGCGGCCGCCGCGCCGGGCCGCAGTTCGGTGAGCAGTCCGGCCGCGGCCAGCCTCGGGGCCGTCTCGGCGCCCAGGTAGAGCGAGCCCAACTCGGAGGCGCCGAGGGCGAGGTCGGCGTCGTCGGTGGTCCGGACGCAGCCGCCGGTGCCGTCCTCGGCGACCTCGATCGCGAAGCGGCCGGAGGCGTAGCCGAGCCGGTCCTCGACCTCCAGCACCACCCGGCCGGGCGCGCCGTACGACCGGGCGCCGAAGGCGGCCTCGACGTCCAGCAGCCGCAGCCACATGAGGTCGCCGTTGTCCTCGCGCGGAACGGCCGCGCGCGGGTCCTGGAGCAGCAGCGGCAGCGGGTCGTCCGGGGCGAGGCCCTTCACCACGACCTTGCGCACCCAGTCGACGCTGAGCACCAGGCGCCACAGCTCGACGGCGGTGGGCAGGTCGAGGGCGATGAACTCGTCGACGGTGAGGGTGGCGTCGGGGTAGGCGCCGTCCCAGTTGTTGTCGACCCGGTAGATCACCAGGCCGGTGACCTCGCCGTCGGCGTCCCGGTGGACGGCGGTGAACGGCTCCTTGAAGTCGTCGCCGGGCACCTGGATCACATGGGTGTTGCGCTCCCACCAGATCTCGTCGCGGACGATCGCGCCCGGCTGGGTGCGCCGCCAGCGCTCGTACAGCGCGGCGCCGAGTTCGCGCTGCTCCGCCGGCGTCACGAAGTCGATCCGGCCGCCGGGCACGCCCGGCAGGCCCTCGCGCAGCCCGCTGGTGCGGCTCAGGTCGATCTTCCAGCCGCAGCCCCAGGTGGCCGGGCCGAAGCCGAACCGGCCGTAGATGTTGTACTCGGCGGCGACCAGGACGGCGACCGCGCAGCCGCGCTCGGCGGCCGAGGCGAGGTCGCGCCGCATCATCGCGCTGAGCAGGCCCCGGCGGCGGTGGGTGGCGCTGACCGTGACGTTGGTGATCGCATCGGCCTGGACGACGGCCCCGCCCGGGACGGTCAGTTCGGTGTCGAAGCTGCGGTAGGTGGCGATCTGGCGGCCGCCGTCGAAGCCGGCCAGCATCCGGCCCGGCTCCCACTGCCTGCGGCGCAGGTCGGGCGCGATGCCCGCGTGCGGACGCAGGAAGCCGAAATTGAGCGCCCGGTTCCACTCCTCCACCTCGTCCACGGAAACGGCCCGGACCTGGAGTCCGCTGACGGTCTCCACGGCCGTGTGATCGGTCTTGTTGCCCATCGGCCCACCGTACGGGCGGTGGCGCCGGGGCGGCATCCCAATTAATCCGTACCCGATCCCCGGGTGTGCTCGCCCGGCGTCACCACCCAGTGGTTGGTGCGCAGGACGCGGTCCGCGAAGTCGACGTCCCGCTCGCCGAGCAGCCGGAAGCCGAGCGAGCGGCAGATCCCGTTGGACGGGCCGTTGGTCACCCCCGGGCTGGCGTGCACCACGCCCCACCGGCCGTCCGCCGCCGCGGCGTCCAGCACCCGGCGCACCGCCGCCTTGGCCAGGCCACGGCCCTGGAACCCGGGCAGCACCATCCAGCCGATCTCGGAGACGGTGGCGCCGTCCTCGTCGTCCTGCCAGAGGTTGACCACCCCGGCCGCCACCTCGCCGCCCCCGGCGCCGTCGTCCAGCACGATCACCTTGATCCAGGCGGTGTCCGCCGCCGCCATCTCGACGTCCTTGCGCAGCCGTGCCGCCACCTTCTCCCGGGGCAGCGGGCCACCCAGCTCGGCCATCATCCCCGCGTCGCACCGCATCCGGACGTACAGGTCGAGATCGCCGGCTTCGACGTTCCGCAAGCGCATGGCGCCTCCTCAGGAGTGGTCGGAGCGGCCACGCTAGCGCGGGCCTCGGACATCGGCGTCCGGCCACCGGGGACGCCGCTACCCGGCGTTCCGGTATTCACTGGTCGGTGGATCGTTCCCGCCCGACGAGGAGGCCGACAGCCGTGACCAGGTACGTGATCACCCCGGAGGTGGCCCTGCGGCTGGTCGAGGACGGGGCGCCGGCTCCCGCCGGGCACCAGTTGCTGGCCCCGACACTGCTGCGCTCCCAACTGCTGTCCGCGCTGTACGGCGCGGTCCGGCGGGGCGAGCTGAGCAGGCGGGACGCCGACCGGGCCCTGGACCGGGTGCGCGGCCTGCGGATCCGGTTGCTCGGCGACCGCGTCCTGCAGTCCACCGCCTGGGCCGTCGCCGAGCAACTCGGCCACCCCGACACCCTCGCCGCCGAGTACCTGGCCCTGACCCGGCTCCAGGCCGACGCCTTGGTCACCCTCGACCCGGAGCTGGCGGCGGCCGCGACCGGTGTGGTGCCGCTCGCCCCGTTCGCGGAGCTGACCGGGGGTCAGGGCCGGGCGTAGTAGTCCGGGGTGCCCATGATCCAGAGGCTGGCCTGTTTGACCGGCATGCCGACGCGCGGGGCCTCGATCATCTGGTCGTCGCCGATGTAGAGGCCGACGTGGTGGATGTCGGCGGAGCGGCCGGTGTCGGTCCAGAAGACCAGGTCCCCCGGGCGGAGCTGGCGGTAGCTGACCGGGGTGGACTGGGCGTACTGGTCGGCGGCGAAGTGGTTGAGCTGCTTGCCGCCCTCGCGCCAGGCCATCATGGTCAGCCCGGAGCAGTCGTAGCCCTCCGGGCCCTCGCCGCCCCAGATGTAGGGCAGGCCGATCTTGGACCGGGCGAAGGCGATGGCGGCGGCCGCGCCCTCGGCCGACCAGGGGCGGGTGGCGGGCGGTGCCGCCTGGGCCTTGGCGGCAGCGGCGGCCGCGGCCTCGGCTTCGCGGGCGGCCTGTTCGGCGGCGGCCCGGGCGGCCGTCTCCGCCTCGCGGGCGGCGATCGCCTCCAGCGCCTCGCGGCGCTTGCGCTCCAGCTCGACGGTGGTGTTCCGGGCGGCGGCGAGTTCGGCGAGCAGCCGTTCCCGGCGGCTGCCGGCGGCGGCCACCTCGCCCTGCTGGGCGGCGAGCCGCTGCTGCGCCCTGGTCCTGGCCGCGCCGACCTCGGCCGCGGCCTTCTCGGCGGCCCCGGTGGCGGTGCGGGCGGCGGTGGAGGCGGTGCGGGCGGCGGCGGCCGTGGAGGTGGCGGCGTCCAGGATCTGCCGGGTGCGCTCGCTGACCACGCCGACCACGGCGGCGCGGTCGCCCGCCTCGCGCGGGCCGTGGGCGCCGAGCAGGGCGTTGAGCGCGGACAGTTCGGCGCCGGCGCCCTGACGGTACGTTTCGGCGGCGAGCCGGGCCGCGTCCTCGGCCGCCTCGGTGCGCTCGGCCTCGGCGGCGGCGGCGCGCCGGTTGGCGGCGGTCTCCTCGGCGCGGGCCCGGGTGAGGGCGAGCTGGGCGCCGTTGTAGGCCTCGACGGCCTGTTCGGCGCTGCGGCCGGCCCGGTCGAGTTCGGCCCGCGCGCCGGTGAGCGCGGCCTCCAGGGCGGTGACCGAGGCGGCCTTGCCGTCGGCCTCGGCGCGGGAGCGGTCGATCTCCTCGGTGGAGGGGTACGGGTCCTGGCCGGCCGGGGGGCCGGCGGCGGGCGGTTCGCCGGGGGCCGGAGCGGCCGGGGCGGCCTGGGCGGCGGGGAGCAGCCCGAGCAGGGCGGTGAGGGACAACAGGAGGGTCGGCAGGATCCTGCGCGCCACGAGACATCCCTTCTCACGGGTTCGGAGGGACGGCGGCGGAGGCCGGGCGGCGCGCGGCCTCCGGGGCTGCGGTCGAGGCGGCGGGGATCCGACGAATCATCCCATCACGTGACAGAACGGTCACTCGCCGATCATGTTCTCAACTCCGCGGGTTTTCACACCTCGAACGCGCTCCGCCGGCCGGGTGACCATCCGATGATCCGATCGGGAGTCAACTCCGGGCGGGCGCACAGGGTATACGAACTACCGATGGATCCGACGGGTCTTCGTCCGCAGGTGGGGGTGTCGCCCGGGCCGGCGCTCCAGCCCGGTCGGGCCGACCGCGTACGTCCGGCTGCGCCCGGCGTGGACCGTACGGCGGCGCCGCTGCGCCCCGGCCGCGCGGACCGGGACGCCGTCGGAGGCCCCCTCGGCGGGCTGGGGGTGCGGCGCGGACGGGTGCGCCACCGCCCCGGCGGCGGCCGCCGAGCGGCGGTCGGCCAGGCGCGCCCGACGGCGGGCCAGCGCCCGGGCGGCATGGGCGTCGAGGTGGGCGGTGGCCCGGGCGGACATCCGCTCGGCGACCCGGTGGGCGGTCGGGTGGTTGGCGGGCACCTTGTCGGGCGCGCCGGCGATCAGGTCGAAGAGCCAGGTCCGCGCACGGTCCGCACGCCGGTGCAGCAGGCGTTCGCGCCGGAGCGCACGCGCCCGGCGGCGGGGGCGCTTGGCGTAGCGCCAGCGGGCCCACGGGCTGTTGGGGCGACCCAGCCGGATCGCGCCGATCCAGGACAGGCCGGGGACCATGATCCCGAGCAGGCCGGTCCACACCTTGCCCTTGAGCAGGGTGATCACCGAGGCCAGCGCGTTCACCGAGATCACGGTGATCAGGCCCCAGCGGGTGTCCTCGCCGGGCACCACGCCGAGCGGCACGTACCCGATCAGCAGCAGCGCGGTGAACAGGATGCCGAAGATCACCGCGTCCACCGACTTGCGGCCCTGTTCGCTCCAGTAGACGTCGTCCAGGTGCAGGATCAGCGCGAACTCGTCCAGCACCAGTCCGCAGCCGATGCCGAAGATCAGCCCGAACCAGTCGATCCACGGGGTCCCGCCGTAGGTGGCGAACACCCCGATGCCGCCGACCAGCAGGAACCCCAGGCCGAACACCATGTGGTGGATGTGCAGCCCGCCGGGGGTGACGTTGCCGGGCCACCAACGCACCTTGGCGCGGATCATCCGCACGCTGAACCGGATGAACACGAAGGAGGTGATGAAGCCGACCAGCAGCAGGAACAGCGGTTGCTTGTGCGCGTTGACGATGTGCTCGCGGTAGCTGTCCAGCAGTGGCGTCATGGGTCTTACCTTCGTTCCTGGTCCTGCGTCCTGCCTGCCATGACATGGCCCGGAGCCCGACGGTCCGCCGACTCGGAAGCCCTCGCCCCGCCCGCCGCGGCCGCCGCCACCGGTCCCGACGCGCGGTCAGAACCCACGGGTGCGCTTGGCCGCCCGGCGCGGCACCGCCGGGTAGAGCGAGGGGAGCTCGGCGCCGACCGGCAGCTTCAGGAACAGCCGGGCGATCTCGCCACCGAGGTTCACCCCGATCGCCAGCGCCATCGCGATCGCCGCCGCCCGGAAGACCGACACCAGGCCGGTGCTGGAGTGCCCCTGGGCGAAGGCGAGCATCCCGAGGTAGAGCGCCGAACCGGGCATCAGCGGGCCGATCGCGGCGGTCACGTACGGCAGCGCCGAGCCGTTGCGGTAGCGCGCCATCAGCTGGCCGAACAGGCCGACCAGTCCGGCCGCCACCCCGGTCGCGGCGATCGGGTTGACGTGCGCGTTGTACACCAGCGCGCCGTAGCTGGCCCAGCCGATGCCGCTGTTGACGGTGACCAGCGCCAGGGTGCGGCGGTCGGTCTGCAGCAGCATCGCGAAGGACAGGGTGAGCACCATCGCGGCGGTCATCTGGACCGGCGGGTAGCTGATGCCCGCCAGGCTCTCGTCCGGCTTGAGCTTCGCCTCGAAGCCGACGCCCAGGTAGAGGATCATGATCACGCCGATCACGATGCCCGCCACCAGGTAGACCACTTCCAGCAGCCGGGCCGCGGCGGTGATGTAGAAGCCGGTCAGACCGTCCTGGACGGCGGCGACCAGCGCCCGGCCGGGCAGCAGGGCGAACAGGCCACCGGTGATCACCACCGAGCCGCGCAGGCCCCAGTCGTTGAAGGACAGGATGATCCCGGACGCGGCGGCCGGCATCGCGGCCGCCACGAACTGGTAGAACTCCGGCAGCCGGCGCTTGGCCAGCGCGGAGGCCAGCCGGTCGCCGAGGACGGCCGCGACGAAGGCGCTGGCGAAGACCAGCCAGGCCTTGTCGTCGACCCGGCCGCCGACCAGGAAGGTCGCCGCGCCGGCCAGCAGACCGGTGGTCAGGGCGAGCAGCCAGGACGGGTACGGGTGCCGGTTGCGGCGGATCGCGGCGAGCCGGCGGTAGGCGTCGTTGACCGTCACCTTCTCCGCGGTGATGTCCGCCACCAGCCCGTAGACCGCGTTCAGCCGGGTGTAGTCGGAGGTGCGGCGGCGCACCACGCGGTCGGCGGTGACCGGCGGCTCGACCAGCGAGGGCTGGTGCGAGATGCCGATCAGGGTGAAGGTCACCTGGGGCTCGCAGTGGTCCAGCCGGTAGGCGTGCGCGATGCCGAGCATCGCCGCCTCGACGTCCTCGGCGGCCTCGCCGCTGGCCAGCAGCAGCTCGCCGATGCGCAGCGTCAGGTCGAGGATGCGCGGGACGTTGCGGGTGATGGCCGCGGAGGGGTGCATCTCGCGGGCGGTCCGCTCGAAGGCGGGGCGCTCGGACATCGGGGTGCGCAGCAGGGTGCGCATCCGGTCCGGCCAGGGCGCCTCGCCGGGGGCGCCGGCGGTCAGGTCGGTGATCGGGATGCCGGTGGGCGGGGTGTAGCCGGCCGCGCGCCACTCCTCAGGGGTGAGGGTGTCCTCGGCGACCGAGCGGCGGCGGGCCGGGCGGCCGGTCCCCGCCGGACGGTCGGTGGCCGTCGGACGGTCAGTGGCCGCCGGGCGGTCGGCGACCGGGTGCTCGGGTTTCGCGTCCCGGGGGCGCAGGTCGATGGTCAGCTCGGGGTGCGGCTCCGGCCGTGCCTCCGGCTCGGGCGCCGGCTCGGGGGACAGCAGGCCCTTGGTCTCCGGGACGGGCGGGACGAGCGGCACCACGGTGACGGGCTCGACGACCGGGGCGGGGTGGCCGAGCAGGCCCTCGGTGGGCGGCGCCTCGGCGGGGTGCACCGGCTCCGGCGGTGTCTGCCGCACCTGGCGGACCGCCCGGCCTCCCCTCGCCCGCTTGCCCGCACCCGGTCGGCCCCGCTTAGGCACTTCCGCTCCTCGCCGCCCCTGGTGGCCGCCGGCCACCGTTCGATCTCGGGTACACCTTGCCTGATCGAACAGCTCGACGCACATGTACGGGACGTCCCACGGCGGCGGCGCCGGGCGCCTACCCGGCGGGGCGGCGGTCGGCGGCGGCCGCACCGGAACGGCGGGCCCGGAGGAGTTCGGCCGCCACCGGGACCACCGAGACCAGCACGATGCCGACCAGGATGGCCTCGACGTTGTCCCGGACGAAGGGGATCTGCCCGAGAAAGTAGCCGAGCACGGTGACCCCGGCGCCCCACAGCACCCCGCCGACCACGTTGAACAGCACGAAGCCGCGGTAGTTCATCCTGCTCACCCCGGCGACGATCGGGGTGAAGGTGCGCACGATCGGCACGAAGCGGGCCAGCACGATCGCCTTGGGACCGTGCCGGTCGAAGAAGGCGGCGGCCTTCTCGACGTTCTCCTGCTTGAAGACCCTGGAGTCGGGGCGGCGGAACAGGCCCGGTCCGACCTTGCGGCCGAAGAGGTAGCCGACCTGGTCCCCGGCGATCGCGGCCAGCACGATCAGCGCGCAGACCAGCCAGAGCGGCTGGTGCAGGTAGGTACCGCCGGCCACCAGCAGGCCGGTGGTGAACAGCAGCGAGTCGCCGGGCAGGAAGAAGCCGATCAGGAGACCGGATTCGGCGAAGACGACGGCCAGGATGCCGATCAGGCCGAAGGTCGAGATCAGGGTGGTCGGATCGAGCCAGGACGGGCCGAGGGCGAGGCTGGTCACGGTCACGGTGCTGGCGCTCCTGGAGGTCGAGTCTTGGCAATGCGATGGTAAAGCAATGACAAAGACTCGCCCGGATGCGGGATGGTTCCCCGGCCCGGCCCATGCTGGTCAGCGCGGGCCGGGCGGGGTCAGGCGGAACCGGGCGGCTCAGAGGCCGTAGCGCCGGACGATCCCGGTGTGCCGGTCGAGGTCCGCGCCCGCCGCCTCGGCCAGGTCCAGCCAGGCGAGCGGGTGCGCCCAGTCGGCGGTGAGCCGGTGCAGCAGCGCGTCGGCGTCCCCGGCGGTGGCGGTCGGCGGGACGCCGAGGGCGGCGTAGATGCCGGGCAGCCCCTCGCCGTCCCCTGCCGGGTCGGTGATCCGGTACTGCTCCCCGCTGTACGCCCAGACCGCGAAGCCGGCCGAGCGCAGTCCGTCCCGGAACCCGGCCCAGGCCTCGTCACCGGGCCAGGCGCCGTCGATCCAGTAGGTGGTGAAGCCGGCCGGGTCGAGCAGGGTCAGCTGGGCGAAGACCGGGCGCCAGCCGGCCCGCTCCGGCTCGGGGGCGTCGTCGGCCGGCGGGCGCTCCAGCAGGGCCGGGGCGAAGACCACGGTGTCGCCGTGGTTGAGCGTCAGGTCCTCGCCCAGCACCGGCAGGATCCGGGCGGTGGCCGGGCCGGTCCGGACGGCGGGGACGTCGACCGTCGCGCCGTTGGTGCGGGTGGCGCGGACGGTGACCAGCTGCCACTCCTCGTCCACCGGGCCCTCGGGCTCGTCGAACTCGATGCCGATCCGGGCGCCGGTGGAGCGGACCACGGCCCAGTCCCGGTTGGCGCTGGCCGCGGTGATCAGGTGCCAGAGATCGGCCTCCTGGACCGTCCGGTGGGCCTGCTCCTCCCCCGCCTCCTCGGCGGGCAGGGCGTGCTCCAGCAGCTCCTGGTAGAGGCGCTGCGCGGTGGCGTGGTCGCCCAGTTCGGTGGCGGCGGCCGCGGCCAGTCGGCGGGTGTTGATCCGGCTCGCCTCCAGCGCCAGGATCGCCCCGCACTGCTCCAGCACCTCGGCCCAGCGGCCCTCGGCGGCGGCCCAGCGGGCGCGTATCCAGTGGGCGTCGGACGGGCTGGTCGCGGCCAGCCGGTCGGCGAGGCGGCGCACCCCCTCGTCGTCACCGGCCTCGATCAGGGCCTGGCCGAGCGTGCCGACCAGCTCCTCGCCGCCCGGGTCGGCGTCCAGCCGCTGCCACAGCAGGTCGGCGGCGGCCCGGGCGTGGCCGAGCCGGCCGAGCACGTCGGCCAGCGGCACGGCCAGCGCGGTGGCGCCGGCCGGCTCACCGCGGTACCGGTCCAGGGCGACGGAGAGCAGGTCGGCGCCGGTCTCGAAGGGAACCCCGGCCTCGGCCAGGTGCGCCGTCAGCTCGTCGGGCTCCACCGGCAGCTCGGGCACCGGGAGCGCCTCGGCGGCCGCGCGCAGGGCGGCGACCTCCTCGGCCACGCCCTCGGTGCGGCGCAACCGGGTGAGCTTGCGCTCCCCGGTGGCCGCGAGGGTGAGCGCCACCGTGCGGGCGCCGCGGGCGACGGCCAGCCGACCGGCCGCCAGCAGCAGGTCCACGCACGGGCGGTGCGAGCCGGTGCCGTCCAGGTAGCCGACCCAGCCGGCGAGCGCGGCGCCCAGCTCGGCGTCGTTCTCCCAGGCGCCGGCCTCGACCAGCAGCTCGACCGTGCGCGTCCAGGTCTCACGCAGGCCGGCGTGCCGCTCGGCCTCGGCCCGCTCGGGCAGCACGGCGAGCGCCTCGGCCGTCCGCCCGAGCGAGGCGAGCGCGCGGGCCCGCAGCAGGGCGCCCCAGCGCCGGTCGCTCTCGTCGATCTCCTCGCGCCCGGCCCGGGCGGCCTGATCGGTGGTGTCCAGCAGGGCGAGCACCTCCTCGTGCCGGCCCAGCAGGTGCAGGGCGCCGGCCCGGGCCCGGTGGAAGCGCAGCGAGACCGGCTGGCCCGCGGCCTGCATCCGGGCGGCGGCGGAGTCCAGGTGGGCGAGCGCGTCGGCGGCCCGACCGTCGTCCTCCAGGGCGTCGGAGTACTCGCGGGAGAGGCAGTCGTAGCAGGCCCGGCCGGGCTCGATCCGGTCCAGCGTCTCGCCGACCACCTCCAGGCGCTCCGCCACGTACCCGGGGCCGTCGACCCGGGCGTGGCAGATCGCGAAGTCCTGCACCACGCAGACCGACTGCGGGCAGCCGACGGTCTCCTCCCGGTGCGCGAACTCCAGCAGGTCGACCGCCTCGGGCAGCACCGACTCGCCCTGCTGGCGCTCGTTCAGCAGGTTCTGCATCCGCCAGTGCCGCAGGTAGACCTCGACCCAGGGCAGGCCGAGGGCCCGGGCGGCGGCGAGCGCCTCCGGGTAGACCGCGTCGAGCTGCTCGTTGCGGCCCTCGGTGGCGTGCTCGGGCAGCTCGTAGACGGCGTCGGCCAGCCGCTCGTGGCCGGCCTCGCGCAGCTGCTGGTGGGTGTCGCGCACCCAGGCCCAGATGTCGGTGGTCATGTCCGTTCCCCCTGCGTCGTGCTGATGGGTCTGCTGTCGTCGGCCGGTCCGTCCGTCATGCGTCGTCCCGCAGGGCGCCGGGGCTGTCCGGGGCGTCCGGCAGGGCACCCGGGCTGTCCGGGACGTCCGGCAGGCCGGCCGGGACGGCC
Organism: Kitasatospora sp. NPDC030952; assembly: GCF_055571335.1. Taxonomy (NCBI): domain Bacteria; kingdom Bacillati; phylum Actinomycetota; class Actinomycetes; order Kitasatosporales; family Streptomycetaceae; genus Kitasatospora; species Kitasatospora sp. NPDC030952. The sequence continues at coordinate 481,063 of NZ_JBVIFM010000001.1, forward strand.
GCGGTCAGGGCGGAAACGGCGGTGCCGATGCCGGCCAGCGCGGCGCCGAGGTCCCCCTCGGCGGAGCCGGCGGAGGCCGCCGCCATGATCACCTTGAGCGAGCGGAGCAGCCCGGCCGCGGTGGCGCTGCCGGTGTGCCCGGTGCGGTAGGCGGCGAGCAGGTCCTGAACGGCCGGGCAGTCCAGGTTGAGGTAGAGCCGGGCCCTGACCTCGCCGTCGGTGCGGGCGGTGAACGCCCGGGCCAGCCGGAGCGCGGCGGACGGGATCCGGGCGTCGGCCCGGTCGTCCTCGATCCGGGCCTTCAGCTCGGCCTCGCGGTCCGGCACCAGGACCAGCGGCAGGCCGGGCGGGTCGAAGCGGGCCGGGACGAGCTGCTCGCCCGGGTCGGCGAGGGCGCCGGACAGCCAGGCCGCCTCCTCGGGCGGCAGCGGGCGCTCCGGGTCGCGGAACAGTTCACGGTTGCCCTGCTCGCTGCCCAGTTCGACCACCCGGCAGCCGCGCAGCTGGGCGTAGCGGCGCAGGAACGGCAGCACCGCGTAGCGGTCGCCGCGGGCGATCGGGACGCGCATCGCCCGGTACAGCATCTCCTCGAAGCCGCCGCCGCTGCCGAGCGCGACGTGCACCGCTCCCCCGCCGGCCGCCCGCAGGCCGCCCGCGGTGAGGTCGCCCTGCGAGGTGGGCACCGGGACGTCGTCGGCGAGCAGGGTGAACAACCGCTCGTCGCAGAGCGCGGCGCCGAGCAGGTCCTGGCCGTGGCGGGTGAGGATGCGGCGCCAGGCGGCGGGCCGCAGCCGGGCCGTCTCGTACAGGCCGTCCACCACGGCATCGGCGAGGGCCCGTTGCAGTGCGCGGTAGTGCTCGTCGCGCTGGAGGTCCTCGCGGCTGGCGGTGGGGGTGAGCCGGCTGGACTCGATCACTCCGCCGATGAATCCGGCCCAGCTGGGCAGCAGGTCGCGGGCGTCCTCGGCGAGCAGCATGCCGCGCAGGTAGACGGCGAGGTCGCGGTTGTCGCTGCTGCCGTAGGTGCCGCCGTCCTGGACCCAGAGCAGGCCGACCGCGTCGGTGGCGCCTGCCGCGGTTCCTTCGACTGCTCCTACGGCGGCACCTTCCCCGGTCCTTTCCGCGGCACCTTCCGCGGTCCCTTCCGCCTGGACGGGCAGTACGGGGAAGGCGGTGAGCGGTTCGAAGCGGCGGCCGAAGGCGGCGGCGAAGGCCATCCGGGCGGCGTACGGGTCGCCCGACGGCTGCTCGCGCCAGGGCACCGGGACGGAGTTGACGGGGTGTTCGTCCTCACCGACGTAGACCGGGATGGGCAGCAACACGCAGTAGCGGCCGAGGACTTCGCGCAGCGCCTGTTCGTCGGCGAGGTGGGCGTGCTCGGCCTTGAGCGCGAGTTCGACCACGGTGCCGGGCTGCGGCCGGGCGGGCACCGGTTCGACCTGGTAGTGCTCGCCGCCGCGGCTGCGGTAGCGGTGGCCCTGCTTCGGCTCGCGGTGCGAGGTGGTGGTGACGGTCACCTCGTCGGCGACCGAGAAGGCGGAGAGGAAGCCCAGGCCGAAGGCGCCGATCAGCTCCTGGTTGCCGGTCAGTTCGCGCAGCATCCGGGTGTAGCCGGTGCCGACGGTGGCGAGGTAGGAGTGGATCTCCGGCTCGGTGAGGCCGGCGCCGGTGTCCTCGATGGCGACGGTCCGCCGGGCGGCGTCGGCGCGCACCCGGATCAGCGGGTGGTGGTCGCCGTCCGGGTCCTCCAGGAGCCGGCGGGTGTGCGAGTCGTGGGCGTTCTGGACGAGTTCGCGCAGGGCGACCAGCGGGGTGGAGTAGAGATGGGTGGCGAGGACGTTCACCAGGCCGCCGAGGTCGACCTCGGTGGTGCGCAGGTCGTCGGCGGGGGTGGGCTCGGCGGGCTCGAGCTCAGTGGGCTTGGGCTCGGCGGGGGTGGGTTCGGTCGGGGCACCTTCAGACATGGGTCCCCAGTGTGCCAGTGCGACTATCTGTCGACCATTTCTTTCCGAGTAGCTGTCATCACCGCAGTTTTCGCCGGTGAAATGACGGATTATCGTCAACTTGGAATGGACCACTCCCCCACCATCGAGGGAATTGCCACCCGTTTGGTGGAGTTCGTCCACGTCACTGGTGAATGCTGATCGTGCGACGTCAGGCAACGGCGCTACGGAGCGGCCACTCCGGATCGCGCCACATTCGCACTTCCAGCTCAGGGAGACCAGCGTGTCCCGTATCCGCGCAGCCGCCGCCGTCACCGCCCTCGGAGCCTTCCTCCTCGTCGGCGTCGGCGCCGCCACCGCGCACGCCGACGACGTCGCCGGCGCGATCGACCACTCCAACAGCAGCGTGGTGAACAACGTCGGTTCCGGCAACGTCATCGGCACCGTGCACGGCAACGTGGTCAACACCCAGCAGACCGCGACCGGTTCGGGTGCGAGCAACCAGAACAACGGCCTCGCCGTGGCCGGCAACGGCGGGAACGTCGGCGCCCTGCAGGGCAACGGCAACTTCGACGCCCGGGTCTACTACCCGCACGTCCTCTACTAGCCGGGCCGGCCGGGGCGCGAGCCCGGTCACACCCCGAGGGGCCGGGTGCCCGCCACCGTGGGAACGGCGGCGGGCACCCGGCCCCTCGCACTTCGCCCCTCGCACTTCGCCCCTCGCACGTCCTACGCGTCGACCCCCAGCACCGCCCGGCCGAGCCGCCGCAGGCAGTCGCCGAGGTCCGGCCGGGCGCTGTGCGGGCCGTTCCGCACCCCGTCGTTGACCAGCGAGAACAGCGCGTGCACCCGGATCCGGGCGGCCACCGCGTCGTACTCCGGGCGCACCTGCCGCAGCAACTCGACCCAGGTGCGCAGGAAGTCGCGCCGGAAGTCCACCGCGATCCGGCGGTCCGGCGGGGCCAGCCGCTCGGTCTCGCTGAGCATCGCGCCCAGGTAGTCGCCGTTGCGCAGCGCGAAGTCGACGTACGCGCCGAGGCCGGCCGCCAGCGCCTCCGCCGGGCTCGCGGCCATCGCGATCGCGCCGTCCACCTGGTGCCAGAGCCGCTCCCGGCTGCGCACCAGGGAGGCCGCGAGCAGATGGGCCTTGCTGTCGAAGTGCCGGTACACGCTGGGTCCGGATATGCCGACGGCGGCGCCCAGTTGGTCGGTGCTGACGTTGTCGAAGCCGCGTCGGTGGAACAGCCGGACGGCCGCCGCGAGCAGCTCCTCCCGGCGGGCCTGCGGCCTCGGCTGCGGAACCGCCGGCGCTGCCCCGACCTCGGGCCCGGCGGCGGGCCCGGCGGCGGGCCCGGGGGCGGGCCCGGCGGCCGTGCCGTCCAGGGAGACCGCGAGGACGGCGGCGACCAGTTCGCGCAGCAGCGGCTCGGCCCGGCGGGGCTGCGGCGCGGCCGACTGGTAGGACAGCCCGGCGCAGCCGGAGAGCGCCGACCAGCAGAGCAACTCGGCGTCCGGGGCCGAGAGTTCGGGTCGCTCGGTACGCAGCACGGCGGCCATCAGGGCGACGTCCGCGCGCAGCTCACGGCGCAGTTCGGCCCGGCGGGCCGGTGGCAGCAGCCGGGCGTCGCGCTGCACCAGGGTGCCGAGCGGGCGGTGGCCGACCGCCACCGCGGCCAGTGCGGCGCCGAGTTCGGCGGTGCTGCCGGCCGTGCGCAGGCCGTCGGCGAGCGCGTCCAGGCCCAACCGGACGGCGCGGTCGAGCAGTTCGGGCTTGCCGCGGAAGTGCCGGTAGAGGGCGGGCGCGGTGATGCCGACCCCGGCGGCGACCTCGGTCATCGACACCTGGTGGTAGCCGCTGCGGTGGAACCGGTCGGCGGCCACGGCGAGGATCTGGGCGCGCCGCCCGGGCGGCCGTCGGACCACCATGGCCTGCCTCCCTCGGATTCGCCCCCACGGCCCGTCCGGACCCCGCCCGAAGGCTAGCAAGGATTCACTTGCCGACCGTTCCGAGCCGGTTTCCCGGGCCCGCGGACGCTGGACAGCCGAGGCTACCGGGGATTAACTTGTCGGGCCACCACCTGGTACGTTCCACCTCCGCCGGCCCCGCGGCCGGCACCGCCGAAGGGAGCGCCGCCGTGCGCCGCACCGTGTTCAACGAGGACCACGAGGCCTTCCGGGAGACCATCCGGGACTTCATCGCCAACGAGGTCGTCCCGGTCTACGAGAGCTGGGAGGCCGACGGCCACCCGCCCCGCGACTTCTACCGCCAGCTCGGCGAACTCGGCGTCTACGGCATCGAGGTGCCGGAGGAGTACGGCGGCGCGGGCGAGAGCGGGTTCAAGTACCAGGCGGTGATCGCCGAGGAGACCGCCCGGGCGGGCGTGAGCTTCGGCTCCTCCGGCGTGCACACCGGGCTGGTGCTGCCGTACCTGCTGGAGTACGCGAACGAGGAGCAGAAGCGGCGCTGGCTGCCCGGCTTCGTCTCGGGCGACATCATGACCGCGATCGCGATGACCGAGCCGGGCGCCGGCTCCGACCTCGCGGGCATCACCACCACGGCCCGGCTCTCCGAGGACGGCACCCACTACGTCCTCAACGGCGCCAAGACCTTCATCACCGGCGGCGTGCTGGCCGACCTGGTCCTGGTGGTCGCCCGCACCGCCCCCTACGACCCGGAGAACCGCCGGGCCGGGCTCTCCATCCTGTGCGTGGACACCACCTCGCCGGGCTACTCCGTCGGACGTAAGCTGCAGAAGATCGGCCTGCGCACCTCGGACACCGCCGAGTTGGCGTTCGTCGACGTCAAGGTGCCGGTCGAGGACCTGCTCGGCGAGGAGGGCAAGGCCTTCTCCTACCTGACCCACAACCTGGTGCAGGAGCGACTGGCGATCGCCGTCGGCGCGTACGCGGCGGCCGCGGCGGCGGTGCGGTTCGCGGTGCAGTACGTCAAGGAACGCAAGGTGTTCGGCAAGGCGGTGGCCGAGTTCCAGAACACCAAGTTCACGCTGGCCGACTGCCAGGCCCAGGTGCTGGCCCAGCAGTCGATGGTGGACCGCGCGCTGGAGCTGTACCAGGACGGTGAGTTGAGCGTCGCGGACGCGGCCGCCGCGAAGCTGTTCTGCACCGAGTCGGCCTCCACCGTCATCGACAAGTGCCTTCAGCTGCACGGTGGTTACGGCTACATCCTGGAGTACCCGATCGCCCGGCTCTACACCGACAACCGGGTGTTCCGGATCTACGGCGGCACCAGCGAGGTCATGCGCAGCATCATCGCCAAGTCGCTGGGGCTGTGAGGGAGTCGCTGCGGCGTAAAGCTGCGGCGTGAAGCTGCGGCGTGAAGCTGCCGCCTGAAGCTGCGGCGGGCCGCACCCCCATGGCGGCCCGCCGCGTCCGTCCGTACGCATCCGTACGGGTGCGGTTCGCTGGGTGCGCTCGGGGTGCGCTCGGGGTGCGCTCGGGGTGCGCTCGTACGGGTGCGCTCGGCTGGGTTCGGCTCAGTTGGGCGAGCCGTGCTCCGCGCGCCAGGCCTCCCAGCCGGCCGAGGAGGCCACCTTCGCCTCGCGCAGGGCTCGCTGGGCGAGCGCGGTCGGCGCAGTCTCCAGGCTGCGCACCCAGCTGCGGCCCGCGGTGAACAGCGCCGCGCACACCAGCGCCGCGCCGGCCGCGCCGAGCACCGAGCCGATGCCGGTCAGCGCCACCCCGCCGACCAGCAGCGAGCGGTTGACCTGGAACCCGTCGAAGATCCTTTGGTTGGTCGCCATGCCTACACGATGCGGGCAGTCGGCGGGGGCTGCACCTCGGCGGGCCGCATCCGGGGGCGGCCCGCCGCCGGCCGCTCCGGGTGCGCGCCGCCGGTGCGTCCGCGAACCTGGGCACACGGCCCGAGGAGGAGGCGGCGCGATGCCCGATCTCGAACAGCTCGCCGTGGAGCACTCCGCCCGGGCGGCCGAGAGCCCGCACGGGCGCAGCGCCCACCTGGTGCTGCACGACGGGGTGCTGCGGCAGACCGTGATCGCACTGACGGCCGGCACCGCACTGGACGAGCACACCCCGCCCACCGCCGGGAGCGTCCAGGTGCTGCGCGGCCGGGTGGCACTGACCATCGCCGGGCGGCAGGTGGAACTGTCCGTCGGCGGACTGGAGCCCGTACCGCAGGAGCGGCACGGGCTGGTGGCCCACGTCGACTCGGTGGTGCTGCTGACGGCCGTCACGGCATAGGCCCCAGACCGGTCCACCGTCCCGCCCTGACGTGCGTCAGGGGGTGGTGGGCGACCCCAGGACGGTGCCGCTGACCAGCCGCAGGCCGCGCAGGAACTCCTGCCCGTTCGGGGCCAGTTCGGGCGCAGCGAGCCATTGGGCCACGTAACCGGCCAGCAGGATCTGGTAGAAGGTGCCGCGGGCCAGCTCCTCCTCGGTGTCCGGCACCTCCGTCACCCCCTGGAACACCGCGGCGAGGCCGAGCCGGCCCTCCTTCTGCGCCTCCTCGAAGGCCTTCGCCAGCTCGGGGTTGTGCCCGGCCAGGGCGAGCGCCTCGAACTGGGCCGCCCAGAGCCCCCGGTGCTCGACGAAGACGTCCCGGAGGCCGTTCCAGGCGGCCGCGAAGCGCATCTCCGGGTCGTCCGACACCTGGTTGGCGCCGTACACGACCACCCCCAGGGCCTCACCCATCTCGCCGATCGCCTCGATCATCGCGGCGTTGAGCAGCGCGTCCTTCGTGCCGAAGTGGTAGCCGATCGCGGCGAGGCTGACGCCCGAGGCGGTCGCGATGTCGCGGGCCGTAGTGCGTCCGTAGCCCCTTTCGTACAGGCAGCGCTTGGCGCCGGCCATCAGGTCTTCGCGGTTTCCCATGCCCTGATCCTACGGAGGATCTGCACGCATGTCTTGCACGAATGTCTCGCACGGTCGTCTCGTACGCGCGTCTTGGACCAGCGTTTTAGACATATGTACTAGACAAGCGTCTGACACGTCCGTACGGTCTTCCCCATGACCGCAACCACCGGCCGCGCAGGCCGTCGCGAATGGATCGGCCTGGCCGTCCTCCTGCTCCCGACCCTCGTCCTCGCCATGGACATGGGCGTGCTGTTCTTCGCCGTCCCGTACATCTCCACCGAGCTCGCCCCCAGCGGCACCCAGCAGCTGTGGATCATGGACATGTACTCGTTCCTGCTGGCCGGACTGCTCATCACGATGGGCGCGCTGGGCGACCGGATCGGCCGCCGCCGGCTGCTGATGGTCGGCGCCGCGGGCTTCACCGGCGCCTCGCTGCTGGCCGCCTGGTCCGGCAGCGCCGAACAGCTGATCGCCGCCCGTGCCCTGCTCGGCGTCGCCGGGGCCACCGTGATGCCCTCGACCCTCGCGCTGATCCGCAACACGTTCCACGACCCCAAGCAGCGGCAGATCGCCCTCGGCGCCTGGGGCGGCGTCCTCACCACCGGGGCCAGCCTCGGCCCGGTCGCCGGCGGACTGCTGCTCGACCACTACTGGTGGGGCTCGGCCTTCCTGGTCGCCGTCCCGGTGATGGTCCTGGTGCTGCTGACCGCGCCCGTCCTGCTGCCCGAGTACCGCACCACCGCCCCCTTCGGCCGCTTCGACCTGCCCGGCGCCGTGCTCTCGCTCGCCGCGGTCCTCCCGCTGGTCTACGGGGTCAAGACGCTCGCCGTGGACGGCTGGAGCCCGCTGCCCGCCCTCGCCGCCGCGGCCGGACTGCTGTTCGCCGCCGCCTTCGTGTGGCGCCAGCGCACCGCCGCGAACCCGCTGATCGACCTGAGCCTGTTCCGGATCCGCACCTTCAGCGGCGCGATCAGCGTCAACACCCTCGCCATGTTCGCGATGATGGGCTTCGCCCTCTTCACCTCGCAGTACCTGCAGCTGGTCAAGGGCATGAGCCCGTTCACCGCCTCGCTCTGGTCGCTGGTGCCCAGCGTCGGCGTCGGCGCGGCGATCGGGATCAGCTCGGCGCTGGCCGGCAAGGTCCGCCCGGCGGCCCTGATGGGCGGCGGCTTCGTGGTCGGCGCGGCGGGCTTCGCGATGATGACCCAGGTCGGCCCGCACTCGCCGCTGGCGCTCATCCTCACCGCGGCGGGCGTCCTGGCCGCCGGCACCGTCGGCACCATGACGATGACCGCCGAGATGGTCGTCTCCGCCGCCCCCGCCGAACAGGCCGGCGCCGCCTCCGCCACCTCCGAGACCGCCGTCGAACTCGGCAGCTCGCTCGGCATCGCCCTGCTCGGCGCGGCCGGCGCCGCGGTCTACCGCCACCAACTGGACGGCGCCCTCCCGGCGGGCGTCGACGGCCCGGCCGCCGGCACCGCGCAGGACACCCTCGGCGGCGCCGTCTCCGTCGCGGCCCACCTGCCCGGACGGCTCGGCCCGGACCTGCTGGAGACCGCCCGCGGCGCCTTCACCGACGGCCTGCACGTCGCCGCCGTCGTCGGCCTCCTCTTCGCCCTCGGCGCGGCCCTCCTCGCCTACCGCCTCCTGCACCACCTCCCCACCACCACCCCGGCCACCCCGGCCGCCCCGGAGCCCGCCACGGTCTGACCTGCCAGCGCCCGACGATCCACGCGAGTCATCGAGAGCCCCCACCCGATCCCGGGCGGGGGCTCTCCGCCGTACCCACATCGGACACCGGGCGAGCACCCGGGCTCGGCGAGCGCAGCTGGTGCCCGGCCACCTGAACGGCCTGCGGCCCGACCAGGAGATCCATTGCCGCGTACGCGCCTCGCTCCTACGGAGCGAGCGATGGAAGGAGCCGGCTGCTGGATGAGCATGAAAAGTCGAGCCCGCCGACTTCCCATGCGCCGTGCAACAGCGGGAGCCGCGGCGAGGGGCCGGACCAGGCAACGGCCGGGCCGCGCACAGAAAGTCGGGCCCGTCGACTTCCTATGTCGCCAGACCGGCCTGGAGCGGGGCAGCGCCAGGGACGGGCGCGCGGTGTGTGCGGGTGCGGAGGCCGGTAAGCATGCGCAGGAAGTCGGACCGGCCGACTTTCTGTGCACCGGGCAGGAGCGCAAGGGCGCGCCGGGGACGGGCGCGCGGTGGCTGCGGGCGCGGAGCGCGCAGGAAGTCGGACCGGCCGACTTCTCGTGCAGCTGGCAAGGGCGGGCACGGCGGTGAGGGGCCGGTTCTGGCTACGGCGGGCGGCCGGATTGTGCGCGGAAAGTCGGGCCCATCGACTTTTGGTGCAGCGGGGAACGGCGGTGGGGGCTGGGTCCGGCAGTAGGTGGGGGTGCGCGGGAAGTCGGGCCCGTCGACTTCCTGTGCCGGAGGGCGGAGGAGAGGGGGCGGGCGCGCGGGGAGTCGGGCCGGCCGGACTTTCTGGGCGGCGGCGGTGGCTTGGGCCCCTGGGGGAGGGCGCTACAGGGGGCGTGTCAGGGTGGGGGGATGGGGATCGGACATGGGCGGGTGCGCGGGAGTTACGACGCGGTGGCGGAGGAGTACCTGGGGCGGATCGGGGGTGAGTTGGCGCACAAGGTGGTGGACCGGGCGCTGCTGGGGGCCGTCGTGGAGGAGGCGGGCGGCGGGGTGGTGGCGGACCTGGGGTGCGGGCCGGGGCACGTCGCCGGGTGGCTGGCTGAGCGGGGCGCGCGGGTGGTCGGGATCGACCTGTCGCCGCGGATGGTCGAGCTGGCCGGGCGCGAGCACCCGGAGGCCGAGTTCCGGGCCGGCGACCTGCTGGCGCTGCCCGCCGCCGACGGCGAGTTCGCGGCCGCCGTGGCGCTGTACTCGGTGATCCACCTGGAGCCGGGTGAGCTGCTGCCCGCCTTCGCCGAGATGCGGCGGGTGCTGCGGCCCGGCGGGGTGCTGCTGGTCTCCTTCCACCTGGGCCGGGAGGTGCGGCACCTGGAGGAGTGGTGGGGCCACCCGGTCGACGTGGACTTCCACTTCCTGGAGAGCGACGCCGTCGCCGCCCGCCTCACCGAGGCCGGGTTCGCCGTCGAGGCCCGGCTGGAGCGGGAGGGCCTGCCCGAGGAGGCCGACACCCGGCGCGGCTACCTGCTGGCGCGCCGCCCGTAGGCCGGTCGGCCGGTCGGCCGGTCGGGACCGTCCACCCGGGGGTGGACGGGGTGGCGTCCACCCCCGGGTGCGTGTCCCGGCGGCCCCGTCCGGGGACCGTGGAGGGGTGACCACGACCGTCAGGAGCCGTCATGTCCCTGCCGTCCCTGCTCTCCCTGCTCGGCCTCCTCTGCTGGATCGGCTACGAGCTGCTGCTGCGCCGCCGCGAGGACGCCGCGGCCGGCACCTGGCACGCGGACGACCGCGACCGCGGCTCGACCCGGCTGCTGCTCTGCTGCTACGGAGCGTCCGTGCTGGTGGTGGTGCTGTTCGCCCGCTCCTCGGTCGGCGAACTGCCCGTCTGGGCACGCTGGTTCGGGGTCGCCGCGGTGGTCGCCGGGCTGGCCCTGCGAGCATGGGGCATGCGCACCCTGGGCCGCTTCTACACCCGTACGCTGCGCACCGTGGACACCCAGCAGGTGGTCCGCAGCGGCCCGTACCGGCTGATCCGCCACCCCGGGTACGCCGGCAGCCTGCTGGTCTGGGTCGGCTACGCGCTCGGCGCCGCCGGCTGGGCCGCCGCCCTGGTGGTCGCGGCGCTGCTGCTCGGCGCGTACGGCTGGCGGATCGCCGCCGAGGAGCGGCTGCTGCTGGCGGCCTTCGGCCCGGCGTACGCGCAGTACCGGCAGGAGTCCAAGCGGCTGGTGCCGTTCCTCTACTGACGGCGGAAGCGGGTCAGCGGGGTGGGGCGTTGCCCGCGCCCCGCTCGAACAGCACCTGGTTTTCGGCCAGCGTTTCCCGGCCGGTGTATCCGTTCGGCGTGAGGGCCAGGCATACTGGCGAGCATGGGCGCTCGCGCCCCCCGTGACTCTAGACAAGAAGGGACCGGTGGCCAGGGATGCTGCGGAACGGTCTTGAGCCCTGGCACATCTTGGTGGTGCTGGCGGTCGTAGTCCTGCTGTTCGGATCGAAGAAGCTGCCGGAGATGGCGCGCGGCCTCGGAAAGTCGATGCGCATTCTGAAGGCGGAGACCAAGGCGATGCGCGAGGACGGCGACCAGACGGACGCCGGCACCGCGCAGAGCACGGCCGCCCCCCAGCCGCCGGCCGCCGACCGCCCGGCCGTCACGCCGACCAACGTGACGACGAGCGCCGAGACGAAGCGTCCCGAGAAGACCGTCTGAGTCGACCTCTCGACTCGAACGAGCTCCCGTCGAGCCCCTGATGGACCTCCATCAGGGGCTCGACGCTTTTCCGGCACTCCGGCGGGGGCTTGCCTGATCGGAGTAGTCGGACGGGCGGAACGGACTCCGGTGGACCAGGCTGGCCGGGATGTCCGAGAACCCTCCCCCAACCGGCGACCTGCGGGCCTGGGCCTGGCTGCTGGGCGCGTTCACGCTGCTGATGGTCGGGTACTTCACGCTGCCGTTGGAGTGGTTCGGCGACCGCAGGCCGGTGCTGAGCTGGGCGGTGTTCGCGGGGGCACTGACCGGTCTGACGGGGCTGATGATGGCCAAGATCGCCGGGCTGATGCAGGGGACGGCGAAACGGCCGGTGGTCTGGCTGGCCTTCCTGATCGCCCTGGCGATGACCATCTACGCGGCGACGTACTACGTGCTGGGCGCCCGGAAGTCGGAGTTCGCGGGCCTGGAGACGCGGCTCGACGCGCTGTACTTCACGGTCGTGACGATGGCGACGGTGGGATACGGGGACATCACGCCGTCGGGGCAGGCGGCGCGGCTCGTGGTGGTGCTGCAGATCGGGTACAACTTCGTGTTCCTCGCGGCGGCCGCCGGGGCGGCATCCCGGGCACTCCGGAGCGGTGTGGAACAGCGGATCCGGCGACGGAAGCACTGAATCCGGCACGGCGGGCCTGGGCACGCGACCCGCCGCACATCCGGTCGGTCAGCGGTCCTCGTCAGGCGGCGGGCTCGCGCGCAGGGCGGTGACGACACCCAGGGCGACGGTCGCGATCGCGAGGGCGAGGAGGACGCCGAAGGCCGTGGGGATCAGGAATCGCACGTGGTCCCCCGGTCGCGTTCGGCTTCGAGGAGGAGGGAGAGCAGGTTCAGGAGAGTCGACGCGGGCGCGGTGTTGAAGCGGACGAGGACGCGGCCGTCGAGGGTCTGGTCGGTGTCGGCGGACGGCCAGATGAGGCCGAACTTCTTGCCGCGCTCCTGGAGTTCGGCGAGGAGGGTGAGGATGTGGTCCTCGGCGTAGGCCCGGATCCGGGGATCGGTGGGCAGCATGGGGCGGCGGTGGGGACGGGCGGGCATCAGGCGGCGTCCAGCTCGAACCAGATGCACTTGCCGCGCTCCTGCGGGTCGACGCCCCAGCGGTGGGTGAGGCCCGCGACCAACTGGAGGCCCCGGCCGGAGGTGGCGAGGGGGTCGGGACTCTGCGGGGTGGGGAACTCCGGGCTCTCGTCGGAGACGGAGACCCGCAGGACCTTGTCGAGGAAGAGGATCTCGGTGATCGGCGCGGGGGTGCCACCGTGCAGCCAGGCGTTCGCCAGCAGCTCACCGAGGGCGAGTTCGGCGTCGAAGGTGGCGGAGGGGTGCCAGCCGGCGCGGATCATCGCGCGGCGGAGGGACTGGCGGGAGAGGGCGAGGGAGGGCGTGTTGAGGTGACGCATGGGAGGACTCCCGGGCGTGTGTGGGGTGGAGAACCGGCGGATACGTCGCCGTGAACCAGGCCATGCGGATGGGCATGGCTGCTCTGCGGTGCGACGGAAAGGCGTTACTGACGATCCGTCGGATCGAGGTGAGATCGACCATAGCCCATCGAAGTCACATGTGATTCCAAGTTCAGATAACTTCACTCTCAAGTGGACCCCACCCCCGGCCGGGCGGCAGACTTGAGCCACATCGGCAAGGAAGGAACCAATGCCGCCGCGAGTCAGCCCGACACTCCGTCAACGCCGTATCGGCACCGAACTCCGGAAGATGCGCGAGGCCGCCGGGCTGTCGACCGGCACCCTTGCCAGAGACCTCGGCATCGACCGGACCCAGGTCAGTCAGATAGAGGCCGCCAAGGTCGGAGTGAGCCCGGAACGACTCCGCTCCTTCGCCGCCGCCTGCAAGTGCATTAACGAACCGCTGATCGACGCCCTGGAGACCATGGTCCAGGACCGCTCCAAGGGCTGGTGGGAGGAGCATCGCGGCACCGTCCCAGAAGGCTTCCTTGAGAACGCAGAGTTGGAGAAGACCTCCAGCGAGCTCAAGTTGTGGGTCCTCACCCACATGCCGGGACCTTGCCAGGTCCTCAGTTACGCCGCGGCGGTCTTCGGGCGTGTCTTCCCTCCGCTTCCGCGCCATGAGTTGGAGGCACGCACCGCGTTCAGGATGCAGCGCAAGGCCGACTTGCGCCGCAATCCGAAACCGCTGACGGCCTTCATCTACGAGTCGGTCCTGTGGACTCGGTTCGGTGGAACGCAGATCCTCAAGGAGCAGCTCGGCTCTCTACTCGAAGACTCCGAACTACCCTGGATGACCATTCGAGTAGTTCCGTTCGACATCGAGACCTTCCCTGGCGCCGTCGAGAACCTCACCTACGCGTTCGGCGCAGTTCCGGAGCTTGATACCGTCGAACGGGAGTCCTCCCGTGACTCCGAACACCTTGATGCGATCAGCGAGCTGACCAGTTACCGATCCATCTTCGAGAGGACTGAATCGGTCGCGCTGAGTGAGAGCGGTTCACGCGACTTGATTCGCAAGATCGCACGAGACCTGTGAAAGGCCAGCCAGCTGTGACCGACACCGAGTGGCAGAAGTCATCCTTCAGCGGGTCCACCGAGAACTGCGTGGAGGTCCGTGGGGCCAGCGGGGCGGTCGAACTCCGCGAGTCCGACGAAGGCGGAACCATCCTCCACACCACCCCCGCCACCTTCGCCGCCCTCCTCCACGGCCTCAAGAACGGCGAATTCGACCACCACGCCTAACGCTTCACTCACGCAGTACCGCGCGGGTTGAGGACGGTGAAGCGCCAGCCACCGTCCTCAACCCGGCGGGCAACATTGGCAGTGGTGCCGGTCGGGGCGATGCGTTCGCCGTCCGGGCCGTCGATCTCCATCGTCCAGTCGGTGACCAGCAGGGCGGTGTCCGAGCCGACGAGCGTGTGCCGCCGGACGTTCGTCAGCCGCCCCCGAGCGGCGACCGTTCCGGCGATCTCCGCGCGCAGCGCCTCGACCCCGGTGATGTGCTCGCCGGTCACCGTGCGCATGACCGCGCCCGGGGCGAACAGGGCCAGCACACCCTCGACATCCCTTGCATTCAGGGCGTCCTGGAAAAGCATCGGCAGCTCGGCGGGATCGGTGACCAGGCGAGACATGGCGGAGTCCTCACGTCAGTAAGCGAATCGGTGACTCCCACGATCCGCTCCCACCCCGGCTCCGGACGAGGTGGAGATCCGACTCCGCGTAGTCGAAAACGGACACTCCCACGCGTCACCGCCCTCGGTCGGGCGTCCTACCCCTGGCCGCTGCGGCCCCTCCCGCCCGCCCTGACGACCCGGCCCCCAGCCGGTCACCCCGGTCCCCGTCCGACGCGGGAAGTCGGCCCGGCCGGCGGGCTCCTCGCCCTCGCCCTCCCGCTCCGGTGGTTGGATGTCCGGGTGAACGACCAGCTCGAATCCCCCGCCTGCCCCTGCGTGCTCTGCGACCCCGCCGCCTCCGCCACCGTCCGCGCACGGTTCCTACGGCAGCGGCACTGGGCCTCGGAGATGGCGGACGTCCGCGCCCGAGGCTGGCACGTGGTCGGCGTGGGCGGCGGGGACATCCCGGACTGGGCGTTCACGGTCGGCCTGTGGCACTCGTACCGGATCCCCGAAGTCGCCATGTTCGGACTGGAGTTGACCGGGCTGATGCACTGGGTCGACGAGGCCGCCACGCTGCTGCGGGACGGGGCGTCCACGGAGCCGGGCGCGCTGCTCCCCGGTGTCATCGAGGGCTTTCCGCTGCGCGTCCACCCGGTGGACGCCGGCTGGCACCGGCCCCTGTTCGGGACGGCCGTCGGCTTCTACCGGCGCTCCCCGTTCCCCGTCGTCCAGTTGGTCTGGCCCGACCGCGACCACCGGTGGCCCTCCGACGAGCGGGCCACCCCCGGCTGCCGCGCGCAGCCCAGCCTCTGGCTGCCGGTCGGCGAACACCCGGAGGGCGTGTGGACCGAGGAAGCCGCCCTGGCCTGAGCCGTACGCTCCCCACAGAGTTGTCCACAGGGTGTGGACAACCCTGTGGGGACAAGGGGATCGCGGGCATCCGATCGAGGGGATCCGATCGCGAGGAATCCGATCGTCGACAGGCGCCATTATGACGTGGCGTCAGCCCTGCTTCGCACCGCTGCGGCGGGCGTAGGCCCGGGCCGCGCGGACCCGGTCGCCACAGCGGGTCGAGCACCAGTGGCGGGCGGCGTGGGTGCGGACCAGGAAGCGCGTGCACGGGCTCGCACTGCACGCGGCGAGGCGGTCGGCGTCCGGGCCCGTGAGCAGCTCCGCCGCGTCGGCGGCGATGACGGCCATGGCGTGCACGGCGACCTGGTCGGCCGGGTGGGCCAGGGCGCGGTACGGGCCGTCCGGCTCGTCCCAGCGCAGCAGGGCGGCGGAGGAGGTGGCGGTCAGCGCGGCGTTGAGCGCGCCCACGGCCTCGGCCGGCGGTACGGCGCCGTCGATCCGGGCGGCGAGCAGGACCCTCAGATGGGCCCGCAGTTCGCGCAGCCGTCCGGTGCAGTACTCGTAGACCTCCCCGTCGGCGGGGGCGAGACCCCGTTCGACCAGCCACCGGAGGGCGTCGGCGGGGGTGGCCAGCAGGTCGAGGCGGCCGGCGGTGAGCACGAGGTCGCTGTTGGCGAAGTCGAGGGCGACGTGCTGCTCCGAGCCCGGCGCGGGCGGCGGAGCGGTGGGGATGGCATTCACGATTCTCATGCTAAACCTTGCGCTCTTCCGTGACGACTGACTAGGGTTCATCACGTCAAAGCAGCACTTTCTCCGTGAGGTGACCCAGCATGTCGACCATCCGCGTCTTCGGCGGCCCGACCGCCCTCATCGAATTCGGCGGCCTCCGCTTCCTCACCGACCCGACCTTCGACGAGCCCGGCGCCTACCCGATCGGCGGTGGCAACGCGCTCACCAAGACCGCGCCCTCCGCCATCACCCCCGCCGCCATCGGCCCGGTCGACGCCGTCCTGCTCTCCCACGACGAGCACCCGGACAACCTGGATGTCTCGGGCCGCGCCCTCCTGTCGACCGTCCCCCTGGTCCTCACCACCACCAGCGGCGCCGAGCGGCTCGGCGGCACCTCGCGCGGGCTCGCCCCCTGGGACTCCGTGGAACTGCCCCGCCCGGACGGCGGCACCGTCACCGTCACCGCCGCACCCGCGCTGCACGGGCCCGAGGGGGCCGAACCGGTGATCGGCCAGGTGATCGGATTCGTGCTGACCGCCCCCGACCTCCCGAGCGTCTACGTCAGCGGTGACAACGCCTCGCTCCCGCTGGTCAAGGAGATCGCCGACCGGTTCGGCCCGATCGACACCGCGGTCCTCTTCGCCGGCGCCGCCCGCACCGTGCGCTTCGACGGCGCACTGCTCACCCTGGACAGCGCCCAGGCCGCCGAGGCCGCCGCCCTGCTGGGCGCGCGGCGCGTGGTACCGGCGCACTTCGACAGCTGGGGACACTTCACCGAGGGCCGCGCGGACCTGGAGGCGGCGTTCGAAGCGGCCGGACTCGGCGACCGGCTGCAGTTCTCCTGACGGGTGACCGCCAGGTCCCGGACGGGCCCTGACGCCAGGCCCTACCAGTCGTCCTGGTTGTCGGCGGTGGCGGAGGCGTGCAGGGTCGCGAACAGGGCGCCCAGGCGGGCGTTCCAGTTGGCGTAGGTGGGGGCGTCGATGGCGTGCTTCTTGGCCAGGTCCTTGATGGTCTTCTGGGCGGCCTTGAGGTCCTGGGCGGCGTCGTCGGGGTTGCCCTCGTTGACCCGGGCGAGGGCGTCGTCGAGGGTCCGCAGCAGGTCCGCCTGCTTGTCGCGTTCCTTGGTGATCGGAGCCTGGGCGACGGCCTGGCGGAAGGACTGGAGCTGCAGCGCCGCGGGCTGGTTGCGCGGAACGGGCTGGGTCGCGGCCGGGAGCCCCGCCGGGGTGGTGGGGGCGGGGGTGCCGGTCGAGGGCGCGGACGGGGTGGCGGGGGCGGCCGCCGACGTCTTGCCGGCAGTGGCGGCCGGGGGCTTGGTGGCGGGCGCGGCCGCGGCCGCGTTGCCCGTCGGCTCGTCGAAGGCGGTCACGGCCAGGGCGACGGCCCCGGCGAGGCCGGCTATGCCCAGGGCGCCGAGGACGAGGGGCTTGCGGCGGCTCCGGGCGGGCGCGGCGAGCGCTGCGGGCCCAGCGGGCCGCGGGGCGGCGGGGTGCCCGGCGGGGGGCATCGCCGGGAGCGGGGCCATCACCGAGGTCGCGGCCGGGGCCGGGTGGTGCGGCGCCTGGGGCGGGAGCAGGGCGGTGTGCTGCTGGTCCGGGAACGCCGGGGCCACCGGCGGCAGCAGCTGGGTGGCGGCCGAGGTGGTGGCGAGCAGCTCCGCGGTCGGGTCGCCGACGGCCAGGCCGGGGACGGTGGAGAGGAGTTCGGCGCGGGCGGCGGTGGCATCGGCCGGGCGGTGCGCCGGGTCCTTGGCCAGCAGGCGCAGCACCACGGCGTCCAGCGCGGGCGGCAGGCCGGGGCGCCGTACGGACGGCGGCTGGGGCTGCTCGCTGACGTGCTTGAAGGCGATCGCCACCGGGGCCTCGGCGGTGAACGGGGTCTCGCCGGTGAGCATCTCGGTCAGCACGCAGCCGACCGCGTACAGGTCGGTGCGGCCGTCCAGGGCGGAGGCGGTGGCCTGCTCGGGCGAGAGGTAGGCGGCCGTGCCGAGCACGCTCGCGGTCTGGGTCAGGTTGCTGGACGAGCCGGCCCGGGCGATGCCGAAGTCCACCACCTTCACGCCGCCGTCATCGGTGATCATGATGTTGCCGGGCTTGATGTCCCGGTGCACCAGCCCCGCCGCGTGCGCGACCGCCAGCGCCTCGCAGACCGCCGCCGCGATGCCGACCGCGCGCTCCACCGGCAACTGCGGCTGCTGGGCCAGGACCGCGGCCAGGGAGCGGCCGTTCACCAGCTCCATCACGATGAACGGGGTGCCCTGGTCCACGCCCGAGTCGAAGACCATGACGATCCTCGGGTGCACCAGCATGGCGGCGTGCTGCGCCTCGCGGCTGAACCGCTCGGCGAAGCGCGGGTCGTCGGCCAGGCCACCGTTGAGGATCTTCACGGCCACCTGGCGGCCGAGCACCCGGTCGACGCCGCGCCAGACGGTGGCCATGCCGCCGACGCCGAGCATCTCGACGAGTTCGTAACGCCCGTTCAGCGCCCGTCCGATCACCTGGAGCTCCCCTCACGTGCGGCCTCCGGGGTCCCGGGCGGCCTCGTGCACCTGTGCACGATAGCCGCCCCGGCCCGGGGCCTGAGGGGGTGGCGGCCGGGGGACCGGGCAGCGGTCCCCCGACCGCCGGATCGGGGTGCGGCCCGCCCTGACTGCGGGAGGGCGGGCCGCACGTTCCGGGCCGGCCGGGCCGGCGGCGCGTCCGGGGTGAGCGCCTGCCGGTCCGGCCGGGGCCGGCCGGGTGGACGGTGGGCACGGGGGAGCCGACCGGCCACCCGGGGTCTTCGGGTGGTTGTGCGTCCTGCGGTTACTGCGGGGTGGTGCGGTCCGGGTGGGCGGCGAGCCCGGGGGGAGTCGCTCGCCGCCCACCCGGAGTTCTGGGGGTCATCTCCGGGCCGACTGGTCGTCCTCGGAGGGGACGGTTCTGCTCGGATGGATGTCCGGCAGGGTGGGGGCGCCCGTCGGGGGCGGGAGCACGCCACCCTTGCCGGGCTTGGTGCCGTTGCCGCCGCCGTTCTGGCTGTTTCCGCCACCGGTGTTGCCGTTGCCGCCGGCGGTGTTGCCACCGTCGCCGCCCTTGCCGGAACCGCTCCGGCCGGGGGCGCTCGGCTGGGCGGTGGCGGCGCCCTGGTGGTCGCCGCCCTGCTGGTCGCCGCCCTGCTGGTCGCCGCCCTGGTGACCGGGGGTGCCGACGCAGAAGTCCTGGACGGCGTCGGCGCCGCCGGCTGCCGCGACCAGCGGGGCGAAGAGCGGGTCGACGGCCAGCTTGCCGGGGCGTTCACCCTTGCCCGTACGGTCCGCGAAGCCCTGGCAGAGCGGGAGCAGCGCGGCGGGCGGGGCGGGGTGGCCGGTGCGCCCGCCGGCCGTGGCGGGGGCGGACGGGACGGCCGTGTGCGGGTCCGCGGTGGCGCCGGTGGACGGTCGGGAGGCTCCGGGCTGGGGTGCGGAGGAGGATTCCGGGCCGGTGCCGAGCGGGGTGCCCGGGGTGGCCACCGCGTGCTCGGGCTCGGACGGGCCGCCCCCGAGGGCGGGCAGGTTGCCGGTGCCGGCGGCGACCGCGACCCCGCACAGCGCGGTGGCGCCGAGCATGGCGGCAGCGGCCTTCGTGCTGAAGGCCCTGGCCAGCGCGGCGGTTGCCATCGATCGTCTCCGGACGGGGGTCACTACGGGGTCGGGCGTGAGACTCGCCGCCCGGAACGCGGCCAGGGCGGCCTCCTCCCCGGCCAGTTCCGCGGACGTCGCCGGAGCGGCGGCCGCGGCCAGGACCCGGGCGAGCTGCCCGGGACCGTCCGGTCCGGTGAGCGAGGCGTCCTGCCCGGCCGACGGGCCGCCCACGGCACCGCCGAGCAGCTGCTCGGCGGCATCACGGTCGATCCGACGGGATCGGTTGGTGCTCATCTCATGTCCTTCAGCGTCGCGGCCCGGTGTTCTGTCACACCCTGCGGAGAAGTTTTTTTCGCGGGTCGTTCCGCGGGTCGTTGCGCGGGCTCTTCGGCCGGTCGTCCGGCCGGCCGGGCGGCCGGGATCCCGGCTCCGGAGGAGAACGGCTGCTCCAGCAGCTTGGCCAGTCGGCGCAGGCCCCGGTGGGCGGCCATCCGGACGCTGCCGGCCCGCTTGCCGAGCACCCGGGCGGCGCTCTCGGCGTCCAGCTCCATGACCACTCTCAGCAGCACCGCCTCGGCCTGGTCGCGGGGCAGCCTGGAGATCAGCGCCAGGGCGTCGGCGGTGCCGACGGTGGCGAGCGCGGCGCGGGCGGTGTCGTCCCCGGCGGCCTGTTCGACCAGGTACTCGAAGGGGAGGTCGGCGACCGGGCGGCGGCGCCGGGCGCGCAGGTGGTCCATCGCCCGGTTGCGGGCGACGGTGGCGGCCCAGCCGCGGAAGCCGTCGCCGTCGCCGGAGAAGCCGCGCAGGTCGCGGGAGATCTGCAGCCAGGTCTCGGAGGCGATGTCCTCGGCGTCCTGGACGTCCTCCGGCCGTCCGCCGACGAGCACTCTCAGGTAGCGCAGCAGGCCCGGCTGGACGGTCCGGAACAACAGCCGGAACGCCTCTTCGTCCCCCTCCTGGGCGGCGCGGACCGCCTCGGTCAGGTCGGTGGGAGCAGCGCCCCCGCCCGGTGGTGGGCCGGCGGGAGGTACTGGTCCGGACCGGCCGAGGGGGCTGCCGGTGCCCGCTCCGGGGCGTTCTGCACTCTGCACCCGCCACATGATGCGCCATCCGGGGGATCGGGTCGGCGCCGGTCGAAGGACCGGACCGGACGGGGCCAAGGTCCCGCCGACGGCTGTCGTTCGCCCGCAGCCCCGGGACACCGCCCCCGCCTACGTTGTCGGTAGGCGAATCGATCCGGGCCCCGACCCGCCCGGACGCCGGGGCCGCCGACGCGCCCGCCACGCCGCCGTGACCCCGCGACCCCGCCGCGCCCGTTCGTACCGACACCCGCCCGAGCCCGTTCGGGCGGGTGTCGGCCCGGGCCGGCCCGGCCGGACCGGGACCGGCAGAGGAACCGGAACCCGGGACGAGCGCACGGCCGGCTCCGTACGACCAGCAGGGAAGACCGCGATGACCACTGCCCATGAGCTCCACGCCAAGGGCCTGCGCGAGCACCTCGCGCCCGCCTTGCGCGGTCTGGGCCTCACCGGGCGGCACCCGGCCTTCCTGCTGCCGGACGAGGACCACTGGCTGCTCGTCGATCTGGTCGAGCGGCCCGCCGCCGACCGGGTCACGTTCACCTTCGCGCTCGGCCTGGTCCGCCGCGCCGACCGGGCGGCTCCGGCCCCGCCCGGCCCGCGCACCCGGTACAGCTCCGAGGTCTGGCGGGCCCGGATCGGCGAGGTGCTGCCGGTCGGCGAGGACGTCTGGTGGGAGGTGCTGCCCGGGCCGCGCTGGCGGCTCCCGCTGGACGACGCCGTCGCCGCCGTCCGCGACTACGGCCTGCCGGAGCTGCGCCGCCGGGCCGCGGCGGACCGCTCCCGCGCCGGCGGGGCGTACCTCTCCCCCGCCGAGCTGGAGGACGTCAACGCCGCGCTGCTGACCGCCTCGGTGGCCCGGGTGCAGCGCGCCGAGCTGGCCGCCGGGGCGCTGGTGCTGACCGGCGCCTGGACCCGGGGCGACGGCGTGGCCCGGACGGTGCTGGCCGGGGCCGCCCGGGGGTTCCTGTCCGCCGGGGACGAGCGGTTCCGGACGGTGCGCTGCCGGGACACCCTGGGGCGGGAGCTGTGGACCTTCGGCTAGAACGGTGCAGGTCAGCGCCCCTGTCATGGGCGGCGCCGTGACACCTGTCATGCGGATCCGGCAACGGACGACACTGCTCTGACGGAGGGTCGGACCGAAAAACTGGAGGCACGACGCGGGCAGGGGCCCGCGGCCACCAGCCGGGGAGGAACCCACCATGAGCAGCCGGACCGTCACCGCCGTCACCGCCGCCGTTCCCGCCCGGCCCGTCCGGAATGCCCAGCAGGTCCTGGACGCGCAGCCCGTCCGGAACGCCCAGCAGGTCCAGAACGCTCAGCAGGTCCTGGACGCCCAGGACGCCGGGGCACCGAACCCGCTGGTCGCCGGGCTGCGCCCGCTCGCCCTCGACGTGCTCGCCCCGCTGGCCGGCTACTACCTGCTGCACTCGGCCTGCGGCCTGAGCGAGTTCGCCGCGCTCGCCTGGAGCAGCGTCTTCCCGGCCGGCCGGACCCTCCTGGGCCTGCTGAAGGAGCGCAGCCTCAACCTGTGGGCCGCGCTGATGCTGGCGGTCAACCTGGCGGGCCTGGCGCTCACCTTCGTCACCGGCGACGCCCGGATGATGATCGCCAAGGACGGCGGGCTGAGCGGCACCGTGGCGGTGGCGATCCTGGTCTCGGCGGCGGTCGGCCGGCCGGTGATGACCCCGATGCTGATGCCCTTCGTCACCAAGGGCAAGCGGGACCGCACCGCCGCCTGGCAGCGGCTGGTCGAGGGGCGGGCGGCGGCCTCGCGGGCCTTCCGCCGCCACGAGCGGGTGTTCGCCGGGATCTGGGGCACCGCGCTGCTGGCCGAGTGCGCGGCCCGGGTGGTCGGCGCCTTCACCCTGCCGGTGTCGACCATGGCCTGGCTGTCCACCGTGTTCCTGATCGGCGCGATCGTGGCCGGTTCGATGGTCGGTCAGATCGCGACCGACCCGATCGAGAAGCTGGTCGCCGCCGAGACCGAGGCGCCCACCGCCGCCTGAGCCCCCGTCGGGCCTCGGTACGAACCATCCGTCCACCGAGCGAACTGCCGGTGCCCTGGGTTCGAACGATCAGGAACCATCGGGATCTCCCGGGAGTCTTGATAACGAGGGGGTAACGGTACCCCCGACCGAGGAAACGGGGAGCCCACCATGCGGACCTACGCGCTGACCACCACCGAGGACCGCACCCTCGTCTGGGACGGTTGCCTGAACGTCCGCGACCTGGGCGGACTGCCCACCGCCTCCGGCAAGCCGACCGTCCGCGGCGCGATAGCCCGGGCGGACAACCTGGACCGCCTGACCCGCGAGGGGTGGGACGCCCTCCTCGACCACGGTGTCCGCACCGTGGTCGACCTGCGCAACGCCGAGGAGTACAAGCCGCTCCTCCCGCTCCCCGAGGGCGTCGAGCTGATCCGCGTCCCGCTGGACGAACTGGCCGGCCCCGCCTGGTGGGAGGCCCACGGCCGGCTGGACGGCACCCCGCTGGCCTTCCGCCCGTACCTGGAGCACTGCCCGCACGCCGCCGCCGCGCTGGTCACCGCGATCGCCGGGGCCCGACCCGGCGGACTGGTGGTGCACTGCGGCGCCGGCCGTGACCGCACCGGCCTGGCCGCCCTGCTGCTGCTCGCCCTGGCCGGGGTCGACCGGGCCGCGATCGCCGAGGACTACCTGCTGAGCGCCCCCAACGTCCGCCCGCTGTACGGGATGCTCGGCCTGCCGGACCCGTACCGCCGGATCGACGCGGCGCTGGCCGAGGCCGGGACCACCGCCGAGGCCGCCCTGGCGGACGCCCTCGACGGGCTCGACCCGGCGGGCTACCTGCTCGCGGCGGGGGTCACGCCCGCCCAGATCGCCGCCGTCCGGGACCGGCTGCTGACGGAGGAGTAGGACCTCCGGCCGGGGGTGTCGCTGTCCGACAGAACGTTCGATGAGACGTTCGACGGAACGCGGACGCAAACTACCCGCCAGTAAGCGTCAACCGATGGTTGACGATCCTCGGATCGACAACCTACGGTTGACGCATGGAGAATCCCGTTGTTCCCAACACCACTCCGCTGCGCCTCGACGACCTGATCGCCGCGATCAAGAAGGTCCACGTCGACGCGCTCGACCAGCTCTCCGACGCGGTCATCGCCGCCGACCACCTCGGCGACCTCGCCGACCACCTCATCGGCCACTTCGTGGACCAGGCCAGGCGCTCCGGGGCCTCCTGGACCGACATCGGCCGCAGCATGGGCGTCAGCAAGCAGGCCGCCCAGAAGCGCTTCGTCCCCAAGGACCCGGGCACCCCGAACGACCTCGACCCCAGCCAGGGGTTCACCCGGTACACGCCCCGGGCCCGCAAGGTCGTGGTGGCCTCGCAGGAGGAGGCCCGGCGGGCGAACAACCCTGAGATCACCGCCGAGCACATCCTGCTCGGCCTGCTCGCCGAGCCCGAAGGCATCGGCGTCAAGGCGCTCACCGCCCAGGGCGTCACCCCGGAGGCCCTGCGGACGGCGGCCACCGCCGCGCTGCCGAGCGCCGTCGAGCAGACGGTGCCCGCGCTGATCCCGTACGACGCGCGGGGCAAGAAGGTGCTGGAGCTGACCTTCCGCGAGGCGCTCAAGCTCGGACACAACTACGTCGGCACCGAGCACATCCTGCTCGCCCTGCTGGAGCTGGAGAACGGCGAGGGCGTGCTCGCCGGGCTCAAGGTCGACAAGACCGAGACCGAGACCTTCGTCTCGGAGGCCATCGCCGCCATCGTCGCCGCCCGGGACGCCGCGCCCGAGCAGCGGTGAGACGCTCCGCACCGACCGTGCCCCGGGCGGAACTCCCGCCCGGGGCACGGCGCTTGCCGATGACGGCCTAGAAGCCGGAGACGCGGGTGGTGACAATCCGGACCCGGCCGTCGACGGCCGCCTCCAGCGCCGCCCGCAGCCGGACCGAACGGGCCGGACCGAGCAGCTCCAGGGCCTCGACCAGCGGGGCCCAGCGGTGGGTGTCCAGCTCGCCGGCCGGGACGGTCACCGGGGTGCCGTCCGGGACGGTGCCGAAGTCGAACATGAAGTGCTGGGCCGGGTGGTCGAGTTCGTCCGACGGATGGGTCCAGGAGATGGCCAGCAGGTCGCCGGCCTCCCGCACGATGCCGGTCTCCTCCTCCAACTCCCGCTCGGCGCACTCGACCGGGCCCTCGCCGAGGTCGATCGTCCCGCCCGGGAACTGCCAGTGCTCGCGGTACCCGGCCTTCACGATCAGGATCCGGCCGGACTCGTCGCGCAGCAGGCAGCCCGCCCCCGCGTAGATCCGGGGCAGGGACGCCAGCCACTCCTCGCGGGGTCTCAAGGGCTCAGCCGTCACGGTGTTCCTCCTGGGGCAGGGCGGTTCGGTCGGCCCCCACTCTGCCACCGCGCCGTGCTCCGTCATCGCGTTGCGGGCCGGACCTCGCTGCGGGCCGGACCGATGAGTCCGGCGCCCGGCAACGGTCCAACCCGCATGGAGAGCACCGCGAACGAAGCCGTACTGACCTGCGACCTGGGCGCCCTGACCGCCCCCGACCTGGCCGTCGTCGACGCCCTCGCCCGGCTGCGGGTGGCCGCCGCCCGGCACCGGGTGCGGGTGGTCCTGCTGAACACCGGCGGCCCGCTGCGCGAACTGCTGGCGTTCAGCGGGCTCGCGGCGCTGCTGCCGGGAGCGGCCGATCCGCTCGACCCGTTCGCCCAGCGCGGCCCGTTCGACCCGGTCAACTCGCTCGGGTCGCACGGGTCGCACGGGTCGCACGGGTCCCACCGGTCACTCGGCGGGGAGCCGGGCCGGGAGGCCGAACAGCGGGAAGAGCACGTCGGTGTCGAGGAAGTTGGTGAGCCCGGTGATCCGGCCCCCTGACACCTCCGGCACGATCAGCGCCCACGGCTCGTGCCCGCCCTCCGGGCTCGGCCGGTACTGGGCCAGGGCCGGGCCACCGTTGGCCGTCACCGCCAGCAGCCGGGAGCCCCGGCAGCCGTGCCCCGGGCCCAGCATCCAGGCCCGGACCTCCCCCAGACCGCGCAGCCACATCGAGAACGGCGGCATGTTGAGCGTGACGTCCTCGTGCAGCAACTCGGCCAGGCCGTCCATGTCGTACGCCTCGAAGGCGCGGACGTAGCGGTCCAGCAGCGCGCGGTGCGCGTCGTCCAGCGCGGGGGCCGGGCGGGCGGAGGAGGCGTCCGAGGCGAGCACCGCGCGGGCGCGCTGCAGCGCGCTGTTGACGGAGGCGACCGTGACGCCCAGCAGTTCGGCCACCTCGGCGGCCTTCCAGCCGAGCACCTCGCGCAGGATCAGCACCGCCCGCTGCCGGGGCGCGAGCCGCTGCAGCGCGGCGACGAAGGCCAGCTTCACCGACTCGCGCTGGGCGGCCACCTCCGCCGGGTCCCCCGTCTCGGGGAGCACCCGGCCGTCCGGCGCCGGGCCGATCCACGTCACCTCGGGCAGCTGGGTGCCGTGGGCGGTGGCCACCGTCACCGGGCCGGCGAGGTCCATCGGACGGGCCCGGCCGTTGCGGCCGTTCAGCGCGTCCAGGCAGACGTTGGTGGCTATTCGGTACAGCCAGGAGCGCAGCGCGGCCCTCCCCTCGAAGCCCTTGTGCCCGCGCCAGGCCCGGACCATGGTCTCCTGCACCGCGTCCTCGGCCTCGAAGACCGAGCCGAGCATCCGGTAGCAGTAGCCGGTGAGTTCGGTGCGGTACCGCTCCAACTGGAGCTCGACCGGCTCCTCCGTGATCACATCGGACATGGTGTGCCCCCGTCGTCCCGCCGCGTGCTGGTGAACGGGACGAACGTAGCGCACGGCACTGACAGCCCCCGGGGCTGCCGGGAAGGTGGTTGAGCACGCGTCAGGGGCGGGCGCCGGGTTCGGTGGCGTCCGCCCCGACGGGGCCGTGGGTCAGTGGGCGGAGTGCTTCTCCGCGCCGCGGTGCCGGTGGCCCTTGAGTTCCGCGTGCATCGCCGGGGCGGAGTGCGGCAGCGCGGACGCCGCGTCGCGCCCGCCGTGGCGGAAGGCGTCCGCGGCGGGGTTCCCGGCGGCCGAGGACACCGCGCCGGGGCTGGGCTTGGGGCCGAGCCGGCCCGGCGAGGTCGCCATGCCCCGGCGTTCCAGCAGTTCCTGGGTGCCCTGGCGGAGCTGGGCGGTGCCGCTCGCCGTTAGCTTGGTCATCATCGGCCTCCCTTCGGCGACCGCGGCCGGGCGGGTGCCGGCCGGAGGGGCCGCTCGGGTGTGTATGTCCGAATTTTACCGGGGTCGGGCATCGGTGCCACCGGTGAGGTCAAGGACCGGGCCCGGATCAAGGACCGGGCCCGGACGGTTCAGCCCATGAGCTCGTGGACGTAGCACCAACGCCAGTCCTCCCCCGGCTCGTAGGACCGGATCACCGGGTGCGAGGTGTTGTGGAAGTGCGCGGTGGCGTGCCGCTGCGGCGAGTTGTCGCAGCAGCCGATGTGGCCGCAGTCCAGGCAGACCCGCAGGTGCACCCAGTCCCGGCTGCCCCGGGCCAGGCAGTCCGCGCAGCCGTCGGTGGGCGGGGCGGGCTCGATGTCCCGGGGGGCCATGGCGAGGTCTTCGCAGGCACTCATGGTGGCAGGCTATGACGGCCCGGGCCGGGCCGCCCGCTCAGGACGTCTCGGACGTCTCGGAGGCTCCGGACGTCTCGGAGGCTCCGGACGTCTCGGAGGCTCCGGACGTCTCGGAGGCTCCGGATGCCCCAGAGGCCTCGGAGGCATCCGGAACCGTGCCGGAGGCCGTCCAACTCGCCAGCAGGGCCAGCTTCTGGGCGGTGGGCGAGCCCGGCGGGGCGGTGTAGACGACCAGCACCTGGTCCGGCGAACCGTTGACGGCCAGGGTCTCGTACCCGAAGTCGAGCTCGCCGACCAGCGGGTGCCGCAGCAGCTTCACCCCGCTGGTCTTCTCCCGCACCAGGTGGTCCGCCCAGAGCCGGCGGAACTCCTCGCTGCGCACCGACAGTTCGCCCACCAGGGCGGCCAGGGCGGGATCGTCCGGGTACAGCCCGGCGTCCCGGCGCAGCTGGGCGACGGTCTCGGCGGCGACCGCGTCCCACTGGCGGTAGAGGGCGCGGGTGGCCGGGTCGAGGAAGCCGTCCCGGGCCTGGTTGGGCGGGGTGCCCGGCTTGCGGCCCGCGCGCCCGGAGAAACCGTTCACCGCGTCGCCCAGGGCGTTCCAGGCCAGCACGTCCATCCGGCGGCCCAGTACGAAGGCCGGCACCCCGGTCATCAGCTCCAGCAGCAGCCGCGTCCCCGGGCGGACCAGCCGGTCCCCCCGGACCTTGGCGGGCGCCGCCTTCGGCGGGCGGTTCAGCGACCGCAGGTGCGCCGCCTCCACCTCGTCCAGCCGCAGCACCCGGGCCACCGCGTCCAGCACCGCGTCCGAGGCACTCCCGCCGCGGCCCTGCTCCAACCGGATGTAGTAGTCCACGCTGACCCCGGCGAGCTGCGCCACCTCCTCCCGCCGCAGGCCCTGCACCCGTCGGCGGCCGTGTGCGGGCAGGCCCACCTCCTCCGGCTGGATCCGGGCCCGGCGCGAGCGGAGGAAGTCCCCCAGGGTGTTCTCCATGCCAGGCAGGGTAGCCCCGGGGCGGCGGCCCGAGGGTGGTACTGGCTTTCCCAGGAAAGCCTTGCCCGGGAAGGCGGTTCCCGGGTAGAGCTCAGCCCTGGGTGGGCGCGCGGAACCGCCGCAGAGTGGTGGACGTCAAGCCGCCGACCCCCTCCAGGAGTCCCCGATGAGCTACCCCGCCCTCGCCACCCGCACCGCCGTCGTCACCGGAGCCGCCAGCGGCATGGGCGCCGCCACCGCCCGGCTGCTCGCCGCCGACGGCGCCCGGGTCGCCCTGCTCGCCCGCCGCACCGACCGGCTCGACGCGCTCGTCGCCGAGATCACCGCGGCCGGCGGACAGGCCCTCGCCGTCACCGCCGACATCACCGACCAGGCCTCCGTGGACGCCGCCGCCAAGACCGTCCACGACGCCTACGGCCCGGTCGACCTGGTGATCAACAACGCCGGGGTGATGCTGGCCAACCCGCTCGCCGACGGGCGGATCGACGAATGGGCCCGGATGATCGACACCAACCTCACCGGCGCCCTGCGGATCATCCGCGCCTTCACCGCCGACCTCACCGCGGCCGGCGCCGACGGCCGCACCGCCGACCTGGTCAACGTCTCCTCCATCGCCTCGCACGTCTCCTTCCCCGCCTACGCCGTGTACGGCGCCACCAAGGCCGCGCTCACCCAGCTGTCCACCGCCCTGCGCACCGAACTCGGCCCGCACGACGTCCGGGTCAGCGCGATCGAGCCCGGCCTCACCGACACCGAACTCGGCGGGCACATCGACAACCCGGAGCTGCGCGAAGGCCTCGGCGACATGTTCACCGCGATCCCGGCACTCGGCGCGGACGACATCGCGGACCTGATCGCCTACACCGTCAGCCGCCCCCGGCACGTCAACCTGCGCCACCAGGTGGTGCTGCCGACCCGGCAGGCATGACCGGGCAGCGCGGATCCACTCCCTGGGCCCACGGACGGCATGCCCGGTAGCGCCGGATCCGCGCCCTCGGCCCACGAATGGCATGGGAGCATGCCACCCGTGGCGATCGTGACGGGGAGAACGAACGGCGACGCCGGCGGGGGCCGCGGTACGGCCCCGGCCGGGCGGCCGGACAGCGGCGGGGGCACACCCGACGGCAGCGGCGGAGGCATACCCGGGCAAGCCCCCGGCAGCGGCGCGGGCGCCCCCGGGCCGACCGGCGCCGGCGCGGGCACCCCCGGGCAGCCGGACGGACCGCCCCAACGGGCCAGGCCGCTCGCCGAGACCGGCCGGATCCGGCAGCCCGTCGCCCTGATCCGGCTGCTCACCGGGCTGACCGCGATCGTGCTCACCCTGCTGCTCGCCGACTACGCCCGCGCCACCACCGGCGGCTTCGCCGCCGACGTCGCCGAGGCCGCCGCCCTGGTGCCCCGGCCACTGGCCGGCCTGGCCGGCGGGCTCACCACCGCCGCCGTCCTGCTGCTGCCGGTCGGGCTCGCCGCCCGCCGCCTGCTCGGCCCGGACCGGCGGCGCGCCCTCCAACAGGTCTCCGACGGGCTGCTCGCCGCCGTCACCGCGTACGGCGCGACCCTCGCCCTCGGACTGTGGGCCGACGACCTCGCCCCCGCCTCGCTGCTCACCGCGCTCACCCAGCGACTGCCCGCCGACACGCTCGGACACACCGAACCCGTCTACGGCTACCTGGCGCCCGTCCTCGCCTTCATGACCGCCTCCGGCAGCCGCGAACGGCGCCTGCCCTGGGCCGTCCTCGCGCTCTCCGGCCTCGCCGGACTGGCCAGCGGCTACGCCACCCCCACCGCGCTGCTGCTCGGCCTGCTCATCGGCTGGACCGGCGCCCACGGCACCCTGTACGCCGTCGGCACCCCGGACCCGCGACCCCGGCCCGGGGAGGTCCTGCGGGCCCTGCGAGACAGCGGACTGCGGCCCGTCGAGGCCCTCCCCGCCGGTCCGGACCGCTACCTGGTCCGGCAGGCCGACGACCGGCCCGAACTCGACGTCCAGCTCCTCGACCGGCAGGCCGTCACCGCCGCCGCCGTCCAGCGCGCCTGGCGCCGCCTGCGGCTGCGCACCGCCCCGCACCCCCGCGCCCTGCGCTCACCGCGCACCGGGCTGGAACACGAGGCCCTGGTCACCTACGCGGCCCTCGCCGCCGGAGTCCGCACCCGCCGCATCGCCGCCACCGCCGGCCTCGGCCACGACACCGCCCTCATCGCCTACGAACACCTCGCCGGCCGGCCCCTGGACCAGCTCGACGACGCGGAGATCACCGACGGCCTGCTCGCCGACGTGTGGCACCAGCTCGCCCTGCTCCAGCGCCGCGAGATCGCCCACCGCGCCCTCGTACCGTCCTCCCTGCTGGTCGACGACGGCGGCGCGGTCCACCTGGTCGACTTCGCCGACGGCGACATCGCGGCGAGCGAACTCGTCCTGCGCTGCGACATCGCCCAGCTGCTCACCACCCTCGCCCTCCGGGCCGGCGCCGCCCGCGCCGTCCGCACCGCCACCGCCGTCCTCGGCCCCGACACCCTCGGCGCCGCCCTGCCCCTCCTCCAGCCGATCGCCCTCGCCCGCTCCACCCGGCAGGCCCTCAAGCACCGGCCGGGCGGCAAGGCCGCGGGGCCGGACGGCGCGGCGGCTGCGGCTACGGCTACGGCTACGGCTACGGCTACGGCTACGGCTACGAACGCGGCTGCCCCGCACGACGACGCGAACGCCCCGGCCACGTCCGATCGCACGACCGTCGGACACGTCGGCGGGACGACCGCCGGGCCGGACGGTGGCACGGGCAGCGCCACCGTCCCCACCGGCACGCACCCCACCGCACCGGCCGGGGGGCTGTTGGAGGAGATCCGGGCGGAGGTGTCGCGGGGGCGGCCGGAGGTGCTGGGGCGGCCGGTGCGGCTGGAGCGGGTGCGACCGCGGACGCTGCTGGCCGTGGTGGGCGGGGTGGTGGCCGGGTGGCTGCTGATCCCGCAGTTCTTCGCGACCGAGGACAACCCGGTCGCGGCGCTGGCGGACGCCGATCCGTGGTGGCTGGTGCTGGCGCTGGTGGCGGCCGGGTGCAGCCACGTGGCGGCGGCGATGGGCTTCGTCGGGTTCGTGCCGGAGCGGCTGGAGTTCCGCAACGTGGTGCTGGCGCAGGTGGCCGGGGCGTTCGTGAAGCTGGTGTCGCCCGGGGGCGTCGGCGGGATCGCGCTGAACACCCGGCTGCTGCAGCGGGCGAACATCCCCACCGCGCAGGCGCTGTCCAGCGTCGGGGTGGGGCAGTTGATCGGGCTGGTGCTGCACCTGCTGCAGCTGGGGGCCTTCGTCTACCTGCTGGACCTGCAGCCCGGCGGTTCGGAGCTGGACGCGCTGCCCGCGGTGGTGGGCGGGCTGGCGGTGGCGGCGGTGCTGCTGGCGGTGGTGTGGGCGATCCCGCCGGCCCGGCGGTGGCTGGCGGCGCGGCTGCGGCCGTTGACGGCCGAGGTGCTGCCACGGCTGCTGGACCTGCTGCGCAACCCGGGGCGGCTGGCGGTGGGGGTGGCCGGGCAGCTGCTGGTGTCGCTGTGCCTGATCGCCTGCCTGTACTGCTGCATCCGCGCGATCGGCCGGGTGCCGTCCTTCGCCCCGGTGGCGGTGGTGTTCCTGGTCGGCAACGCGGCGGGCAACGCGGCGCCGACCCCGGGCGGGGCCGGCGCGGTGGACACGGCGCTGGTGTTCGGGCTGGAGCAGACCGCGTCGATGGAGAAGGGCGGGGCGTTGGCGGCGGTGGCGCTGTTCCGGCTGCTGACGCTGATCCTGCCGGTGCTGCCGGGCTGGGCGGCGATGACCTGGTTGCAGCGCCGCAAGGCTCTGTAAGGACCGAAAGGCGCTGTAGGGGCCGAAAGGCGCTGTAGGGGCCGGACCGGGCTCAGCGGTAGTCGTCCTCGTCGAGCTGGACGACCCGGCTCTGCTCGGCGGCGTCGGCGACGTCGGTGGCGGGGTCGGCGCCGAGGGCGCGGCGCTCGGCGACCTCGTCGTACTCGTCGCCGGTGGGGGCGTCCTCGTCGGGCTCGACGGCCTCGACGGCCTCGTCGATCAGGTAGTCCTCGTGATTCTGCGGCATGGCGTCCGTCCTCACTGTCGGGAGGCTCCCAGGGCCCGGATGGCGGTACTGGCAGTATCCGCCGCCGGGCGCGCGGACGCGATGTGCCGGGGCCGCTCCGGCGTGTTGTCCGGGGCGGAATTGACCCATGGATCCTGCAGGTGAATGACCCATGGATGGGGTTCATTCCGCGCCTAGAGTTCTACCCATGACGACGAACGACACCACCGCCGCCCCCGCCCGCCGCCTCGACTACGCCCGCACCGTCCCCAAGGTGTTCCGCGCGATGATCGCCCTGGACGCCGCCGCCCGCGAGGGTCTGGACCCGGCGCTGGTCGAGCTGGTCCAGATGCGCACCTCGCAGCTCAACAACTGCGCGTACTGCCTGGACATGCACACCAAGGACGCCCGCAAGGCCGGCGAGACCGACGAGCGGATCTACCTGCTGCCGGTCTGGCACGAGGCCCCGGCCGGGGTGTACAGCGAGCGGGAGCGGGCCGCGCTGGCGCTGGCCGAGGAGATCACCCGGATCGGCGGCGGGGTCTCGGACGCGGTGTACGCCCGGGCGGCCGCGCACTTCCCGGAGGCGGAGCTGGCCCAGCTGATCTCGGTGTGCTTCACCATCAACACCTGGAACCGGATCAACATCACCACCCGCAAGACCCCGGGCACGCTCTGACCGGCGGGCCCGCTGGTCAGAGCGTGCCCGTGCGGAACGGGCCCCGGGCCGCCGGGGGTACGATCGGTGCCAGACCCAGGGCCCGACCGCACCGCCCGGTGGCCCCCGCGGCCCCGAGGCCCGCACCGACGACGGCCCGCACGAACGACAGGGAAATCATGTCCGGCTCGCACTACTTCTCCAGTGCACCCGAGGTCGCCAGCGAGCGCCGGCCGATCACGGTCTCGCTCCCGGACCTGACCCTCGAACTGACCACCGACACCGGGGTGTTCTCGCACGGCCGGCTCGACCAGGGCACCCGGATCCTGCTGGAGCACGCCCCGCCGCCGCGGGTGCGCGGCCCGATCCTGGACGTCGGCTGCGGCTACGGCCCGATCGCACTGACCTGGGCGAGCCGCCGCAAGCGGCTGCCGGTCTGGGCGGTGGACGTCAACGAGCGCGCGCTGGAGCTGGTCCGGCTGAACGCCGTGGCGCTGCGGCTGGGCAACGTCCAGGCCGCGCTGCCGGGCGACGTCCCCGAGGACCTCCGGTTCGCCACCATCTACTCCAACCCGCCGATCCGGATCGGCAAGGCCGAGCTGCGCGGGCTGTTGACGCACTGGCTCGGCCGGCTGACCCCGGACGGTTCGGCGTTCCTCGTGGTGCAGAAGCACCTGGGCTCGGACTCGCTGCAGAAGTGGCTCAACGAGCAGGGCTACCCGACCTCCAGGGTCGCGTCGGTCAACGGGTTCCGGATTCTGGAAGCGCGGCCCCGCCCGGATTCGGGCGAGGGCACCGAGAGTGGACGGGGAACGACGTCGTGAAGCAGCTGCGCGGGACCGAACTGAAGCGACTGCACCGCTCGTGGCGGCGCAGCAACGAGTTCCGGCTCGCGATGATCCTGGAGAACCTGCAGTCGCCGTTCAACGTCGGCTCGGTGGTCCGGACCGGGGCGGCGATGGGCGCCGAGAAGCTGTACCTGACCGGGGACACCCCGTCGGTGCGCTCCTCCGGCGCGCAGAAGGCCGCGATGGGCACCGACAAGTACCTGAAGGTGGAGCACTTCGAGACCGTCGCCGAGGCGGTCGCGGCGGCCAAGGCCGACGGCTTCAAGGTGGTCGGGCTGGAGCTGGCGGACGACGCGGTGCCGATGTTCGCCGCCGGGCTGACCCCGGCGGTGGCCTTCGTGCTCGGGCACGAGGACCGCGGGATCACGCCCGAGGCGCTGGCGCTCTGCGACCAGGTGGTGTTCGTGCCGCAGTTGGGCCGGGTCGGCTCGCTGAACGTGTCGGCGGCGGCGACGGTGGCCTGCTACGAGGCGCGCCGCCAGGGCTACGCGATCAGCGGCACGCCGGACGGGAGCGACGCCGGGGGCGACCTCGATGGTCTCGGGGACCTCGGGGACGACGACTGACGCGCGATCAGATGATCTGAAGGGGTGTGCCGAAAGGCCCACCCCTTCCGCGTTTTCCGCCCGGATCCGCCCGGATCCGCCCTGGGATATCTGCCGAACGGCAGATGTGCGGTGGCGGCCCGGGCGGAAGCATTCAGGACGTGACCGAACTCCAGATCCTCGACCTCACCAAGCAGTACCGCGGCGGCAGACGCGCCGTGGACTCCTTCTCGCTGACGCTCCGGCCCGGCGTGCTCGGCCTGCTCGGGGCCAACGGCGCCGGGAAGTCCAGCCTGATGCGCATCCTGGCCACGGTCACCCGGCCCACCTCGGGGCGGGTGCTGTGGGAGGGGGTGGACATCGCCCGCCGGCCCGGGGCACTGCGCCGCACCGTCGGCTACCTGCCACAGGACTTCGGCGTCTACCCGCAGCTCACCGCCCGGGAGTTCCTCGCCTACCTGGCCGCCGCCAAGGGGCTGCGGCGGCGCTCCGCCCGGGCCCGGATCGAGGAACTGCTCGAACTGGTCAACCTCACCGACGCGGCCGGGCAGCGGCTGGGGGCGATGTCCGGCGGGATGCGCCAACGGGTCGGCATCGCCCAGGCGTTGCTCAACGACCCGGCGCTGCTGATCGTGGACGAGCCGACGGTCGGGCTCGACCCGGAGGAGCGGCTGCGCTTCGGCACCCTGCTGAGCGGGCTCGGTGCCGACCGGATCGTCGTGCTGTCCACCCACATCGTCTCGGACGTCGCCGCCACCGCCGACCGGATCGCGGTGATGGGCGACGGGCGGCTGCTGCACCACGGCAGCGCGGAGGAGCTGCTGCGCGGCGCCGAGGGCTCGGTCTGGGAGCTGACCGTCGCCGCCGACCGGCTCCCGCTGCTGCGCTCGCGGTTCCTGCTCGGCGGCACCACCCGCACCCCGCAGGGCGTCCGGGCGCGGGTGCTGTCCCGGCACGCGCCCGAGCCCGGGGCGCAGCCCGTACCGCCCCGGCTGGAGGACGCGTACCTGCTGCTCACCGCCGACCGGGCCGCGCCGGGGCGGGCGGAGGAGGTGGCGGCATGGTGACGCGCACCTGGGCGCTGGCTCTGGCCGACTTCCGGGAGCGCCGGCGGCGGCCCGGCTACCTGGTCGTGCTGCTCGGCACGCTCGCGCTCGGGCTGCTGGCCGCGCCGGTGGGCGAATCCCGCTGGCAGGTGTTCCAGGTGACCGACCTGCACGGCCGCTACACCAGCGGCTACGTGGGGACGGTGACGGCGCTCGGCGGCGCGGTCTGGCTCTCGCTGGCCGGCTTCGGGATCGCCCGGGGCACCATCGGGCGGGACGAGCGCAGCGGCGTCGGCGGACTCCTCGCCGCCACCCCGCTGAGCCGGACCGGGTACCTGGCGGGCAAGTTCGTCAGCAACCTGCTGCTGTTCGGCTCGATGCTGCTGGCCCTGGCCGGGACGGCGCTCGCGGTGCAGCTGCTCAAGGGCGACTCGGACCGGGTGGACGTGGTGCGGCTGCTGCTGCCGTACGTCCTGATCACGCTGCCGCTGCTGGCGGCGGTGGCCGGGTGCGCGGTGCTGTTCGACACCGTGCCGGGGCTGCGCGGCGGGCTGGGGGCGGCGGTCTGGTTCATGGTCTGGCTGGTGGTGGTGCTGGGCGCGCAGGCCGGCGGCGGGCCGGACCTGCTGGGCATGCGGCGGATCACCGCCTCGATCCGGGAGGTGCTCGCGGCCGGCGGGCGGCCGGTCGACGGGGTGGAGTTCGGCGTGGGCCTGACGGCCGACGACCGGGTGCTCGGCACCTTCGACTGGCCCGGCCTCGGACCCGGTGAGGCGTTCGAACCGGCGGCCACGGGGGTGCTGCTGGTCGGTGCGGCGGTGGGGATCGCGCTGCTCGGGGCGGTCTGGTTCCGGCGCTTCGACGGAGCGCCGGCCCGGCGGGGCATCGGGGCGGCCGGGGCCGTCGGGGCGGTCGGGGCGGTCGCACCCGGAGGGCCTGGAGGGCCTGGAGGGGCGAGCGGTCCGGGCGGGGGCGCGGCGGTGTCCCCGTCCGGGCCGGCCTTCGGGTCGGCGCCGGCCTCCGAGTCGGCGCCGGCCCGGCTGACCGCTCCCCGGCAGGGGCGCATCGGCTACGACGCGCTGCTCGGGGAGCTGCGGATCCTGGTGCGGGGCCAACGGCTCTGGTGGGCCGGGGCGGCCGTGCTCGCCGTGGCCGCGGCGGGCGTCGCACCGGACGGGCCGAGCCACGCGGTGCTGCCCTTCGCGATGCTCTGGCCGATGCTGCTCTGGGCCAGGATGGGCCACCGGGCCGACGGCGGCAGCATCGACCAGCTGCTCGCCGCCTGCCCGTCCCCGCTGCGCCGGGGGCTGGCCGGGCTGCTCGCCGGGATCGTCCCGGCGCTGGCGGTGGTCGCCGTACCCGCCCTGCGGCTGGCCGGCGCCGGACAGTTCCGGGCGGCTCTCAGCGCACTCGCGGGCGCCCTGCTGGTGCCCGCCCTGGCGCTGCTCTGCGGCAGCCTCAGCCGTGGCCCCCGGCTGTTCCAGACCGTCTACCCGATGCTCTGGTACGGGATGGTCAACCACGTCTCCGGGCTGGACTTCCTCGGCGTCTCCGGGGAGCGCGCCCCGGCGCCGGCGGCGGTCGCGGGGCTGGCCGGCGCCCTGGCCGCGGCCGCGCTCGCCCTGGACGCGATACGCCACGCGGCGCGGTGACGCCGGGCGGTGACGCCGGGCAGTGACGCGGCGCGGTGACGCGGCGCGGTGACACCCCTCGGTGCGCCGGGCGGAGGAGGGGCGGTTCCCCCGTCGGGGGGAGCCGGTCCCTCCCCGCGGCGGAGGCCGCGGCCGGTGGTCGGCTGGGAGCTTGGAGGGGCCGGGCGACCGCCCGAACTCCTCCGAGACACACCAGGACCGACCATGCGAAAGCTCACCGCCGCCGTCGCACTCGCCACCGCCGTCACGGCCCTCGCCGCCGGGACGGCGGGCACCGCCGCAGCCGCGCCCACGTCCACACCCGCGCCCGCCGCCGTACCGGCCGCCGCACCGGCCCGACACCTCGCCCTGCACGGCTGGACGCTGCTCAACGAGCACGGCCCGGGCCCCAACCCGGGCGAGCGGCTCACCGCCCGGGTCGATGCCCGTACGGTCGACGGCCACGCCCGGGGGCACGCCGTGGTGCAGCACGTCTTCGAGCGGGAGGGCACCATCCGGGCCGAGTTCGACGTCGACTGCCTGACCGTCGCCGGGGACGGCGCCGTCACGGTGACCGGGCCGATCTCACGGATGGTGCTCACCCCGCTCGGCGGCGAGCCGCAGCCCTTCCAGCCCGGGCAGCACCCCGAGGCGGGCCTGACCTTCTACCCGGCCGACGGGCAGGGCGAGCGCCGGGCCGGCTGGGGACGGACCGACCCCGCGGTGCACACCGAGATCACCGAGTGCGGCGCCGTCCCGGCCGGCCTCTGGGTCATCGGCGGCGGCACCGTCCTGCACCGGTAGGCACTATGGGCACCGGTAGGCACCGATGGGCACTATGGGCACCGGTGGCCACCGGTAGCCACCGATGGGCGAGGGCGGGCGGGCGGCGGGCCACGGAGACGGTCAGCCCGGCGTCAGCTGAGCGTCAGCGCCGCGCGCGACCGTAGTGGGCATGACGTCGATCACGGCGGTCTCCAGCTGCCTTCCCGACACCATCCCGATCGCCCGCTTCCAGCAGCGACTCCAACTGACGGACGTTCAGCTGCGGCGCTACCAGCGCTTCTACGGGCTCGCGGAGGTGTGCCGCGACCCGGCGGCCACCGAGACCGAGCTGCTGCTGCGCGCCGCCACCAAGCTGGTCGAGCTGCGCGGCCAGGAACAGCGCGTCAAGTACGTCCTGCAGGCGCGCACCATGCCGTCGCCGCTGCCGTACCCGATGACCTCGCTCGGTCCGCTCCAAGCCGAACTCGGCCTGGAGCACGCCGCCGCGTTCGTCGTCTCGCACCACGCCTGCGCCTCCGGCCTGCTCGCCCTGGACCTGGCCGGCACCCTGCTCGCCGCCGACCCGGACCCGGACGCGCTGGCCCTGGTGGTGGCCGGGGAGAAGGCCTGCACCGCCCAGACCCAGTCCATCCCGGACGTCACCGTCATGGGCGAGGGCACCGTGGCCTTCCTGGTGAGCGCGGACCGCTCCGGCCCGGACCGGATGATCGGCTACGCGGCCCGCACCTACCCGCAGTTCGGCGACGAGTTCATCATGAGCGGGACCGCCGCCAAGGAGTTCCAGGAGCTGTACGGGCCGGGCCTGTGCGAGGTGATCGACGCGGCACTGGCCGAAGCCGACTGCAAGCTGGACGAGTTGGCGCTGGTGCTGCCGCACAACGTCAACCGGCTGTCCTGGATCGGTGTCTGCAAGGAGCTCGGGCTGCCGCTGGACAAGGTCTTCCTCGACCTGGTCGGCGAGACCGGCCACTGCTTCTGCGCCGACCCCTTCATCAACCTGCAGAAGGCCACCGAGCTGGGGCGGCTGCGCCCCGGCGACCGCTACCTGATGACCAGCGTGGGGCTCGGGGCGACCTTCGCCGCCATGGTGTTCGAGCACTGACGAGACCGTCCGGCACGAACGGGGCCGTCGAGCACCGACGGCCCCTTCCCGGACCGAGCGCACACGAGAAATGGACGAGGTCGACATGCACCTTCCCTCCGCCGGCTTCGGCGCGCGACTCAAGCGCGCGGTCTCCGGTTCACCGGACACCCCGCTGGTGTTCCTGGGCAACTTCGAGGTGGAGAACCACTGGGCGCTCGGCGAGCCCGCCCTGCCCCGGGTGGCCTCGCACGCGGGCAGTGCGGTGGTCAACCGGATGGACGAGTTCACCCTGCTGCTCGGCGGCAAGGACGACCACGTCGTACTGAAGACCGCGCCGGACGACGGCTACCGCGGCTACCTGGAGGGCCTCGGCCTCCAGTTGCCCACCGTGCACGTGGTGGCCGACCAGGACCCGCAGCGCACCGTCAGCGAGGACGCCCTCGCCGACCCGGCCCTGCTCGACGCCCTGGCCGGTCTCACCGCCGGCGGCGCCCGGCTGACCGCGCACGGCATCTCCGCCGTCGAGGAGGAACTGGCCGCCCGTACCGGGCTCCCGCTGGCCGCGCCCGCAGCCGCCGTCTGCAAGCGGGTCAACAGCAAGGTGTACAGCCGCCGCCTGGCCGACGAGCTGGGCATCCGCCAGGCCCGCGGCTGGGCCTGCGAGACCCTGGAGGAGCTGGCGGAGGCGGTGGCCGCCGCCGGCGAACTGCTGGACGCCGGGCGGAAGGTGGTGCTCAAGGACGCCTTCGGGGTGTCCGGGAAGGGCATCGTGGTGCTGGACTCCGCGGCCCGGCTGGGCCGGCTGCACCGGATGGCCGTCCAGCAGGCCGAGAAGGCCGCCCGGGCCGCCCAGGACGGGGCCGGGGTGCCGCGCACGGCGCTGGTGGTGGAGGAGTGGGTGGCCAAGCGCTGCGACCTCAACTACCAGTTCACCGTGGGCCGGGACGGCTCGGTGCACTTCGACTTCGTCAAGGAGCTGCTCACCGAGGGCGGGGTGCACAAGGGCCACCGCATCCCGGCCCGGCTGTCCGACCGGCAGGTCGCGGAGATCGCCGCGACGGCACTGCGGCTCGGCGAGCGGCTCGCCGCCGACGGCTACTACGGCGTGGTCGGGGTGGACGCGATGGTCGACCCGGACGAGGGCCTCTACCCGGTGATCGAGATCAACGCCCGCAACAACATGTCCACCTACCAGAACGTGGTGCACGAGGGCGGGCTGGCCGGCCCCGAGGACGTCGCCGTCGCCCGTCACTACCCGCTGCGGCTCACCCGTCCGCTGCCCTTCACTGAGCTGGCCGAACGGCTGGACGGCCTGCTGCTGGACGACCTGTTCCTGGACGCGCCGGTACGGGACGAGCCGGACGGCGCGGCACCCGACGGCGCGCGGCCCGACGGCCGGAGCGCCCGGCACCGCGGCCTGTTCGTCAACAACTACGCCACCGTGAACGCCGCGCACGGCACCGCCGCGGACAGCCCGGAGGGCTTCGAGGGCCGGCTGTACGGCGTGCTGGTCGGCGGCTCCGACGAGGAGATCGCGGCGCTGGACACCGACATCACCCGCCGCCTCGCGGCCTTCCCGGAACGGAGCTGATCGTGAGCGTCGCATTCGAGGTGCAGGGCCTCGGCATCACCGAGCTGGCCGAGGAGTTCGGCACCCCGCTGTACCTGTACGACGGCGAGGAGATCACCACCCGCTTCCGGGGCCTGCGCGCGGCGCTGCACCCCGCGCTGGAGGTCTTCTACTCGCTGAAGGCCAACCCCAACATCTCGGTCTGCGCCCTGCTGCACAGCTGCGGCGCCCGCGCCGAGGTGTCCTCGCTGACCGAGCTGGTCACCGCCCAGCGGGCCGGGGTGAGCCCGCAGGACATCATCTTCCTCGGCCCCGGCAAGAGCCGCGCCGAGGTGGCCGCCTGCCTGGACCAGGACATCCACGCGATCGTCTGCGAGTCGGTGGAGGAGCTCGGCCTGATCGACGAGCTGGCGGCCGAGCGCGGGATCACCGCGCGGGTCGCGCTGCGGGTCAACCCGAGCTTCCAGGTCAAGGGTTCGGGCCTGACCATGGGCGGCAAGCCGCGCCAGTTCGGCACCGACGAGGAGCAGCTGCTGGCCGAGGGCCGCGGGCTGGCCGCCCGGTACCCGCACGTGCGGCTGATGGGCGTCCAGGTCTACCTGGGCACCCGGATCCTGTCCGAGGAGTCAGTCGTCGAGAACACCCGGCGGATCTTCGACCTGGCCGAACGGCTCTCCGCCGAGCTGGACTTCCCGCTGGAGACGGTGGACATCGGCGGCGGCCTCGGCATCGCCTACTTCGACAACGAGAAGGACCTCGACCTCGACGTGCTGGCCGCCGGGCTCAACCCGCTGGTCGAGGACTTCGCCGAGCGGCACCCCGACACCCGGCTGATCATGGAGCTGGGCCGCTTCCTGGTCGCCGCCTCCGGCACCTACGTGACCCGGGTGCGCTACACCAAGACCTCGATGGGCGAGAACTTCGCGGTCACCGACGGCGGCACCAACCACCACATGGCGGCGGTCGGCATCGGCTCGTACGTCAAGCGCAACTTCCCGATGGCCGCGCTGGAACGGATGGACGAGCCCGCCACCGAGCCGTGGCACATCACCGGGCCGCTGTGCACGCCCAACGACGTGATCGGCAAGAAGGTCCCGATGCCGCCGCTGCGCGCCGGCGAGCTGATCGGCGTGCAGCGCTCCGGTGCGTACGGACCGACGGCCTCCCCGGTGCACTTCCTGAGCCACGGCTACCCGGCCGAGGTGCTCGTCCTGGACGGGCGGGCGCACCTGGTCCGCGAGCGCGACGACGTGGGCGCGTTGCTGGCCGGACAGCGGCTGTACCGGCCGGTCCCGCAGGACGACTGAGCCGCCCGGGACCACCCGGGACCCCACGCACAACCGGCCGTGACCGCGTGACCGCGTAACCGCAGGACGCCGCACGGCGCACGACACCGCACGACACCGCACGACCGCATCCGCCCGCCGACCGGCGGCCGGGACCACAGCGAGGAGCACTCCGTGAGCGACACCACGACCGACCCCAAATTCGTCGACGCCGTCCGCAAGGGCCTCTCGGAGGTCCTCAACAAGGACGTCTCCGGCGCCGACGAGAACGTCCGCCTCTTCGACGAGCTGGGCCTGGACTCCAGCAGCGCGCTCGAACTCCTCATCACCATCGAGGAGATCCTCGACCTCCAGTTCGACGCCGACGAACTGGACATGACCCACTTCGAGACGGTCGGTGCGCTGGCCGGCTTCGTCGCCGGGGAAGCGGGCGCCTGAGCATGTTCCGCGCGACCGCAGCGGTCCGGCGCCCGCAGCCGGTCGGCCCGGCTGCCCTGCCCCGGCTGGTCCGGGCGGCCCGGTACGCCCCCACGGGCCCGAGCGCCCCGTACCGGCCGGAGGACGCGCGGGAGGAGTTCTACGCGGAGCTCGGGGCTCCGTACCGGGCCCCCTTCGACCGCGCCCAGTTCGCCGCCGCCGGGCGGCGCACCTCGGTGGAGCTGGCCTACGGCGCCCTGGACGCGCTGGGGCCGCTGGACGCCGGGGACGCCCCCGAGGTGGCG
Organism: Kitasatospora sp. NPDC030952; assembly: GCF_055571335.1. Lineage (NCBI taxonomy): Bacteria > Bacillati > Actinomycetota > Actinomycetes > Kitasatosporales > Streptomycetaceae > Kitasatospora > Kitasatospora sp. NPDC030952. Next base: position 523,398 of record NZ_JBVIFM010000001.1, read on the forward strand.
GTGATCGCCTACGCCGCACCGGACTTCGATCACACCGAGCTGGTCGCCTCCTGCGTCCAGCGGCGGCTGCCGGGCGGTCCGCTCGCCTTCGCGCTGTCCGACCAGGGCCGGCTGGCGCCGTTCAGCGCGCTGCGGGTGGCCGTGGAGTACGCCCGGCGGTGCGGCTGGTCGCGGTTGCTGCTGCTGGCAGTGGACCAGGGCACCCAGCCGTTCCCGCTGCCCGCCGGCTCCCCGGCCGGCCTGGACGGCGACGCCGCCGTGGCGCTGCTGCTGCACTGGGACGGCGGCGACCGCCCGCTGGGCGGACAGGCCCTCGGGCGGCCCGGACCCGCCCTGTTCGCGCACTGGCCCGCGGGCGCCGCCGTGGTGGCCGGCGCCGGTCTCGCCGGAGGACCTGAACTTCCGGCACACCAGGGCCCGTTGACCGAGGGGGCGGCCGGACGGCCGGCCACCGGGAGCTGGTCCGCCCTGCTCGACGCCGTCGCCGGAACCGACGCCGGACCGGGCACCGGCACCGCGACAGGGACCGACGGTGACCACCGCCAGGTGGTGGTCGCCGACTACGACCGGGACCGCGACACCCTGGCCTACTGCACGCTCGACACGGGGGAGTGGAGACACAGATGACCGTTCCGGCCGAGGTACAGGAGCACTGGCGCGAGGCAAGGGCCGGTGCGCGCGCCGACGGCCTCGTGCCCGCCCTCACCCTGCTGTCCCGCGCGCTCTCCCCGGGCGTGCCACCGCGCGGCCCCCGCGGACACGCCGTGGTGCCGCGCGAACTCCTCGACGGCTACGGCGACTTGCCGGCCGAGGAGGCGCCGGGCCCGCTGCCGGGCCTCGCCGTCCTGCACCCCGCCCCCACTCCCCGGACCCCGGCCGGCCCCGCTCCCGGCCCCGACCCCGCTCCCGCTCCCGGCCCCGGCCCCGACCCCGATCCCGATCCGGGCCCCCGGCCCTGGGACACCGGGCTGGCCTGGCTGCGGCTCGGACACTCCGAGCGGCTGCGCGAGGCCTGCGTCGCCTACCTCGCCGCCCGCCGGGTCGAGGGCACCTCGCTGCTGCTGCAGCAGCTGGTCAAGGGCGCGCTCGCGGACGCCCTGATCGAACAGCTGGAGATCGCGGGCGTGCTCGACGACCTGGCCGAGGCGGACGGGGAGGACGACCCGTGCTCACCCGCCCACCCGCTGGACACCCGCGCCCTCGCCCGGCTGCAGGCGCAGATCACCGAGGTCGACCGCGCCCTGCTGCGGCTGCTCGGCGCCCACGGGTTCACCGCCGAGGGGCCCGGCCGGGAGGCCTACGCCTCCGAGCTGCTCGCCGACGTCTACTGCGGCCGGCCCGGCCCCGTCGCCCACCACCACGACGCTCCGGTCGACCACCTCGCCGACGCTCCCGTGCCCCCCTTCCTCGCCGCGCTCCCGGCCCAGCGCACCGACGCTCGCCCGGCCCAGCACCTCGACGCGCCCGGAGGCGTCAGATGACCATCCTGCCGAGCCAGCTCCGGAGCGCCCGCCGCCACGTCCGCGAGTGGGCCGACGACCTGCGCGCGGGCGCCCTCGAACTGGACCGCGACCCCGAGGCCGTCCACCGCTACCTGGACCTGCCCGCCGTCCGTTTCCTGGCCGGCCACCTGACGCCCCCCGGCTGGGAGCGCGCGGGCACCGAGCCCGGCAGCGGCCCCGCCCACGGCCTGGCCACCCTCGAGCGGGCCGTGGTCAGCGAGGAGCTGGCCCGCGGCGACGCCGGGATGCTGCTCGGCTCCCCCGGCGCGTCGATGACCGGGGTGCTGCTGGGCGTGCTCGGCAGCCCGGCCCAGCGGGACTGGGTCTACGGCCGCCTGGCCGACCGCCCGTGCTGGACGTCCTTCGCCCTCACCGAACCGGACCGCGGCTCCGCCATCGGCGAGATGAGCACCACGCTGACCCCGCTGGGCGACGGCTCCTACCTGCTGGACGGCGAGAAGCGCTACGTCGGCAACGCCGCCCGCGCGGAGCTGGGCGCGGTCTTCGCGCGGGTCGCGGGCACCGAGCGGCTCGGCGTGCTGGCCGTCCTGGTGGACACCGCCGACCCCGGCTACCGGGCCGAGCCGATACCCACCCTGGGCCTGCGCGGGGTGCAGCTGTGCCGGGTCACCTTCGACCGGGTGCACGTCCCGGCCGAGCGGGTGCTCGGCGCCCACCTGTCGCCGACCCGGCGCGGGATGTGGGGCATCGTCTCGGTCTTCAACCGGCTGCGGCCGACCGTCGCGGCGATCGCCCTGGGGATCGCCCGGGCCGCGCACGACTACATCGGCGAGAACCGCAAGGAACTGTGCGGCGCGGAGCGGGACGCCTACGAGGAGCTGGGCCGACGGATCGACGCGGCCCGGCAGTTGACCTACCGGGCCGCCCTCGCGGTGGACCGCCGGCCCTCCGACGGGTACCTCGCCTCGGCGGCCAAGGCGCGGGCCTGCCAGGTGGCCGAGGAGGTCACCCTGCGCGCGCCCGGCTTCTTCGGCCCCGGTGCCCGGCTGGACCACCCCCTGCTGGACAAACTCGCCCGGGACGCCCGGGGCGTGGAGTTCATGGAGGGGACCAGGAACATCCAGAAGCTCAACCTCTTCCAGGGGCTGCACACCGGAAAGGTGGACCGGCTCTGAACGGGACCGGACAGGCCGTCGAGATCTGGCGCATCCCGCTGACCGGAGGACGGCCGGACTCCGCCGCGGGGGCCGAACGACCGGACTCCGCCGCGGGGTCCGAACGACCGGACTCCGCAACGGAGTCGGAGCTCGCGGCGCTGGAGCGGCTGCTCGACCCAGAGGAGCGGGCCCGCGCCCGCAGTGGCCGGCTGCCCGGGCTGCGGCGCCGCTTCGTGATCGCGCACGCCGCCACCCGGATCCTGCTCGGCGAGCGGCTGGGCCGCCCGCCGGAGCGGCTGCGCTTCAGCCGCGGCCGCTGGGGCAAGCCGGCCGTGGCGGACGCGCCCGGCCTGCACTTCAGCCTGTCCCACTCGGGGGAGCTGGCGCTGCTCGCGGTGGCCCCGCGGCCGGTCGGCGTGGACGTCGAGACGGTCCGCTCCGGCCGGGACGTGGACCGGCTGTCCCGGCGCTTCTTCCCCTCCCAGGAGCGGGAGTTGGTGGCCCTGGGCGGCCGTCCGGCGTTCGCCCGGCTGTGGACCAGGAAGGAGGCCTGCGTGAAGGCCTCGGGCGGCCGGCTCACCGAGGGCCTCGCCCTCCCGGTCGCCCACGCCGCCGCCCAGGCCACGGTACGGATCCCGGACGTCCCGGACGCCGCCCCCGCCCCGACGGGACTGGCCGGCCCCTGGCGGGTCGCCGACCTGCCGCTGCCGGAGGCGCCGGAGGAGTACGCGGGGTCCGTCGCACTGTTGGGCGCCGAACCCTTCGCCGTCTCGTGGGGCCTGTGGTATCCATGAGCACCCGCGGACTCCGGTCCGGCGCGGTGACAGCGGGACGGCGAGGCCGGGTGTCAAGTAGAAGAAACTCCCCCTCGAATCGGCGTAGTTGTACCCGTGGTCGCGGGTCGGATCGTCATTAGATTTCTCGGTACGAACGCACACCGTGCCGCACGGCCGGACCCCTGGTCCGACTGGTGCCCGGGCCGGGCGACTGCGCCGAGAAGGAGGGGAACGTGATCGTGGAAGGCAGGAACGTGATCACCAGGGCGGCCCGGTGGAGTGCGGTCCACCCCTGGTGGGCGATCGCGCTCTGGGTGGCGTTCGTGGTCGGTGCGCTGGTGGTCGGCGGCCTCACCGGCACCCGGCAGGCGACCAACTCCGACCTCTCCATCGGCCAGTCCGGCCGGGCCGCCGCGATCGCCCGGACCGGCGGCCTCCAGGAGCGGGCCGTGGAGAACCTGCTGGTCAGCTCCTGGGACGGCGGGCTGCTCGACCCGGTCCGGGCCCAGGCGGCGGTGGACAACGCCACCCGTGGCCTGAGCCACCTCACCGGAATCGCCTCGATCGGCGCGCCGCAGTCCGCCCCGGACGGCACCGCCCTGCTCGTACCGGTCACCCTCGACGGGGATCCGGAGACCGCCGCCGACCGGGTGCAGCCGCTGCTGGACACCGTCGACGCCGCCCGGCAGGACCACGGCGACGTACGGATGGAACTGGTCGGCTCCGGTTCGATCAAGGCCGGGCTGGACGACATGCTCAGCAGGGACCTCGGCAAGGCGACCGTGCTCAGCCTGCCGGTCACCCTGCTGGTGATGGTCTTCGTCTTCGGCGCGATCGTCGCCGCGAGCGTGCCGGTGGTGCTCGGCCTGTCCTCGGTGCTGGCCGGGCTCGGGCTGTGGGGCGTCGCCTCGCAGGTCGTCCCGGACTCCGGCCCGGTGACCCCGTTCATCGTCCTGATGGGCATGGCGATCGGCGTGGACTACTCGCTGTTCTACCTCAAACGCCAGCGCGAGGAACGGGCGCTGGGCAGCGACAACATCGACGCGATCGAGATCGCGGCGGCCACCTCCGGGCACTCGGTACTGGTCTCCGGGGTGGTGGTGCTGGTCTCGATGGGCGCGCTCTACCTGGCCGGGCACATCGCCTTCGAGTCGATGGCGACCGGCGCGGTGATCGTGGTGTCGATCGCCATCATCTCCTCGCTGACGGTGCTGCCGGCCATGCTGTCCCGCTTCGGCCGCTACCTGGACACCCCCCGGGTTCCGCTGGTGTGGCGGCTCACCCAGAAGGGCGGGGTCAAGCCCCGGCTCTGGTCGACCATGCTCAAGCCCTCGCTGCGCCACCCGGTGATCGCCCTGGTGGCCTCGGTGGCGGCGCTGCTGCTGCTCGCGCTGCCCGCGCTCGGGCTCAAGCTCAAGGCCACCGGGATCGACGACCTGCCCCGGTCGATCCCGGCGATGCAGTCCTACCAGCGGCTGACCGCGTCCTTCCCGAGCCAGCCCGACACCCATCTGGTGGCGGTGCGGGTGCCGCCCGGCGAGCGCGCCGAACTCGGCCCGGCCGTCGAAGAACTGGTCCGGCGGACGCTGACCGACGACCTCTTCGTCCACGACCCGGCGCCGGTGGTGCGGACCTCGGCGGACGGCACGGTCGCCACCGTGGCGATCGGCACCCGGTTCGACAGCGGCTCGGACCAGGCCCGCGCCTCACTGGCCCGGCTCCGCGAGGACCTCACCCCGAAGACCCTCGGCGCCGTCGCGGGTGCGCAGTTCGCGGTGGGCGGCAGTGACGTGGCCTATGACGTGGACTACCGGGCGAACGTGATGGACAAGATGCCCTGGGTGCTCGGGGTGGCACTGGTGCTGACCTTCCTGGTGATGGCGCTGGCCTTCCGCTCGATCGTCCTGGCGCTGATCACCGTGGCGCTCAACCTGCTCTCCACCGCGGCCTCGTTCGGCGTGCTCGCGCTGATCTTCCAGCACACCTGGGCCGAGGACCTGCTGCACTTCGAGTCCACCGGCCGGGTGGTGGCCTGGATGCCGCTGATGCTGTTCGTGATCCTGCTCGGGCTCTCGATGGACTACCACGTCTTCGTGGTCAGCCGGATCCGGGAGGCGGCGCGCGGGGGGCTGTCGCTGCGGGAAGCGGTCGAGCAGGGCATCACCCGCACCGCCGGGGTGGTCACCAGCGCGGCGGCGGTGATGGTCTGCGTGTTCGCGCTGCTGGCCTCGCTCAACTACATCGAGATGAAGCAGATGGGCGTGGGCATGGCCTGCGCGGTGCTGCTGGACGCGACGGTGATCCGGATCGTGGTGCTGCCGGCGATGATCACCCTGCTGGGCTGGAAGACCTGGTGGCCCTCCCGGCTGGCCCGTCAGTCGCCCGCCCGCCCCCCTCGGCTGCCCTCGATCGTGGCCGCGGCGGCGGCCTCCGCGGCGGCCCGCTCGACCCTTCCGTAACAACCGGTCACGACCGGCCGGACGGCCGGGGCGGGGGATCGCTCCCGCCCCGGCCGCTTCGTCCGTGCACGACGGGAGCCCCGATCCACGACAAGGCGTTTGACGTCGCCGGTGCCGTGATGGTTTGTTACGAGAGTTGTAGAATCGCTAATGCGTTCGTCGAGGCGCGCAGCCCCCGGGCAGAGGCCGCACCGCTGACGGGACGCGCCACGGAAGCGGGGGCGGTGTGGTGGTGGGCCAGCACGGTGACGGCGGCCTCGCCGCGACGCGCTGGCGCGATGAACTCGCCCGGGTGGGCACGCTCTCGGGGCGAGAGCGGCAGGTCTTCGACCTGATCGGAACGGGGCACTCCAACCGCGGCATCGCCGACCGACTGCACGTCACGGAACGTACGGTGAAAGCCCATGTCGCCAGCGTGATGGCGAAGCTGGGCGTGGAGTCCCGGCTCCAGGCCGGCCTGGTGGCCCAAGTCCACCAACTCATGTACGAAGGTACATGGCCGGATCAGCCACCCGTGTCCGATACTTGACCGGCGCGAATGATACCCGGGCTTCTCCCCTTTTTCAGTCCCCTTCAAACAAGTCGACCCCTGATGGTAGTGGCTCGTCGAGGACTCAACGGACAAGCTCGTGGCTGGAGTTCATCGCTAAGAACGGGGAAATCTTGTGCACATCTCCATACTGGGACCGCTTCTCATCGGCGACGGTCAGCGCACCGTGGGATTACGGGCGAAGAAGAACCGCGTCATGCTCACCATGCTCGCCCTGAACGCCGGTCAGGTGGTCGCCTTCGACGAACTGATCGACGAACTCTGGGGGGAGGCGCCGTTGAAGAACGCGCGCAACGCCCTCCAGGCCAACGTCAAGCGCATGCGGAAGTCACTGGCCGAACTGGGCCTGGAGAGACCGGACCAGGAACTCATCAGAACCGTCGACAACGGATACACACTGACCGTTCCGGAGGAGGCGGTCGACGCGTACCGCTTCCTGCGGACGGCGGAGAAGGGCGCGGGGCTGGTCGAACACCGGCCGTACGAAGCGATGGACACCCTCCGGTCGGCACTGGCCATGTGGCGCGGACCGGCCCTGCTCGACACCAGCGACGGGCCCTGGTGCCGCGCCGTCGCCCTGCGGCTGGACGAACAGCGCAAGACCGCCCGCGAGGACCTGATCGCGGCACAGCTCCAGTCGGGTGAGGCGGGCGCGGTGGTCGCCGAACTCAAGCAGCTGCTCGCCCAGTACCCCGAACGGGAACGTTTCAGCGAGCAGTTGATGATCGCGCTGTACCGCTGCGGCCGCCAGTCGGAGGCCGTGGACATCTTCCACCGCACCCGCAAGTGGCTGGACGACGAGCTGGGGCTCAAGCCGAGCCGGCGGCTCCACCACCTGTACCAGGCCATCCTGATGCAGGACCCTTCCCTCTGACCCCGGGGTGAGGGCGGCTCACCCCGAGGTCGGACGGGGGGGGGGGGGGGGGGGGGGGGGGGGGGGGGGGGCGGGTGGGGGGGGGGGGGGGGAGGGGGGGGGGGGGGGGGGAGGTTTGGGGAAAGAGGGGGGTGTAGCCAGAGACAAGGGCCGGGGGGGCGGGAGCCGGGCCGGCCCGCCCCCG